>JANQSH010000168.1 GCA_028284145.1 Planctomycetaceae bacterium | reverse complement strand
GCTTGCCTCGGCACATAGAGCGCATCCGAGATAACCGTAGCGTCACCCGAACGGGTATTTCAGTTCCAAATGGTCCGCCAACCGCTACGATAAAACTAGACGTAGTCTAGTCAAACGGTGGTGCACGGCGAATGGCATCTTGAAAGCAGAGCATTTCCAGGATAGTGTAAGCGCCGATGATTTGCGTTGTATCTCACGTAGTGGACTTGGAAAAAGTTCGGCCGAATCGCACGGTATAAAGCTGAGAGATTCTCGATGTCAACACAATGGATTGCCTGGATCATTCTCCTGTCTCCCCCGTCTTCTGTTCCCGCGAACCGGGCGGAAGGATCTCGTCCTGCAGCGGAGACCTCAGTAGTGATGAGTGCGGATCAGTTTCAGGCCACTTACAAAAAAATCTATCTCGCCACGGCGAAGCACCGCTATCCAAAACCACAAGACCACGTACGTGCATTGGTGGGACTTTACCAGCAGTTGGAACATGTGAAGGGGTTGAGTGATATCGAGCACAGGAAGATCCGTTTTGGACTGCTGCTACGGTTGATGCAAATGCATCAGCAACTGCAGATTAACAGGCGAAACGCGCTCTACAAACAACAGCGCATGGCAAACCCCAACACGGCGAATCCTCTTGCCGGCGGTGGTGCGTTTAACACGGGCGATGAATTGATCGACCTGATTCAGACGACCGTGGCTCCCGACACCTGGGACATCAATGGTGGTCCCGGTGCCATTCGCTATTTTCGTCCGCTCAACGCTCTGGTGATCCGTGCTCCCGGCAGCACGCACCATGAAGTGGGGGAAATGCTCGAGCAATTGCGACGCCTCCAGAATTAGAGCGTATTACGCTCTTCTGTGCCGTGACGGGCGTTGATTGGCCCATAAATACAGGCCCCCCACGAGCCAGAGATGTCACTCAGAGGGTAAACTGCACTAGAACCTTGTCAAGGCTTTGTTGGGGGGCGGATTGACATAACTCGTTCCGTTGTCGCTCCTTGCAACTTCATCAACCCTTCTTTTCAGTCTTGACGGCTCACTGGTCAACTGCTGATCAGAAAGGAAGGCAGCGGGAGCATCTCCTATGGGAACTTTCGCCCAGGTATAAAACGGGCAAAGTATAAAACGGGCAAACACGAGAGCCAACAGGCTCCCGCACCTGCCCATCTCATTCTTCACGGAACTTTCACATCCGTGTTTGGATTCACGGCGTCTTCTTGAGATCAACCTCCAGATACGTCGTCAGCGTTGTGCGGTCGATTGAGAATTCCAGGTTCAGACCGCGAAACACTTGCAGGAACGGAAATTTGTAATTCTCTGGAATCTCCGTCACTTCGTAGAAACTGGAATCTTTCCACGCGGTGGAATGCCACTGCGGCAGACCATTGGCCTGTCTCAACATGTACTCCCCTCCCAATGGGCAAATCATGGTCGCCCCCAGCAGAAATTCGGAAATCTCTTTTGCCTGCTCCGGCTCCACCTTCATTTGTTCCATCAACGTGTTCATAAACTGCACGTTTCCGGCTGATGTTTCGCGGGCGCGCATGTAACCTTGTGCGTGCAACAGCTTCACTGATTTCGCCGAGGAGATGTCATTGATCTTCAAACGAATCTGCGCATCTCGTTCGGCTTCGATGAACTTCAGTTGGGGTGTCACTTTTTCGAGGACATCCCTCCGATGCGATGCGGTGTGAATATCCCCGGTTAATCGTGCATGACGCGTCCAGTGTTCGGTCGACTCGATATATCCGTCTTCGTCTGGTTTCTTGGTCGGATCGTGACCGAACAGCCAGAACCCCGGTCTGGCACCATAATAGACAAACATGTCGTCCTGATTTTTTGGAATAGAGACGTAACCATCCTTGATTTCAAATTTCGGGTCAAAATCCTGATAGCCGGCAAACAGATGAAATGGAAATCCTCCACCGCCAAGCAGTCCTCCCCAGTCGATACGGGCCTGCACTGAAAGCAAATCGCCTTTGATGTTGGCAAGAGACTTCTTATCTGGCCTGGTAAGAAACTGAGCCAGCGTTTCGTAATGCTGACGAGCATAGGGCGTGATGTGAATATCAAGAACAATCCGTTCCGTGGAAGCGTCGTCGAGTTGTTTGCGGTGAATGCCAATGATGACCGGGTCCATCCGTCGCCACTGGTTGCGGTAGTAATTATCAAACTCGCGATAAGCTTCCGTCTCCGATTCTGTAATTTGCTCGATTTCGATATCAGGAACGGGCAGGAATGTGCCACGTACACCACGCAAGGAGTCACTCGCGACATCATCCACAAGGACCGCCTGGCTGCCATCCGGTCGATTCTCGAAATCATCAGGAAGATATTCACCGGCAATTAAATCGAGGATTGACTCAGCAGGCTGTCCTTCTGCCTCGGCAGTGATTCGTGCCAGTTGCGTCAGTTCCAGTTCGGCCAAAGCCTGCATGCGACGTGTCATTTCGACACGGTAATGCGGACCGACAAGATTTCGGAAAAATGGATCAGAGAGGTAAAGGAACGCATCGTGTCCATCGGCCAAAGGCATTTTGCTGCGGGCGTAACGAAATTCATCCAGCCGACCCAGCGAATCATCCCCGGCACTGGCTTCGAGGAAACGCTTTGCGAGTGTTCGCGAAGTGGTGACGAGGTGATACTTGCCATGCACGGCATAGTAAGAACGAACACGATGGTCGGGTGTTGAAGCAAGCGAGACTTCCTTACCGTTGATCGAGATGTCTTGCAAAGTTGCCCCGTCGACACCGGCAATTGCTTCGGTACGGATTTTGTCCAACTGCAATTTCAGAATTGTACTGCTGCGGGCTTCAAACAGAATACCCGAGGCAGAACCGGCTTTGAAAAAGGGGTCCATTCCGATGATGGCTACGTCGGAGATGACGGCATCACCCAGCATTTTGGAAAGCAATGTCTCTTTCAGCGCGAGCTGCTGCTCAATCGTGGTTTGAATTCCATAGTCAAGCCCACGGACTGATGTCAAGTCGCGGGCCAGTGTTCCCCAGATATCCACTTTCGATCGGAGCCAGCGGAAGTTGGAAAAGCTGCCGCAACGGGCATAAAAACATTCCGCCGGGACATGCAAGGCAATCGGCTCGACCGCCGCATCCTTGTCAAATTCCGGCAGATCAACCGGTGGCAGATTCGTCGGTTTGGGCAGTGGTTGATCGGCCGACTCCAGACGGTCGGTTTCCCCCAGTAACGTATCCCGCTGCATTGCGACGCGAATCGACTCTGCTCCCATCAGAATGCCGAGGATTTGATCCAAATCCTGACGGCCCGACCAGCGATGGTTGAGTGTTGGCTGCTGGAAATTAAACCGCCGCGCCAGCATGGTAACAAGGTATGTTTCCAGTTGTGGCGGATAGTCGCCCAGCCGGGCCTTACGTTGTGCTTCCTGATAATAATTCCGCCACCAGGAAAAGAGTTCATCCTTATACTGGTTATGAATTTTCTCCGGCTGCAGAGTGTGCGATACTTTTTCACCATCGCGCGAAACAAATTCCAGTTTGAGAGGCGTTTCACCCTGAAACAGGAACTGTGCCTTGATGCTGTCTGTTTTCCGACCGAACCTTCCGGAGTCTTTTTGAGAATTGCTGACATAAACGGGATAGAAAACGCGATTCGAGTCTTCCCCCACAATGAAGAAATTCTGCAGGTCGTTGTAGACCGAAATCGGTTTCTGCCGCTGGATTTCCATGACGACAACACCCAATGGTTTACCAACAAACGCCTTTGCTTCGCTGACGGTCCAACCTGGTCCCGCGGCTGCGTCATCCGGAGGTGTCTGTTTTGCGGCAAATAGACCTGCGTCCGGGCCGAGGAACAAAACCGCAACTGTCAGAGCAAGCATGGGTTTCCATTGTGTGGCGAACATGATTTTGGGGCTCCAATAAGAGAGGATGGAGAAAAGGCGAACGTGTGGTTTCACCCCTGGTACTGGATTTCAAGGCGTTGTCGTTTCAGGTTTATAACACGAAAAACCTGGAAATCCAAAAAAATAGCCGCGATGCTACACATCGCGGGATGAACGTCGAACAATGGAAAGCGACACATCATGTCGTAACGTCACACACCGCGACGTGTTGTGTCGCCGCCAGGAATTTTTTCCGCCTCCGCTCGATTGAGTGCTTTCAAATAGGCGCGGGCACTCGCTTCGATGATATCGGTACTCACCCCTTTACCGCGGAATGTTTTGCCGTTGTGTAAAATTGCGACAGACACCTCACCCTGGGCATCTTTTCCACTCGTCACGCCACGCACCTGAAAATCTTCCAACCGTGCCGACAGGCCGGTGATCCGCTCCAGCGTCTTGAACACCGCATCGATCGGACCATCACCAATGGCGGCATCGCAGTGATGTTCACCGTCCTCGCAATCGAGATCGACCGTGGCGGTGGGGATGGTGTCGATGCCGGAGGAGACATGAAAACTTTTGATCGTCCAGTGGTCGTGCGTGTCGCCCACACGGTTTTCGACTAATGCAGTAATATCGGCATCGTAGATTTCCTTCTTCTTGTCGGCCAGTTCGATGAAATCCTGGAAGACGGTTTCGAGCGCTTCGTCATCGAGATTATGCCCCAAAGAGACAACCCGATCGCGAAAGGCATGGCGACCACTATGCTTGCCCAGTACCAGATTCGTCCCGACAAAGCCGACATCCTGCGGACGCATGATCTCGTAAGTCGAGCTGTCCTGCAACATACCATGCTGGTGGATACCAGCCTCGTGAGCAAAAGCATTCTGCCCGACAACTGCCTTGTTTCGCTGAATACGCATGCCGGTGATCGACGAGACCAGATGGCTCGTGGGGTAGAGCTTCGTCGAGTCGATATTCGTTTTACATTTGTAGTAATCGCCACGCGTGCGAATGGCCATCACCACTTCTTCCAATGCGGCGTTACCCGCTCGTTCGCCCAGACCGTTGATGGTGCATTCCACCTGTCGTGCTCCTGCTTCCACAGCAGAGAGACTGTTCGCCACCGCCAGCCCGAGATCGTTGTGGCAATGCGTACTGATGACCGCCTGATCGATATTCGGCACATTCATTTTCAAGGTGCGAATGACGGTGTGAAAGTGGGCGGGCGTCGCGTAGCCAACCGTATCGGGAATGTTGACGGTCGTCGCACCGGCAGCAATCGCCTTCTCAACAACTTCGCACAGGAAATCGAGTTCCGTTCGAGCCGCATCTTCGGGGGAAAACTCGATGTTGTCACATTTGCTTTTCGCCAGTTGAACCATCTCGACGGTCGTCTTGATGATCTCTTCCTTGTCCATCTTCAATTTGAATTTTCGATGGATCGAGCTGGTCGCGAGAAAGACATGAATCCGTGCGTTTTCAGCATCCTGCAACGCATCCCGTGCGTGTTCAATATCCTCGGTCCGGCAACGAGCCAATCCACAGATTTGCGCTCGATCACCATACTTACGGGCAATCTGTTGGACCGCTTCAAAATCGCCGGGGGAGGCGATTGGAAAACCGGCTTCGATGACATCCACACCAAGTTCGACCAGTGCCTTCGCGACTTCCAGTTTTTCGGCCGTGTTCATGCTGCAGCCGGGAGACTGTTCGCCGTCACGCAAGGTTGTGTCGAAGATGGTAATCGTGTCCATGTTGTCGGCCGTCATCGAAAAATCTCCAGCTGGCAGTTGGAACCATTTCAGAAAAGATCGGGGAATGCGAAAGCAACAAAAAAACCCCGAACCTGAGAGGGTCCGGGGTAAATGTTATGCAATGAACAGATGCAGAACGAACCTAAGACCTCCCAAAATCCTGGGGGCAAAGCAAAAGGCCAGGGTTTAGTCGCAGGTTTCGGTTCATGACTGTTCCAGATTTTCGCCCTGCGTTCCGCGCAGGACTTGGATCGAGGCTACTTTATCGCGGCCAAGGCACAGGGTCAAGCAAAAAATGCAACTCGTTCTCATTCCGTCGGATGGATTTCATCGGACCGGCGATGGAAGGTCAGTCCGAGGCAAATTGATCAGCGAATGTCGTCAAGGCTTCCAGCCCCTGCCGGTTGCAGAAGTCGCCAAACGACTCACCGTTTTGCCGATCGGATTTGAAGAAGGCGAAGACCGGAGCGAGCGTCGAACCGATTTCCTCGAGCGGCACCATATCCTTGTAAAGGAAAGCCAGTCGCGTCCCTTCCGCATTCCCGCCAAGGTACATCGTGTACTTCAATTTCGCCTTGCCGACCAAACCAATGTCCGGCGTATACGGTCGCGCACAACCATTCGGGCAGCCGGTCATGTGCACGGCAATCCGCTCATCCGCAAGATCGAGTCTGGCCAGCTCGTCATCGAGTTGATCGATCGCCTGAGGCATGACTCGTTCTGATTCGGTAACGGAAAGCCCGCAGGTCGGCAACGCGGGACAGGCCATCGAATAGCGCCGTACAGATGATAACTCTTCGGCCGGTTTGACACCATGTTCGGCAAGGATTGTATCGATGTCGTTCTTCTGTGACTCTTCGATGTCGCACAGGATGACCGCCTGCAATGCAGTGAGCCGGGTTTCCATCTTGTATTTGCCGATGATCGTCCGCAACGCCGCTTTGAGCCGCAACTCCCCTTCGTCTTTGATGCGTCCATTTTCAACGTTGATACCCAGGAACCATTTGCCATCCCCCTGTTCATGCCAACCGATGTGGTCGTCCACGTCATGGACATCAGTGGGATGCGGTTCGGGAAGAGCGGTGCCGAAATACTCTTCGACCTTCGCCTTGAATTTCTCCAATCCCCAATCGGCAATGAGGTATTTCATCCGGGCGACTTTGCGATCCACTCGATTGCCGAAATCGCGCTGGACCTTCACGATCGCCTCGGCCACCTGCAACACTTGATCAGGTCGCACACAGGTCATCTTCTGTCCAACGGCCGGAAACGTCTTCTTGAGTGCGGGAGTCATGCCCATACCACCACCGACGATGACGTTATAACCGACCACTTCCTCTCCTTCGACAATCGCCAGAAAACCAAGGTCCTGCGTGTAGATATCGATGCAGTTATCCTCCGGCAACGCAATCGCGGTTTTGAACTTTCGCGGCAGATAGCGCTCACCATAAATCGGTTCTTCGACCGGTTTGAATTCGTCGACCTTTTCCTGTTCTCCCGTGTCGTCATCTTTCAGCCAGATTTCATAATAGGCAGTCGTTTGAGGTTTGAGATGTTCGGCCAATGCGTCCGCCATATCCTGCATCTGCTGACGGACTGAATTGTTCTTGTACGGGGCCGGACAGCACATCACATTTCGCTCAACATCCCCGCAGGCGGCGAGCGTCGTCAATTTCGACTTGTTGATACCCCGAATGACTTCGCGAATGTCACTCTTCAAAACGCCATGCAATTGAAAGCCTTGCCGCGTCGTTACCCGCACGGTGCCATTGGCGTATTCCTCACACAAATCAAGTTCTGCCAGAAATTGCTCAGCCGTCACCCGGCCGCCTGGAATCCGCGTGCGGACCATACAGCTAAAGGCTTTTCCCAGCTTATTGCCATCTTCATCTTTGCGATTTCGTTCGTCGCGATTGTCCTGCAAATACGATCCATGATGCTTCAGCAATTGAGCGGCATCGCCGGAAAACTGCGGCTCATCATTCTGTAATTCTTCAGCGATGGTGCCACGCAATTGGCGGCTGCCCGCTTTCAGGTGTTCTAATTTACTCAGCTTGACGTCTTCAGCTTCAGCCATTGTGAAATTTCTCTTTCCAGATCTCGGAACGAATCTCTCTCGCTCAGGGATTTACAACAATCGGCAAACATCCCAAGAGTATTCACCGCGACATTGTAGTTGATAGCCAATGGGCATTACCATTCCAGTCATTGACGACAAAAAGTCCTTCCCTTGATTGATTTGTGGCCAATTTGGAGGTCTTTCCTTCCCCCCTCGCCACGCCCCGGCTATTCTTTGGGCAATCATCGGTGGGAGATGTTCAACAGTTTTGGTGAAAAGATAATGGAATGAAAGCGTCCTGGTCGAAAATTGCGATGGTGCTGGCTACCGGATTCGGCGTAGGGTATTTCCCAATCATGCCGGGGACGGTCGGCAGCCTCTGGGGACCGGGCCTGGTCTGGTGTCTGCAGACATTGTTCGGCGATCCCCCTGGTGCCGGAGGGCAGGTCTCCTTTCGAATCGGCATTGTCACGATTGTGCTGTTTGTCATCGGGGTTTTTATCTGTGGCTCAGCCAATCGCAAGTTCGCCAAAGATGACCCCGGACAGATTGTGTTCGACGAGATCGCCGCTTTTCCCATCGTCTTTCTCTTCGAGCCGATCACCTGGACATCCGCCATCATTGGGTTCGTACTGTTCCGCATCTTCGACATTTTCAAGCCGTGGCCCATCAAATTGACAGAAAAGGCGGGCGGCGGATTCGGCATCATGATTGACGATACAATTGCTGGTTTGTATGCCGCGGCATTGCTGACATTGATTATGAATGTCTGGTCAACGTTCGGGTGATCAGGTTTGTCGTTGAAATTTTGTTGTTGGAATGGCAAACTCTCGACGTGTTTCGGGAATAGAGTTAAGGAAACCGGATTGGTTTCAGGTTCCCTTACCTTCGTGAGGACTGATAGCCCACAGCATGGGCCGTTGCCAGACTGAACAACCCACGGGCGGCGAAAAAGTGATTGAACCATTTGAAACTGGCGAGTGCCCCGACCGCCACAATGCTCTTTGGGGGTGGTTGGGGCGTGATAGCAACACGCAGTCCCGAAGCCAGGTCATCCCAGGTAAGGACAAGTCCACACCAGGAAGAACGTCATCCCCGCGCAGGCGGGGTCCAGGGTATGCCAGAAAGAATGGACTCCCCCCATATTAGAGTGAACTGAGTTACCCCGGGAACTCATAGCAGAATGATGCAGGCTGTCCGATGCCTGGAGCGTATTCCGCTCTTCTGTGGCGCGATGGCTAATTTTTGGCCTTCAAATGCAGAGCCCCCACGAGCGAAAACCGTCACACGAAAAGGTAAACTGCTCTATTTCAGTCCAGACGATTCCAAACCAGTGGACCGTCAAGACTGAAAAGAAGGGTTGATGAAGTTGCAAGGAACGACAATGGAACGGGTTATGTCAATCCGTACTCCAAAACGAAGCCTTGACAAGGCAGTAGCGTACATTGTCACTCCTCGGACTCCACTCGATTAAGTGGCAGCCAGGCGGAAGGTCAACTTGCACGCTCCGCCGACACAAAGCCGCACTGTTTATGGGTGCCATCACAGAAGGGGCGGCTCTTCGATTCACCGCAGCGGCACAGTGCGATGGTCTCTTTTTCACCCAGATCAAAATTGTCGCCTTCAGCATCAGTAATCGTCAGCGGGCCGGAAACCAGAAAAGGACCATTGTCGCGTACGGAAATCGTCACATTGGGCATATCGACATGCTCCTGTTGAACTATTGGGGCTTGTGGGGTTGGATCACTCTGCTGACATCATAGCCAATTCTGAAGACATGACCATATTCTGCCTGTATCCACTTTTCTCACTGTGGCAAATTTCTGACTCTGCCCAGGTGGTTATTCTCAATGCGGTGGAAATTCTCAATGCGATGGTCTACAAGTGGAGCTTCCCAAATTCTGCTGAAAATTGGTGAGAGGCAAAGTCATGGGCGAGCGTGAAGAACTGGTTGAAGAACTCCGCTGGAAGAAGTTTCCGGTACTGGATGACGGGTTCGTCTGCCTCGTTGATGTAATGGGAGATGACAGTTCCGTCGTGCAGGCGGCTCGCGTCAGTTACGGAGCGGGTACGAAAAAGGTCTCCGATGATCGCACTCTGATCCGCTATCTGCTGCGGCATCGACACACCACACCGTTTGAAATGGCCGAAATCAAAATTCTGGTTCGGGTGCCAATGGACTGCTGGCGACAATGGATTCGCCATCGCACAGCCAACGTGAATGAATACAGCACACGTTATTCAGTGGCGATCGATTCTGCCCAGACGACCCGACCGGATGAATGGCGGTCACAGGCCGCGTCCAACCGACAGGGAAGTGGAGAATTGCTGCCAACGGACATGGGTGAGAAGCTGACTGCTTCCGAGCAGGAACTCCATGCACTGACGAAATCGACGTATGAAGCCCGCCTGGAGATGGGAGTCGCCCGTGAACAGGCTCGCAAAGATCTGCCGTTGGCGACCTACACCGAGGCTTACTGGAAAATTGATTTACATAACCTGCTGCATTTCCTCAGCTTGCGAATGGATGTGCATGCTCAGCAGGAGATTCGGGATTACAGTCGCACGATTGGGGAACAGATCGTCAAGCCGCTGTTTCCGGTCGTGTGGGAGGCGTTTGAAGATTATCGCATGGGGGCGATGTTCCTGACTCGCCTGGATCGTGAACTGATCGCCCGACTAATGCAATCCGCAGGAAAGGAAGGCAAAACACCGCCCTACAGCAAAGCTGATTTTCTGACTGTGCAGGATGAAACCTGGAAAGAGCTGAAACGTTGTCGCGAACGGGACGAATGCTTTGGAAAATTGCAGCGTCTGGGGATTGTCGCTGAATAGAGGATGAAGTGGTGATTTTTCTAAAGCAGTTTCCCTTCTGTTATGACGTCTCTGGCTCGCGGGGGGCCTGTATTTGCAGGCCAAACGACGCCCATCGCGGCGCAGAAGAGCGGAGTTCGCTTTGGTCCGACGAACTTTTATCTGTAGCAGCTGGAGCCTCATCTGGAACTGTAATAACCGTGTGAAGGCCGCTACAGTTAAATCTGGCTCGCAATAAATGGCAAAGATAATCACGAAATCCATTGGATTTATAGCGAGATTTTGATAACCTGCACAACGCTTCGCCAATCGGCAGGATGAATTCGTCGATTGCGGTACAGCTTTTGGTGATTCTGGCGAAACATGACAAAGATGCCATTCGTGGTCCGAGCGTTGCGGGAATTCGAGAAGAAATTCTCTGGTATTGTCACATAGCAGTGACAACGGATTTTCGGACAACAGCCGACTTTGGTGTTTGTCGAAAGCCCCACACTTCCTGTAAGGGAGTGGTCACGCAAATCGTCTGATTTTGGAAACGCTTCTGCGTCATATGAAATAAAAAAACGTATCAGGACACTTGGGAACTTTTTCAAAACCAGTTCGATGGCAGGTTATCGTTGCACATAGAAGTTTTGAAAACAGTACAGTACAGTATTGAAAAGCAAAGGAGCAATTTGTGGTAAGGTTGCGGTTACGCGAGAATGAATCGATTAACGATGCCGTCAAACGGTTTCGTAAGCTGGTTGAGCATGCGGGCATCAAGAAAGAAATGCGTCGTCGCGAATACTACGAAAAGCCCAGTGATCAAAAGCGTCGTGCTCGTCGCCGCGCGGAGCGACGCGCTCGCATCGCCCGCCTGCAAGGTCTCTGATTCTTTCCGTCAGATCGACCTGTGAGAATACAACAAAAAAGCACCCTCTCATTGGGGTGCTTTTTTCACGCGCTATTGGTCAGTAACTGCCACATGCATGTCGTTGTTGCCTGATCAGCACAATTCGGCGACACGCTACTGCCTTGTCAAAACTTTGTTTTGGGGTACGGATTGACATAACCCGTTTTGTTGTCGCTTCTTGCAACTTTACCGAACCCAAATTTTAATCTTGACGGCCACTACTCCTCATCTTCAGGTGTTGGCAGTGGCTCGGTAATCACCTCTTTGACAGCCTGGATGAAGTAGAGCTTGCTCGATTTCGCTCGGAGCTGTTCGATCTTTTTGTCCGCCTCTTTTCTCTCGAAGTAGGGGTACCGTCCCTCTTCCTTCATACTGGCACTGAAGACCCCCCACATCAGCTTGCGTCGTTCGACGGCTTCCTTCTTCGTCCGCTTCTTGCGGGTGGCTTTCTTCCTGGTGGCCTTCTTCTTTTTCTTTGGCGCCTTCGCCTCGGCCGCTTCAGCCGCTTCCACTTGTTTTCGTAACTCTTTTCGACTGGCTGTCTTGCGAGCCATTTGTCTGTCCTTCGCGAACGGATTCCGAAACGGGGTCAAATTCAGAATCAGGTAAGATAGCAGCTTCCGGAGGAAACTGCCACTGGCCGAGGCATAAACATTTCTGTCCGCTCTGGCAGTAATTCTGCCGAAATAATCAGAATAATTGGTCTAAACCCACTAGTCCGTCCGATCAATACAAACAGGAGCACAGATCCTGCGCCCGTTCCGGGTCTGGACTGTCCCTGCAACCCGATTCGAATCGGGATGATGCCCAATATACAAGGAGTGATTTTGATGTTCAGGTCTGCGAAATGGACATTCGTCTTGGCGATTCTCGCCTTCGCCCCCAGTATTGCCATGGCTGGCCCCTTCTCCTGGATCAAGTCCAAAACGTCACGAAAGCCCGCGGCGAATTCGCCCGTGCAGCAGGTCCCTTCAAATGGAGCCTACGCACCGGTACAAAATGTCAATCAGGCGGTGGCGCAAAAAATTGCGCAGGCATTGCAGGTCGCCAAAATCACCGGCTTCAACCTGCAGATTGATTACAACAACGGTATTGCCACCCTGAATGGCGTCGTTCGCGATGAGACACATCGGGTTCGTGCGTCACAAGCCGTTCAGGCGCTGCCTGAGGTGTATCGTGTCAACAATATGCTGCAACTGGTCGATACACGAATCCCCATTGATCAGCAGGTCAATCGGGTCTTCAATCGAGGAAACAGACGCAACGGTAACATCCTGCAGGTTTCTGGCGAGAAATCTCCAGCAACAGGAAGCCGGGTCCAGACGGCCGATGGAAACTCGATCACTCAATACAATCAAAAGATGGCAGAGTCGATCGGTCAGGCATTGGTCGCTGCTGGTCTGCGTGGATACGATATCGAAATCAAATTTGAGAACGGTGTTGCGACACTGTTGGGGAAAATCAGCGACCCGCAACAAAAGCAGCTTGCGTCACAGGTTCTGGCCAATGTTGAAGGCGTTCAACGTGTCGACAACCAATTGTTGCTGATGACCGGCAACGGCGGTCGCGTGGCGGAACAACCAGGTCCGCAAAACAATGATGACGACGCGATTTCCCGCCATAATCAGGCAATGGCTGAACAAGTCGCCTCGGCTCTGGCTCAGGCCGGTTTGACTGGTTATGACATCGAAATCCGCTTCCAGCAAGGGCAGTTACAACTGCTCGGTTCGGTGGCGACGCAACAACAATGGATGAATGCATCCGAGGTCGTGATGAAGGTGCCCGGCGTCCAGTCTGTGGATAACCGTTTGACGATCGCCGCACCTCCTTCAGAAAATGATCCGGTGGAAAATTTAACCGGACCAGATGAATCGCCTGGCGACCGTCGACAACTTCATGGACCGCTGACGCGAAACATTGCTCAAACCAATCCGCAAGACAATGCGACCAGTCAGCCACCAGTCACGGGAGCTGACAGAAATCCATGGCTTCCGTATTACCATCCTGCGAATTATCAGCCGCAGGCACGTCCTGGCGAACCGACATTTGGCCCGCCCGGTGCAGCCGGAACCAACTCGATGTTCCCACATGGCCCGATGGCGAATGGTGGTCCCCAGGCCGGTGGAATGCCCAACAATGTCTCGAACTCACCAAATCTGCCGGACCACGCCTGGCCGAGTTACGCGGCATACCCGAACTACGCCGGGGTGCAGTATCCCAGCCAGTACAGTGCCAGTGCCTGGCCTTATATTGGTCCATTCTATCCCTATCCACAAATCCCGCTGGGATGGCGGCAAGTGCAACTGGAGTGGGACGATGGCTACTGGAATTTGAACTTCAAACCAAGAACCTCGAAATGGTGGTGGTTCATGAATCCCAAAAACTGGGACTGACCATTTGAGTTAACAGGAAAACAGGCGATCGGCGCAATCCGGTCGTCTGTTTTCGTCAATGGGCTTTATTGCAAGCCACATTTGCCTTCACACTGCCATTACAGTTTCAAATGAGGCTCAAGCCACCACAGATAAAAGTCCGTCGGACTAACCAACGGCTATTGTTAATCTTGTAGATCCGTATCTGGCGCATTTTCGTCAGAATCGCTAAAACCGGAAAAACTTCACAAGTTTACGGCGCATTTGGTTCGATAAGAGAAAAGACGGCTCAAGGACCGAGCCGTGATGGTTCCTGTGGACCGCCTCTGATGAGGGTTTGAAATGTTGAAGAAAATGCTTCGTCGATTAACACTGCTGACATGCGTCTGCCTGTTCACCTTTTCCAGTTCCGGCTGCACGCTGACTGGTGGATTCCTGGGGACCATTTGGAACTTCATGGTCTTCTGGGAAACTGGCCCACCGATTCCTGTTCCCGCATACTGGAGTCAACTGATTGAAGACACTTACCACGAAGAGGAACGTTATGGAAAAGTTCCAATTCTGGACCCGGTTGAGGGAGAGCATGCCCCGTTGCATTGTCTTGATCCCCCAACGCCGGACGAAGTCATGCGATCACTGCCGGACAGCACTGAAGGGGGAGTTCCCTTCCTGGCTGAGACGGCTCGAAACAATGTGCGTATTGTCGTTGAGCCGATTGTGGACCGCATCGATGAATGTCGGTTTTTCCCGCTGGTTGGCCCGGCAAGAATCCATCACTGTCACTACAAATGCACGGTTTACTACGAGAAAGTGATTCGCTCCGACTGGCCGATTCCCTTCTCGCACAAGGACCAGACTACAGATGTCGTCTACATTGACCACGACCATCTGATCCGGTGTGCCGGTGCAGAGACGCCAAGATAAACCGTTGCCGATCGAGCAGACGACAATTCTTCAACACAGGGGCAGGCGACTTTGTTTGTCCCTGTTTTTTATTCGGTTGCCCCCGATGCAGGTGAATTCTGCCGGAATTCCCTCTGTTTTCGCATGACGTGATTGACGGATGCGTTAGAGCCGCTTACCTTTTCGTGCATAGCCGATCAAAAGACGCCACACTTATCCGTTTGCGGCTATAAAATGTGATTCGGTCAAACGCCCTCACGCCTGTTGCAGTTCGATCCGGGAAATCCGCATGAATCGCTACGTTGTTTTTGCATACGGCGTTCTTTCGTATTGCATCGGCCTGGGGGGACTGACGTTTTTCGTTTTTTATGTCGGTGGCTGGTGGTTCATGCCCGTCCACATCGATTCCCGCGCCGCAACACACACCTATGCCGGTTGGTTTCTGAACGCGCTGGTGGTCGCCATCTTTGGCTTGCAGCATTCCATTATGGCTCGTCCGGAATTCAAACGGAATTGGAACAAGGTCGTTTCCCAGCCGGTAGAACGGAGTACATACGTTCTGATTTCCGGGCTGATGATGTGCTTTATCTGTTTCGCCCTGCAGCCTGTTCCGGGCGCTTTGTGGGATTTCCATGGGACAACACTGGTCCCGATCCTGAACATCATGCAAATTAGTGGCTGGCTGCTTGGAGTGACGACGACATTTCTCATCAACCACTTTGAACTGTTCGGACTGCAGCAAACATTCTGCTACATGATGAATCGCGCCGAGCCAACGGCCAGTTTCACCGAACGGTATTTCTATCGGTTTGTCCGCCACCCGCTGCAGCTCGGGTTTCTGGTTGGCCTGTGGTGCACGCCCTGCATGTCGCTGACACACTTCAGCCTGTCGTTGTACCTGACAATTTACATCGTAGTGGGATTGCATCTGGAAGAGAAAACGCTGGCAGAGCAGCTGGGTAATGATTACCGTGAATATCAGCAGCGAGTGCGGATGTTGATCCCGATTCCACGGAGAGCAAGGTCCGAGACGTTGACTGACGGTTAGGTCTGGTCTTGTAACCTCATTTGCCTTCAAGGTTAAGATGAATTCTGATGTGACTTCTCTATTCTGTGAGATATGGCACACAAGAGTGTTGCCGCAAGCTTTTTCTCAGTTCCAGCTCTACCTCGCGTATTCCACCGCTCGCGTTTCCCGCAGCACTGTTACCTTAATTTCGCCCGGGTAGGTCATTGTCTCCTCAATCGCCTTGGCAATGTCCCGGCTCATTTTGGCGGCTTCGCGGTCGTTAACCTCTTTGGAATCGATAATCACACGGATTTCGCGTCCCGCCTGAACCGCGTACGATTGTTCCACACCCGGAAAACCGCAGGCAATAGCCTCCAGTTCTTCCAGTCGGCGAACGTATTTCTCCAACGTTTCGCGACGTGCACCAGGTCGGGATGCGGAAATCGCATCGGCTGCCGCGACAATGACGGTGTAAATGTACTCGGGACGGATGTCGTCATGATGCCCCGCCGCAGCGTGTACAACTTCACGTGCTTCACCATATCGTTTCAGCAGGTCCGCTCCAACAGCCGGGTGGCCACCTTCCATTTCGTGATCTGCCGCTTTGCCGATGTCATGCAGAAATCCACACCGTTTTGCCAATTGCCCATCCAGGCCGAGTTGTTCGGCCAGTAATCCGGTGAGGTAGCTGACCTCAATGGAATGCCGCAACACATTCTGACTGTAACTGGTGCGGAAATGCAGTCTCCCCATCAGGTCAATCAGCTTCTCATGCAGACCGAGGACTCCCGCCTCCTGAGCAGCTTCGTTCCCGAGTTTGCGAATATGGTCATCCATTTCGCGCTCGGTTTCGGTAACGACTTCCTCAATCCGGCTGGGATGAATGCGGCCATCCTGAATCAGTTTGTTCAGCGAGAGTTTCCCGATCTGCCGACGCACCGTGTCGAACGCGGAGACGACCACCACACCCGGCGTGTCATCCACGATCACATCGACGCCGGTTGCCTTTTCAAACGCACGGATGTTACGGCCTTCGCGCCCGATAATTCGGCCCTTCATCTCGTCGCTGGGAATGTCGACCGTCGAAACCGTCGATTCGGAAGTGTGAGCTGCCGCGTAACGCTGCACCGCCATGCCGAGCATTTCGCGGGCTTCCTGATCGCACTTCTCTTTGATTTCATTCTGATGTTTCAGGATGAGGGTTCCAGCTTCGTTCTTTAACTCCCGCTCGATGCGTTCCAGCAGCATCTCCCTGGCGGCATCCCTGCTGAGTCCGCTGATCTGATAAAGTTGTTCCTGTTCTTCCTTGATGATGCGATCCAGTTCCGCTTCCCGGGTATCAACCGCTTTGGAGCGTTCGGCCAGTTTAGTCTGCGTGACCTGCAGCATCTGCTCCTTTTTCTGGAAATCGGACGTCTGCTCTTCCAGTACGGCCTCTCGTTTGTCAAGTTTTCGCTCTTGATCTCGCACGGCGTCACGAGCGGAGTTCAACTCCTTTTCCAATTCTTCACGGCGATTGAACAGTTCCTCCCTGGCTTCCAGTTCGGCCGACTTTCTGATGGTTTCGGCTTCTGTTTTCGCCTGTTCCAGCAGCACATCGCGCGACTTGTACGCTCCTCCCTGACGGAGACGATCCAAAAGGAAACCAACAGCACCACCCGTGGCCAGTCCTGCCCCAGCGAAAATCCACTCGTTTGCCATCCCCACTCCCCCCCCTCGCAACACGAATTCCTGCCGCGATCAAAGCGGACGACCGAACTTCGGTTGTCTCTGTTTCTGTTACGGGAATAAGGAGAGCACAATCAGCCAGAGAGATCGTTGAGATGGAGTTGTCTGTCCCGAAAAATATGAACGGAGAAAATCCGCCACATTGTCGAAAACGACAAAACTGTCGCTCGATCGCCGATCATTCCACCATCGCCAACCGGCTTGTCATCGGTAGCCGATAACATCTTGGGGGCAACTCTTTACGTTCGACACAGCCATCCGTTTTGGCAACAATCCATTTCGGGATTGATGGAATTCATGTTTGCGTAAACCGGAAAATCCAACGGATGCGAAATTGTGGTTCGGACGTGACACACCGGCGAGGGGGAATAAAGAGGCCGCTGAGGGGCCGGAAATCCGGTGGTCCCTGCGTATGTTCTCTGCATGACCGACGGGATTGTCCCATGTATCATCAGCAACAACACGACAGCGAGAAGAAAAATCAATAATAATCCGCCAGACATCACTTCATCTGTTCCGACAATCGAGAGGAACGGTCAGAGGCCTTACAACCCCAGGCCAGAACTTGCAGATGGTTTCAGATCGGAGATAACTGGAAAAAGAAGCGTCCGTTATTCCCGAAAATGAATAGAAGTTCATTCGTTTTCGACAGGATCTCTCGCGGAAAGCGAGGTGATACTCTGTCACGTAACTTCATACTACCAAAGAGAAACAGGCGGTCAACCGTTCCGAGAAAAAGTGACTGTGATCGTGAAAAATCGGCTGCCCTGGAGCTTTTCCAAAGCTTTGTTGAGGGGGGGCGGATTGACATAACCCGCTCCGTTGTCGCTCCTTGTAACTTCATCAAGCCCAACTTTTTCGTCTTGATGGTCCACCAGGCAGTTTCCCTTCTGGTGGACGTCTCTGTCGTGGGGAGCCTGTATGTGTAACCCCATCGACACTCATCCCGGCACAGAAGAGCGTAATACGCTTTAGCGGGAGACTGTTGATATTCGAACAACCCCTTTCGGTCCCAGCAACCGAATTTCCCCTCGCTCCGGATCGCACTCGAATCTCGTCAGGCGATCCATCATCAGGTTGTCCCGCGAACCGATCGTCTCACCCGTGGCGCCATCGATGACCTCAAATGCCATCGAATGACGGCTTGAATGAATGCGATCGTGCACCCAACTGGCGGAGATCAACATCGGCATTTCGAACCCCGGAAATCGGAAGAAGGAGCGCTGAGGAAACCACCGCTGCCACAGAATCGTTTGGCTGGTCTTGTCGATTGCATAGACATCGCCGAGCATATGAGTGACGGGAAGAAACGTTTCGCCAACGTACGTATCGACACGTCGCGACCGTGACAGTCCTTCACCGTGCTGGATGTTGACGTAGTAGCGGTCCTGATCGGAAAAGACTCGCATGGATGAAATGTTGTGTAAGTCAGCCTGGCCAAGTTCGACATCGGCTTTGACTTCGAGTGTCCGGGGATTGACGATCTGCAACCGATTCGGTGCGGTGACCATCGCGACTTCCTGCTCGGGGGTGACCGCGACAAAAACACGGTACGGGAACATTTCGTAGGCGGGGCGGTCGAACACGATCTTGTCGGTGAGCGGATCCCAAATCTGGAAACGACGGACATTGTGTTCGCTGGAAAGGAAGAACATCATCCGCCCAAACACACGCCGATGACGTTTCGTGTCGCTTTTGAGTCGCCCGGTGCGCAAAACCTGACCCGACCTGGAATCGTAAACCGTGTAAGACAGCCGATCAGAGGCAAACGAAACCATGATTTTGTCATCGCCGATTACCCCGGCTGTGGGGTCACTTGAAAGGCCTCCCCTGCTATCCATGTAGCCATGTTGCCAGATAATCGAACCATCAATCGGATCCGCAACGCACAGCTTGCGATTGGCCTGAAACGTACAGAATGTCGGTCCGGATGGACCAACACGTGCGAGATTTCTGCTGTTTTTCTTCCCATGGAAGGGAACATTCCATTTCGGTTTCCCCTGTTCTCTTTCCAGCAGGGAGACTCCCATCATTGTTCCTGCCCCACCGACTGGCACAAAATGACCGACGTACGCGTGATTTGACATGTAGGGGTACGAATGGCGTGCAGGCAGTTCAAACCGGGAATTCACCACACCCGTCTGGCGATCAATGACTGCGACATGCTGATTGTCATCCCGCTCCATCAGGTAAAGATCGAACGACCTTTTTTCGGGCGTCCGCAGCCGACGGGGGATACGATCGCTGAAGGTTAAGCGATTGTCTTTACCGGCCTTCAACAGTTCCGGATCAATACTCAATAGCGGGCACAAGGTCTGACGGATTCTCGCCTCACGAACAGGGCGATCAAACCCCGTCATTTGCTCGAAAACCTGCCACGCGTGCCGCTGCTTGTCGAATTCCGCCAGATAAGCTGAGATGGTCTGCCCATTGGGTAGCGTCGTCGTCTTGAAGCTTCGATGCAACCGCTTCAACTCCCGGGCGGCATCCCGCGATGCACCGAGCCGGTCCCACAATTCGACAAGTTGGACCGACGCATCGGCCCGAATGCTGTCATTCACATCGGAGAGATTCGTCAGAAGCGAAAATTCCGCTGCCTGAAACCGCCCTGTGGACGTGTAGTGTCGTGCCAGTCGACTACGCATGATTCCCGCATGTGGCGAATCGGGAAACGCTTTCAAAAAGCCGATCATGTCTGTTGGGTTATTCGATTGAATCACCTTTGCTGACAGATTGGTGATTTCCGAATCGAGCCAAACCAGATCTTCACTCGCAAATTCCTCGCGTACCTTTTTGAAGGTCTGTGCGACAACTGCTGAAGGAGAGGTCACAACTGTATTGTCGTTGGAAACCGAAAGAGGGGCTTTCAGATCGAGAGCGAGGATCGAATTCGTCAAACCAATCAGCTGTGGAACATCCCGTTTGATGCGCGCCATCTGCAACTCGTGCATCATAATATGCGCCCGCTCACGTGGTGTGCGCGCCAATTCCCGCAAGCGATCCAACAATTCCGGTGAAGCCGATTGATCGTGCAGTTGTCGCAACAGAATTGCCCGTACCAGTTGTTCGGCTCGCTCTCTTTCCGATGATTGCAAATCGAAAGAAAGCAGCGGCAGCAAACGTCGTTGCGCGTGTTCAACCTGCCCCAGTGCCATTTCAAGCTGAGCCAGCTTGACGACGTCTGCCGGGGCTGTCGCCTTGCCTGCGGTGGCGGTTGCCAGTCGATGAAGCAATGCGCCGGATTGCGGAAATGCGGAAATGCCGCTATGTGATACAGACAAAATTGTGTCTTTGGCTCCCACGAGATTTCCCAGAGGGCGTGGCTCGTCAGACGAAGGCATCAACGACAAACCGACCTCGTGGCCATCGTGCAGACTCAATGCCGCCACACGACCAGAAACGAGTGGTAACAGGTACACGTCTTCGGTGAGAATACCCTGCCCGGCTGGAATACCCGGCCGCACTGTCCAGAGTTCACGTCCATCCTCAATCGACAATCCGCGACAAACATGCCGACCGATTACCACGACAATGCCGTCTTTGACTCCCGCGACGGTTTCCGCGTCGCCGCGCGGCATACGCCATTGTTTCTCGCCACTTTGCAGCGAGACGCAGTGAATAAAATTTGACTCGCCCGGAAGATAAACCACATGTTGCCCGGTAATGCGTGGCGCGGTCGCAAAACTGGCGCTGCCGAAATGTTTCAAAGTGGAACTGCTGCGATACTGGCTTACGGAAGGGTCGGGGTCATCCGCACAGCGATAGACCCAGCGCAACGAACCATCGAACGCATCTACGCCGACCAGAATACCGACATGCGTCGGGCAGACAACAATGCCATCGCTTTCTGCCGGCAGACAGGCAGCCGAATAACGATTCAGATCGAGTTCAATTGGTCGATCGGTATAACCGAGTGACTGTTTCCACAGAATCTTCCCATTCTCCGGATTCAACGCCGACACGTAGATCAGTCCGCGGTGTTCAGACAGTGCGAAGAGCATGCCATGCACGGGCAACGGCGGGCCGAGGAAGAAATGGCCCGTCAGTCCATTGTCATTGCGGGTGATGCCGACGTCCTGTTGTTCGGCCTGAAATTCGGCAACGAGTCGTTTGATTTCACTGCGGGAAATCACCTTGTCCTTGTCGATGTCGAGGCGTGTGAAATCGGAGACCGGTCGGGAGAATTCGACCAGCGTAATTGCCCCGTCGTTATTGCGGTCATCGCGGGCAAATTGACGTTCCGTCTCATGCCCTCCGACAATCCAATCGGGTCTTGCGTCACCTTGCTGATGGCGATTGGCATTCACTTTCACCGCAACCAGCCGGTTTGTATTGCGCAGGTAGGGGCTGAGACTTCCCTCACCCGGACGACCACCGTGAAAGTTGTGGCTGTGATTATTGTACCGCTTCCCCAGATCGATCGCGTCGACACAATAGACACGTTCTCTGTCGGCCGAGATGGTGCCAACCAGTGAGTTCTCCAAAAATGCACTGCGAACATTGATGCGCGACAGATAGGGTGTAGAGGACTTTGGAACATCCGACCTGGTATCGGTTCTTGCGACATCATCCAGCCATTGCACCAGTGACGAGGAACAGCGATACCGCCAAAGCCGCTTTCCACTGTTGAGGTCGTATGCCTGTAAAAATTCCGTATCGCGCACAAGAACAGTCGAACCGACTACAATGGGGTGGATGGCGATGGCGGTGGAAGTCCCTGTTCGGTCCTGTGACTCTTCCCAGCCGCTGATCAGCAGATCGACACTCTTCCGTGTTGGGCTGGAAAGATCATCTCGAATCAGCGGGTGCGTCCACTGCGGTGTCAGGTGTGGCGTCGTTCCCAGAACAACCTCGTTGCGCGTGCCGCCGCCGCCCATCAACGGCCAATCCAATGTGCAGGGCCATGTGACAGTCGTGAGTTTGAATCGCATCAGATCGAGAAGGGAGTTCTTTGGATGAGCAGGATGGTCGATGGAATCGGCCTGCAGATGACCGATCATCATTCGGGCACGTTCAGTCTCGCCACTTCGTTGCAAAGCCGCTGCCGCTTTCAGAAAGATCATTGGTGTACGTCGGCTGGCATGTGTTGCTGATTCGACGAGTTTCGTCCAGTATTGTGCGGCTGCATGATACTGCCCCTGGTCCCAAAGGATATTCGCCAGCAGATTGGTTGCCTCAAAACCGGCCTCGGTGTGAAAGAACCGTCGCGCAACACGATGCAGACGTCGCAAGTCTCTCTTTTCGCGTGCCTGTTTCAGCAGCACTGCCGCTTCATCTCCATACTGTTCTTCGTAAAAGTCCAGCACTTCGGCGGCTTGTTTCGCAAGCAGTTGTTCCGCAAGAAATCGTGCGCCGACGGGCTTTTTCAGTTTGCCTTCGGGCACAAATGCATCGCCAGGGCGATTCAATACCTTTTGAAGGTAAGCCAGTCCAACGCGGGCGTTCCCGTTCTGCAACGATTGTTTTGCGCGTTCCAGGTCGATTTGGAATTCACGCGGTCGGTAAACCGACTTCAGCAGAATCGTGTTCTCTTCCGCCTGTATCTTGCGGCGATGATCGTCCAGATCAACCGGGCCGGCGGCGATCAATGGACAGGCAGCAAACAGTGCGAACAACAGACAAAGGGCCGCTTCAGCAGTTGGATTCTGTACCGGACGAGTGGAAAGTGGACCTTGACCACTGCCATTCAACAAGGCTCTGTGCAAGAATCCATTCTTTTTTGTGGTTGCGTAACTCTTCATGGCTAACCATTGATGAAGACGCACAAGCACAACCGGCTGCCGGCTCAAAGTTGTCAGATCACATTGGTGGCTGTTCGTCCATTTCGTGGATAAAGGTCTGCACTTGATATCAAGCGTCGCGACGATCAAGTGTCCAAAGGGTATGACTGACCAGACGCCGAGAGGATGAATCCTTCATCCCTTCGTCCGGCCAACGGTTCAGCCAGAGACGGGTTGCCTCTGTGCACGTTCTCGAAAACGGAGAATCGCTCCCTCCCGTTCGACCTTGGTGTGATCGTACAGAAAATGAAGCAATTGCCGTGTCGCAGGTGTCAGAATCTCATCGCGTCGAGACATCACAATTTCCGCCGTAGCAAGATGACGCTGGAGATCCCAACCGTCCATCAACTCGCCGTGCCAGACTCGGGAGAATGACGGAATATGTTTTGGCAGCAGTTCCCCGCCGGGCAAAACCAGACTCATCACGCCGATGGATGAGCCAGTGTTGAACAGACTTCCCAAAGCAGTTTTGGTGTGATCACCAATGAAAGCTCCGACCTTTGTTTCGTGCGAGTCGATCAGTTCTCCGGCGATCGGTACTTTGACGGGTGTGTAATCGTTTTTCAAATCGCTGTTGGTCGTCATCGCGCCGAGGTTGACCCAGGGACAGACGTAACTGTGGCCCAGAAAACCATCGTGGTATTTGTTCACGTGCGAATGCAGAATGGACTGTCCCACTTCCCCCCCCACACGGCAGTGCGCGCCAATGGTCGTGCCGCTGCGAACATTTGCGCGGAAGAGTTGCGAACCACGTCCAATATGACATGGTCCTTCGAGTCGTGTGAAAGCCTGAATCTGTGCGTTAGCGTCAATCGTTACCGGCCCTTGTCGTGTGTCGATAACCACAAAGGGATCGAGACTGGCATTGGGATGGATCGAGACTTCGCCGGCAGGACCGACAATTGCCGGAGGCTTACCATCACCTGTCCGACTCCTGCCCGAGAAGTGTTCAAATTGCTCATCCGTTTTTCCCGCAAGAAAATCGCGGTCGTCTTTTAACTGTTGCGGATTGTTTTTCACAACGTCCCAGGGCCGATTCGCGAGCTTTCCCGGAACTTGCATAAATCCTCGCGTCCGCGCGATCTGGTGCAGGGCATCGTCCCAGGAATCTTCCGCCAACAGTGCGGCTTCCATTGGATCGAGTGTCAGGTAGACGACCGTATCATTGACCAACCCAACCTCGTCACGCTGAATATTGGCCAGGGCATCGGCTGTCGGCAGCCAACGGCCATTGATCAGAAGTGTTTCGTCATCACGCAACCAGATGAAATCGTTGACGGCGGCGGAGGGATGCCCCTCGCGGTAGGTCTCCGCCAGGTGACTGCGCAGAAATGCTCCCCACCTTTCTGCGTGAAAGAATTTCGTAAGCCGTTCGCGAAGCGAATACCGCCCACAGACCACTTCAAAGACGGGTCGCATTTGGGCAATCGAACCCAAATGGGTGGCATTGCTGTCTTCGTAAAAGGCAATCCGCATCCTGGCTTCCTTTCCCAGCGGTGTTGCACATCAACCATTTGCGGGAATCATTCCCACGGTTCTACACGTCCAATTGTTTTTATCGTCATAATCGGCGTAATCAGTCCACTCAAAAAACCACCACAAGTTGGAGACTCGCTCGACAGGAACGCATTCGAGTTGGATTAGAGCGTATTACGCTCTTCTGTGGCGCGATGAGTATCGTTCGGCCTGCAAACATAGGCTCCCACGAACGAAAAATGTCACACAAAAAGATAAACTGCTATAAACCCTGCAGAAAACAGAGGTTGGCCCGCGATCGCGGAGGGTTGGACAAAGGCGGGAATCATATTGAGAATCCCCGATGCCGCAAGACCTTTTTCCCCTTCATTGGTAACGTTGCAAGTTGCGCGGTTTGGGCAAGATCTTTCCATCACCCGAAACGACCACACCGAAAATCAAACCTCATTGATGTATGTCCATGCCACATCATTGGTTAGTTGTGTCGGTTCCCGCCGGGGATTAGAATGGCATACAACAATACTGGACGCCGGATGCTGATGAGCGGAAAGCCTTGGCATCCACCGCCTGTTCGCCACCCGTTTGCGAAATTGTCAGCCTCATGTGGGATTGATGAGAACAGCCGGTGTTCGTCCCGCAGGAATGCGACGCTTCTGTTCGACTCGAATACCACAGCGAACCTGGCATGATGTGACGATGCAACGTGCCGGAAGCCAAAACGTCTATCTTCGAGTCAGACACCGGAAAATCGAATCGAGGAGATCATCTGAATGGCAGTCAAAGTTGGAATCAATGGTTTTGGTCGGATTGGAAGAATCACGTTTCGCGCACTGGCAAGCCGGCACGACGAGTTTGAAGTCGTGGCGATCAACGATCTGGGCGACCCGAAAGCATTGGCGATGTTGCTGAAGTACGACAGCGTGCAGGGCCGGTATCCTGGTTCAGTCGAAGTCGATGGCAACTCGCTGATTATCGACGGCAAGAGTGTCCGCGTTTGTGCAGAACGTAATCCGGCGGATCTTCCCTGGGGCGATCTTGGTGTGGAAGTCGCGTTGGAAAGCACGGGCTTTTTCACCAAACGAGCCGCTGATGGCAAGCCGGGATACGATAGCCATCTGGAAGCGGGGGCACGCAAGGTGGTCATCTCCGCTCCCGCAAAAGATGAACCCGACCTCACCTGTGTTCTGGGCGTGAACGATGACAAACTCTCACCCGAACACAAATGCATTTCCAACGCCAGTTGTACCACCAACTGTCTGGCACCAATGGTGAAAGTGCTCCATTCGGAATTCGGTCTGGAGCAAGGTTTGATGACCACGATTCACGCCTACACCAACGATCAGAAAGTGGCCGACCAGTTGCACGCCGACCCGCATCGTTCCCGTGCCGCCGGTGTCAACATCATTCCCACATCAACCGGTGCTGCCAAAGCAGTCGGCAAAGTATTGCCGGAAGTGAACGGCAAACTGACCGGTCTGGCGTTGCGCGTTCCTGTTCCGTGCGGCAGCATTACCGACCTGGTTGCCACGTTGGAAAAAGATGTCTCAGTGGAGGAGGTCAATGCGGCCATGAAAGCCGCTGCGGAAGGTTCGCTGAAAGGCATTCTCGAATACAACACCGACCCGATCGTTTCGACCGATATCATCGGCAATCCGCACAGCAGCATTTTTGACTCTGGCTGGACCACGAAAATCGGCACAAATATGGTGAAAGTGCTGAGTTGGTACGATAATGAGTACGGCTATTCTCAGCGGACAGCCGATCTGATTGCGAAAATGGCCAGCATGTAAGTCGATTTCGCCTGCAAAGGCCATAATAATGTCAACGGAAAAGGGCATTCATCTGGACGGGGCAACGCTGAGTGGTCACAATAACAAGGACCACCGGCGGTCCGGTCGGATGAATCGGCCACATGCCGGGATGATTTTCTCAGGACGCTGATTATGGTTTCCCATCTGCGCTCGCGGATTATCAGCCCTGATTCTCTTCTATGCAGATTGCTACATGACACGTGATTCCCTGCTGGAACGCCTGCATCGCAATGCCCCGCTGATCGCCCCTTCTCTTTTGAAGTGTGATTTTGCGAACCTGGCACGCGAGATCGAATTGCTCGAACAGGCGCAGACTCAAGTGTTGCATTGGGATGTCATGGATGGACATTTTGTCCCCAACCTGACATATGGTCCGGTGATTCTCAAATCGTTGCGGGACCAGACAAATCTCATCTACGATGCCCACCTGATGATTTCCGATCCCGAGCACTATCTGGATGACTACCTCGATGCAGGATGCGATTGCATCACCGTCCACATCGAGGCGCTTGACGATCCCAGCCCGGTGTTGAAACGCATTCGGGCCGCCGGTGCGGTTTCTGGATTGTCATTGAACCCCGATACACCGGTCTTCGCCATCGAACCGTATCTTGCAGATTGCGATATGGTATTGGTGATGAGCGTGAACCCCGGTTTCGGAGGGCAGAAGTTCATGCCTGGCGTTCTGGAAAAACTGGAGTGGCTTAAACAGCAGGCTCCACATTTGCTGTTGTCAATTGATGGAGGCATTGCCCCCAACACAATTCCTCGGGCTGCAGCGGCAGGTGCGGAATTGTTTGTCGTGGGGTCCGCAATTTTCGATCATGATGATTACACACGGGCCATCGAAACCCTGGTCGAAGCAACCGGAGAACCGAAACCCTCAGCACCAGCGACGGGGGAACCACACAATAACACATCCTCGCTGGCAGAGGTATCTCCTCACTCAACCACGAATCCGGCATCGGATGGAGTCGACACTTCAACACCCGCAAGGAAGTGAGTTCCGGAAAGCAACCCGCACAACATTTGGGCCATCGTATTCTGGTCCCTTTCCTGTTTTTTTTTGCGAAGAAAGCCATGACGGAATTCCTGCTCATACGCCCCTGTTCCACCGAATTCGATCAGGATGATCGAGTTCAGGGAACCATCGACCTGCCACTCTGTCCGGACGGCCAGGCTCAGTTGCAAATGTTGCTGCTCAATCTGGATTCGCTCGTTCCACAACGGTTCGGCAGCAATGGACACTCGAGACTCAATCGAATCTACACTGCGCCCAACGAACCCGCGAAATCGGTCGCAGGCAAAATCGCTGAGAGATTCGGCTGGAAATTGAAAGAACTGGACGGTCTGAGTAATCTCGATCTCGGTCTCTGGCAGGGTTTACGGAAAAAAGAGATTCAGCGTAAATTTCCAAAGGCCTACCGAAAATGGCTCGAAAACCCGGATCAGATGGTCCCGCCGGAAGGGGAGCCGCTGGATGACGCCTGGAAAAGAGTCTCCAAAAGCCTGCAAAAGCCGCTTCGCAAAAAGACGCCTTTTGTTGTCGTCGCACCCGAGCCGATGGCAACGTTGATCTCTGCGTTTCTCAGAAGCGAAAATCCGGCCGAGATGAACCTTTCCCATGCTCCCATTGAAAAGGAGGGGGATGGTTCGCTGGTGGAAATTGTGCAGCCCGCTAACGAATCTCAACTCGACCCCCTTTCTGAGTTGCCTCATTGATGGTTGCAACCAGACAACAAAACTGCCTCCCGGTATGAAAAAAAGCGAGGGTTCTCACTGTGCATTTTCCCCCACTTTTCTGCTATGTTGGTAAAAAGCTGGGAGAAGAATATCGATGAGTTCCGTTTCCGAAAATGAATTTGAAGCGACCACAGAACCGCTCAAACCCAACAAACGGGGTGTGCCGGAAGGCTTGTGGATTCAATGTGACGGTTGTCGCGCCACCGTTTATCGCAAGCAGGTCGACCAGAACCTCGGCGTCTGCCCGGAAGAAGGCTGCGGTCATCACTTCTACGTCTCCGCAAAAGACCGCATTCGGCAACTGCTTGACGAAGACAGTTTCGAGGAGTGGTTCACCAACATTCTGCCTTGTGATCCGCTCGAGTTTGCCGATAAAAAACCGTACAAAGACCGACTCGTCGTGGAACAGAACCGGACAGGCCTGTCGGAAGCCTGTATTGTCGGTCGGGGATACATGCGTGGTCGACCGCTCGTTTTCGGTTTGACCGACGCCGCGTTTATTATGGGCAGCATGGGCTCGGTTGTCGGCGAGAAACTGACACGCGCCATCGAAGAAGCGACTCGACTGAAACTCCCGCTGGTCATTCTCAGCGGTTCCGGTGGTGGAGCCCGCATGCATGAGGGCATCCTCTCGCTGATGCAAATGGGCAAGGTCTCCGCAGCGTTGGCCCGCTATCAGGATGTTGGAGGTCTGTTCATCTCAGTGCTGACCAACCCCACTATGGGAGGCGTCGCCGCCAGTTTCGCTTCGCTCGGTGATATCATCGTCGCTGAACCAGAAGCGCTCGTCGGTTTCGCCGGCCCGCGCGTGGTTCAGGCCACCGTAAAAATCGAACTCCCCGAAGGATTTCAGACGAGCGAATTTCTACTAAAACATGGTTTCATCGACCGCATTGTTTCTCGCCATCATCTCCGCAGCGAAATCGCGAAAATGATCGACTACTGTGGTCAGTCCTTCTGATAACCACACTACCGCTCCACCTTGAACAGATCAATGTGGCATCATCAATCGTTATCAATCGTTCTTCCGAAATCCTCTTCCATTTCGGCTATGCACGGTCAACATTTCTCTGCCGCATGACTAAAATGGAAATGTGGAATCGCATTCCCATGCAGAGTTGCTTTTTGATGCGGGCTTAGAGCAGTTTACTTTCTGGCGTGACACTCTGGCTCATGGGGGGGCTTGTGTTTGCAGGCCAGGCGACGCCCATCGCGGCACAGAAGAGCGTAATACGCTCTAATCAAGACAAGATCGCTATTTTGCGGTCGTTCCAATCGGCTCTCATTCATTTATACAGTTTGCCAGCGGATATCCATGAAATTTCTGAAGGGACTCTTCGGTCGGAAACAGGAGATCCGGCCGATCGATATCACCAAACGATTCGACCTGATAAACCGTGTTGGCCAGGGCAGTATGTCCAAGGTCTGGCGTGCGCGCGATACCGAATCGCATGAGATTGTCGCACTGAAAGTTCTGGACAAAGCGAAAACGCGGCAACTGGAAGAGCGGTTCAAGGGGCTGAGCAAACCTTCCGAAGGAGAACTCGCGGTCGAACTGGATCATCCCAACATCGTCCGCACGCTGGAACATGGCCTGACCAGAGAGAAGGAGCAATTCCTGGTCATGGAATTCGTCGAAGGTGCATCGCTCAGTTTTGTGGTCGATGCCCAGAATGACGCGATGCTACAGCATCGCATGAAATTCATTCTGGAATTGGGTGAAGCGATCGAATATCTGCACAAACAAGGCTACATTCACCGCGATATCTGCCCCCGGAATGTGTTGCTCGATTCCGATAACAACATCAAATTGATCGACTTCGGTTTGGTCGTTCCCAACACACCAGCATTTCAGAGCCCTGGTAATCGGACCGGCACCACCAGCTACATGGCTCCGGAACTGGTCAAGCGTCAACGGACCGACCAGCGAATCGATATTTTCTCCTACGCGGTCACCTGCTTCGAGATGTTCGCCAATAAACGACCATGGGATTCAGAAAACGTGAAAATGGACCACGCCGTACAGCGGATCAATAAACCGCCCATCGACATTCTCGATCTGGTTCCAGAAATCGAATCAACAGTCGCGAAGACGATCATGAAAGGCCTGCGGGTTGATCCTGACAATCGCTGGAAGTCGATGACTGAAATGCTGAAGTCTTTCCGTCAGGCGCGTACCACTGTCGGCGTAAAGGGCTCGGGAACCAACCCCGACACCGCGCGACCAACCGACGACGATGTTCCACTGAGCTGACTGTCAACCAATCCCGGTAACACAGATGGAGAATCGCTGCTCACTCAGGCGAGCGTGGCAATCATGATGGATCGACTACAGGGACTCAACGCATCGCAAAAGGAGGCGGTCACCACTTTGCAAGGCCCGCTGCTGGTTCTCGCCGGCGCTGGCACGGGGAAGACGCGCGTCATCACCGTGCGAATGGCGGAATTGATTCGGAATGGCGTACCGCCGGACCGTATTCTCTCAGTTACCTTTACCAATAAAGCCGCCCGCGAAATGGCGGAACGAACCCGGTCTCTGCTTGGTCGAAGATTGCCGAGCAAACCGGTCATCTCCACATTCCATTCGCTTTGCGTGAAAATCCTGCGACAGACGGCAGACCTTCTCGGCTACCCAAAGGACTTCGCCATTTACGATCGGGGCGATCAGGAATCGACCGCGCGTTCGGTGTTGCGGGACATTCGCGTGCAGGAAAAGCAAATGCGTCCCGGGGAATTGCTTTCGCGGATCAGCCGGTGGAAGATGGCGGGTGTGCTGCCGCAATTTGCCACCGAAGCGGTGGAAGATGATCTTGATTTCCTCGCAGCGGTCGCGTACCGCAAATACCAGGCTCATTTGAAGCAACAGGGAGCGGTCGATTTTGACGACCTGCTGCTGCTCACCACTCAACTTTTCGCCGAGCGGGACGATGTGCTGGACTACTATCAACAGCGTTTTCATTCCGTTCAGATCGACGAATACCAGGATACCAATGGTGTTCAGTTTGAACTCGTGCAGGCATTGGTTAGAGAGCATAACAACATCTGTGTTGTGGGGGACGACGACCAGTCCATTTACGGCTGGCGCGGAGCCGAAGTGGAACACATCCTCAATTTCCAGAATTACTTTCCCGGTGCGAAAGTCGTGCGACTCGAAGAGAATTATCGCTGCACAGACAAAATCCTCGAAGCCGCCAATCGGCTCGTTCGTTTCAACAGTTCTCGTCACGACAAAACCCTGTACGCCAACAAACAATCACCCAACGACATTCGCATCATTGAGTTTCCCGATGAAGTAAAGGAAGCCGAGGGGGTCGTTGGCGAAATCGAGATGCTCCGCGACAGGCACAACGTCCCGCTGCAGAACATCGCGGTCCTGTTTCGTACGAATGAACAACCACGTCTGTTCGAGACAGAATTCCGACGAAAACGAATTCCCTACGTGCTGATCGGCGGCAGTTCCTTTTTTGATCGGAAGGAAACGCGCGATCTGCTCGCCTATCTTAAAACGATTGTCAAACCGACCGACGAAATATCACTGCTGCGGATCATCAATACCCCCGCGCGGGGTATCGGTGGAATGACCATCGAAAAAATTCTCGCCCGGGCTGTGCGCAGCGGGCAAAGTTTTTGGGATGCGGTTCCGGCCGCGGCTCAAGATGGCGAAGTGAATGCCCGTGCTGTGACGGCCCTGAATCAGTTTCATTCCACGCTGGACCGATATCGCCGGGAACTCGAGGAGAGTCCACAACGGATGGGCGAAACGGTCAAATCACTGATTCAGGAAATCGGTTACGAATCGGAAATCGCCAAACAGTACAAAGAGCCGGACCAACAGCAGGTGCGCATGACGATTCTTGAGCAGTTTGTCGATTCTATCGCCCAATATGCCGAACGCACGACTGACCCGACTCTCAACGGATTTCTCGAAGAAACGGCATTGACCGGCCGGGATGAGGAAAATGACACCGACGAACAAATGAAGGACCAGGCCGTCAGGTTGATGACGATGCACAGCGCGAAGGGGTTGGAGTTTCCGATGGTCTATCTTGTTGGCATGGAAGAAGGATTGTTGCCGCATCACCGTTCGCTGGATGCTGAGGGGAAGGCGATCGAAGAGGAACGCCGACTGGCGTATGTCGGCGTGACACGGGCGATGGATTATCTCACATTGACCCGGGCAGCCGGCCGGATGAAATGGGGCAAACGCCGCGATGCAATTCCGTCACGCTTTCTGGATGAGATGATGGAATCTGCGTCCGACCGGACGCTCGCCGTCGATGAAGAAGCGTTGGCGACGGAGTAGCGAATCTGCGGCTGAACTGAATGAGCATAATGTGTATGGTCGGGTGCCGTCAGACCGTTTCACATTCGTTGCAATCCGGGTAAACGGACCGGGTGAGACGTTGGGGCGGTGACCATCTCAGGAAGCCAGTCAATTGATACACTTGAACGGCTTTTTCGACTATGATGAAAGTCATGGAGCAGTTTACCTTTTCGTGTAACGGTTCTCGCTCGTGGGAATCTGCGTTTGCAGGCTGGACTACGTCTAGTTTTATCGTAGCGGCTGGCGGACCATTTGGAACTGAAATACCCGTTCGGATGACGCTACGGTTATCTCGGATGCGCTCCAAAAGACGATTTTCGCGCCACGGAAGAGCATAATACGTTCCAGGATCTTCGAGTCGCGAATGGCTCGTCGCCCACAGATTCGCCCCCATAGATTCGCCAATGGTTCTCCTCAAAATGCTGGAGAGTGTTGCATGCCTTATTTCCTCGTTCCCGCCAGAAAAGGACGCTCGATCCCTCTGGATAAGGCGGTGATATTTGTCGGTCGGCACCCGGACTGTGATGTTGTACTGACCCGCAGTCGGAAGGTTTCGCGAAAGCATTGCTGCATCGCTCAGGTAGACGACCAGTTCATGGTTCGTGATCTCGGCAGCATGAATGGAATTCGCGTTAACGGCGATCGCGTGCGACATACGAAAGAGATCAAACTCGGCGACGAGTTGACGATCGGCGATGTGGAGTATGTCGTTCGCAACCAGGATCGTCGTCCCAATCAGAATCAGTCGTTGTCCCACCAGGACAGCAGCGAAACAATGCCCTCGAGTCGTCCGTCTTCCTCTCCCGGGATGCCTCTCGATTTAAGTCAGGATGTCCCAATTCCAATTGAGGACGATGGGCAGAGTGATTTCGCCGTTGAGTCGTCAATCGAAACATGCCGCAATCGCCATCGCGATGAAGACGATGATGTGATTCCACTCGACGAAGATGGCGACTGAATTGTGTGCCGTTTGCAACGGGTGGACCGGATTGCCCCTGCGACAGGATGTCCATTCCCAGCCGCGACATTACGTGTCGCGGTACCGCTTCGAAGAAAAGTTGCGGATGGATCAAATGTGGTAACGTAACTTTACTCCTCCCGTTGCCAATGCCCGCTTTTGCCGCCTGATTTTTCCTGCAACTCAATCGGTCCGATCGTCATTCCCCGGTCGATCGACTTGCACATGTCGTAAACTGTCAAAGCCGCAACTGAGACCGCCGTTAACGCTTCCATCTCGACGCCTGTTCGACCTTGCACGGTTACCGTTGCGGTAATCGCCAATGCAGCGTTGCCTGCTGGCTCAATGTCAACCAACACACCATCAATGCCCAGCGGATGACAGAGCGGGATCAGATCTGCCGTCTGCTTGGTCGCCATGATCCCCGCTAATCGGGCAATCTCAATCACATCACCCTTGGCGAATTCGCGATCGAGAATTTTCTTGAGCGTCCCCGGCTGCATGGTGATGCGTCCAGAGGCAACCGCTCTACGCGCAGTGATCGGCTTGCCGCCGACGTCGACCATGTGACTTGCCCCGGTATCGTCAAAATGTGTCAGTTCGCCCACAGTTTTTTCCGTTGTCAGTAAAGATTGTTCAACTGCTGGATTTAGAGCCGTTTATCATAACGTCTCCAGGTTTGTGTGATTCACCATTTGCAGACCAGATGGTAAGGGTTGGCGGCCACGAAAAAACGTAAGATGCTTCCGTTTCGATGACATCAACAATTGAGCCACCCCGTTGGCCGTCTACGCACGGCGGCTGGAGGCATGCCTGCCCTGCCTGAGACGAGCATGCTTGCCCCGCTTTCGCGGTGCGAAGCATGGCACACAAACACACTGAGAACAATGCCTGCCCGCCGGCTTTGCGAGAGACTATCCCATTCGCATGCCTGCCTGCCCTGCAAAAACCGATTCTTTCCCTCAGGATGGCCCGGCCGTGCCTGACTTTTTTCAAAAAATCTCCCAAATTCCATGTGTCCTCCTGGATGATATGTATATACAATAGCCTTTACTTCAGGAGAAAAGGAGGGGTCCCTCCACAAAGTCCCTGATTTCCATCTTTCGCATTCAATCTGAAATCACACTGGTTTTCCACTGTATTATTCTGAAGCTGTGTTGTTACGAAATTGTATTGTTCTGAAATTGTTTGAACTGGCGACTGTCGTTCGGGCACGTCCTTTCCGCCGATTCATCATCCATTCTGGTCCTGTTTTCTCTATCGAGGAGATCTTCCCATGAAACGTCGAGGTTTTACGCTCATCGAACTGCTGGTCGTGATTGCCATCATCGCGATCCTGATCGCACTGCTTCTCCCCGCCATCCAACAGGCACGCGAAGCCGCCCGCCGCACGCAATGCAAAAACAATATGAAACAAATTGGCATTGCCATTCACAACTACCATGACATTCACAAGGGTTTTCCGATCGGCTCATTCAACCTCTGGTCCAATTCCTCGGTAGCAAGTGGTTTAAACTGGAGAGGACTCATTCTGCCACAGATGGAGCAGGCCACACTTTATAACCAGTTGGACTTCACTACGAGCGCGAACTTCAGAGGAAACAGCATGACCGGGAACGATGTTCTGAGGAATTTTCGCCTCGAAGCCTACGGTTGCCCCTCCAGTGTTTTGAAGGACTTTATAGGTTCGAATAACACGATGGTCCAAAACATCCATTACGTTGGTATTTCGGGGGCTGCCCAAAATGTGCCTGGCCCCGATTCCACCGCAGGAACCAGAGATTGTGGACATGGCTGGTCTTGCAACAACGGCACATTGGCACCGAATGAAGGCTTCCGAATTCGGGATGTGACCGACGGGACATCCAACACGATGATCGTTGCCGAACAGTCAGGCCTGGTGGCGGGACAGAATAGAACATCCAACTATTACGGTGGCTGGTTTGGGACACGACACGCAAACCCGATAACGGCGACAAGCTGCGGCGATCTCTGGCAGACTGGGACCAGTTGTGTTCGGTTTGTCCTGAATTCCGACACGGTTCAGTTCGGGGCCTCAGAGGCGATGTATCGCAGCAACACCATTCTCAATTCGATGCACACCGGAGGCATCAATGCACTGTTGGCCGATGGCTCCGTCCGTTTCCTTCCCGATGCCATCAGCCTGGAGAACCTGAAACGCCTCTCCTGCCGCTACGATGGTGATACCATCAGCAGTTTCTGACCAGTGCCTTGTCAAGGCTTTGTTTGGGGGGGGCGGATTGACATAACCCGCTCCGTTGTCGCTCCCCGCAGCTTCACCAACCCTTCTTTTCGGTCTTGACGGTTCACCAAGTTGAAACCTGTCTGTGTGAAGAGATTCGACTGAGTCTGCACAATAAACGGCTTTCCGGTCCCGCTCTGTTTCCGAGGTGGGACCGCCTGAAAGGGGGAATCTGATTCAATGGTGCGATTTCCGTTCTGCATTCTGGCTCCGATGATGTTCATCGTGGCTTTGTCGGCTGGCTGCAGTGAAACCAGCCGGCCAACCGGTGAGGTGCAGGGCAGGGTTTTGCTGGATGACACTCCCTATTCCAACGCCGAGGTTTTTTTCATGAACCTCACCTCTGGTGATCATGGGAAAGCTCCCATTCAGACGGATGGGACTTTTCGGATCGGGAAAGAACTGCCCGTCGGAGAGTACACCGTATATCTCGCGCCGAAATCAACCGGCTCCGGCGAAAAGGATGACGGGCAACCGCAAGCAGTCACTATGGACACAAGCGTGCCTGACAAGTATTGGAACGAGGCATCGAGCGACATCAAAATCGAAGTCAAAGAAGGGAAAAACGACGTCGTTGTCAAGCTCGTCAAAGAGTGAAGATTATCAGTAACAACGGAGAGCCGTCATTCGCGGGAGCGGGTATCTCTGCGTCATAGTGGCAGTGCGCGAGTCTTCCAGTCTGGTGAACATGAGGAAAACACCGGACGGCTTACGCCGTTCCCGTACCATTTGTCGTCATTCCCACGCGGTGTGAAATCCAATGTGGAGGGTGGATTAACATAACCCGCTCCGTTGTCGCTGCCTGCAGCTTCATCAAACCCAGTTTTCAGTTTTGACTGTCCACATAGGGTGATACGGATTTCTCGAATTTATCTTCAGCGTTTGGAATGGCAGACGGGATTGCAGAGCCTTGAATGCCCGGCAACTGGTCACCTCGTCTCGGGCCTTCAAATGTCAACAGTTCTGAATCAGCGGGTCGCAACGACTTTCCACCCTTGAACCGGAAATTGGGAGTTGCCAGCCCTTCCACGGCGATGGCGTCTGCCTGCAACGTCTTCACCGGTCGATCATCTGGTGGAATCCAGCGTCCGACCGGAACATTGGCCTGCAACAGCGTTCCCTCTCCCACGATTTGCACCACCTCGACTTCGCTCCGTTTCAAACTGGTCGTACAGAAGTGAACAATGGCAGCATCACGACCGGTCAATCGTAAGACGGAATCGGCGTGATCGACCTGTATTTTCTGAGGTTGTGAGCTTTCCGCACCATTCTGCAAACGGATCAGTCCGGGCAAATCGCGCAACGTCGAATTCAACAAAGATAACCGGGTCATGGCTCGGCCCTGGTTGCTGGTTGTGAGATGCACAACGGTTTCGGCAACACCGGTCCCGAGAAACAGACAATTGCGACATTCAACTCGCCGTAGCGCCGACGTCCCATCGATGGCCGTATCACACAGAAACAGGGAGTTCTCAAGTTTGATGATTCCTGCCGTGGGATTCTGCTCATCCAGAGGCGTCCATTGGAGCCCTTGTGAACGCAACAGGACAGCATCACTCGACGATCGTGCGACATCCACAAAGCTGCATTCGGTTGCAGTAAATATATCGGCCCGCACCGCCAACATGGGAACGGGCTGTTGTTGAAGCAGTGTGGAAACGGATTGCATTCGCTCACGATATTCAGGGTGCCGCGAAACCGGAGAGACCTGTCGGAAGTGAACGTTTCTTATCGATACTTTTTCCCCGTAAATTCGCAACGGCTCAGCATGCACTTCGACGACCGGACGTTTTCCGGGCAACCCCCGAATTTCCAGCGAATCGGCGACATTCAATTCGGCTACCGAATACGGGCCGTCGGTCGTCAATAGGATCAATCCGTCAATGTCGGGAGCCGGGAGCGGGAGAAGTGACGATTCGGGCAGGACTGGGCCAGATTGTTCTGAAAATTTCCCGTTATTTGTTCCGTGGTTTTGACTGGAAGGCAAATTGGTGACGTTTTCAGAACCACCCCTGCTCCCGCCGATGCTCAACAGGGTTGAACGGAGTCCCTGGTCAGACATCCAGAAGGCTATTCCGGACAACGCGAAAATGGCGACCGTGGTTAACGACCATCGCCACGCTTTCCCCGACGAAGGTGGTTCAGGCATCCTTAACCTGTTCGTCTGAAAGGATTGCCCAAAATGCTTCAAAGAGCGCTGCGTAGGAGTGACAAGACTTGCCCCCCCTTGCCGAAGAGAATCGGATGCTGAGCGAGACCGACCCACAAGCATCGACAACGCTTCGCGAGCAGTTGCAGGACGATCGGTCGGATTAGGGCGGGTGAGGTGGCGAATGAATTCCGCAAGTCGCGCTGGTGTTTCCGGTGCCCAGTGTTCAACCAGTTGAAATTCCTCCGTCTGATGTGCGGCCAGTTTTGCCAGTGCATCGCCGGTTGGAAATGGGGGGCGAGCTGTCAACAATTGCCACAGCAGAGCGCCGGCGGCAAACAGGTCGGAAGCTGATGTATCCGCATGTCCGGAAGCAATCCGCTCTGGTGCGATGCCGTCGAATATCTCCGGGGGATCGTCAGGTCGGACGATCATTTCGGGGCTGATGGCAGGCGAAATCCCCACATCGACAGCGACGACCAATCCATTCTGCGTCAAACGAACGGTCTCGCGACGGAGATCACCGTGAATCAACCCGGCTTCATGCAGCACCGTCAGCCCCGCCAGGAGTTGAATTGCGATGTTGGAAACAATCTCTGCGGGGAATCGTCCCCGTCGGATCAAAAGTTCACCCAGATGTGGACCTTCGATGAATGGGCTGGCCGTGACCAGAAATTCGCCATCTGCAAAGCAATTGCGCGGTACGGCCATTTGGGGGAATCTGGTTGATTTGCCCACGCCAGCGAGAAAAGCAAGCGCAGCCTCGGATTCGCGTTTGCGTTGTGGCGGAACGGAAATGATCTTCAGCACGCCACGCGAACCCGTTGATCGATGCCTGGCCAGAAATGTCGCTGCCTGACAGTATGCTGTCTGTGGTGGTCGACTCCCCCAGGTCGCGCTATCGAGCCGATTTTCCAGCACCCATTGCCCGACGCTCAGATCACTGCCCCCGTTTTCTTCCAGACAACGCGCTTGAAATCCGGTCAATGCCCCTTGTTGAACGAGGACATCGATCCAGACGGAGTCAAAATCGGGCAACTCACGCGCCAGTCGTTTCACGTGAGACCGACAGCGGCGCAATTCCGTCGGCGTGCAAATCTGCAATTCGTGCAGCGTGCGAACGAGATTTGGGGTTGGTAAAGAGACCACCGAATTCAAGCATCCTTGCCAGTATTGCGAGGTGAGAATAAAGGGGCGTCTGTCCGATTCCACCTTCGAAGCAGAGAAGTTTTGGCCTTCGCCAATTCTCTTCGATCACACCACCTGCGAATCGCCTGCAATTTATCGGAAAACCAGGGTCGCCAGCAAGATGAACCAATTCAGGATGCGACGCTTCTTGCCTTGTCACAAGCATGATGCAGCCACTGGAGCGACCACACCTCCTGCAATGTTCTTTGGTGTCGCAAGGCAAGGCGAAATTGATTTGCAAGCTGCAGCGAACATCCTTATGTAAAAAATGGGGATTTCAGCCCAAACCGCCTGTATTTGAAAGTCTGAGCCTTTTCAATATTGTGCGTTGCTGCAAGAATAGCATAAGACTGGATCGGAGTCTTCAGATCGGAAGATGAGTGACTCCAACCAGTGTTTTTCACAAGAGATAGAACGTTTTCGGAGATGGCGTTAAGCACGTTTTTCGAGTTGGGGAATAATGTCATCGGCCAAATCGCATGAAGTCGTTTCCTGCCATTTGGAACAGGTTGGAAACAACGAGCGTTGGCAAGCCGATTGAAGTAAGAGTAAACACGATGGAGCTACAGAACATTCTCACGTCCACCGAGGTCGGCGAACTGACCTATAAGGCACGTGCGAAATTGCTGCCCGGGAACACCGTTGCCGATGCCGCAGATGTCATGCGGACGCGCAGCCACGGCAGCGCTCTGATTTGTGAGGAGGAAAAGCTCGTCGGGATTTTTACGGAGAGGGACCTGCTGCGTCATATTGCCAATAACGGCAACATGGAGATCGTGATCTCGGAAGTGATGACAGCGAATCCTGAAACCGTTCAATCGACAGATCATTTGTCGGACGTCGTCCGACTGATGGATGAAGGTGGTTACCGGCGATTGCCAGTTGTGAATCCGGACGGATCACCGATTGGGTTTGTCGATGTCAAAACTATCGTCCATTTTCTCGTACAGCATTTTCCCGAAGCGATCTATAACCAGGCATCACATACCCAGTTGATCGCCAAACATCGTGAAGGGGCATGAAGACCGAGGTTCATTCATTCGCTCGCGAACCGAGATTGATAACTTTTTCAAAAAAGAGCTGACCGATTCGTGTTGGGAATCGCGTCTGCCGACCGGACAACAAAACAACGCCCACGCTCGCAATGAGGGTGGACATGATTTCTGCAAGGAGTCGACGACTGATGGCATCTACCGATGTTGCCGCTTCGGAGAACACACAAGGCAAGCGAAAAGAAGAACTGGAAACCGTCGTCATCCGGTTCTGTGGTGACAGCGGCGATGGCATGCAGCTGGCGGGAACGCAATTCACGAATGTGTCTGCAGCCTTTGGCAACGACGTCAGCACGCTCCCCGACTTCCCGGCCGAAATTCGGGCTCCCGCCGGTTCGCTCAGCGGAGTCAGCGGTTTCCAGCTCAGCTTTTCCAGCAACGATATCTACACTCCCGGAGATGAAGTCGACACGCTCGTTGCCATGAATCCGGCAGCGCTGAAGACCAACCTTGGTGATCTCAAACGAGGTGGGATTCTGATTGTCAACGAAGATGCGTTCGATAAGGGAAACCTTGGTAAGGCCGGTTACGACACCAACCCCCTCGAAGATGAAAACGCGCTCGCTGGTTATCAGTTGCACAAAGTTCCGATGACGCGCCTGACACGTGATTCGGTGGATGGTTTGGGGTTATCTTTGAAAGAAGCCGATCGCTGCAAGAACTTCTTTGCGCTGGGGCTGGTCTATTGGTTATACGATCGCGATGCGACACCAACCGAGAATTGGGTGAAGGCCAAGTTCGCCAGGAATCCTGCCATTGCCGAGGCCAACCTGCGGTCCCTGAAAGGTGGGCGCAGTTTTGGCGATTCGACCGAATCATTCGCCGTCCATTATGAGGTTGGCAAGGCCCAGCTCGAACCGGGGAACTATCGCAAGATCACCGGCAACGAGGCGATTGCCATTGGTTTGGCGACGGCTGCGCAGTTGTGTAACAAGGAACTGCTGTTTGCGGGATATCCGATCACCCCGGCCAGCGACATTCTGCACGAATTGGCCAAACTCAAAAACTTCGGTGTAAAGACGTTTCAGGCGGAAGATGAAATCGCTGCGATGGCCGCGGCTGTTGGCGGTGCCTTTTCTGGAGATCTGGCTGTCACGGCAAGTTCCGGTCCTGGTATCTGCCTCAAAGGTGAAGCGATGGGCCTGGCAATGATCACCGAATTGCCAGTGGTCATCATCGACGTACAGCGCGGCGGGCCGAGTACCGGATTACCAACCAAAACGGAACAGTCCGATCTGCTGCTCGCCATGTTTGGTCGCAATGGCGAATCTCCGCTGCCGATCTTTGCGGCGGCCACTCCGGGCGATTGCTTCCACATCGCACAGGAAGCGATGAAGACAGCGGTCGAATTCATGACACCAGTGATTCTGCTTTCCGATGGTTACATTGCCAACGGAGCGGAACCGTGGCGGATTCCTGAAGTTTCTGACCTCAAGCCAATCAAGTACGAGCATCCCCAAAGTCTAAATGGTGATAACCAGTTCCTGCCCTACAAACGGGATGAACAATTGGTGCGGCCGTGGGCAATTCCCGGTACCGCTGGGTTGGAGCATCGTATTGGCGGTCTCGAAAAGGCCGATGTCACAGGCAATGTCGATTACTCTCCCGAGAATCACGAGCATATGACGCATCGTCGTCAGACCAAGGTCGATGGCATTGCCGACTTTCTGCCCGAACAAACAGTGGAAGGCCCCGAAAAGGGAGACTTGCTGGTGCTTAGCTGGGGGGGGACTTACGGCTCGGTCCGTACGGCTGTGCAACGAGCCATCAAAGCGGGGCAGTCGGTGGCACATGCTCATCTCCGCTATTTGAATCCCTTCCCCCGCAACCTCGAAAAAATCATCCGTAGTTACGACCGCGTGCTGATTCCCGAATTGAACAACGGGCAACTCCGCCTGCTGATTCGCGCAAAGTATCTCGTGGATGCCATCGGCTTGAATAAAATCAAGGGTAAACCATTCCTCGTCAGCGAATTGACGGACAAAATTAATTCGGTTCTGGATGAGTCATAACCATGAGCGTTGAACTCCCCGTATTGACGGCCAAAGATTACGCCAGTGATCAGGAAATTCGCTGGTGTCCCCGCTGCGGCGACTATTCGATTCTGGCCCAAATGAAAAAGGTGTTGCCCACACTCGGCATTCCCAAAGAGAACTTCGTATTCGTCTCGGGCATCGGCTGTTCCAGCCGCTTTCCCTATTACATGAATACGTACGGCTTCCACAGCATTCATGGTCGGGCACCTGCCATCGCAACCGGCGTCAAACTCGCCAACCCCGACCTGCAGGTCTGGGTGATTACCGGAGATGGCGATGCGCTGTCGATTGGTGGCAACCACCTCATGCATGCCATCCGCCGCAACATTGATTTCAACATCGTGCTTTTTAACAACCAGATTTACGGACTGACCAAAGGCCAATACTCGCCAACCAGCCCGGTTGGTGCGAGAACGAAAAGCAGTCCCTACGGCTCCATCGATAACGCTGCCAGCCCACTCAGTGTGGCGATTGGATCCGAAGCGACCTTCGTGGCCCGTTCTGTCGATGTTGACATTAAACATCTGACGATGGTTCTTGAGCGAGCCGCCCATCATAAGGGAACATCCTTCGTCGAGGTCTATCAGGATTGCAACGTTTTCAATTCCGGTGCATTTCTTTACGCATCCAAGAAGGGGGAAAAGGAAGATAACATCATCTACCTGGAACATGGCAAGCCGCTGGTGTTTGGCAAAAATCGCGACAAAGGCATTCGTGTTAACGAAATGAGCCGGCCGGAAATCGTCGAATTGGGCAGCGGCATCAGCGAAGATGACTTGCTGTTCCATGACTCAAAAGCGGCAGAGCCGAGTCTGGCCTTCCTGCTGGCCCGCATGCGATATCCCGAATTCCCCGAGCCGGTCGGTATTTTCCGCGATGTTGAACGCCCGGTTTATGATGAACTGGTTGAGCGACAAATGCAGGATATTGTTCAGGAAAAGGGTGAAGGTGACCTGGAAGCCCTGTTCAACAGTGGCGACACCTGGACGGTGAAAGAATAATCGTTCAAAGTCCGTTTTCCCTGTATGTTGTGATCGTCAAAATCCAATCTCTATTCCTGCGGTATCTCGCATGACCGCATTCCTCGTTTGCCACAGGAATCACATCAATGATTTGCCCAGATTGCGGACATGACAATATCGATGGGGTGGACGCTTGCGATGCCTGCGGCCAATCGATGGTGCAATTCGACCCACAAGGTGGCGATCTCGAACAAACCATCAACCGACATCCGATTGAAGTGCTGGTGCATAAAGAAGACGCGATCGTCGAGCATGATACACCCGTGCGCACGGTCATCGAAGATCTGATCAGCAAACATATCGGTTCAGCACTTGTGGTCAGCAATGGTCAGCTTGTCGGTGTATTTACCGAGCGGGATGTTCTGAACAAAGTGACGCCCGATCTCGATGCCGCGTTGGAACGGCCTGTCTCCGATTTTATGACACCCTCACCCGAAACAATCACCTCTCAAGACTCGATCGCATATGCCTTGCATGCCATGGATCTGGGAGGGTATCGCCACATGCCAATCGTGGATGACACCGGCAAACCACAGGGTGTCCTCTCGGTGCGCGACATTCTCCGATTTCTACGCGTCCGATTCGCAAAACTGGATACCTGATTCATGCTTTTATCCATATCGAGCAACACACAACCACGGATGTCCAAACGATTCGGCCTGTTCACTTTTCGGTCGTCCTGCTAATTTCCGGTTATCTGTTTTGCCTTTGCCGACGAATGGAGCCGTTGACTTTTTCGTGTGATGTTCCTGTCTCGTGGGAGTCTGTATTTACAGGCGAAAAATCTTTCTTCGCGGACACGGAAGCGTAATACGCTTTGGCCCAGACTCACCGGAAAATGTGCGGATGAACTTCACGCCGAACCAAAGACAAACTCGATTCGATATTCTCGTTGTGGGCGATGTTTCCACCAACGAAATGCAGCAGGTCAGGTCATTTCTGAATTCCACAGCAGAAGACCAAAAGGTTTCCTGTCAACCTGACCTTCCATACCGGTCGCGCTACCACGACCCGGATCTGATCATTGTCTGTCAGAATTGGCCAGACGAATTTTCCGTTCGAGACGTGCGGAACTCGCTGGCCACTTTTCCATTGTCACGGTGGGTTTGCTGTTACGGCGTCTGGTGCGAATCTGATGGCAGAAATCGGGACATCTGGTTGCACTCGGTTCGTGTTGCTGCTCGGACATGTTTTGATCGACTGGCACACGAAGTGGCCGTCATCACCAGAAAAAGTCCACCACTGCCGTTGACCGCTTCGCGAGATGAAGTGTTTGCGTACGATCACACCGCAACGATGATCCGCCAACACGCACGAAACAGAATCGCCATTGTTTCGCCCGACCGGGAATTCAGGAACTGGCTGTGTGATCTGCTGTCGGAAGCGGGGCAGGAAGTCGTCGACTTCCCGTCGTCCGATATTTCACCCGAGTTGATCATCTGGGATACCGACCCTGTTGATGACGATCGATTTCCTGAACGCATCACCGAAGCAAAACGGCAATACCCTCAGGCGGAGGGCATCGCACTCATGCACATGCCCCATGTTCAAGATGCGGTGCGATTGAAGAATGCGGGGATCCGATCGGTCATCTGCAAACTCGGCTGTGAGCAACAGCTGATCGAGGCCCTGCAATCAGTTCCATGAAGTCAACTTGCAGCAATCATTCCGCAATCTTTGGCAGTGGTGCGGCTTTGATCTCTCGAAAGTAAAGATCGGTCGTGGGATCGTGTCCCTGCAGGCTGAAATGTCCGGCATCCAGGCGGAGTCCCTTTCGCGGATTCGGGTCCGGCTTGCGTTCATCGAGAAAGTCGACGACTTGATACCCGTTGACCCACGTCGCAAATCGATTCTGATACGCGATCAGCGTCATTGCGGTCCACTCGTTGTCATTCCCGTTCACAATGCGGGCCTTTTGCCTGCGAAAAATGGCACCCGATCCCCAGCCAGTACCATAATCGTTCGGTTTCGTGCGGTCGCCATCGGCGAAACCGTGGTGAACCTGCATCTCATAACCGTTGGACCTGGCCTGTTCGGTTCCCTTTTCTGCCCGGAAAAAGACACCGCTATTCAGGTTCTCGGCATTGGTCTTTACAGTTGTCTGAAACACGAAATCGCCCCAGGTCGATTCAGATTCGAGAAAACCGAGGCCTGACTTAGCGTGAATCACCGGTTGTTTCTCCACGTTTACAACATCAAACGAGCCAACCGAACCGGGGACAGTTTGCCAGCCATTCAAGTTTTCGCCATTGAACAATGGCTCGAATCCGAGCGGTTTTAATGCGATATTTTTGAACTCGACCTTGCCGGCATTCTGTTGCAGACCAATGTAGCCAGCTTTACGGAGCTCTTCCGAATCGTCCATAAATTTGAGAATCGACTCGCCATCGATTTTCGCTTCGATCGTTTTGCCTTTTGCGGATAACCAGATCGCTATCCACTCTCCTTCTTTTTCGATTTTGGTGGTCGGCTTTTGATGACCGACGATGCTACCTGTGGGAAACGTTTCGTGTGTATCACACAGGTTAAATTCGTAGCAGTCGGCCGTTGGGTCCTGTGGATTTGCCAGTGATCGAATGAAGACGCCGCTGTTGCCTCCTTTTTCCAGTCGGACATCACATTGAAATTCAAAGTTGGCAAATGGAACTGTCGTCGTCAGTAGTCCCGGTTTCAGAGAATCATCCGGATCATCAGCCGTGATCATGCCATCAATCACCCGCCATGAGATATCGTTTGTTGGTTGCCAACCAAACATGGTGGCGCCATCGAAGAGACTGATCCAGCCTTCCGCAACCTTTTCTTTGGGCAGCAGCCATTGGATCTCTGCGACCGGAGTTGGCGCCTCTGCTGGAGGAGTTTCTTCCTTTGGACTGTTTTCGGATTGCGTCACCGGTTTTTCATTGGACGTGGCAGATAAATTCTCAGCTTCGACGATATTAGCTGGCTTTTGCGATTCTGTTTTGAGACCAGTTTCTTCCACGCTGCCGGGGGGCGTTTGCTTCGCCGGTTCACATCCGCAAATCATCAATATGGAAGCAACAGTAAGAGAGATAGACAATCGGGAGATCATTCCAGCAACTTTCGTGTTTCAGTTTCCTGAAGCCGTTTACCTTCTGATGTGACGCTTGTAGCTCATGGGAGGCCTGATTGCAGGCCGAAAGACATTCCTCGCGGCCACAAGAAAGCGCAGTACGCTTCAGATTGGATTAACGCTGCAGCAGTTCAATCGGTCGCTGCGCTTTGGAATCGGCGCAGTTGCAGACTGTTAAAGACCACACACAAACTGCTGGTCGCCATCGCCGCCGCCGCGTACATGGGTGGCAACAGCAGACCATAGACAGGATACAAAACCCCGGCGGCCAACGGAATTCCCAACACGTTGTACAGGAAAGCGAAGAAGAGGTTTTGGCGAATGGTTCGCATCGTTCGTCGTGAGAGCCGGATAGAATCGACAACGCCCTGCACATCGTTTCGCATCAGCGTAACGTCCGCCGCTTCCACCGCGATATCAGTGCCGGAACTGATGGCGAATCCGACATCGGCCATTGCCAATGCCGGTGCATCGTTGATGCCATCTCCCACCATGCCAACATGCCTGCCATTTTCCGTCAGCTTGCGGACATGTTCTCCTTTTTGTTCCGGCATGGCCTGGGCGATGACACGATCGAGGCCAACTTTCTCGGCTACCTTTTCGGCCGCACTGCGAACATCACCGGTCAGCATGATCGCTTCAATCCCCATATTGTGGAGTGCACGAATTGCGACGATGCTCGCCGGTCGCACTGCATCGGCAATGAAGATTGCTCCGAGGAATTGATTCCCCTGCGAAATGAAAACCGGTGTTTCGCCAGAGTCAGGGAAAAAATCAGAGGGAATCGCAATGTCCGATTGCTGCAGGAATGATTTGTTGCCCAGGCGAATTTCATCGCCATCCAGGTCTGCAATTGCTCCCTGTCCGGTCATCGATTGGAAGTTTGACGCCTGAGAAAATTTGATCTGCCGCTCTTGAATATAGCGCAGGATCGCCTCGGCGAGTGGATGTTCCGAGTGACTTTCTACTGCAGCGGCTGTGCGAATAAGAACGGTTTCATCTGCGTCATTGGCAGGCAAGACCCGCGTGACCTGGGGGTAGCCTTCGGTCAGCGTTCCAGTTTTGTCCATCAACAGGGTATCGAGATTTTGCGTTGATTCGAGAATCGCTCCATCACGAAACAGTACGCCCAGTTCTGCGCCTTTGCCCATCGCGACGAGAATGGCGGTTGGCGTGGCGAGTCCCAAAGCGCAAGGGCAGGCAATCACGAGTACACTGACTGTTGCGGGAATGGCCTGGTTCAAACCGGCACCGCCCAGAATCATCCAGGTGACAAACGTGACAACTGCAATTCCCAGCACAATGGGAACAAAGACCGCAGCCACCTGATCAGCCAGTCGCGCGATCGGGGCCCTGGTCCCCTGGGCATCCCGCACCAGGCCGATGATCTGCTGCAGCCGGGTCGCATCGCCAGCGGTTGTCACAACTGCTCGCAGGCTGCCATTGCCATTCAGTGTTCCCGCATAAATTTCACCATCCTTTGACTTTTCGACCGGCAGTGGCTCGCCGGTCAACATCGACTCGTCAATGTAAGAACTCCCCTCGAGAATTTTTGCATCCAAGGGGATTCGCTCACCCGGACGAATGATGATCATTTCGCCCATTTCGATTTCACCGATATCAGCAGTAACCTCCACAGCATCTCGTACAACGACAGCAGAGCCTGGCCGCAAAGCGATCAATTTGTCAATCGCAGCAGAGGAACGCTTCCTCGCACGGTCTTCAAGCCGACGTCCCAGCAGGATGAAGGCGAGAATCATTACCGCGGCTTCGTAATGAACGGGGAACAAGGTTGACTGTTCTGCAGTTGAAACCAACGTCAAAACGGTTCCAACGACACTCGATCCAAACGCAACACCCGAACCGAGTGTGATCAGCGTATCCATATTCGCACGACCATACCGGGCCGATTGCCATGCTGAAAAGAAGACGCTGCCGGCGCACCAGAACATCAACGGAGCCGACAATCCGAGCAATATCCAATTGCGGCCTTGAAATTTGATGCCACTCATTGTGAGCGTCATCACGGCGATCGCCAGCAGCCAGGCGACGATCAGTTGTGTATTCGACACGGTTGGTTCGTTTGCGCGATCCGCTTCCGCACTATCTGTCACCAAAGGGGCGTAAGCATAACCGGCCTTTTCGAGCGCTGCAATGATTTCATCAGGTGCGGGTTCTGCCCCCAACAGTTCCAAGCGGGCTTCTTCCGTCACCAGATTAACCTGCACGGCAGACACATTTGGCAACGCAGCGAGTGCCTTTTCGGCACTGTTGACGCATCCGGCACAATGCATGCCTTCCACACGAAAGCGGATCTGACTCTGCTCGTGTTGATCCAATCTCGCGTGAGCCATTGTGATATCCCGTCCCGTCCACGTTCCTGGTGGCGTCAGGACTCGTCCTGACTCAAACCCCAGCGAAGGTATTCTTCGATGAAGGGGTCAAGTTCGCCGTCAAGAACATTGGTCGGGTTGCCGGCTTTGTGGCTGGTGCGCGTATCTTTCACGTATTGTTCGGGATGCAACACGTAATTCCGCACTGTCTCGCCACCGAAACCAATTTTTGATTTCTGTCCCCTCTTGGCGGCCAGTTCCGCATCCCGTTTTTCCTGTTCAATCTGATAAAGTTTGGCGATCAGCATCTTGCGGGCGTTCGCTCGGTTCTTATGCTGGCTGCGCTGAGTCTGACACTGCACGACTTCACCAGTCGCAAGATGCGTCAGTCGGATGGCGGAATCGGTCTTATTAACGTGTTGCCCACCGGCACCGCTGGCGCGATAGGTGTCTTCGCGAACATCGGCATCCCAATTGATATCAATTTCGATATCCTCACCCAACTCCGGCGTAACATCAACAGCGGCAAATGAAGTATGCCGTCGCCCCGCCGAATCAAACGGAGAAATCCGAATCAGGCGATGGTTCCCCGTCTCCCCTTTCAGGTAGCCGTATGCATAATCACCACGAACGCCAATCGTCGCGTTACGAATACCGGCTTCTTCTGCATCGGACCGATCAACCAACTCTGCCTGATAACCACGCCGCTCACACCAGCGAAGGTACATTCGCAACAGCATTTCAGCCCAGTCGGAGGAATCAGTTCCGCCCTCTCCGGCTTGTACTGTCACGTAAGCATCGCATGGATCTTCAGGGCTGGAAAGCATGGCCTGCAGTTCGACGTCACCCAGCAGCTTTTCCAATCTGTCAGCGGTCGAAACCATTTCGGCTTCGCTGTCACCCGTATCATCCTCTTCGGCGAACTCAAGCAACACGCCCAGGTCATCGGCACCTTCGGTCAGTTCCTCCAACGGTTTGATGGCGACTTTCAGCCGACTCAATTCGCTGACCAGTGATTGGGCTGCTTCGGAGTCGTCCCAGAAACCAGCCTCAGCCATTTTCAGGTTGATCTCCTCGGACCGTTTTTGTTTCGCAGCCAGGTCAAAGAGAGTCTCGTAGCTGAACGATCCGCTCAATCAAGCTATCGCATTTGTCTCGCAGTTCCTGGTCCATGGGATTAACTCTCTGGATTTTCTTCTTAAAAGTTGCTGTCCAATGGATTCAATATAGCAACTGATTGGCGTGAGACAACTTCGATCATCAAGTGTTGACGCCCGGAGTATGCCGTCCGATGCCCGAATAATAGAACCCCATTTTATAAAGTTTGTCCGGATCATATAGATTGCGTCCGTCGAAAATCACAGGGTGTTTCATTTTGTGCTTCAAGTAGTCGAAGTCGGGATTTCGGAATTCGTTCCACTCCGTCACGACGCAGAGAACGTCGGCTTCCTCGACTGCATCGTAATGATGTTCGCAATAGGTCAGTTTGTCGCCATATTCCTCGCGAACGTTTTCAATGGCAACCGGATCGTGCACGCGAACCGTTGCCCCCGCCTTCAGTAAACGTTCGATCAGAACAAGGGCTGGGGCTTCACGAATGTCATCAGTGCGCGGCTTGAAGGACAGGCCCCAGACGGCAACGGTGCGATTGGAGAAATCGCCCTTGAAGTGTTGCTGCAATTTCTGAAACAGGACTTCCTTCTGGGCATTGTTGACGTCATCGACCGATTGCAGGACGTGGGTATTCATATCATGATTTTTCGCGACAGCAATCAGAGCCCGGACATCTTTGGGGAAACAACTGCCGCCATAACCGACACCGGAGAACAGAAAGGAAAAACCGATGCGCTGATCGTGACCGATCCCTCGACGGACGTCGTCAATATCAGCACCAACACGTTCGCACAAATTGGCCATCTCGTTGATGAAACTGATTTTGGTCGCCAGCATGCAGTTGGCAACGTACTTTGTCATCTCGGCGCTTTCCAGTCCCATTAAAAGGTAGGGGTGATCGGTCCGCAAAAATGGAGCATACAACTCCTGCAGAGTTTCGCCAGCTTCCTCGCGCGTGACTCCAACCACCACACGATCCGGTTTGGTGAAGTCGTCGATTGCCGCCCCTTCTTTAAGGAATTCCGGATTCGATGCAACATCGACATCGCGTCCGGTCAATTCCCGCAAGCGGTTCGCGACCCAGCGATTTGTTCCCACTGGAACGGTACTTTTGACGACCACAATCGCATCTTCCGCCAGATGAGGTGCGAGTGATTCCGCCACCGCTTCAATGCCACGGAGATCGGCCGAGCCATCGTCGCCCTGCGGAGTGCCAACTGCGATAAAAGCACATTTGGCCGAAGGAACAGAATCTTCGTAACTGGTTGTGAAATGCAGGCGTCCCGCCTTGATATTCCGCTTGACCAGTTCAGTCAGGCCGGGTTCATAAATGGGAATCCTTCCCTCGCAAAGTCGTTGAATTTTCTCTTCATCGATATCAACGCAGGTAACGTTGTTCCCGCTTTCGGCGAAACATGTTCCCGTCACCAGACCCACATATCCCGTTCCCACCATCACAATTTTCACGTTTTCGCACTCCCTGTTCCTGCTGATTTTTTCCGACGTCCTGTCGAAGTGTCTTGTTGAGCGACTGCTCTATTCGGCCTGTGATTTATCGGTGGATGGAGCATTCGTTTCGTCGGTGGTTTCTTCATCGGCTTCCGCGAACTCCGCCGGAATTCTCGCGACGGAAACCAGGCTGTCTCCTTCGTCGAGCCGGATAATGCGAACGCCCTGTGTATTGCGACCCACCTGGCTGATTTCCCGTGCACGCACACGCTGAATTTTTCCGATCGCGGTGACCATCAGGACTTCATCATCATCGTTGACCGAAACAATATCGATCACTTCACCGTTTCGCGCCGTGGTACGAATGTCTCGCAGACCTTTGCCGCCACGTTTCTGTCGGCGATACCTCATGTTGCTGCTGACGCTCACCGACTCATCGGTCTGCCCTTCCGCATTGCCAGCAGAGACATCTTTGGTGCCAGACGTCTCGACAACATCTGCATCATCAACTTCACCCGGGCCGAATGGTGTCCGTTTGCCGTAGCCGTTTTCACATGTCGTCAGCAGGCAACGATCTTCGTGCGCGACGACCATCCCGATCACGCTGTCATCTTTGGCCAGCGCAATGCCGCGAACGCCGCGCGTGGCACGTCCCATTGCCCGGGCATCCTCCTGCGAGAATCGAATGCTCATTCCTTTTGCCGTGCCGAGAACAACGTCATCCCCTTTGCCAACAATTCGGACGTCAATCAGTTCGTCGTCATCGTCAAGTTTGATGGCAATCAGCCCACCTTTGAGTGGTCGCGCGTAAGCAGAAAGCACGGTCTTCTTCACAGTACCGTTGCGGGTCGCTTTGATCAGGAAATGTTCGTCGTCAAATTCTCTTACGGCAAGACAGTTCGAGACCCGTTCGGATTCACCGAGTTGCAACAGATTGACCAACGCGCGGCCTTTGCTGGTCCGCGCCTGCAATGGCAGGTCGTAAACCTTCTGCCAGTATACCTTGCCCTGATCCGTGAAAAACAACATGTAGGAGTGGGTGCTGGCGACGAAGAGATGTTCGATCGGATCCTCTTCGTCCGTCTTGGCACCCTTCACCCCTTTACCGCCGCGACCTTGTGCCTGGTAAGTACTCAGTGGAGTCCGTTTGATGTAACCCCGCTGAGACAGCGTGACGACCATTGTCTCTTCGGTGATCAGGTCGTCCCGATTGACGTCAGTCATCTCTTCGTCAGAGATATCGGTTCGCCGCGTGTCGCCATACTTTCGCTGCAGTTCGAGCATGTCATCGCGCACGACAGCGCGAATGTTGTCTTCGCTGGAGAGGAGATGCAAATACTCGGCGATATCATCCAACAGTTTCCTGTATTCGCCGCGAAGATTTTCTCTTTCGAGATTGGCAAGCGACCCCAATTGCATGGAGACAATCGCCTCGGCCTGATTTGCCGACAACCGATATGTCTCGGCTGTGCCGTTTTCTTCGACGTAAACATGAAACCCTTCTTCTCCAAGTGCGCGGGCAACCAGTTCAGCCGCGACGTCAATCTGTTGCAGATCCACTTTCGCTTCAGCGCGGCTGCTGGCGTCACGGATCGTCTGGATCACCTGATCAATATCGATCTGGGCGATGATCAACCCTTCAACCGTGTGCTTTCGTTTCCTCGCTTCAGCCAGCAGGAATTCCGTACGCCGACGAATGACATCCACACGATGCCGAATGAATTCCCGTAACAGGTCCATAATGGGCATTGTTTCGGGACGGTTCCCGACCAAGGCCAGCAGGATCACACTTACGGTCGTTTGCAGAGGCGAAAAGCGGAACAATTGATTCAGCACGACATCGCGATCTGCGTCCCGTTTCAGGACGATGTTCAATCGCACCTGCCAGGGCGGAACCTTACGATCGGTGAGGTCGACGATTCGCGCGATGCCTTTGATGCGGTCATCGCGAACAAGTTGTTCGAGTTTTTCACGAATCCGGTCGCGCGTTTCGAGGTAGGGAATCTCGGTGACGACAATCACATCGGAACTTTTCTCGGTGTCGAAATGGGTCTTCGCTCGCAACGTAATCGTCGAACGCCCGGTCAGATAACCTTGCCGAACTCCATATCGCCCACAGATGATCCCACCAGTCGGAAAATCGGGGCCGGGCATGACTTCGAGGATATCGTCAACCGTACTTTCCGGATCATCAATCATTCTCACGACAGCATCGCACACTTCCGTAAGATTATGCGGCGGGATACTGGTCGCCATACCGACAGCAATACCACTGGAGCCATTGACCAGCAGGTTCGGAAACTTCGATGGCAGAACGACAGGTTCGTTGTTTCGCTGGTCATAGGTGGGGGTGTAGTCGACGGTGTCTCGGTCGATGTCCTGCAGCATTTCCGCTGCAACCGCCGAGAGCCGTGCTTCGGTGTATCGCATCGCGGCAGGAGGTAATCCGGCAAGAGAGCCGAAATTGCCCTGCTTGTCGATGAGCACATTCCGCATCACCCAGTTCTGCCCCATCCGCACCAATGTGGGATAGACGGAACTCTCACCATGCGGATGATAATTTCCGCTTGTGTCGCCGGAAATTTTCGCGCATTTGACGCGTGTTGTGTTCGGTCCGAGGTTCAGGTCGTTCATCGCGACCAGAATGCGTCGCTGCGATGGCTTCAGACCATCTCGCGCGTCTGGCAACGCCCGGCTGATGATGACACTCATCGCATAGGTGAGATAGCTGTTACGCATCTCATCCTGGATGTCAAGCCGCTGAATTCGCTCTATCAGGCCTTCCTCGTTGGCCTCGGGGTTTTCAAGATCCCCGGGTTCTCCGCTGGACAATTCTCACTCCTCTATAGAGACGTCGTCTTGACGTCGCAAGACTGCACTGGCAAAAGGGCTGTCGAACAAACTTGAATCCAAAAACCTGAACAGACCGAACCTGGGGGGTCCGCTGATTGCCTCCCGCATTGCCTTCGGAAATTCGTCAAAGTGGCTCAATTCCGTTATGACGGAGACGGTGCAGCGTTGAGTTACAGCCAACAAAACAGCTTCCCATACGACACATTACGTCGGAGCAATTCACCCTTTTCCCGCGAAGCTGACGAGGTTGGAAATTGGTAGACAGGTCCATTTTCTGATCCCTGTTCTGCCTCGACAAACCACAACAACGACACACCAGTCAGGCATTTTTCCGGCCCGAGTCGCATGTCTGATCCGGAACCTTCATTTTATCTCGGAAACCCTTATATCGCAATGAACTTAGACACGCCTGAGACGGCTATTTTGAACATCGAAATCGTTCCTTTTTGCGAGTTTCCAATTCGAGGGAATCACCGTAGAATTCACTGCGATGTCATTACGCCGTTTGGCTTTTCGTCGAGACGTTCCTGGCCTGTGAGAGCCTGCATTTTCAGGCCAATGAAAAACCTTTGCCGGGACACATCAGCCTTTTACGCATTGATGACGCATTTCCGTCAACGGGCATTCGGCAAGTCGACAATTCATCGACTCAATGTTCCCGGATAGCAACCAATTGAAAGTCTGACTCGATGTCGACAATGGACTCCAACTTGCAGGACACACTGGTTCAAAATGCGCAGGACTATGAACAGTCGCGATCGCGAAGTCGGCAGCAAACCACCCCCCCCGCGCAGGTTCCAGGCTACAACCTCATCCACTGCCTGGGAGAAGGCGCGTACGGTTCAGTCTGGCTGGCGGAGGAATTGAATACCGGCAAGAAGGTGGCAATCAAGTATTACACGAATCGCCGTGGTCTCGACTGGTCGCTGCTGAGCCGGGAGGTCGAGAAACTGGCCACGCTGTACACATCACGCAATATCGTCGGATTACTCGAAGTGGGATGGGAGAGCGAACCGCCCTATTATGTCATGGAGTACCTCGAACAGGGTTCGCTGGAATCGTTGCTCGCCGAGGGGCCGCTCTCAGCGACAGATGCCCTGCGAATTTCCAAATCAGTGTTGCTGGCATTGGTGCATGCTCACGGGCGTGGGATTTTGCATTGCGATCTCAAGCCGGCCAACGTCCTGCTCGATAACGATTTTGAACCCCGTCTCTGCGATTTTGGTCAATCCCGTCTCACCGATGAAATCAGCCCTGCTTTGGGGACGATGTTCTATATGGCACCGGAACAGGCCGATCTGAATGCCGTTCCCGATGCCCGCTGGGACGTTTACGCATTGGGCGCATTGTTCTACACAATGCTCGTTGGTTCACCCCCGCATCAGTCTGCTGAGAACGACAAACAGATACGCAAGGCTCGCAATCTGGAAGAACAACTGACAATCTATCGCAAAATTATCCGTCAGCAACCGAGACCGTCAGAACACCGCAAGGCAACGGGTCTCGACAAACGAATGTGCGAAATTATTGATCGTTGCCTGCATCCCGATCCCGAAAAACGATTCGCCAACCCGCAGGTCGTACTCGATTTGATCGAACAACACGAAAGACAACGGACACGCAAACCACTGGTGGCGCTCGGATTGCTCGGCCCCGGCCTGTTGTTTCTGGCGATGGCGCCGATTTTCGGAAACGCCATGCACAGCGCCGTTGACACCGCCCGGGAAATTTCGACCGACCGGTCGCTGGAGAGCAATTCGCTTTCGGCCCGGCTGCTGGCCCGCAGTCTGGAACGCGAATTGGACGACCGCCGCCGCGAGTTGATGGAAATTGCCGAAGATCCCCGCTTGCGCACTCTGATTCTCGAAGCGACTGCCAATCAATGGGAGGAAGATAAAATTCAACCCTTATGGGAATATCTCGCCGCCCAGAAATCCCGGGTCGATTCCGTAAGACAGGGGGTTGGTCGGCCAACAGACACCAGTTGGTTCATCAATGACGTTCAGGGCTACCAGCGATGGCGGGAACCTTTCAACGAGTATACGGTCGGTCGGCGTTGGGCACATCGCGATTATTTTCACGGGTTGAATAAAGAGTTTCCCAGGAATGCCGTCCCCGAGGACATTCAACCCACGCGCAAACCACATATTTCGCAGGCATTTCGGAGTCAGGCAACATTTCGCTACATGGTGGCGATCAGTGTTCCCATCTGGGATGAAAGGAAGGAGAACGTCATTGGCCTGCTGGCACGGACATCCCATTTGGGCGAATTGCTGAACGAATACGAACAGCGACTGCATCTCGATTCGGGGACCGATGCGGATCGGGTGATCGCTCTGGTCGACTCTCGCGACGGCAAATTACTGAACCATCCCTGGATGACGCGCGAGAATCTGAAAGACCTGCCCGATGAAACGATCGACAAACTGGCCCTGGATTCATCCGATGTCGAACGACTCCAGCAGTTGGCCGCCCTCAACGGTGATGCCACGCAAACCGGCCATCTCGATCGGAATGAATTGTACGATGACCCGGTCGGGACGGTTGCCCGGGATGCGTATCAGGAGAAATGGTTGGCGGCGTTCGCTCCAATTGGTAAAACGAGCTGGGTGGCCATTGTGCAGGAACGCCGCGCTCGAACCTGGCATCCCGTCGAGGAGATGCGTACCGGACTGATGAATTACGGGATCTGGGCAGTGCTGGTCGCCTTTGCACTCATCGGACTGATGTGGTTCTTTGTGCTGCGAGCATTGAACGATCGATTCTTCCGTAACTGGTCAACACGTGGTGGCCCGTACCGCCGATCAGCCATCTGAAAATTCACACTGCCGGAATACTGACAGAGAGAGAGTCACTTTGTTCGAGTTGACTGCCGAAGGGAAGCAGGCTGAGCATCACCACCAGTGGGATCTGCAGACTCAATCGACATACGTCATTGGTCGATCGGATTCGGCAGACATTGCCATCGGCTGGGATCCACATATTTCCAGAAAACATGTTCGTCTGAAGACCGGCGATCAGGACATGGAAATCGAATGCACCGGGGATGCCTCAAACCCTCTTTTCATGAGAGGGCGAGAGATTCAGAAAGGTCGCCTGCGGCCGGGCGAATGCTTCGTGATTGGATCGACGACATTCTGGCTCAAATTACAACGCATCGAGGCCCAGGACAACCCCCAGGTCGATATCGGATTTGCTGATGACGCCGGTGCGCCGGTTGAGGAAGTGACCTTCGACGAACGCACGTTGCGAAAAATCCGATTTCGTGATGCCGATACGCGTCTCGATGTTCTCTCGCGGTTGCCCGAGGTCATTCTTGGCGCGCACACCGACAGTGAATTCTATCATCAATTGGCCGACCTGATATTAACGGGTGTCAAGTTTGCCGAAGCGGTCGCGATTGTCATGCTGGATTCCGCCGGAACCCCGGTCGTTCTGCATTGGGGACGGAGGCGTGAAACTGCCGGGGAGTTTCGCCCCAGTGGAAGACTGGTCGTTGATTCGCTCGAAAAACGACGAAAAACCATTCTGCACATCTGGGAGCCGGACCAGACCACCATCCAGGATTACACCGCCATCGCGGAATTCGACTGGGCCTTCTGCACGCCCATCCCCAAACCAACAGAATCGGCGTGGGGCATTTATGTTGCCGGTCGATTGGATGAGCCGATTGTCCCCACAGAGAGTCAAATTACCGGCAGCAGCGACCTGCAGGGGGATATCAAATTCACCGAACTCGTCGGAGAGATTATCAGTTCAGTGCGACGGCTCAATCGATTGGAACGACGATACGCCGGCCTCAGCCAGTTTTTCGCTCCACCGGTTGCTGCCATTCTGAGCGATAACCCGAATGCCGACGTATTGAAACCACGCGAGTGCGATGTAACGGTCTTGTTCTGCGATCTCCGCGGATTCAGCAAAAGCGTCGAAGAATCGGCCGAGAATCTGACCGGTTTACTTGAACGTGTCAGCATTGCTCTGGAGACCATGACAGATCAGATTCTGGAGCATGGTGGCGTGACGTGCGACTTTCAGGGCGATGCGGTGATCGGGTTCTGGGGTTGGCCTTTTGATTCCGACGATGCAACGCTCAACGCAGCCAGGGCCGCGCTGGGAATTCGGGCTGCATTCGATGTAACCCGCGACCGTGAAGATCACCCGCTGGCGAAATTTCAGATGGGTATCGGCATTGCACGGGGCCGCGCCGTTGCAGGAAAAATCGGCACCACCGAGCATGTGAAGGTGACCGTATTCGGACCGGTGGTGAATCTTGCCAGCCGACTCGAAGGTTTGACCAAACAACTGCGTGTTCCAATTGTCATCGATGAAGCCACCGCATCGACGTTGGGCGATCAACTCGATCCCTCCGTCGGTCGGATGCGAAAGTTGGCGAAAATCCTCCCTTATGGAATGGAGAAACCGGTGGTCGTCAGCGAACTGCTGCCGGCCGAAGATCAAACGCCCGCGTTTTCTGACGCCACTCTACAACGTTACGAACAGGGAATTGACCATTTCATCGCCGGCGAGTGGGAGCAGGCTTACGAATGTCTGCATGATATGCCAGCGGAAGATCGTGCTCAGGATTTTCCATCTATGTTGATTGCGCAGCACAATCGCATTGCACCGCCCGACTGGGACGGCATCGTGCGTATTCCGAACAAATAGAACAGTTTACCATTTTGTGTGACGGTTCTCGCTCGTGGGAGTCTCTGCCAGCCGACGTGCTACGCACGGCGGGAACCGTGTCGAGGTATCGACGTGGCTAGAGTCATCGCGCCACAGAAGAGCGTAATACGCTCTGAAACAGTCGGTACTTTCCTGTGGCTGCGAACAACGCCACTGGAACAGCGAAAGCTGACTCCAGAAAAGCGAGAAATGTGACAACTCGATAGCTTGCTGCCCTTGCGAGTGCGTTGGCCTGGCGAAGTGCCCGGCCAATGAGTCCGCTGTCAGGCTCAGGCTTCCGGTCCGATTATGCGGTTTCTGCCCTTTGAAGAATCCATCACGAAAAACTGAGCGACGAAACCTCACACACGGCCGACACCATGAACTGGCGTGACCTATATATGTAATATCAATGCCACCAGGACCATCTTTCGTGACGACTCGCTTGGAAGTGGTTTTGTTGCCTGAGCCGTTTCCGTTGTGGTTTTTGGGAGCCACTGATGGCAGGCGATACGATGGCTTTCGCCGCGAAAAACTGATGAGCAACGCGCTGAGCATGACCGACAACGAGCAAGAGATATTGAACGCAAGCCAATGACTCTCCTTCAATCCGATTTGCGAACAGCCGAAATCTCGTCGCTCTCCCAGGAGAGTGACGAATTGGCCGTACAGGTTAACGCAGCCGACGTCGACAATCTGCTGATCAGTGAACGTGGCGAGGAGATCCTCAATACCTTGCATTCGATATTTGAAATGTTCGATGCAGTGGTTCTGTCGGATACGAATGTCAATGTCGCAACGGAACAGGTGTGAAATCAGACCGAATGCCGCACGGCATTGATGAGGGGCCCGAAGATGAAGCGTCAACGCGTAATGGTGATTGAAGATGATCCGCTGTTCCGCAGTCTGATCGTTTCAATGATACGGCAGGACTACATCGTCTCTGTCGCCAGCGATGGCTCAGAAGGGTTTTATAAAGCGCTCGAATTTCCGCCGACAGTTGCGATTATCGATGTTCAGATGCCGGTTTGGAACGGGCTGAAAACTCTCAAGGCATTTCGCAGTCATGCCGCGCTGCGCCACGTCAAACTGGTTGTGCTGACGGCTGATGCCAGCAAGGAAACGGTCTTGGCAGCCATCCGCGAAGGAGCAGATGACTACCTGATCAAAACCAGTTTCTCGAAGGAGGAGTTCCGTTCCAAACTCGCAAAGCTGACAGACCCAAATCACGTTCAAGGACGTCCCACTCGGCGAAGCATGCCTTCGCCCAAATCAGAACTGGTCGCGAAGTTGGAATCGGAAAAGGTTCCAGTCGAAGCGTCGGTTGAGTGGAACACCGACGACATGCAGGCCACACTCGATGAAATGATCGACGACTGGGAATAGAGCGTATCACGCTCTTCTGTGGCGCGAAAATCGTCGTTCGGCCTGCAAACGCAGATTCCCACGAGCGAGGAGTGTTACACGAAAAGGTAAACTGCGATAGTCGATCTCGATGATCTCAGAGTTGAACCTCCGGTGCGCAATTCAAAAGTCTGCCGTTTGTCACAGCACGCATTTTCCTGCGGCGTCAAGTCCTCATCTTGTTTTGCATCTGATTTTTTATCGATTCAGATCTATCGATCAGTCGGCAAAAAACCGGAAAATGAGGGTTTCCCCAATCCGCGATTTGTGCTTACAATCGATTGCAGCGAACAGGAAATGAGTCGGCATCGCTTTTCCCGACGCTCTTTCTTTTCTCGATGTCCTCATCCGACACGTAAGGATATTGGAATCATGTTGCACTTCTCGTGCGATATCTGCGGTCAGCATTTGCGCGATCAAAGATATGTGGTCAGAATGGAAGTCTACCCGGCATTCGATGCGGAAGACTTCAGCGAAGAGGATCTCGAAGCCGATCATTTGCAGGAAATCTCAGAGTCGATTCAGAAGATGGAAACGACAGGAGATTTCGATTTGGACGATGTGGAATCGAAGCGATTGCGATTCGACCTTTGTTCTCAATGCCGGCAGAAATTTCTCAAAGACCCGTTGGGACGCGAGGCGTTACGTTGGTTGAATTTCAGTGAGAATTGATCGTTGTCTCGAAGTATGTTTTCCCTCGGCCACCTCTGATTGAGCAGATTGCAACGTGAATGCCCCCGGGTTTGGTCGCAACCTCCGCTACAAATACTTGCGAAGCGGGCTGATTCTGTTGATTGTTGTGGTCGCGTTTGTTGTGCGCACACTTCAATCACCTGAAGAAAATGCCCCGGCGGACAAAATTGCATTCGACGAACGCGAGACCCATTTCGTGCAACGCGTCGTTGACGGCGATACGTTCCGATTGAAAAGCGGACAGCGTGTTCGGTTATTGGGGATCAATACGCCCGAATTGGCACGTGACGGGCGACCTGCCGAACCCCTCGCGGAAGAGGCCACTATCTGGTTAAGGAATCAGATTGAAGGCCGGGAGATTCAACTGACATTCGATAAAGAGCGGGAAGATGACTACGGACGAATTCTGGCTTATGTCTGGACGGACAATCGACTGATCAACGAGGAGTTGATTCGGGAAGGCTTCACGAAGGCGAGGACTGATTACGCATTCAGCAGTACGATGAAGCGGCGATTTCGCGAAGTGGAAAAAGAAGCCCGCACCGCAAACAAGGGCATCTGGAAATAGCACAGAAGAGCGTAATACGCTCTATGGCAGTGATTTGATCACTAACAGCGTTCGATCATCTGGATAATCTGAACCCGCTGTGTGCACTTCCACACGTTGCCAGATTGCCTGCATGACATCCTGGGCGGAACGCGCGTTTTCCCGGATCACGATTTCGAGAATGCCGTCGGACCGAAACATCTTGCGGTGTTTGCTCATTGCCTCACTGATTCCGTCGGAATACATCACCAGCAGATCGCCCGGTGTCAACGAGATCGTTGATGAGGAATAGGTCGCATCGGGAATGACACCCACTAACATACCGTGCGATTTGAGTTGCATTGTCTGCTCTTTGTGCAGATGAATGGGCATCGGGTGGCCGGCGTTTGTGTATGTGAATGTTTTGTCGCGATGATCGATTACACCATACAGAATACTCATAAATTGATGTGAAGGCGTGACTCCATAGACAGTACGGTTCACCATGCGAATCACTTCGGCGGTGTCGAAGGCATCGATCGCGTGATGATCGATTTGCGAACGCAACGCCCCACGAACCGAAGCCATGATCAGCGCGGCTGGCACGCTGTCACCGGTCGCATCACCAATCGCCACAGCCGTATGATGTTCATCGATGCGGATCAATTCACACAGGTCGCCTCCCACCGAAGAGTGGCTACTGCAGAATGCTGCTGTTTCGAATCCCGATTCAGGTGGCACCGTACAAAAATGTTCAAACGCCTGTGACTCCGAGGCGACCTCCAACTCGCGATTCAGTCGATGCTGTTCGGCGCTTTCCTTTAACAGCACGGCCCGCTCAAGGACAGCAGCGATCTGAGCTGCAACGGAAAGAACAACATGCGTTTCTCGTGCGGTTACGGCCCGGCTGCGTCGATCGTACACCCAAAGTGTTCCGAACGGGCCGGAATCCGATTGCACCGAAGCACAATACCCCATCGAAAATCCGGGTGGCAACCAGGTGGTCTGCCGCTCGTCTTCACGCGCGTTGATCAATATCGAATTGTGCAACAGCGCGATGAGATCGGGCGGTTCTTCCATCAGATCGCGCCTGGCCAGCGGTACGATCACTTCATCGAGACCACAGGTTGCTCGCAGTTTCATTCGACGAACATGAGGATCGAGCAGGAAGAAGCAGGCGGCACGGAAACCGGTCAGCGAAACGGAAGCTCGCAACAATTCCGTAAGTGCCACTGCCAGATTGTCTTCGCTGCGAACGGATGTTCCAATCTCGAAAATGGACGACAACTCGCGCGAGTGATCGTCAATCTGTCGCGATGAAACCATGACCCGATCCAGAAGTTGACCGATCAACTCAGCCAGGGAGCAGACCATCTCAAATGAGCGGTCATCGTGCGATGTTTCTGGCAATTCGAGAATCAACTGTCCCAGTCGATGATCTCCTTCGCCCACGTTTCTGGACCAGAGAATTTCATCGTTCGTCAGAGTCGACGAATAAAGATCAGGATCATGAAGTTGAAACTGAAGATTCCAACCGGTCGTTTCCGAAAAACGACTGCAAATCTCTTCAATCCATTCGTGGGCGGTATCGGTCGCTGTGGACATGCTGCCTCACCAATTGATCCTGTGACACGACAACCATCCCTCTTTTGTCGCGAGAATCGGTTTTGATGCTCATCTGCAGAAGTTCCATGCTGCAAGAAACACTTTGCGCACGGCTGCCTTTACTTCCGGCCAGGCGAGTTCCACCAGGTGTGGACAGGAATCCGTTGCATCTGGTGTCTCATCTTCTGGATCGGCATTGCCACGACGCAAATTGGAACTTGCATAAAAAAGCAGGTCTGTAGAAGGTCTGCCGGTTATTCCCGCGGCATAATCCGTACCTTGCGGCTCTGGTTTTCGGGCGACTTCGCTTCACACCGAAGGAGGGGCAAAAAGCGGCTGCGCAGGTTGTGACGATTGGAGCGTGTTACGCTCCTCTTTGCCGCGATGGGAACCGTCAGGCCTACAAACTAAAGACCCACACCACACGAGTCAGAAACATCACACCAAAAGGTAAACTGCTCTCGATCTGTTCACATTCGTCACGCGGAACTGTGCGTCAATCAATGTCTGGTATCGGTTCGCCGATAATTTTCGACTCACCCTCGGGCAATGCTTTTTCGACAACAGCAGCACCGACCGAATCGCCGAAGACGTTGACCGTCGTACGAAAGCGATCCAGCAGCCAGTCGACCGGCAGAATGAGGACCATATACTCCAATGGCAGCCCCACTGCATTGAGCACGATCAACATCGTCACCAGTCCGGCTTCGGGAATTCCCGCCGCACCAATCGCCGCCAATGTTGCAGTCAATGCGACGACGACCTGTTTGAACATCGTCAATTCATAATCGCCAGCGGCAACTGCAATCTGTGCGATAAAGATGGCTGCAACGGCTTCGTAAAGTGCCGTACCGTCCATGTTGATGGTGGCCCCCAATGGCAACACAAAGTTGGTCGACTTCTCCGAAACCCCCGCACGAACCTGGGCCGTCTCCATTGTGACTGGCAATGTCGCGGAAGAACTGGCCGTAGAAAACGCCATCAGCAGCGCCTGCGACATTTGATACATGTAAACATAAGGGTTGCGTTTGGTGAAAATCCACAATATGAGCGGCAGTGTGACAAAGGAATGAAACGCGAGACCAACCAGAACCGATGCGGAATAAGCCCCTGTCTGCCTGATTAACTGCATCAGTGTTCCGTCGATATTCTCCTTACCGAACTTCGCCGCCACGAGACAGAAGATTCCCAGAGGGGCAAGTTTCATCAGTAACAGAATAAACGCGATCAGCGCGTCATTGCACTGATCGATAATCTCGGTCAGCGTCTTTACACGATTTCCCATCGTCGTCAGCATGCCGGCAAAGACGATACTGAAAGCAATCAGCGGCAGCAGGTCCGTCGAAACAGCCGATTCAAACAGGTTGTCGGTGAACAGCATCATGACCAGGTTGCGGATGACGACGCCGGTTCCCTTTTTTTCTTCTTTGGGTTCTGCGACGCCGGGAATCAGTTCGGCAATACCCTCTTCCTTCACACCGGTTTTCTCGGCCAGCGACTTGCGAACCTCATTGCGAAGATGCTGGATTCGTTCTTTCTCGTCCTGTTGCGCCTGCTGTTTTGGGGTCAAAGTTCGGTCCTGATCAGTACCTCCAGGATTCATCACATTGACGACGATCAGTCCGACGATCACCGCAAGAATGGTCGTAGAGAGATAAAAGCCAATTGCCGCCAACCCCGGCTTGCCGAGCTTGCGAATGTCTCCCATGCCGAGGATGCCGTTCATCACACTGACGACAACCAACGGTACAACGACCATTTTCAACAGGCTCAGGAAGATATCGCCACCCGTTTCCAGCCCCTCAAGAATTCCGTCCGTGACGTCATGACTGAGTTTCAATTGTTGCTTGAGCGTTGGCAGGATGAGCGCAAAACCGACAGCCAGAACGATCGCCAGTACAATCCAGAAGGTCAAATGCCCCTTCTTTTTCGGCACAGGGGAAAGTTCGGCGTCAGCCATGGCGTGTTGTCCTTACGAGGCCCGATGTGACGAAACCGGATTTCTTTGTGAGAGGTCGTATCGGAAGATCAGCGACGTGCCGCTTCGTGTCTCAGCGGCAACCAGGCGCCGTTTTCTTCGCTGCTGGCGACACATTGCTGGATGAAATACATCCCTTCGCAGCCATCGTACACGTTTGGGTAGATTGTGTCCTTTGTTTCAAACGATTCGCCGGTGGCACGCGCGACCATCGCGTCGTAAGCAAAGCGGTAAACGTTGGCAAACGCCTCGAAAAACGCTTCAGGATGACCGGACGGCAAACGACACGCAGCCTTCCCCGATTCGTTCATGAACGGAGCATTCGGATCGCGGGTGTAAATTGCGTGCGGCTCGCCATTGCGTCGGTAGATCATTTTGTTCGGCTCTTCCTGCCGCCATTGGAGAGCACCTTGGGTACCATCGACTTCGATGAACAGGTCATTTTCGCGGCCGTGGGAAATCTGGCTGGCAGTGACCGTTCCCAGGCCACCGTTTTCAAAACGAATGACCGCGTGTCCGTAGTCGTCCAACTGGCGGCCTTCCACAAATGCCTTGAGATTGCAGGAGACCTCTTCAGGCAACAGGCCAGTCATGTAGCGGCCAAGGTTGTAGGCGTGTGTTCCAATATCGCCGAAGCCACCAGCAGCGCCGGACCTGGAAGGATCAGTTCGCCAGGCAGCCTGTTTCTGGTCATCTTCTTCCAATCGCGTACGAAGCCAGCCTTGAATGTAATTCGACCGGACTGCTTGAATTTCGCCCAATTCGCCACCGAGAATCATCTCGCGTGCCTGTCGAATGAGGGGATAGCCGGTGTAGTTGTGCGAGACGGCGAACACCACATCCGAGTTTTCGACCGCTTTCACAAGTTCCTCGGCCTGAGCCAGATCGAATGTCATCGGTTTGTCGCAGATGACATTGAAGCCTGCCTCGACTGCCGCTTTCGCAATTTCAAAATGCGTATGATTGGGAGTCGCGATACTCAGGAAATCGATTCGTTCATCTTCCGGCAAGGCGAGTTCTTTTTCGATTAATTCCGAAACCGAACCATACGCGCGATCCGGCTTGATGTCATACGCTGGTGCAGAAGCCCTGGCCCGTTCGGGATTGGAGGAGAGGGCACCAGCGACCAGTTCCGCTCGGTTATCCAACACAGCGGCTGTCGCATGGACACGTCCGATGAAAGCCCCCTGCCCGCCGCCGACAAGCGCCATGCGAAGTTTCCGGTTCAAAGCGCCGTTGGTCGTTTCCATAGTTGTCTCCTCAATGATGGCTCAAACTGGCCGATTGCATCGCATCGCAATTGATAAATATTCGATTCGCTCGATGGTATCAAAGTCCCGCCAGATTACCCGCCCCGCACAGATCTGGAGGATTTGTGAAGGCTGTTCCTGTCAATCAATCGTTGGAATCCGGTTCTCAGTGTGGAATGAAAGAAACCGTGTGGAATGAAAGAAATCGTTGGCAATCGATGTATCAAGAGTGTATTACGCTTTTCTGTGCCGCGATGGGCGCTGTCTGGCCTGCAAACAAAGGCCCCCCCACGAGCCAGAGACGTCACACCAGAAAGTAAACTGCTCCAGTGCCTTGTCAAGGCTTTGTTTTGGGGTACGGATTGACATAACCCGCTCCGTTGTCACCCCTTGTAACTTTATCAAACCCTGACTTCCAGCGCGGAACGCTGCACTGGTAATGCTGCGTCAGTAGAAAAAACAGGGTCGTATTGGCCGCAAACCAATCTCACCGGCAGACAAGATACGAGTGGCACCTGAATTTTTCCTGACAATGCACCAAACCAGGTGGATGCTTATGGTACGGGGATCTTTGTAACCGCTGACGAAATCTCGCGTAACAGATAGCCTCTGCAAGGATAATTGTCACCGAACATGATTACAACCGTGACCCGGTATAGCCTCTTCCACGTGGAACGGATACAGTTAGGGGAGTGGTCAACCGTGAGAAGCGTGGCTGAATCAACCACTCTTTTCCATCACCATTTCTGAGGAATCAGCAGGAGGAACCTGGAGTGACACGTTCCCTTTCGAAGAAACATCTCGCGATTCTGTTTGTTGGAATCGCGTTGGGCATCGCAATTTCCCATTACTGGCCACATGAACCGGCTTTGGCAGGCACTTCCGACCGCAACAGCAAGTTCGCAATGACATCCTGCCCCGTTTCCTTCACTGATGGCTCCGAAGCGATCTTTGTTCTCGACTTCCTGACCGGACGGCTGGCCGGTGCGTCAATTAACACCAAGACGAACACGTTTACACATTCGTATTTCCGTAACGTCGCAGCCGACTTCGGTATCAATCCTCAGGCCGAGCCGCAATATGCCATCATTACCGCCAGTGGTAAACCAATCAGTAAAGGACCAGTGCAGTTCGCCCAAAGCATGGTTTATATTGCCGAACTGAATTCCGGCAAAGTCATCGCCTATGGCCTGCCCAACAAGGAATCGCAGAAACAACCGACCGTACAATTGGCTCCAATTGCGTTCTTCTCATTCCGGGAAGCAAACATTCAGAACTGAATTCGCGCGGGCATTTCCACTCTACGTCGAACATTTGTCAGTCTCAGTCCTCCGACCAACAATTGCGCGGGTTTTTCCATTCACCCTCGCGAAAATCAACACACCGGAACGTTCGCCATCCAGGGGCAGTTTTCGACGAATTCGATTGACATCGGTTGGAATTCGGCGGCACTTGATTTCCACCTGGCCGAAGCTCCATTTGCGGAACTCGGCACGGATTTCCCGTTCATTGTTCGGCAAATCGGCCAATACTTCAAACGGCGTCACAAACGGGGAATCAACCAGCAAATCCGACGTCAGATACTCTTCCTCCAGATCCAGACGTTCGAGATTCAGTCGTTCCGTAATCATGTCAATCATTCCCGCACGAACGACAGCCGGGTTGGGATCGTACAAATAGCGCCGCAACGAACCAACCTGCGAAAACGCATCCAGCGGATGCCCGCAAATCGATTTCCCCTCCGGCAGCAAAGTCGCCCGCCACTGGTTTGGTTTTGCCAATTCCCCAAACCAGATCGTTGCTTCTTTACACTCTCCCTCGAAACTGACGAGTTCGATTTCACAATCCGGAAACTTGCCGGGAAAATTGGCCGCCGGGCTGAGCTTCACCGCTCCACCGCGCGCTCGCTGCATCAGAACTCCTAACGCCGCGAGATCGGGTGATCCATCTTCAATCCGTAAACTGCGATGTCCCGAAGAACGCCGCTGGTTTCCTGGTCGGCGATCCGGATCGACATGAATCCACGTATTGTCAATCGGCTGCTGTGTTGCGTCTCCCGTTACAATATCGACGTGGTCCCGAATCTGACAGACCTCCAGATTGTATTCACACCGCAAAGCAGACGCGGATGATGTATCGACAGCGATGACGTCGTGTTTTTCGGCCAGAGCGATGGCATCGCCGCCAATGCCGCAACACAAGTCCCACACTGGCCCGTCGAAACGAACGGCCTTGTGTCGGGCCACCACTTCGCCGGTCGCCTGTTCCAGCCCGATGCGGTCAAACCACATTTCATCGGCTCGCGTGAACTTTTTTCGAGCTTTTCTGCGTAGTTCGTGCAGCGTTAACGCCGGTGGCACTAACCTGGCCGGGAACTCCTTCCGCAACCGATGCTGCAATTGAAATTCGTCCGTCGGACCAATCTCAGCCAACCGGTGAAAGATCTCCGGCATTTCGTGCAGACGCTGCAGGATCGCGATTTCATCGGATTGCTGGTTCATTATAGAGCAGTTGACTTTCTGGTGTGACGTCTCTGGCTCGTGGGGGGCCTATATTTGCAGGCCGAACGACATCCACCACGGTACAAAACGGTACAAAAGAGCGTAATACGCTCCAGTTCGCCTCAAACGACCAATTTGCGAGAGGTATCTCCTCAGCTTAGGGAACAATATACTCTCTACCAAGTCATCACAGCGACTCGCCGGCGAATTTTGACTGTTGATTCGATCGCAAAATACCGAAACAACTTTGCTGCACAATAATCCCGACCACTCTACAATTCAGACATGTCTCTTATTCATCCCACAATTCTGTTCGGCCTCGGCCTGACGGTCATTCCGATCATTCTGCACTTCATGTTGCGGGCCAAACCGAAAGTCCTCCCCTTCCCGGCTCTGCAATTAATCCAGCTGCGTAAAAAGACGAACGTCCGACGAATGCGGTTGCGGCATCTCTGGTTGCTGCTGTTGCGCATTCTGGTGATTGTTCTGATTGTTGTCGCCATTGCCCGACCGTCACTCCCGGCGGCGAACTACTGGTTGACGAATGGTGAAATGTTGCGGCTGGCTGGCATCGTGGTGTTTGCCGTGGTCGGGTACATTGCCGCCGTTCGATTCTGGCGAAAGAAAAACCTGCCGCAGCATTCTCTCGCCTATCGTCGTGCACTCTTGCGTGGGGGGCTTGGCGTGTCGACATTGATCCTGCTGCTGCTCCTGGTCGCGTGGCCTTACTCACGTCGTATTGCTGCCGAATACACCGCACCAGCAACAACGGTTGCGGAAAATATTCCTGTCACCGGAGTATTTCTGTTTGATACGAGCGTCAGTATGGAGTACCGAGCGGAAAGCCAGACTCGGTTGGAAGTGACACAGGAGATCGCCACGAAACATCTGGCAAGTCTTCCTTCCGGCAGTCGGATCTGCGTGAGTGACAATTCCAGCAATGATCCATTGCTGTTCCACTCCGACCCGCTGGCACGCATCGCGAATCTGAAAATCTCGGCAACTCACCACATGTTGAATGAGCGCGTCCGATCGGCAATTCTGTTTCTTGAAGAGGAACAAAAGCGAGCAGCGGGGGGGGAAGCGAATTCTGTTGCCGATTCTTCCACCACGCAAGACACACTGAATGAGATCTATATCTTTACCGATCTGGCAAAGAGCGCCTGGCAGCTGGAAGGGGACAGCATTCTCAAGTCGGAACTGGGGCGTTTGCCGGGTATTCACGTTTACCTGATCGATGTCGGTGTCGAGAAGCCGATGAATGTCGGCATCTCTGAAATCCGGTTTTCCAGGCAGGTTCTTTCCCGCAACGAACCATTGACGATCACGACAACGATCGCCGCAACCGGTCTTGATGAAGAACAGGAACGCGTCGTTGAGTTGCGAACGCGTGACAGCGAGGGAAACACCATCAAGTTGGGTCAGCAGTCTGTCATTGTCGGAGGCAATGCCAATCTGCTGCAACCGGATGAGCCTGTTGAATCGGTCGCCACGTTCACAACCCGTGGGCTGACCAGGGAAATCAGCCATGCGGAAGTGGCGTTGATTTCCAGTGACCCTTTGCCGAAGGATGATCTTCGCTTTCTGACGGTGCAGGTCAAACCACCGCCGAGAATTCTTGCTGTCGCGGAGTCTCGGTTGGCAGCACTGTTCTGGATGCAGGCCCTGGCACCGGAAGAGCTCGTCAAAATGGGACGACAACGTTATGACGTCGTCTATCGCAACGTGAACAAACTGGACGACACCGAGTTCACCGCATATGAGGCAGTCTGTCTCGTGGGCGTCAAAACTTTGAGTGAGAATGCCTGGAACCGACTGACTGCCTACGTTTCTGGTGGCGGGGGGCTCGCCGTTCTGTTGGGAGCCAACGGGCGTACCAATCCACAGGTCGCGACGTCCTACAATTCCGTTGCGGCTCAGAAAATTATGCCCGCACAACTCCTGGCCGATCTGAGTTTTTCCCCCTCCGAATTCCTCGATCTGCGGCGCCCGACTCATCCGCTGGTCAGGAAGCTGGTCGAACTGGGAGGCGGCCCCCTGCTCTCTGCGGCAGACATTCTTCGTTTCTGGCGCGTGGAACCGCACGAAGACGCAACGGAGATTGCCCGCTACAGCGATCAGCGATCGTCCGCTGCCATTGTCGAACGGGTCGTCGGCAAGGGGAGATCCATTCTGCTCACTACCGCCGTCGACCGCAGTGGGTGGAACGATCTCGTAGTGTCAGGTTGGGCCTACGTCGTCTTTGCCGATCAGATGATGCAGTATCTGGCGCAGCGTGCGGATATCCAGCGCAATTTTGTTGCCGGGGCTGAAGTGGTGATTCCCTTCTCGCGTAGCGAACGAGTCAACGACATCCTTCTGCGAAAACCGAAGCTGCAACAGGTCGCCAGGCCGGTGCCTGCTTCAGCCGAGGCGATTGTCATTCGAGATACTTCGCAGGCCGGACATTACAATGTGGTGGCGCGGGACATTGGTTCTGATTTTTCCACCGGATTCAGCACGAATCATCCTGGTGGAGAGAGCCGGTTAACGCGTCTTTCCTCCGCCGATCTGGATGAACTGATCGGTGCGGAACGATACGCCCTGGCTCGTGATGTCAGTGAGTTGACCCGTCAAGTCGGTCGCGGTCGCATTGGCCAGGAGATGGTTCCGTATATCGTGTTGATTCTGTTGTTGTTTTTCATTGGCGAGCATCTTGTCGCCAACTTTTTTTATGACGAGGGTCGTGCCGCTCAACAGGCGTGACTCTACACGTACACAAAGCCGGACTTTCCCGATGGAACTGGTGTTCGAGCCAATCTGGTCCTGGCCCTGGGTGGTGCTGGCGATTCTCGCGCTCCTCGCCGTGGTCATTGCGAGCTATCCGCGTCGCATTGGGCATCTCCCGCGAGGGGTTCGGTATCGGCTGTTTTTCCTGCGGCTGATGGCGGCAGTCGTGCTGGCCTTTGCCATGTTGCGTCCGACAATTCTTCAACGTGAAACCGATGACAACAGTTCCACGCTAATCGTGCTGACCGATACGAGCCAGAGCATGAGTGTGCGCGACGGAGCCGGCGGCATCAGCCGGCGGGAAGCCATTCTCAAAACACTTTCCGAGAGCAACCCGGATTTGGCAAAGTTCGCGGACGAAATTGATGTCCGTTATTTCGACTTCGCAGAACAGCCCGCGCCGGTGACCGAGCCGGATAAAGAAACGGACGGACGCCAGACCGCACTCGGGGCCGTTCTCGAAGAAATCCTCAAGCAGACGCAGAATCAACGTGTCATCGGCATTGTGCTGATGAGCGACGGGGCACAACGGGCCGTTCCTCCGTATGATGTCGATCCGCGTTCCATCGCCAGCCGTTACGCCAACCAGCAGATTCCTATCCACACGATTGGTTTCGGCACCAGCACAGCGGGAGATGCACTCGATCTTTCGGTGGAAGACCTGCTTGTCGATCCGCTGGTTTTTGAGAACAAACTGGTACCGGTTTCCACGAAAATTCGCGTCGACGGCGCAGCCGGGAAGAATGTCACGGTTCGATTGCTGGTGGAAGACCGCACGGGAAAACGACCGGGAGAACCGGGCGAAATGCAGCGTGCTCCTCAAACGGGCAATTCTGTTCCCGTACAGCAAATCAGCACAGACAGGAATTCTGCCGTCATTCCTGTTGAATTGTCTTATGTGCCAAAAAAATCGGGTGAATTCAAGGTCGCAATTCAAGTGGAGTTGGCTGACGAAGTTCTCCGCAATCAGGAATTGAAGCAGGAAAACAACATCGCCTCGACCATTATCACCGTGCAGGCGGGGGGGTTGAATGTCGCCTGTTTCGATCGCATTCGACCCGAACAGAAATTCCTGCGGATGATCAACGCATCAGAAAACATTCAACTCGATTATTTTCCGGTACGATTCGGCGGACCAGCGGGAAAAACGTCCATTGACCCGACACTGTTTCAACCAGACCAGTACAAGGTCTACATCATCGGTGATGTTCCGGCCGACGTCTTCGGCAACGACACGTTGCGTCAACTCAGAGAACGTGTACGTGAAGGTGCCGGGTTGCTGATGATGGGTGGATTTCACACGTATGGAGCTGGTGGATACACCAACTCACCTCTGGCGGAAATTCTGCCGGTCATTATGCCGGGACGAAAGATTCCTGTCGGAGGCACGATCGACAAATCGATTCACATACTGGATTCGACCCCTTTTCTTCCCGCTCGGCAGGGGGCATTGCGGCATTTTGTCATGCGATTGGATGCACCGGAGAAAAACCGGCAGCGCTGGGCCAGGTTGCCCCCACTGCAAGGAGCAAATCGTCTGCAGGTCGACAACACAACGCTGGCGGAAGTGCTTGCTCAATCGCCGGGTGGAGATCCGCTGCTGATATCGTTAACCATTCGTCCCGGCCGCGTGATGTGTCTGGCTGCCGACACCACCTATCTGTGGGTTCTCGGTGGCTTCGAAGATGAGCACCAACGCTTCTGGAGACAGATGATCCTTTACCTCGCTGGCAAAGAAGTTCAGGATGAGCAACCGGTCTGGGTCCGCGTCGATCCGCGAACATTCGATCCGGGTGATCGCGTAGCAGCTTCTTTCGGAGCGCGTGATCAAAACCAGCAACCTCGCAACGCCGACTTCAAAGCGGTCGTATTCACACCAGATGGCAAAACTGTTGATCTGACGCCGCAGCGGAGTATCGACGAACAATCGGCTGACTTCCTTCGCACGGATCTGCCGGGCGACTATTGGGTACGGGTTTCAGAACTGGAGGATGGCAAGCTGCGCGGCATTGATTATGAAGCGTGGACTCGATTTGTTGTACAGCCGCGCGATCTGGAGATGGACAACACGTCGGCTGACTTCGCGTTGTTGAAGGACCTTTCCGCACAGACCGGTGGGACATTTCTGCTGCCGGAAGAGTTGAAGGTATTTCTGGGAAAACTGACGACCGATGCCGGCCAGTTCTCGACCGTCCGCCGAATCACGCTGTGGGACAACTGGTGGGTGCTGCTGCTGTTTGTGCTGTTGATGACAGCGGAATGGACTCAGCGTAAACGAAGCGGATTGGTCTGACGGCGAAAACTGGACGTTGAGTTATGGCAGCGATAGAGCATATTACTCTCTTCTGTGGCGCGAAAATCATCTTTTGGCCTGCAAACGCAGACTCTCACAAGTGCAGCGTCCCGGCTGGAAGTCAGGGTTTGATGAAGTGACAAGGAGCGACAACAGAGCGGGTTATGTCAATCCGGTACCCTGAAACAAAGCCTTGACAAGGCACGAGCGAAAACCGTCACACGAAAAGGTAAACTGCTCCAATCGCCAGGAAATTGTCCAAAACACTTCAGTTCGTGGAAATACGCTGCATGAGCGGTTAGTATGGCACCTTGATTTCCACATCCAATCCGGTTCCAGACCTGAGTGTCGGTTCACACTTTGCACTCTTGGCGCTGCCCATTTCAAACGAGGCTTTTGTTCTCGATTCAAATGGGTACATTGAATCAAATCGTAGCTGCGTTCGTTACACGACCGCACCAGCGCAACTGTTCGATGAGATTCCATTTGTCGTAATCATCTGTCTGTGATGATTTAGGTAACATTAAGGTTTTCAATAACGGGTAAAGACAGGTATGACACAAAACCGTACCGCGCTCTTATGGGCCAGTTTTTTGACGTTGATTGCCGCCGGCATGGGCTTCGCCGTGCGTGGCGGATTGCTCAAACCGTGGTCTCAGGAATTCGGCTTCACGATGACCGAACTCGGGCAAATCACCGGTGGCGGGTTGATCGGCTTTGGGATCGTGATTCTCCTCTGTGGTGCCATCATCGACAAAGTTGGCTACAAAGTCCTGCTGATGGTCGCATTACTGTGCCACATCATCTCAGCTGTCATGCTGTTTGCCGCCAAGCCGGTCTATCTTTCTTCAGGCCAGGATGCGACTTACCAGTTGTTGTTCTGGTCTTCGTTTATTTTCGCAGTTGGTAACGGCATCTGCGAGGGGGTTATTAACCCACTCGTAGCTGCGTTGTACCCGGAACAGAAAACGCACTACCTCAATATCCTGCACGCTGGCTGGCCTGGTGGGTTGGTGATCGGCGGATTGTTGTGTTTGTTGATTGGCCAATTCCCCTGGGAAATTTTGCTGGCAACCTATCTCATTCCGGCGGCTGTCTATGGCTTCATCACCATGACCAACAAGTTCCCGCAGACAGAAGTTCAATCTGGAGGAATTTCCTATGGTGGAATGCTGACCAATTGCCTCGTCCCGTTTTTCTTCGTCATCCTGATTGCTCATGCAATGGTTGGGTACGTGGAACTCGGAACCGACAGCTGGATCAACAAGATTACTGGTGCAATCCTTGAGTCCCCAGCGAAGGGGGCAATGCTCTTCATCTACACCTCGACGTTGATGTTCGTGCTGCGGTTCTTCGCTGGCCCGATTGTCCATCGGATTTCCTCTCTGGGCCTGCTGTTCATTAGCGCGATTATCGGTGCCGTTGGACTTTATATGCTTGGCTCGGTCAGTGGTGTCGTCATGATGGTCGTTGCGGCCACAATTTACGGTATCGGCAAAACATTCCTTTGGCCCACGATGCTCGGCGTTGTCGGCGAACAGTTTCCCAAGAGTTCGACGCTGGCGATGGCCATCCTCGGTGCCGTCGGTATGCTTTCCGCTGGTTTTCTTGGAGGTCCCGGAATCGGCTACAAACAAGACTACTACGCTTCAGCCGATCTGGAAGAAAAAGCGCCAGAAACCTTCGACCGATACAAAGCTGGCAACAAGAATCAATTCCTCATCTTTCCGGAAATCACGGGTCTTGATGGTCGAAAAGTGGGGGTTATCAGTGACAATGCCGAAACTTTGAAATCAGATCTCGAAATCGCTGGCGACCGCATTAGTGAAGAGAAATTCCAGTCGCTGCGCGAACTGAATACCTGGTGGCAGGAAAATAAGGAACATGCCCCGAAAGACAAGCCGCCAGTTTCCAATGCAGGACTGTTTGGCAGCAGAATGGCATTGAAGCTGACCGCACTGGTCCCGGGAGTCATGGCCGTGATTTACCTGCTGCTGATTCTTGGTTTCAAGATGAAGGGGGGCTATAAGATCGTCGAAGACAGCGGGGCAACGCATGAACCCAAAGACGACGAAGTGGCCGGGCATGGACGGACCGGTGCTGAGGGAGATGATGCGACGGAACATACGAGTCCGTAGCAAACTGAACTCCCGATTCTGACGTTACAAAATGAAAGTAAACTGCCGCATACGATGAGTATGTCCGGTGGTGTGGGAGGGGGGCCCTCTATCCCGATTTATGCGCGGGCTGGACTTTTTTTGCCCTGGTCTGTAGAAGGGTATCGCCTCGGTCGTTCAGTTCGATTTCTGCTTGGCCGCTTACCTGTGTCTCGCGAATGAGGATCAGTCGCTTGAGCAGCAGCAGGGAATAGGTGTCGCGGATCTTTTTCAATGGCAAACCACCTTTGCACTTTCGCAATAAATCGATGGCGGTCCCAAGCCTGTCATCGTCGGTGGGAAAGCGATGTCGCATTGCACGGATGGCAAACAGAACATTCTCTGGCCCGCTTAGCAGCAAGACAGCCGCTCCAACGGATGCATATCGGGGATCAACCGGTCGGACTCCCGCTGCGGTCGATGCCGCCTTTTCCAGCCATTGAACCGTTGGATGTTTTTCCGGTGGCGGTGCCACACCTTCCAGCGGATTCACGTTATAGATTGCCGATCCAAACGCGACGACCACGAACAGGACTGTGCATAGCAAAGCCGTGTAAATGGACGCACCAAAAATCGTCAGGCCGAGAATGGCACAAACGAACCACGCAACCAGAAAGATGATGGTGGAAAGAAACAGTGTTGTCCCCAGCCCCATCAATCCGGAGATCACCGCCTGAATGACGAGCTTTTTGTTTTTCTTCCTGATCTGTTTGCGCAGGCGATTGATGATGGATTGGTTTGGCATTGTTTGGCTCTGTTGTCGGTTGAATTCACTGTCACACCAAACGGTAAACGGCTCTAATAGTGTGAGATTGTCTCTACGGTCTTGGATGGATGCAGATCAAAGCATCGGGCAGTTCGTTGGTATCGTCTTGTTGAATGGGCAAAGCCTCTGCCAGCTTCTCCGTCGCCCTGGCAATTGTTGCCGTAAAGGACTCCTTCCGCTTACCCGCTTTCAATTTTTTGATGGCCGTATCGCGGAGGTCATCCAGAAATTGCTGCCCCAGTTTGCTCATCACGCCGTCATCAGCCAGAACGATGGCACGATGTTCATAGAGAGAGAGGTAAATCAGCAGTCCACCGGCACCGCGTGTCGAACGGAGTCGACGGCTCATAAAAACCAGTGACGCGGCTTTCTCGGTCTCCTCATCAATTTCCGCAACAGAAACGAAAGGCTTACGGAGAATGGTCCAGCGGTTTGCCAGCCAGAATCCGAGCGAGAAGCCAACCAGCACGGCAACCATCTGCAGAATGCAGGGGAAGTGGAAATTCGTGTACCAACCCCCCGGCCCTGCATTGTGGTCGAGAATGAAAACCCAGGCGATATTGCTCACGCCAAGAAACAAAACCGAGGTGATGATACCGAACAGCGATTCGGCGAAGTCGTATCGACCTGATTCCGTCGCAACCACGCAAACAATTTCTGCAGCCGTCTTCTTTTCCGCGGAATGAACCGCTGCCTCAATTGACTTCTGTTCTTTGTCGGAAAGAAAATTCAACGCTGTTGCCATACCGGTGATCCTGTCTGGTCGACGTTTCCTGCCGTCGTGATTTCGCGAAGTGTTGCAGCCGCACTACCAGCTTCCCGAAGCTCCACCACCGCCGGAAAACCCGCCACTGAAACCGCCACCACTAAACCCACTCCCTCCGAAACTGCCGCCACCTCCGCTGCCACCAAATCCGAAAAATCGGCTGACGATTGAAAAGAGAAACAAGAGCGGAAACAACAGGCATGAGAAACAGCCACCTGTTCCCCTTTGGCCTCGGTTTGCCGCATTCTTCGCTGTTTCGGCAAATCGCCGTCTGGGTGGCTTGCCTTCGACACCTTTCGCCGCCATCCGTGTCAGCGAAGTGACACCTGCCGCAATTCCAGATGCGTAGTCCTCATCGCGAAAGTGAGGAATCATGTCATTCTGTATAACCTGGGAGCAGTAGTCATTCCAGTCGTGTCCCCAGTCGGCTCCCAATTCAATACGAGCCTTACGATCGCCAACAGAAACCAATACAAGTACGCCCCGGTTTTGCCCCTCGTCAAGATCGAGCGTGCCGATTTGCCATTCATTAAACCATACGGTCGCCAGTTCCTCGATCGTTCCGCTGTGATGGTATGCCGCCATGTTTTTGATTGTGATGACAATGACGGGTGTATCATATTGCGTAAACGCCGTTTCCTGATTGATCGCAATTCTTTCCGTCGTTTCGTCGTCGAGCAGTTCAGCATAGTCGTGAATGAAAAATCCAACGCCATCCTGTGCAGGAACCGGTGGGATTTCCGCGGCAGAAACAGGTTGTGATGCCGTGGTGCACGCGTAAATTGCCATCATCAGGCTAAAGCGAAGCAACATCGTTGCCATAGTCCAGTTTCCGAAAAAACGGTTTGTTTCGTTGTGGCATTCGAGTGACTCGAATACCGTCGATTCCACTTTCCAACGCAATCATTGTGCATCTGGTTCAGGCGAGACAGCAACCGATGCCATTTTTTTTCGCATTTGTCGCGTTGAATGGCTGACTGCTTGTGACGATGTGGTGGAAGTTGCTCCCGTATCCTCGCCCTGTTTATGATACTTTGTTATACGTAGCGTTACACCTGCTGCGAGATATCCTGTCCTCTGACGGTCGGAATAACTAGACTACGTCTAGTTTTATCGTAGCGGCTGGCGGACCATTTGGAACTAAAATACCCGTTCGGATGACGCTACGTTTAAGTCGGACGCGCTCTAATGCAAAAACTCGAAGGTCTCAAAGGACGTTTCTCCACCATTCTCATCGATCCCCCCTGGCGATTTACCAACCGCACAGGCAAGATGGCCCCGGAACATCGCCGGTTGCATCGTTACCGCACCATGAGTACGCAGGAGATTATCGACCTGCCCGTCGCGGCTCACACCAGAGAACAATGCCACCTGTACCTTTGGTGTCCCAACGCTCTGCTGAGGGAAGGATTGGAGGTGCTGCAGGCGTGGGGTTTCACGTACAAAACGAATCTGGTCTGGTACAAGATCCGAAAAGATGGCGGACCAGATGGCCGGGGCGTCGGGTTTTACTTCCGCAATGTAACCGAACTTGTTTTATTTGGAGTGAAAGGTTCGATGCGAACCTTGCCACCCGGACGTAGCCAGGTGAATGTTTTAGCTCAGCGCAAACGCGAACATTCCCGCAAGCCGGACGAGTTTTATGAGATTGTTGAACAGTGCAGCCCGAAGCCCTACCTGGAACTGTTCGCCCGGGAACGACGCAAAGACTGGACACAATGGGGTGATCAGGTCGATTCCTATCTGGAGACACGCCCCGACTACCCGGCGTATACGCGATAAATCGAACGACCGCACCAACGACTTTTCTTAACTCCAAAGCCAGTCGATGGGGTCATAGATATCCATTATGAACGACCAGAGTAAATCGGGCAATTCGAACAGAAATTCGGTCTGAAAGACACGAATGTCAAGAAAAAGCAGAAATGCGCCAAAAACATACAATGCGAGCAGGATGAATGTGTAAACGGCAATCCGCTTGAGGATCGTTTCCTGCAGAAGCGGCTCTTTCTTCTTTCTTTTTGGCATGTTTGTTCACAACTGAGGGATTTATGATAACACCGCGTGCTTCACGCTTCCTTTCAGAGAAGGATCACCGCACGATAACACCAACTATGATAATACTAACAATACTCATCAATGCTAACCATTGTTATTGTTAGCATCAAGTCTCTCATATGTGGTGTGCGAAGTGAAACCGCCGGGGCAATCGTATGAACGAATCGCCCAAGAGCCTTGAAAAACAGATGTTTAGCGAAACTTCATTGAAAGTGAGAAACCATAAAAAACCACGCATCTCAGGCTCAAATCTTGCGAAACGCTGTATTTGAAGGGGTTACATGCGATTATCCTGCAGTAGCCGCCCGAACTCCCTGTCCCGACAATCTGGTGGTTTTATAGTCCGAGTGATTGGTTCATCCGTTTGGCGATCTCTTTGAGTCGGGTTTCATCGCCGCCACGAACTTCCGCCGTACACCAGCCGGCGAAGCCAATCTCCGTTAACGCCTTGCGGACTTCGGGCCAGTTGACATCGCCATCGCCGATCTTGCAGAAGCCGTTTGCTTTGCCCCAGTCCTTCACATCGAGCTTGACGATGCGATTGCTGAGAGTGCGAATCCAGTCCTCACTGGGGCTGAACTTCCGCACGTTTCCGATATCGAAATAGACACCAACCCAGGGACTATTGATTTCGTCAATATAGTCCCGCAGCAGTTCCGGCGTTTCACAGAAGCCGTTCCAGACGTTCTCAATCAGAATCCGCACGCCCAGTTTTGCAGCAACCGGCAGTGCCTTGCGAATCTCGACGATGGAACGCTGCCAGACATGTTCGTGCGATTCATTCTCGCCCGTTACTTTGCCCGGCACGAGCAACACCGACGACCCGCCAAACCCGGCAGTGTCTTCAATCGCATGGATGAGCGCATCCAGGCCTTTCTTGCGGACTGCTTCATCGGGTGAAGAGAGACGTTGCCGCCAGTGAACCATATCAACCACACCATGAATCGGCATACCGGTTTTTTTTGAGGCGGAAACGCATTCGTCGATATCGAGATTGCCCGGGCTGATGAGCTCCATACCATCGTAGCCGAGTTCCTTCATCAGCGAGAATTTCTCTTCTACGGAACCTTTTACGCCGATCATGCCCCATTTCACCGACTTGAAAATCGCGCCTCGATGAGGGGCCTCATCTGCTGACGATTTCTGCTCTTCTTCTGCTGCGAGCAATGCTGGTGCAGTGATAAAAGCCGCAGTTGCGGCTGCGGAGGATTGCAGCAGGGTCCGTCGGGAAATTGTGTGGTTCATCATGAAGGCAGGCTCCGTAAGAGAATGTGCAATTGAAAAAGGGAATCGCGAATGTTCAAAGTGTGGAAAAAGAAAAGGCAAGAGCAATCACCCATCCTTCCATCCATTGACCTCTCTATTTGCGACTGTCGGCCTGATTGGTCAGATTGCCGATCGGGTTGATCAGTTCAATTGTAACGCACAGCAACCGGTTTTTTCACGCCCGATGCGTAGACCAGGACTCTATCCGGGGCAACAATTCTGACATTGGCCCAGACGAACTTATGGTCCTCTCCCGCAATACTGAAACTTTTGAGCGTTGCTGTGTCGAAATAAATAGAGCGTCGAAATGAATAGAGCGTATCACGCTCTTCTGTGGCGCGAAAGTCGTCTCCTGGCCTGCAAACGCAGATTCCCACGAACGAAGACCGTCACACGAAAAGGTAAACGGCTTTAGCACCAATCGCCAAATGTATCAAACGTGACGATGACTTTATCGTCCTGCCACTTCATACGACTTACATTCTGGGTCACAATGAACCAGAACTGGTCCGGCCACAATTCCTGACCAACGTCCAGCGTGCCAATCGATTGGCGACGTTCTGCTTGTTGCGGGGATGAATATCGCGACCTCCGCCCAAGTCCGTGACCACTGCCTGGCCGGTATTGGACAGCGAAAGTGTCATGGTTTGTGCTTCGCGAAATTCAGCTTCGAGATCGGGATCCCGCGAGTGCCGTTTTCTCGTCCAAGCCATCGCAAAGAGTCAGAACCACCGGCAGAGCCGGTAGATACCTGAATTCAGGGGAGGACATACAAATCCGTATTGGACTTCAGGTCAAAGGTGAATGTCGAACTATTGCCCTCAACCTTCGCAGTAAAGCCGGATTTGCCGACCTCGGCATACCTCATTGGTAGTGAGCCAGCGGCAATTTTTGCGAAATCCTCTGGAGAATTCCCATCGACTTTGACTTCCTGGTAGACCGTCACATCGTTTTCCCCCAGCGGGGCACCATCGTCCTGCTCGTATGTCGTCATGGTGAACTCGCCCGCATCGTTGGTCTTGCCTTTTGCCACAGGACGTCCTGCTTTTGGGTGAAAAACCACGGTGACGTTGGCGAGTGGCTTGCCATCCATTGTGACAGTTCCCGTGGCTTTCCCAACAGAAACCCGGCTTTCGCCACAACCGACCATCACAGTGCAGGCACAAACGAGAATCGTCTCCACGACCATCATCTTTTTCCGTTTTGTTGCCAACGTTCTGTTCTTTCTTTCCTGGATGTATCCCCGACCGAGGACTGACACGAAGAAGAGCGTATTACGCTCTTCTGTGCCGCGATGAGCGTCGTTCGGCCGCAAACACAGTGCCTTGTCAAAGCTTTGTTTTGGGACAGCGAGTGACGTCACAGACTCAAATGAAAAACAGGGATTGAAGAATTCCCCCGGATGAATATCCACCCGGGCAGCAGCACCTGAACAATCACGGCGCGACAACTTCGTTTCCTGCTCGAGTTGCCAACCCCCGATATGTCGCGAGATCAATACTCTCAGCCAGAAAATGAACGGACCCATCAGCAAAACAGAATTGAACACCGCCCTCATGATAACTGTGAAATGCATAGTTATCGGGCCAGTTGCTGCCTGCGGGATCCGTATCCAGGTTCATCGGAATGGCACAGGATCCCGTTGTCTGGTTGAAATGCCCCCAGAATCCCGTGTGACCATTACATTTTGAATTCGACGATTCTCCCACCATCAGAGTGTTACTTGTGCCATCGACCACATCTTTGATGGCGTATTCGTGGTTTTGATTATGGAACGCCCCGTTGATATGACGGCCCCAACGGTCGAATATCCCGTCTCCGAAGTCGATGCCATTCGAGTTTCCAGTCGGTCCTGTATTAACGTATGTGCCCCATGCCCAGTTGGAGCCATTGACACCTTTGTAGCTGGTGACGGCGACATCGACACCTTCAACGACTGCAAGAGTGGAGCCATCAATGTCACTGGGACAACTCAATGAGGGAAGAATCGTTTCCCTGACTGGCTTGCCCCCCCACGACAGTATTCATGTCGATTGCGGAGCCCCCGGTGCCGAGACCAGTCGCCTCGTACAGAGACGCTTGTTCCATCTGAGGCAGAATTTCAGCAATCCAACTCCAACCCCGACTGTTTAAGCCCCAGACACCATCATAACTCGCTTTGGGAAATTCCTTGTGCATGTCGTGGAAATTGTGAATGGCGATTCCGAGTTGCTTCAGGTTATTTTTGCACTGTGTCCGGCGTGCCGCTTCTCGCGCCTGTTGAATGGCGGGCAACAACAGGGCAATCAGGATCGCGATGATGGCAATGACGACCAGCAGTTCGATGAGCGTAAAACCTCGACGTTTCATGGGAAGACTTCCTCAAACAGGGAAAACAGGATCAGAAAGGACGATGAATCGGCGAAAAAAAACGTGCCCGAACGAAGACAATCGCCAGTTCAGAACAATTTCATAGCAACACAGTTTCAGAACAACACAGTGGAAAATCAGTGTGATTTCGGATGAACCCGAAGAATGGAAATCAGGGGTTTTGCGGAGGATTGGCTCCATTTCCTCTGTATTGGAGGCTATATATTACATTCACTATAGCAAGAGGCAGCCGGGAATTCTGGACATTTTTTGAAAAAAGTTGTCAGGTCGTCCATCCTGAAAAAACTGCACCAACGTGGAGTGTTCCGGTTTGTTCGCCAAACGGGAGGTGACTTTTTCCTTCGCATCTTGGTGAGGAAAACCTTGGAAACTCGAATCTTGCACTGGTGAAACGCCCGTGTCACAGAAAACAGGTGACGGTGGGGCGATGTGCGGAGCTAGACTACGTCTAGTTTTATCGTAGCGGCTGGCGGACCATTTGGAACTAAAATACCCGTTCGGATGACGCTACGGTTAAGTCGAACACGCTCTAACTCTTCAGATCCAAGTCGTGTTGGTTGGAACCTTTCTCAACTTTCACGCGCAACGGCGTCGTTCCCGAACTGTGATATTGCTCAGGGATGGGGAATTTGGCTTTGGCTTCGGCGTTTGGGTCGGGAAACGGTTTCCCTTCTGACATATATTTCGCCTTTTCCTCCGGTGTCAGATCCGGGACCTCCGGTGGAGCAACGCAGACTCGATACTCACCCACGGGAATCTCCTGTTGCTTGCCGCCGACTTTGGCCGTTTGGTAACTCCCATCGCCCTGGCGTTCCAGCGTCGCAACCGTGCCAGATGCTTCGACAAACACCGTACTCTCTTCCGGCAGAGGCTGTCCATCAAACGAGAGTTTTAGCGTCAGGGTTCCGGAAGGAACATCAGGCTCACTGCTGCACCCGGCGAAAGCGACCAACATGGGAAGCACGATCAAACAGGCCCGAAAGAGCATGGCAGTAAACCCCTGAAATTCAAAGTTGAAAAGTGTTCGCAGAAAGTAAAATTGAAAGCGCTGCAGGGAAGGATCAAAAAAACAGACGATGGATGCCAGAATCAGGTCATCCATCGTCTGAAAAGTTCGAGCCAGAACAGACAACGGACGTTAGAGCGTATTACGCTCTTCCGTGGCGCGATGTGCGCCGTTTGGAAATAGCAGGCTCCCACGAGCGAAAACCGTCACACGAAAAGGTAAACTGCTCTAGTGCCTTGTCAAGGCTTTGTTTTGGGGTGCGGGTTGACATAACCCGCTCCGTTGTCGCTCCTTGCAACTTTACCGAACCCAAATTTTAATCTTG
>JANQSH010000131.1 GCA_028284145.1 Planctomycetaceae bacterium | reverse complement strand
AATCCCTCCCTGAAACCTCAGAAATTGCAATCCCTCCCAGGAATTGCATCCAATTGGTATAACCGATCAACCGTCACATCAAAAGGTAAACTGCTCTAGGTCACGAACACCCATCGGGTGAGTAGCATTGCCGGCAAGACCAATGCTGCGGTCATCGCCCCATAAACCGGGTCGCCGGTCGCGACCAGCACCATTCCCGCATCGAGCATGATGATCGACAAAAGCATCGACTTCACTGTGGGCTGAATGACATCCGGCTTGGGCGTAATGACCGCCCGCAAAGCTCCGCGATTGATGTTGACCAGGATGATCGCAAACAAAAACGCCAGCAGGCCGCGCTCCACACTGGCCGGCCATTCCCGAAATGCAACGATGGACATCAAACCGGCCAGCGACAAATTGATGACTGCGACAGACGCAGACAATTGCTTGCGAGAACTTGCACCGGCTTCATTCCGAGCGAACCAGGTGACCCCGGCGACATAGCCACCCATCGCTGTTGCAACCAGAATCTGGGGCGGCGCGAACAGCGTCGAAAAATCTCCAACGATGCTCGCGCCGAGCAGCACATTCAGGAACCGGCAACCACCCATCGCGACCGGTCCGATGACCGTCTGCCTGGCGATCGCATCATACAGAAAGATGCACGCTGTTAACGCCAACGCAATGACCAGACTTATCACTCCGGCCAGTCCAGCGGCGACTGATCCCAGAACAATCAAGGTGATACCAAGATTGCGGGCTGCCTGCAAAGGGACACGACCGGAGGGAATCGGGCGACCGGGGCGTTCTTTTGCATCGATTTCTCGATCAAAGATGTCGTTGAACACCATACCTGCAAGATACAGGCAGCTCGACGACATAATCAGCATGCCAAGGTTGAACATCGGGTCCAAACGTTTCTGGGCGAGCAGAAAACCGAGAAAGATGTCTGCTACGGCGGTAAAGACGGCCGGAAATCGGACAAGCTGCAGGTAGGCGCGAAGCTGGTTCATGAGCAGTTTACTTTTTGGTGTGACGTCTCTGGCTCGTGGGAATCTGTGTTTGCAGGCCAAACGACGCCCATCACGGTACAGAAGAGCGTAATACGCTCATGTCGGTATTTGATCAATCGGCATTCGATCTGACGGTGAATTCGGAATTACCGCTCTTCGGCAGCGACTGTTTCGGACCAGTATTTCAGTCGCGCGAACTGTTGAGCGAATTCGGGACCGGATTGACCCATCGGGCTTTTGAAGAATGAGGCGAGATGCGTCATCACTCCGCAGGTTTTACCGCGTCGGTGCTCCCGTTCTGTGAACCGGACCAAATCGAGAACGAGAGGTGCCGCCAGAAGGGAATCGCAACCTTGCCAGGTGAATTGCATCGCCATCTTCGTGCCGAGAAATCCCTGAAAGTGAATGTGGTCCCAAGCTGTTTTCCAGTCTCCCAGCGAATCGATGTATTCAATCGACACGAGGGACTGTGGTTTGTATCCCAGGATTTCCGTCAGCAGATGATCTTTGGAACTGACTTTCGTGGCCTTGTTGATCGGATCATCAAGTACCTGGCCATCCATGTTGCCGAAGATGTTGTGTCCGACCCAACTCATCACATTCAAATTCCGCGCAGCAAACATGGGTGCCAGTACACTCTTGAGCAGCGTTTCGCCCGTTTTCCCATCACGCCCGGCATGAAGTGCGTTCTGCAGTTCGGCGAATTCGCACAGCCCTGGCAGATCGGTGCCAATGGAAGGTGTGAAGTTGACATAAGAGCAACCAGCCTGCATTGCAGCCATGCCGTATACCGAGCTTGCCGGCAGCGCGATGCCATCGGCGTTGTTCAAGTGCCGCGACAAATCCTTCCAGTTCATTTTTTGGATTGGCGTCTTGTCTTCAGAGTGGTCAATCGGAGGTTCGGTTGATGCGAGATTAACGACAACAACGTGGTCCAGCTTGTGATTGGTGCGGAACTCGTCAAGATCGCGCACAACCCGCTCAATCACTGTGGCAGTTGATTCCCCCCGATGGGAACGTGTCTCTGCACTGGCGAAAGATTCGATTTTCGAGCCGACGTTGATCAGTGATCCAACACGAACATTTTTGTCCCATTTTTCGAGGTCGGTGGCCACGGTATCAAGCAGGGGCAAACTGAAAACCTGCGAAGCGTTGTGTAATTCTTTTGCGGCGGTGGCGTAATTCGTTTCACGAATTTCATGACCACCGATAACGAATGTGTCCCAGTTTGCCAGGTTAAGCCCCTCAAAAGCTGGAAGCGAACTGACGAGCCCGGTTGTGTCAGAGAGGCCTTTTCGTAAGGCGGCCAATCCTGCGGCGACCGTCGTTGAGACTCCGCCCCAGGCGCCAATCAACCAAATTCCCGTGCGACCTGCCATGGTTTTTTCTGTCGAAGTTACATGAAAATTCTGTCGGGTAAACGCCGATGGTTGCCCATTGCTGAAGAAGTGGCTTCAACCAATCCCGGCTGGCATCCGCACCTGCCACGGCGAATCTGTTGGCATACACCATTCAGCAGACCGTGATGCAGGCATCATGCCGTGGTTCGGAAAAATCTTCAATTGCCGAAAACGGAAACGAAGAAGGCGGGGTTTCCTGGCATGGAGGGCTGATTCGTCGCCTGAATGGGGTTTATTCGGCCTTCACTATGCTGACGTCCCGGCAGTTAGTTCCTGTCCACATCAGGATAGAAAGTGGTCAAAGTACGCCAACTCAAGCAGAGTCAACCAGGTGCTGCTCAAGCGAACCATTCAACTCTGGTCGTGTATCATACCATGAACCGCAGCTCGTTTCCTGCATGGAGGCTCCCGAAAACTGAAAAACGAAAGACGAGCCAGGGAATTCCGTTCAGACCGTTGCCAACACCTCTTCCACCCAGTTGGAAAGCTCCTGTTCAAATTCCTGCAGCTTTGATGCCGTCTGTGTTTTTATCTCCTTGAGGCTTTCCGGCGACTCGCAACGCGATTGTGCGAAAAAGTAGAACTTGATTTTTGGCTCAGTGCCGGAAGGTCGGACAGCAATCTGAAATTGGATTCCCTCCTGCTCAGTCGTGTCAAACATCAGGAGGTTTCCGTTCGGCTCGGGCAAGTCCGATTCTCGTACGTTCGCTGGCAGTGTTCGTGTTTCGTGTTGCCCGTAATCGCGAACCGAAGCGAAGGGGATGTCAGCCAGTTTTTCGGGCGGAGATTGACGAAACGCATTCATCAGTCCATCGATCTGTTCCTTGCCGCGCGAGCCGGGGCAGACTTTCGAGACCTGACTCTCGGCGTGATATCCATGCTCGACATACAGTTCATCCAGTCGATCGAGTAGCGTCTTGTTCTGACTTTTCAGGTCCGCTGCGGTTTCCATCACCATCAGCGCGGCAACACCGGCATCCTTATCCCGGCAATGATCGCCCGCCAGGAATCCGATCGACTCTTCCGTGCCAAACACAAATTTGTCCGGTCCGAGGCGGTCCATTACCTGGGCGATCCACTTGAAACCGACCAGCAGGTTGTTGATCCCTTTTACGTCGTGAGAACTGGCAATTGATTTGGTGAGCGGTGTTGTAACGAGCGTTTCGACGACAAAGTGTTCCGGCGACAGCGAACCGGATTCCGACCGCTTTCGCAGAATGTAGTCGGTGATCAACGCACCGGTCTGGTTTCCAGTGAGGATCGTAAATTCGCCATCGTCATTCTGCACCGCAACGCCCAGGCGATCGGCATCGGGGTCCGAGGCGAGTACCAATGTCGCGCCGACTTCCTCCGCCTGTGCAATCAGCGGTTCGAATACCTGATGGCGTTCCGGATTGGGAAAATGGTCCGCCACATTCGGAAAGTTTCCGTCCAGAATGCAATGTGGTTCATGCAGAGTGACCTGCTCAAACCCGGCTGCTTTCATTGCTTCATAGCAGCAGGATTTTCCGACCCCATGCAGCGGGGAAAATACGGCGTGAACGTCTCGCGCGTCGGTCAGGCTAAGGCTGACGACCGTGTTCAGATAAGCGCGATCGACCTCCTCGCCAATGATGACGATTCGATCGTCTGCAACGCCTTGATCGAAGTCAAGCGTGGGGATTTCGCCAGCTTTGTAAACTTCGCCAATGATCCCCGAGTCGTGGGGCGGCAGGACTTGTGCACCCGTTGACCAGTATGCCTTAAACCCATTATCTGACGGCGGATTGTGCGAGGCTGTCAGCATTACGCCGGCGGAACAGTTCAGGTGGCGGACGGCAAACGATAGTGCGGGCGTAGAACGTGGATCTTTGAAGAAATAGACTTTATAGCCATTTGCCGCAAGTGTGACGGCGGAGATTTTCGCAAACTCCTGCGATCGATTACGCGAATCATACGCAATGACAGCCGCCGGGTTGTCGGGTGTTTCGGGTTGCTGTTTCACATACACGGCCAGGCCGTGGGCAGACTCGGCGATTGTGCGGGCGTTAATTGTTGCGGAGCCAAATTCTCCCATCGGTCCGCGCCGACCACCCGTGCCGAATGCGATCACCTCCCAGAAGAGGCGGTCGAGTTCCGCAAAATCCTCGGCTTCGATCAGTGAGAGAATTTGAGGCACGTATTCGGTGTATTGTGGTTCAGTCAGCCAGCGAGACAGGTTGTCCTGTGCACTGGCGGTCAGTTTACCTTTTTCCGTCGCGACGGCAACAGCCGCCAGAGAGTCTGTTACGCGATTTTGAAGGGCAGTGTCCGTCATAAAAGTCCATCCACGATGCAGGTGTGAGAGAGTTTGCGCTTTCTTCTCACTCTACCAGATCGGGGGAACGGCATCGAGGATTGCCCGCTACGAATGCACGAACATCAATTCGATTTCATATCTTCGCGAAAAGCGTTGAGGCGTGATTGAGAGCAAGCTGGCAAGAGGGCAGGGAGAGCCCGCAAATTGCGGGGCATAAAGGCCGAGTGCATGGTCAGCGATATAAAAATTTCAGCGAATTGCAGGGCAAGCTGATTCGTCCATCGCTCTGGCATGGCGCGCATCCGTAATGGGATCACGCTTTTGAGGTTCTGGTTGCGAGTTGTTTCAGGGCGTCTCAATTGAGCCGGCATTGACTTCGGCCACAGGCAGATCGACAGACGCACCATTGCACAATTCTTCCCGGACAATGTTCATATCACGGGGCGCATCGATTCCCAGCCGTACGGTGTTGGGGCCGATGCGGACAACTGTCACCGCAACCTGGTCACCAATGTAAATTTTCTCGCCTGGTTTTCTCGATAGTACGAGCATGACCCCATCTCCCTGAGCTTGAACTTTCAGTCTTCCCTGTGCCTGCCAGTCAATCGGCTCACGGTTATCCGTCTGCCTTTTTTGCCAAACCTACATTGCAGGCGTTCCAACTGACGATCGGCCAATCCCCCCATCGTCAGTTGACATCAATTCGATGACGTACTCATAAAGATAACAGTTCGTGAATCGAAAAATCCAGCCAAAAAGAGATGTTTTTCAGATATTGGTGGGTTGCGAAAGGCGGTTGAAAAGGCTTGTTTGGCCGGATTTTGGTGCTCGTTTTTCGGGTTGCGTAAAGAGTGGGCACCGCTGCTGTGCCTGAAGAGTGTGCAGCCGTGCCTGGCTTGTGTGAGGCTGTGGGGTGGCGTCAGGCCCTGGTCTGCACCATTGACGTCGAGTCGTGTCACCGTCATTCTGGGCAACTCCGAATCAGTGGCAACGGAAGTGAATCACGCCTTGCGGGGCCTTTATTGACGGAAATTGAACCTGCTTCACGCCTTGCGTGTCCAGTTCGCCTGACGGCAGTTGCTCGGCAACAGTCTTTCGCCACAATCTGCAAATCCAAAAACCAAAGATAATAACACTGGCCTGTTTTGGAGTTTTGAGTAGAAGATGCCTGAAAACCTGCCACTCAAGACAATCACCCACAAAGGGCTGACCATCGAAGGGTATTCCCGAGCAGCGGTGCAGAGTTATTGGCGCATTCCTGAATTGAAGCTTGGTTTTGATATGGGGGGCAGTCCCTGGAATTTCATGGGGACGCAGAATTTCTTCATTTCCCACGCTCATCTGGATCACATGGCGGCTTTGCCCGTTTATGTTGCTCGGCGTCGCATGATGAAAATGGGGCCCCCGACGATCTGTATGCCTGAAGAGGTGGTTGAGAACGTTGACCGGATGCTGCGTTCCTGGCAGCGGCTCGACCGTGGGCGGATGGTCTGTGATCTGGTCGGTATGAAACCAGGACAGGAATTTGAGCTTTCCCGAGAGAACGTCGTCACCACCTTCGCGACAAAACATACCGTTCCTTCAATTGGCTACATCGTCTGGGATCGCCGCAAAAAGTTGAAGCCGGAATATCAGGATCTCTCTGGGGAGGAAATCCGCGATATTCGGCTTTCCGGTACCGATGTGAGCGAAGAGGTTCGCGTGCCGCTGGTCTGCTATGTAGGAGACTCAGCTCCGGACGGCCTCGATAATGACCCGGCGATCTACGAGTCGAAAATTCTGATCACCGAAATGACCTTCTTCCGGCCGGAGCACCGCAAGGAAAAGATTCACAAATTTGGCCACACCCATCTGGACGACATTCTCGAACGGACTGACAGGTTCCAGAATGAGTTGATCATCCTGGCTCACTTCAGCACGCGGTATCACGAGAACCAGGTGAAAAAGGCGGTTGAAAAACGTATGCCTGAGTCTCTGCGAGACCGGGTCACACTCTGGCTCTGATTTCATTGATGAGCCTGCTGCCTTGTCAAGGCTTTCTTTGGGGGGGGGCGGATTGGTATAACCCGCTCCGTTGTCGCTCCTTGCAACTTCATCAACCCCAACTTTTCGTCTTGACGGTCCACTCCTTTAGAGCCGTTTACTTTTTCGTGTGACGCTTCTCGATCGCGGGAATCTGTATTTGCAGGACGAAAAACATCCATCGCGCTACGAAGGAGCGTAATACGCTCTAACGGGCCAAACTGTTTGCGATTCTCATCGCGTCCACCAATCTGGTTCACGGAACAAATCCGACACCGGGACAGAAAAACCGGGGAGAGGATCCGGACCGACGATTTCCTCGCTGGCGTTGAATCGCAGCAGGTTGTCGTCGGGTTGGTGAATCTCGACAATGTGGTTCTGTGTATTGATGACCCAGATGTGATTGACGCCAAAATCAAAGTATTCGTCAATGCGCAGGGCAATAATCTTTTCGTGTCGCGGCAAAGTCGCGACCTCGACAATCCATTCCGGTTTCGCGTCGGTGACGAGTTTGTCCGATTCAGCGAACATCTCTCCCGTTTCAAAAAAGCAGACAGAGGGGATGCGGACCGTGTCGGGATTGCGCGCGAGAATCAGACCCAGGTCACAGCAGGCGTATCCGGTTGTCGGTGTGGCAGGGTCCTGCAGGTATCCTGCTATCGCTTTGGACAGGTTGAATACGATTGTTCCATGGGCAGTCGTCTGTTCCAGGCCGATTTCCGGTAGTCCTGATACGAGTTCCATCCACTGACCTCCGTCTGGAAGGTCAGATTTCTGCCTGGCAAACTCTTCGGCTGTCCAAATCTGAGGGGTATTCATCAAAAAGGCTGGAGAGTATAAATGAATGGGAAGCGTTTTCTCTTCTGAATTCTTCGCAACGTTGCATCGGATTTCAACCGACGAGCCAATATATGCCTGACATTTCTTACAGCCTGTTGGCCTTTGGTCTTGCCGGTCCCGCGTTTCTGTTGGGTGGTATTTTGCTGGGTGGAATCCCGATTTTGATCCACCTGCTGCACAAACGTCGTTACAAAGAAGCGTCCTGGGCGGCGATGCGATTTTTGCTGGCCGCGACGAAAAAAAATTCGAGCCGTATCCGGTTGGAGCAGATGATCCTGCTGGCCGTGCGCGTGCTGATTTTTGTGTTGTTGGGAGCTGCACTTGCTCGTCCTTACTTCAGTTCCCTGCAAATTGCGGCTGCGGAGAATGAGCCGGTGCACCGTATCTTTGTGATTGATACGTCTTACAGCATGGGGATCGAAGCGAATAACGAGTCACGATTGGCCCGTTGCAAATCGGAAGCGAGCAATATCCTGCGTCTGTCCCAGCAAGGTGACGCCTGGAATCTCGTTCAGATTTGCGAAACGTCGAATGCCGGTCTGATTCAGCAGGCGGCCTATCGCAAAGGAATCGTGCAGGACGAAATCGACAAGTTGTCTCTCACGGATGAGCCAGGCAAGCTCGCGCGCAGTCTCATTGCGGCAAAAGAATCGCTTGCGACAGCGCCAGATATTGACCAGAAGCAGATCATCATTCTGTCCGACATGCAAACCGGAACCTGGCAACCGGACGACGCCAATGAGAAGGCACTTATCCGCGAGTTGATGGAGGAGTTGTCCGCATCGGTCGATGTTCAGGTAATTGATGTCGGCACGAACGTTCAAAGCAATGTTCAGATTACGTCTTTTTCTGCAGACGATGTTTTCGTCACAACGAGTCAACCCGCTCGATTTCAGGCGGAACTGCGCAGTCATCACGATGCGAAAAAAGCGGTGCCGGTTGAGTTTCATGTGAATGGTAAATTGGCAAAAAGCTGGACAGTCGACCTTCCAGGGGGAGGAGCAACGAGCATCGATTGGCGACATGCCTTTCGCGAAACAGGTGAGCATCGACTGGAACTGCGAGTTGGTGAGGACGCTCTGACGATCGATAATCGCCGACGTCTGGTCTACTTCGTCCGCGACCAGTTCAATGTGTTGCTGGTGAATGGCCGAAGATCGAATGTATTGATGGGGAATGCGACTGATCATTTGGAATTGGCCCTCTCCCCCCGTTTGAAGGCCTCACCGTGGGACGGGTTATTACAGCCCCAGGTGATTTCGGAAGGAGAGTTGATTGCAACCGACCTTGCGATTTACGACTGTCTCTTTCTGTGCAATGTCGGATTGCTGACGCAACGGGAGGTCGATCTACTGGAGAGTTACACCAGCAGCGGTGGTGGTGTCGTCTTCTCACTGGGTGAGCGAATACAAACTGAGAATTACAATCAACTCTTATACCGCGATGGCATTGGTTTGTTGCCTGCACGACTGAAAGATATGCGGGACAAGAGTCAGAACGATGGCAATGCGTTTGAATTCCAGGTTGACGATTATCGTCACCCAATTGTGAAGCCGTTTGAAGGCAATCCTGACGCCGGTTTGGAAACGTCACGTGTCGACCGGTACATCCGTACGGAAATTGAACCCAGGGCATTAACGGAAACAGTCATCCAATTCGCCAATGGTAATGCCGCGCTGCTGGATCGCTCCTTCGGCCAGGGGCGTGTCGTCCTGATCACGACATCGTTGGATCGTGAATGGGGAACGTGGGCGGTCTGGCCCAGTTTTCCACCCATCATGCAGGAAGTGGTTTTACATGCCGCCACTGGTCAACTCGGAAGTCGACAATTACAGGTTGGGACTCCCGTTTATCGCGTGTTGGAACGGGAGGTTTTTGATTTTGAATCGACAATGATCCGACCTGATGGTCAGTCCAATTCGATTCCCAATCAAAACGAATCTGGCGTGGCAGATGTGCGTTACAACCGAACGGATAAGGCGGGGTTCTACGAACTGCAACTCGGTGCTCCGTTGAATCGTTCAGAATGGTTTGCAGTGAATGTTGACCCAAAGGAGGGGCAGTTGGATCGAATAACGGAAGCCGACTTGAGAAATGAGCTTACCAAAGAGATCGAATTCGGGTACTCAACACAATGGACGGGAAGACGGCAAAGCAATAATGTGTTTTCTTCATCTCAAGGCGTGTTGTCGCGCTGGCTGCTGTATGCTGGTTTGAGCCTGATTTTGATTGAACTGCTGATGGCCTGGGAATTCCGATATGGAATGGTTGCCTTATACCTGGCGATCGCGGGAGCGTGTCTGTTTCAGACGGTGCAGTTTCACTTCATGGGTGGCTTATTGGTCATGGTTATGTTGATCACCGGTCTTTATTTCCTGTTGAGGCTTCTACGTCCGGCAATTCGCACAACGGCAGCAAAGTGAATGTTGGATCGCAAGCTGTGTTGATGGTGTCTATGAGATGGGATGTGATACGGTCTAGAGCAGTTTACCTTTTCGTATGACGGTTTTCGCTCGTGGGAGCCTATATATTTACAGGCCAAACGGCGTACATCGCGCCACGGAAGAGCGTAATACGCTCTATTCCAGGCTCGGAATTCCATCCGGTGTGTTGTTGAGATTTGATAAGGGAGTTTTCGTGCGTGTTGTGTTGGCCATGAGTGGAGGCGTCGATAGTTCCGCCGCTGCTCATCTGTTGCAGGAACAGGGCTATGACGTGATCGGATTGTTCATGCGGTCGGGCGAAACCGACAGCGAACAAGCCGGTGGTGAGGCATGCGCGCTGCCGAGTGGGGATCTTTTACCGGTCGTCAATACAAGATCGCACAAGCAGGGTTGCTGTTCCGCCTCCGACGCCGCCGATGCCCGACGTGTGGCTGACGCATTGGATATCCCTTTTCATGCGTTGAATTTCCAGGACGCGTTTGGCCGTATCAAGGACTACTTCGCGGATGAATATCTTGCCGGTCGCACGCCGAATCCCTGTGTGATGTGCAACAACTGGCTGAAGTTCGGCAAATTGTGGGACTTCGCCCGGCAGGTCGGCGCAGAACGGATCGCCACCGGACATTATGCCCAGATCGATACCGAGAATTTCACTGATGGCCCGGCTCTGGTTCGTGGTCGTGATTTCACCAAGGATCAATCCTACGTGTTATTCGGCATCGACCGGAATCTGCTGGGGCGGATTTTGTTTCCCTGTGGAGACTACGACAAACCGGACATCCGAGAGCATGCCAAAAGCACCGGATTGCGGGTACACGACAAGCCGGACAGTCAGGAAATCTGCTTCATCCCCGACAACGACTATATGGGTTTTGTCGAAAAGTACCGGGGCGAAGCCGATACGAGTGGTGAACTGGTCGACACCGCTGGCAATGTTGTTGGCCAACATGATGGCTTTGAGCGTTACACGATAGGCCAGCGGAAGCGGCTCGGCGTGACGTTCGGTTCACCACGCTATGTTGTGTCGATTGAAGCGGATTCGAAGCGCGTTGTCATCGGCACGAAAGACGATCTCGCAAGAACTGAACTCGAAGCGGATCAACTCAACTGGCTCAAGGAAGGTTTACCGAGTCACTTTTCATGCCGGGCGAAGATCCGATACCGGCACGAACCGGCAGAAGCGGAAGCACACATTGTGGATGGTAATCGGCTGCGGGTGACCTTTGCAGAACCGCAATATGGTGTTGCACCTGGCCAGGCAGTTGTGCTTTACGATGACGATCGTGTGCTGGGCGGCGGTTGGATTCGGTAATTGCCATCAAAGAAACTGCAGGATGGGAATCACCAGCAGTGAGACCGCCACGATTATGATCACGTTAACCGCTTGAGCGATAGTGAACCGGGAACTCAGCGGGTCACCCGATACGACCTGCAACTGACGGTACTTATGCAGTTGGCTGATGGAATAGATATTCAGCAGACCGGGGAACAACACAAGACTCAACCAGGCGGATCGCCAACCGCGACGCAAATGCTGATCCGCCTGTTCACGACGTGCATCTTCCGCCTCGTTCGCTTCCTGTTCTGCCCGCTGGCAATCCAGACAGACTGCATCCTTCACGCCCACTTCTTTCCCACAAAGTGGACAGAGATTGGCTGACTCGTCTTGTGAATCGACCACGACACCGTTCCTCGTGATCGTTTCCTCGACGGATCCGCTTTCTCCGGACACAGGCGGTTCATTCACACTTTTCCCGCAAGACCAGCAGACGACGAACGATAGCTCAACCGTTTCACCACAATGCGGGCAATTTTTCGGGCTGGAGACTTCATCCGCAAACCCCTGGTTTTCCTGTTCGATGCGGTTCAGAATGCCCCACGCCGTGTCGAGATCATCCGACTTCACCAGCAGTCGCGCACCACCAATAGCGGAACCGACATGCGACAACGTTGCCGCGGCATGATCGCTTTCGACCCAGGAGTCGATCCCCGCGTCTTCCAATGCGACACGGATAATTTCGGCTTCCGCTGAATTGAACATTTTGGCAAGCAGGACAAACTCAGACATCGATAACAACCCAGTCAAAGCTCAGGATCGATCCCAAAATGGAATGATCTCTTCAATATTCATTGCATCGTGAAAGATGCCTGGAATTTCAACTGAGGAAGGCGACCGAATGAGGTACGCGATCCGACAGGAGCCACAGAGAGTCTCGCGGATTTCACGGTCCGCAACGACATCGAGAGGATGGCCAGTTTGCGGTAGATGCGAAAGCACCTGTACTTTTTCGTAGATTCCGTCAACGACTTTGAACGCAGCAGTCAGATTGTCCCTGGCAATATAGTTGTAGGTTTGCTCCAGGCATTCTGACGCCTCTTTCGAACAGACTATTGTTGCCACGAATTGATCCTGTCACGCATTTCTGCATTGGCTGGCGTTTGCCTGCCATCGGCATCGGCCAGACCGCGCTGAATGAGACGGGAGCAGGTCAACTCTCTCAACAATTCGTCGTACGTGGAATCGTCCGGCTGTTTCGCGATGATGCTGACCATTTCCTCTTTGGCGGTTGTTTCCGGTTGATTCATTTCACATTACTTCTGGCTGGACCTTGTCTCTCTTTGTCGTTGCCGAAAGGCTTCATTCACATCCCTATTCTACTTGAAGTATGAGCCAGGAATAGCCTGATTATAATAAAGGGGGAATGAGAGCAGCTTACTTTTTGGTGTGACGGTTTTCGCTCGTGGGAGTCTGTGTTTGAAGGCCAAGAGACGATTTTCGCGCCACGGAAGAGCGTAACACGCTCTAGACAGCACACAAATTTCAGCGATCCGGTTCGACAATCCCGCGTTCAATCATCCCACGGACCAGTTCCCGCGCGACAGGTCCGGCGAATTTTCCCCCGGATCCCGCATGTTCGAGCACGACGCAAAACGCAACCCGCGGTTTGTCCGCCGGAACATAACCGGCAAACCAGGCATGATCACCTTTCGCGCTGCCGACTTCGGCCGTTCCTGTCTTACCCGCGATGGCAATGTTCTTCAAACGCACGGTTCGATGTCCCGTTCCCCGGGGATGTGCGACAACCTGTTCCAATCCCTCCCGAATGACTTTCAACGTCCCCCGCGACAATCCGGGAATTGGAAACGCCGTCTGCGCGCGCGATCGATTATCAATGTCGGAATCTCCGAATCGAGCCGTACCAATGTCCCGCACAACATGCGGCGTTACCAGTTGGCCATCGTTGGCAATCGCCGCCATCATCCGTGCGACCTGTATCGGAGTCACAGTCAAACGGGTCTGACCAATTGCCAGACCGAGAGTGTCGCCTGGATACCAACGTTGCAGTCGCCTGGAATTGTTTTTGCGAAACAGTTTTTCCCAATCGTCATGCGGTACCGGTAAGTGCCCGGCTTTCTCGCCCGGAAGGTCAACTCCTGATGGCCCGCCGAACCCGAATCGTTTGGCCCAGGTCAGAATCGGTTCCGGGCCCAGCCGCCGTGCTGCATCGAAGAAATAAACATTGCAACTGCGACTGAGGGCATCTTTCAATGTAACGTTCTGATGCCCCACGCCATGATGCCGAAATATGAAGCAGCGGTGACCATCCGGATTGTCAAGATAGCCACGGCAGAAAAAGGGTTGCCTGGGTTCCACGGCACCGCTTTCCAGCAGGGCGATGGCTGTTAACGCCTTAAAGACCGAACCGGGTGGCAGTGTCATGTGTGCCGGTCGTGGAAAGAATGGCCGGCGTGGATCGTTCATCAATTGCGCCCACGTTTCAGGATTGGGATTGATGATCGATTCGAGATCAAATCGCGGAGCCGAAGCTGCTGCCAGGATCGCGCCGGTCCGAACGTCCATGGCTACGATACATCCTCCAGCCTGCTTTCCTGCTTCTTCCGATGCAAACGATGTGAGTTGCACGTTTGTCAGCTCCCAGCGTTCACGGATCGCTCGATCGAGCAACTCTTCTGTGTGACGTTGCAAACCGTAATCGAGTGTCAGCACGATATCGTCGCCAACGCGCGGTTGACGAAGGTCTTCCGTGCGGATGATTTCTCCCTGTCGATTCCGAAAGACCTGGCGTCTGCCACGCACGCCTCGAATGACGGTGTCATACGTTCGCTCAACACCCGTTTTCCCAATACGATCTCCTTCACGGTAGTCGAGCGGATCTCCTTCCGGGAATTGCTTTTGCCGGTGTGCGATATCTTCCGCGTGCACATTCAATCGACTCCCGACAACGTGAGCCGCCATCCCTCCCTCGGGATACGCGCGTCGGGTTGAGACTTCAATGCGTACTCCCGGATACCGCTCGCTGTGAGATTCGATATCGCCCGCCACATCGAGTGTCACGCCGCTGATGATTTCGTGGTCATCGAGTTCCTCTTTCACGATAATCGGATCAGCGTTGCCACGTTCCGGTGGCGTTGTCAGCGTTTCGACAACCATCGCCCAGACGCGCTGCGACCAGGATCGATGTTTGATGTCTGCCAATGATTCTGTCGCATCGATTTCTTCGATTGAAGTTCGTTGAGCCTGCCGACGTCTTTCCACCGATTCCGCGATCCGTTCAACACGTTTCTGGATCTGCGACCGGCGCCGGGACAGTTCTGCAGAATCGCTTTTCGTGATGGTTGCCAGGCGCGACCACATGGTTTCACGATCGGCGAGAACCTGTTGCTTCGCACTTTCCAACTTTTCTTTATCGCGTCGTTCGCGCCGCGAAAGCCGGGAAAACGCCTGACTCCGCAACCAACGTCCATTCGGCGGCTCTTCCAGCCAGCGATAATGGACATAGACGCTGAACTGCTGAACGTCATAGGCGAGGACGCGACCATCGGAAGTCAGAATCCGTCCATCGCGGGAAGGGATTGGCTCGACCGTTTTTGCCAGATACTCGCCTTGGGCAATGTACTGCTCACCCAAAACCACTTGCAGATAGGCCAGTCGTCCGGTGATTGCCAGAAAAGGAAGCAGCATCGCGGCAAACAGTCCCAGCAAACGCATTTTTGGCCGTGTGTCGAGCGATTGCCGTTCGCCGTCAGTCCGCCACGACTGAGCATCGTCGTAAATATGTGCAATTCGGTTTCGCATGCCGCCTCGATCGGTTTACTTTTTTATGAGACGTCTCTGGCTCGTGGGGGGGCACTGTTGCAGGCCAAAAGATAATCTTCGCGGCCACAAGAAAACGTAATACGCTTTATCGCATCGCCCCCATCCAGGAGTGCTGTGAATAAGTGTTCGGCTTGCGTTTGAATGGGCGAAACCGCATCAGCAGACGCATTACGAAACAGATCAAGATTGCCAGCAATGCGGATACCGTTGCGTTCTGTGCAACGGCCGGAAAGTCCGAGACTCCCGCTGCATTCGGTGATAACGTCAGGCTGCGGGCCAGTTCGGTCAGCAATGCGGAGAACGGAATCATACTGCCGAGGACGATCAACGGAATGATCCGCCGCCGATGAAGCTCCGATCGATTATCCAACCGCATGAATAGACCGGGGAACGTCGTCGACACCAGAGCGGCAGGCAGTGCGAAACCGATCACTGCAATGCCCATGGGGGCGTTGGCCAATGCATCATGCAAGAGACCGGCAATTGCGCACCAGGCCAACAAAGCCGGGCCGCGCGCCGTCAACAGGATCAGTCCCAAAGCCGTCAGCAACATGTCGGGTCGCGCGGACCAGCCAAAATCGGCAATGATGCCGGAGGCTTCTACCAGCAGGGCTGCGTAAACAATGATCAGTATCATCATCTGATGCAGAATGAAGTTCATCGTAACCTTTTCACATTGCCCATCAGTTACCCATCAGTCCACCGGACTCATGATGGTTTGCGTTGGTGTCTGGTCTCAATTTCAGGATTTGCAGACGATGCGGGTGGATATCTTTTGCCGCCGGTTCAATTTTGATGTCCCAGTGTGGTGCACCGGGAGCGAGTTTCACCTCGACAATTTTTCCGTACAACAGCGGGACGGGAGATTCACCACCATTTCGTGCCGAGTAAACCTCATCACCCACGTTAACCGCTTCGGTCGAGCGCACAAACTTCAACTGACAATGACCATCGCCGGTTCCCCGCAGAATGCCTCGTGCTCCAAACGCGAACTTGTCGCCACTCTTACGAATAATCTGAGCCACGCCGCGGTAACGAACATCGGAGACAGCAAATACTGTGCTTGTCCAGCGACCAGTCTGGCCAATCCGCCCGAGAATGACGCGTCCCATGCTGACCGGCTGACCTTCTTCGACTTGCTGCTTCCGACCGACATCCAGCACCCAGGCCACGTCGTCTATCACCAGATCCGATTCGATCAATCCATCTTGCCGGCCACGATTGATCATGCGGGTTACTTCTCCCGTTTCCGTTTGTCTTTTTCCCAGCACTTCGGCTGTTGTCGCCGTCCAACCATACAGCCGTTTGGTCTCCTCAACAGCGAATGGAGACGCACCGAGTGATGTTGTCTGTCGCAGTTGATCGTGCAACAAGGCGATCTGAATCTGCAGTTCTCTGTTACGAAGGCGGAATCGTTCATTTTCCGCTTTCAGGGTTTGCCGTTGTCGCTGCCATTGCTGGCTGGCGAGGATGTCCGTTTCATCCTTATTGGTTTGCCAATTCTCCGCAGCCACGCGAATCCACCGGGCAGGCAGGGTTAGATCACGTATGCTGCTGCGGACCGAATCACTGACACGATCTGGTGCGCAGATCAGACCAATTCCCAGACCGAGGAAGCCGAGGATTACGGTCCATGATTGTCGATCTCGCCGAGTTCGCATGATGGTTTTGAGTATTGTACGTTATGAAGGCAGGGGGGCCCGCCTTCCGACATTCCCGCGAATGCAGGAATTCACCTGTCTTAGAGCGTGTTACGCTCTTCCGTGGCGCGATGGACGCCGTTTGGTCTACAATTGCAGGCTCCCACGAGCGAAATCCGTCACACGAAAAGGTAAACTG
>JANQSH010000128.1 GCA_028284145.1 Planctomycetaceae bacterium | reverse complement strand
GAAACGGTACGACAAAGATGTCTACAAACACCGCAACCAGATTGAACGCTTCTTCGGTCGGATCAAGTACTGACTATTACAGATCAAACTCTGCCGCCGAGTTGCCACACGCTATGAAAAGAAAGCGACCAACTTTGCCGGATTCATCTGGCTCGCAGCCCTCATCACAGACCTCCTCTGAATGTCCGTACGCCTATGCTTCCCGATGGCCTTGTCGTCCCAGTTTGGCGAGCAGGCCGGGTTGCCCCACTTTGACAAGCGTGGTTACGAAAAAGTCAGAATGGCTTCCCACTTTCGTGGGAATGACGGAATTGGAAACCGCAGGGTATCGCACCACGTTCCACCTCCCGCGGGTGACCATCGTCACAATGCTTTTTGAGGTGGTGGTGTCCCGGCATCAGGCCGAGCGGCGTTCTTCCAGCCGATGAAGTTGTTCCTGCACTCCCGGCAGCCAGATCGGTTCGATCCCCTTGTGCTGGAACATCTGTGCCAGATGCAGATGACAGGTGAAGAACAGTACCTGCTGACCGGAACCGGCGAGATCCATCAATGTCTCGACGGCAGATTCCGTACGGCTCTGGTCGAAACTGACCAGTACATCATCCAGCAGCAACGGCAACTCGACCCTGTTGCGCCGCAGTTCATTCACCAACGCCAGGCGAACCGCGAGGAAGAGTTGTTCGCGCGTTGCTCCACTCAGCTCTTCGATGCGACAGGGACGGCCTTCATGGTTGTCGACCCGCAACTGTCGCTCACCCAGCGGTGCCCAGACCGAACAATATCGGCCCTTTGTCAGCGGGTTCAACAATCGCGATGCGGATTGCAAAGTGGCAGGTTGGTTGGTCCGTTCCATCCGGTTACGAATTTGACTCAACGCGTGTGAAGCCTGCTGCCACGCGGCCCAGTTTTTGACGGCCGTTTGAATCTGCGTCGTCAGTTCCGCGCGCTGCAATCGCAATTCCGAAGATCGCTGATCTTTCTCGATCGAATTCATTTCCTGCACGACGCCACCCAACTGCTCCCGTTGTTCGCCCAGTAACTCCTGCAACGTTTCCAATTCCAGACGCTGCTCGGCGATGGCCGTACTATTGTGTTCGTCATCGAAAGCCTCCATGTCTTCTTCCATAATGGCCAGTTCCGGCTCAGTCTCGGCGACTTCGCTTAATTCGAGTTCCGCCATTTCCAGAAGTTGCACCAGTTCCTGCCGTCGCTGGTGTTGTTCGACTCGCAATTCAAATTCCGATCGATTGCCGGCCCCGGCTTGAACAAACAATGCCCGTTGGCGAGATTCCAGATCAAGCAACAGTTCGTCGTAATCGGCGATTTCGCGTTGGCGTTTTTCCTGATCCTGCTTCAGCCGCAGACGGTCGGTTTGTGAACGGGAATAGTTTTCGAGCTTGCATTCCCACTCTCCGAGAATCTGCAGGCCATCGGCATCATCAGGGATGTTGTCATCCATCTTCTGAGCGACACGGATGATGCGTCGTCCAGCTCCATGAATGATATCGCGGTATTCCTCTGCACGTGTGTGGGCTTCGACATACTGCTGGTAACTCTCGCGTACTTCAGCCAGTCGCTGCCATTCTCCAAAGGCGTCGCCAATGCGGACAGTTTCCTGCATGCCAAGTTCCCGCAGCCGTTCGCACCAGGCCTGTCGAACGTCGGAAAGTTTGCGTTGTGTCTTGCGATGTTTGCGTCGCAATTCGCTGCAGTTCTCGCGCAATTGCTCGACTTGTGTGGCTTCACCCGAGAGTTGTTGTAACTGCGTCAATTGATGCAGCACATTCCGAACCGCTTCGGAATCCATAATGGGTGCGGCCGATTGCAAACCAGGCCGCGAACGGACATTCGCTGGCTGATTCGAATGCCACCTGGCCGAATCCCGTTTGAGATCCGCTTGCACCGAAGGGGGGACTTTAGCTAACAGGCGGGTCACCAGATGCCGGAGTTCACGCAATGCGATTTCGGTGTCCCGGTATTCTTCTCGCAATTCTCCCACGCGGGCGGAGATATCGATGTCGAAGTGTGACTTCAAATACCAGGTCAATCCGCCGCAGGAAATGCCGAGTAAACCGTAAATCGCCCCGGCAATCGCATTGGTCCTCACGCCGGTGATCAGACCGACAATCATCAGGACGATCCCGGAAATCGCGAAAAATGTGAGGACACCTTGTACCCAGCGTGGCAGAATTGTTCGTTGTTCGAGTTGTTCAATCTCAACCTTCAGATTTTTCAGGTGTTGTTCCTGTTCCTGTTCGCGCATGCGGTACTGGCCGAGTTCTTCGAGTTCGACCAGCGTCTGCCTGGTTTCATCGATGGCGGAATGGATGGAACGCCCCTGCAACAAGTCACATTTCTTTACGAACTCCTGCTCCAAAGTATGAAGTTCATCTTCCTTGTTTTTGCGCTGTCGACGGATGCGTGAACGGCGTGACAACGCAGAGCGGTAGTCCGTCGCGAGTGAGAGGAATTCTTCGTACGCTGTGGGGGACGTGTCGATTTCTTCCCAGTTTGACTGTGTCCCACCCCGAAACAGCTTTTCCTGCCGGGCCTGAAATTCATCGAGCAACGAGATCGACTCGGCCTCGGCGTCGTGAGCCTTGTTCTGTAATTCGAGCAACCAGTCGCGCTGGTCAATCCAGCTCTGCATCGTCGCGGCGTGGATTTCCAGTTCGGCGTCAAAGTCCAGGCTGGCCAGTTGACGTGTTGTCTGGTCCTGTTCGCTCTGCAGCAGTTCGCGGCACTTTCGGTTCGACTCAATTTCCTGATCAAGTTCCTGCATCTGCAGGACACCATCTTTGGGGAATTCGGCAACATGATTCAACGCAGCCAGTTCCTGTCGATACTCTCGGACATTGCGCCACGGAGTGTAAACGCGTTCGAGGAATTGATAGCCGCCCAGGTTCTGCTGAATCTGTTGTTCGCGTGCTTTCAATTGTTGAATGTCCTGCGAGATCGACTGCTTCTGACGAAGCCGTTCCGCATGATGCTCCCGTTGTTCACGGGTCGCTTCCAATTGTTCGTCAATCTCGGCACGCCGCTTGAGCAGACGGGGCAACAGGCCGACCCCTCCCGGTTGTTCAACCGTGGGGTGATCGTCATCAACAGGTGAAACGTCATCCTGCAATGTGAGTTCGATATCGGGGCGACCGAGCAGTCGCATTCGTTCCGCGTCCATCGCATTGAGCGCGAACAACAACCGCTGAGCTTCCGGTCCCAATGCCACATTGAAGATGCGATCCCCCACCGCCTGCCGATCGAGTGCCGCCAACTCCTGCATATCTTTTTGATTCAAGAGGAAGGCGCGCTCGAACAGTTCCGGAGAAATGCCGAACAGCAAGTCGTTCAATTGCGCTTCGGCAGAGTCTTCAGTTTCGATGCCATGCAAGATCAATCGACCCGGGCCGTTTTTGATTTCGCCCTGGAATCGCTCGCCATCCAGCGGTGATTCCGTCCGCCAGCTGCGATGCAGTTCATAACTCCGATCTTTCCAGGAAAATCGAACTCGTCCCTCAGCACCATCTCTCCGCTGCGGAAGATCCTGACCGTAAAACAGCGCACGAATGAAATTCAGCAGGGTCGATTTCCCCGTTTCATTTTCACCGTAAATAATGGTTAAGCCATCTTCATTGACGGGGACTCGGTAATCATCCCAGACGCCAAAACGTTCTATCAGCAACTCGGTGATCTTCATTTACTTCCCTTCCCTGAGTTGTCGGACCCATCAGCCCAACTCCGTCTGTTTCTTCTTCTTCACCCCACCTGTTCAGCGATCACTTCAGATTTTTTCACGGGCGATTGACTGCCGACCAATCAGTTGGGCACGCTCCCACACCTCTGGTCCATCAATCTGGTCGTGCACATCGCTGGCTTCGACACCCAACGATGATTCGCTGTCCAACGCCTCGTGTAATTCGCTCAACACATCTTCCATTTGGAATTGATGGCCCAACTCTTCCAGATGCGACAAAAATTCGACGGTCAGAATGCTGTCTACAGACTGCCCATCGATTTCCCCACCATGCAGGTTGTGCTGTTCAGTGACGACCACAAACCGATGCAACAGAGGAATGGAAGGCTCTTCATCCTGAAGAAGCTCCGCGTACTCCTCAAGCAGACGTTCACAGGTCTCGGGATAATGCAGCGAGAGATGATACCGACCAGTTCCCTGCACGCGCCACGTAACCATCGCCAGATTGTCGTGTGGGCCGAATTCCTGATGTTGCAGGTAGTGGCCCATCTGTTCAATCAGCGTGATCGGCTCGCAATCTTCATCTGCATCGAGCGTGCAGGTCGCCCACCGTAAGGCGGCCAGCGGGAGAAACGACAGGCGAATTGTCCCCTCCGCGTTGACGTCGACGAGTGTCGCACCATGCTCGCCTGTTTGATGAGCGGATAACCCTTGAACCGCACCCGGATCATGCAGCGAAATGCCATTGCGGGCAAATGATCGTCGCTGGCCAGAACCATACAGCGCGACATAGTGTACAGATGGAAAGGCGTCGTGATAATGTTCATCGGGTGAATGTTCGCTTGCCAATTCTTCCGGAACGGTGCTGGATTGCGCGATCCCGATCCGAAAAGGACCGTCATCAACTTCATCATTCGAGCGGTCGAATCGGAAGAAGGAAGATGCGCTCTCCACTCCCGCCCGATGTGTGGCAAATGCAGTGAGTGTTGCCACTCGCTGATTCGCCAGCACGAATGAGACCGGTTCGACCATGCCTGGTTTCAGAACCGTGACATTGCCGGGCAGATGAGGGATTCGTTCCCATCCGACAATGCCATCCTTTTCGCCCGGGACGACAAACACGGCGATGCCGACTTCCTCCAGAGCCTGAAAGCCATCGAGCAATGTTGACCGCGCGAGCAGGCTGTGATCGTTTTCGACAAAACTGTCGCCGGTGAGCAGAAGAAAGTCGACTTCGTGATCGACACACGACTCGATGATCCGTTCAAACGTCGTGATCGTCGCGCGACGCAACTCTTCCCGATACATTCGCGATGTCGTACTGCCGTTCGGTATTTGTTGGAATGCAATCGTTCCCTCTGGGGGACAGTCGAGCATCACATCGGCGACATGCAGATATCGCAGCATTTCAAACTCCCTCTCATTCTGCGGACGCAATCCCTGCAAAACACTGAATCAACCCGTTGCAATTCGTTGACGGGGAATTGATAGTGCATCGTAAGTTTAACGGCCCAGACAGATTAGGAAAAGCCCGGAATTCGGGATGTCTGGCTGCTTTTGAGGAATGTGAACTACCATGCGGTATTTGGAAAAGGGAACCGCGACATACTCCATGTCGTTCTGTTAGGATGAATTGATGTCCAACGCGAGCGGAAAGCAGATCACGATCAATAAACTCAAAACAGGAATTGTGGCGATTTCCTGTTTTGTGGGGGCGATGATTGTCTATCTGCTGGAGCGCGACTTGAGCAATGTCTGGTTTTCGATACTGCTCCGAATCGGCTTGGTGATGTCGGCGATCTGGCTCGCATTGCCCTCGAAAAGCAAACCCGCAGCCTGGGCGAATGTTTCCCCGACAACACTGGGAATCATCGTCGTGGCGATTGTCGGGATCGGGTACCGGCCAAAGATCGCGCTGCCAATTATCGTTGGTGTAGCAGTGATTGGCTATTTCCTCAAGCCACGGGAAAAGAAACGCCTCTGCCGCCAGGAGCGCAGAGTTGCGGCAGATTCGACAAAAATCTCAAACTCGAATAGCGAGAAATGAATTCGGCGGCTGGCCAACAAGTCACTCATGAGAGCAAGAAGACGAATCAGGCGAACAAAGTTATGAACGATTCCGGCAATCGCAAGAAAAAGGTGGCACGTGGTGGAGAGAGTGGCAATCGCCCCTCTCCGAAAAGTGCCGGGAAGCGCCCCGCGAAAAAGAAACGGGGCAGCGGGGGAATGGATGTTCCAGACGCGTTGGCGGTCTCGCGCGAGCCAACCCCTTTCATGGGTGATCCCGATGAAGAACGGGGGGAAATTCAGGAACTGTTCGATACCCGTGATTATCACGATGTGATGTTCCGGTTGGAATGCGTTCTAAAGAGCCGCGATCCCAGTCATCGTGACTTGATTGCCTGGGCAAAGAAGATGATGCCGGTTGCCCGACGTGGCCCGACGGACATCAAAAAGGAAATTCCCGCGCTGACGCGACTTGTGCAGGAGCATCTTTCCGCGAAGGAATACGACGATGCGATTGAGGTGATCGAAGCGTTTCCCGCTCGCTACCGCAGTGAAGAGTTGCGCGAGATGCACGATCGCGCCATCAAGCAAAGGAACCGCATTTCCAACTTGCGCGCGGACGCCGAAGCATTGATGTGGGCCAAACGGTACACCGAAGCGGAAAAGAAGGTCATCTCGTTGTTGAAGACCGTTCCCGACGACGAGAAGGCCCTGGGCTGGTACGACCAGCTTGTGGAAGAGGGATACTGCAAGTCATTCAAGCTGAATCGCAACAAGAAGAAAAAAGACTACTCCATCCCGCCTGTGGTCAGCCTTCTTGCAGGACTCGGAATTATCGCCGTTGGAATTGGAATGTGGATTGTCGCCAGGCAGATGTTCATTGGTGATTGGGAGGTGGTGACGTTTGTGGTGGATGAAGAATCGCAGAAAGAGATTTCACAGTCGGAAACCGAATACTACTTCTACGTCAACGGGAAACAGTATTCTCCGCATGAACTGACTTTGGGGATCGAACTTCCGACACAGGAAGAGAACCGGATGTTGATTCGCAAAGATGGCAAGGTCTATCTGGATGTGATGTTCAGCGACCGCGAACGAGCGTTGCGCTGGATGAACGGCGAAGTCGCCTTTATCACAGCCGACGAAAACGACGCGTTGAATCGAAAGGAGGCGGGGGAAGAGGACGCCCCGGAAATCGAAATCAAAATTCCTCAACCGACGCACGAGGAACTGGTCGCCTACTACGGCGAAAAAGAAAAAACACGCCCGGCTCGTGAAGAGGACTCCGGCACTCCTGCTCCAGGCGAAGACAATGCTGCCCCTGGTAATGATGCAAACAACCCCACTGAATCAGACGAGGCAAACGCAAACTAAACAGAACCTCGATTAGATCGGAGCGTCTTTGCAGGCCAGCATTCTCAAGTGACTCGGAGTCTGTGGGCACCTGAATTGACCACTTCACACTTCACACAAGTTATTCCCGCGAACGCGGGTATCCAGAATGACCACGAAATCAATGAAAAGATTCTGAACAACACCCAACTGACAACCGTGTGAAGCTGGGAACCTTCCGTCAGGTCAAGTGCTGACTACTACATCTAATGTCTGCTCCGTTTCAACGAATCTTATTTCCGCAGCGATTCTTCGTGCGCGGCGAGTCTGGCGAGTTTCTGCTTCAGGGTGCGCCTTAGCCGGGCAAACTTCCTCACAGCTTCCTGGTAACTCTCATGTGATTCATGCACGGTCGATGCTCCGTGCTGTCCTCGGACGATTGAACGACTCAGCGCCAAAAGCACGACTTCCAATTCATCACGCACCTGTTCGAATAATTCCTCGGTCGATTCTTCGATGTCAACGGCCAGTTTGAAAACCGCTTCCTGATCTTTAAATCGCTCCTCATGTGTCATCTCAGGCGCGTCGGTAACACTCGGGTTCTGGAGTTCGTGAGGCTTTTTCAGATCGACCAGGCGACCGAATGGGTTGTTCTCTTTTTTGGATTCATCGATCGATTTTCGAGCCGAGGCAAGCCCCATCTTTGCACGCTGAAGCCTGGGATCGATATCGAGTGCTTTGTTGTAATTGACAACGGCTTGTTGGAAGTTGCCCATATCAAAATAGACATTGGCAAGATTGCAATAGGCTTCAGCCATCTCGGGGTTTATGCGAATCGCTTCCCTGTAAGCAGAGACCGCCATCGCCAATTGACTGGTTTTGCGATACGCGATGCCGAGATTGTAATATCCCTCGGCACAACGCTTTTCCCGCTGAACGCCTTTGCGGAGGGTCTCCATCGCAGTCTTGTGATCGCCGATGCTGTTTTGAACGGCACCGAGATTGATCAGCGCTTTGCCATCCCACGGACGGATTTTCGTCATCCGTGTCAGATGTTTGATGGCCGCATCAAAATCCTTCAGCGCGAAGAACGCCATTCCCAACCCGTTATGGGCATCGAAATGGGCGTCATCCACCTCCACAACCTGCTCGTACAGCGTGATCGCTTTGGCCAACTGTCCCTGTCGATGAAAATCCCTCGCTTTTTCGCAAAGGGCGTCAACTTCGGATGGTGAACTCATGCGCTGGGCGATCCACTCTCATTTCCACTGTGCCTGTTTTCGGTCAGTATGACCGCGGCACTGGCCGATCGGACCTGAACGATCGCGCGCCAAATCTGAAAGTCATGGTTCTGTGGCTGGCTGGCTCAACTCAGCGCAACCTGTTTGCTGCGTGGTCCCTGCTCGAAGCGGATCTTCCCTTCGCGTGCCAGCCAGCCGACACCCTGCATTACCAGATCCCGCGGGGCATCGATTTCGCGGGCCAGTTTGCTGAGCGTCTTCGGACCATGTTCATCCAGATGTTGCCAGACGATGCCGGCCACGGTTCCCACTTCTGAGACGTCATACTCGACGCTGTTCGCTTCCATTACGGCCATCTCCTCTACTCCTGTTTTCTGGTTTCTCACACGGTCATCCGAAAGTGCGATGCGGATTGGCGTGCCGAGAATACATGTCGATTTTGAACCGTCCCTGCCGAACTTCCCGGCCCGTCGCCGGCTTATTCTTCGTCGGGAACAAAACTGAGGCTATCGGTCATCCTTTCCAGAATGGAACGGGTTTCGTCCAATTCACGATCTGTCCCCTGGTAGAGAACTAATGCTGTGCACAAATCATTCCGGAATGAACGCAATGACCCGGAATTGATCATTTCCAATGAAACGAATTCAATCTCACAGGCGATTTCTTCTCGTGGTGACATCCCGGAAAAAGCCTCTTCAGATTCGTCGTGAATGGCTGCTGCCGGATAGATATCGAGTTCTTCGTATTCTTCTCGATAAGCCTCCAGTGCAGACTCCATCACGTCGCCGGGACTGGGGTGGTCAAAAAACAATGACAACTGCCAGTAGGAGGTCTCTTCACTATCGGCAAACACCGTAAACGACTGGTCTGACTCCTGTTCTGACAACTCCCAATCTGGCGGATATTCGAATCGAACACCGTGCGTCACGTGTTCGTTCATTGAAATATCGTGGCCCATTGAATTCATGGCTAGACCAGGTCTCGTTGTCTCGTTTTACTGTCGTGGCTGGCGAACCATTTGAATCTGAAATACCAACCCGCGGATGCTACAGTTGTCTCTGACGCGCTCCAATGATTCCTATCTTGTGTATACACTCGATGTATCCCGCTTCACCAACGTCCCGGGATGCTCCGGATATGCCTCAATTTCACTTTGCAGACATGTTTTGTCAATGTTGACCCGGGGCGAAATCATTTCCGGGCGAGATCTTCTCAACTGATAAGTGTGTCAAGATTTATGAATGCTCCCCATTGATCGTCCACGATTCCCATTCCGACAAGACTTGCGAGTTCTTATGCGGTTTCCCTTCTGGTGTGGCTCGTGGAAGCCTGTGTTTGCAGGCCAAACGACATTCATCGTGGCACAGATGAGCGTAATATGCTCTTGTCTGACTTGAGTTTGGGGAATTCCATCTGGAGTGAAGATGGTTTTTCGTTTGGTGACTGACTCCGCAGACTGGCACTGAACAGAGCCAAAGAAACGGCAGGATCACACGCCCTGACGGACGCCTCTTGAGAGACGCCATCGGATAATGTATTCTATATGTTTGGCCTGTACAAAAACTGTTTTCGATCGGCCACTCATTGATCGTTTGTCGGGAGTCGGTCAGGTCGAAGTGCTGCCAGTGGTGGTGGCAGGGGAGAAATGAAATGGCTTCAACCAGAGCCCAGGAAGTTGCGGAAATTTTGTGGGAACTGAAACGTGCTGACAAAATTGCAACCTATTCAAAAGTCGCAGAACGAGCGGGATTTAGCGCTGGCTCGAATGGTCGTACTGTATTAACCGCGATGAAAACAGTCCGTCGTGACTGGCCGCACCTGCAATGGTGGCGGGCTGTCAGCGATGATGGTGTCGTCGAAAAAGGTTCCGAGCACGCCTCCAAATTGACCGAATCGGGTTTTGAACTCGAAGATGGCAAAGGCGATACCGTGGTCGTAAAGGATCTCGATGAACAATTGATGAATTGGGACGAGGAAACTGTCGCAGCCGAAGCTGGAGACGAGAAGTCTGCCGAGTAGCCACGTGGTCTGCGGAGTGAGCTGATGGAGGACAGTCAGGCATCGGAATGGCAAATGGATGGCACAACCGGTGCCATTCTGCCACCCACATTTCTTTTTCAGTTTCAACTGACGGCTCAACAGGTCGCCAGGCCGCCGCGCACGCTAAAAGAGCTCCTCCATCTGGACGATCAATTCGGGTTGTCCTTTCCGGGTGAAATTGACGGTCGGGTGCCTTTTGCAAGCGTAAAAATTGCCTGGCACGAAACCGGGTTATGCGTTGGGTATGAAGTCACGGGAAAAACGACTCCTCTCAATTTCGATCCCAAATCGCCGCTGGAATCGGACGGATTGCAGATCTGGATCGACACGCGCAACACGCAGTCGGTCCATCGGGCCAGCCGATATTGTCATCATTTCTGCCTGAATCCAGGCTCCGGAAAGTCGCGGTCGAAGCCAACGGTGACGCAGTTCGCCATTGCCCGGGCACGGGAAGATGCTCCATTGGCCGACCTCGCCAAAGTCAAACTCGCAGCGGAAACAACGCAGTCGGGATACCGTTTCGTGGCCTGGATACCGGCTGAAGCCTTACAGGGTTTTGAGCCGGAATCGATCCCGCAACTTGGCTTCTTCTATGCTGTTCAGGATGCCGAACTGGGGCAGCAGTTATTGACGGTTGATGAAGAGTTCCCTTACACGCACGACCCGAGTGTCTGGTCGACACTCGATCTTGTTGTAAATTCGATGCGGAAATAAAAGTCATAACGGAACTGACCTTGCCATTTCACGCTACGCCAGCAAGTTGTAACTGAATGCTATAGAGAGGGTTGCGACTTTCTCGTTACGCGCACTGAATGTACTGGCGCAATGTGTCACTTTGTGCCGATCATAACAATCAGGCCGGTTGTACGCCCATCGTGCAGAGATTGCGCGGTGCGGTCGAATAGAGCGTATTACGCTCTTTTGTGCCGCGATGAACATCGATTGGCCTGCAAATTACAGACTTCCACGAGCCAGAGATGTCACACCAGAAGGTAAACTCTCTAGCCGCGGGCAACAGCAAGACGACTGCAGACAAAGTGGCGACACAATGTACGAAACCTATTGGGGTTTGAATCAGTCCCCTTTTACAAGTCGATGCCAACCGGAGTTTTTTTTCGCCAGTGACATTCACGAAGAAGTCCTCGCGCGTTCTCTTTACCTGATAGAGCAGCGGCGACGTCTGGGAATCATTCGCGGCGGCTCGGGTCTCGGGAAGTCGATGTTGCTGCACGTACTTGCTGAAGAGATGTCGCAAACGGGCCAAAAGGTGGGAGTTGTCGATGCATCCGGCCTGAATGGAGTTGGATTGCTGACCGATATTTCCATTGCCTTGGATCTGGCATCGCCGGTGACCGAATCGGAAGACCAACTCTGGTTTGCATTGCGGGATCACCTTTCAGGATTGCATTTCGCGCACCAGCCGGTACTGCTTTGTGTCGATCACATCGAACGACTGGAAGCTGGTGCGTTGCGGATTCTCGAACGAATCGCAGGCGATCAGTTGCATCGCGAGAATTCGTTGAGCATGATTGCAACTTTGCGGGATGATGCAGATCGTGAAACGGACCGTCCGGCGTCGGCATCACGTATTCTTCGTGTTCCGCAATTGTTCGACGAGTTGACTGAACTGCGCGTGGAGTTACAACCGCTCACTCGATCCGAAATCCATTCTTATGTGCATGCCCGAATTTTCGTCGCGGGGGGGGCGTTGTCCATTTTTTCTGACGAGGCGCTGGACCAGGTTTTCGATCTTTCCCAAGGGGTGCCACGGCAGATCAACCGCCTTTGCGATATCGCACTGCTGGCGGGAATGAGTGAACGGACCAGGCGTATCGATTCGGAAATGGTGATTGCGGCGGCTCGGGAACTGCGGATTCCCGTGAACACCTCTTTGACTCCGTCGCGCGTACCTTCGCTGCTCTGAACACAAACGCTTCTTCAACCAGTGATGGATGGTCTTCCGGGGCAATTGAATGCCCGATTGGTCGCACGTTTCAACAAAGCGTCGTTGCCAACCAGCTCTGGTCGCAATGTCTGTCAACCTGCCGCCACGCAATCGCGCGTCATTCAACTGACAAACGTGTGAAATCCGCTCGCGCTGTTGTGTTCTTGCTGCAAAAATCCTAGAACCGGGAATGGACATTGTTCGCTCGCTCGGTTCATGCGTTTCTCCAACGCCAGGAGCGTATTATGTTCTTCTGTGCCACGATGGGCGCCGTCAGGCCTGAAAACCAGCGTCTTGTCAAGGTTTTGTTTGGGGGGGGGCGGATTGACTAACCCGCTCCGTTGTTGCTGCTTTCAACTTCATCAAACCCAATTTTTTGTCTTGACGGTCCAATAGTTCCCCACGGATCAGAAACGTTACACCAGAAGGTAAACTGCTCTATAAAGGATTTGGATGCTCCTCACTCTCCGGCCTGATGGCCTGCAGAAGCTCCCTGTAATCAGGCCGTTCACCGTGAGGGGAGCGTGATGTCTGATTACGAATCTCTGTTACTGGCGATTGTTGGCTATCTGCCGTTTTCTGGAATAGCGTTCATTCTTATCGGGCGATTGGTTATCCGATGCTCGGTGATCGATGGCGATGCCGCCCGCTCTCTGACCGAATCCTGTTCGCTCGGGATCACCCGGATTGTCTCGTTGCTATCGACGCTCCTCGCTTTGATTCTATTTTCTGGAATCGCTCGGAATCTCAACTTTGAGGTTCTTGAATATCGCCTTGGGAATTGGTTGTCGATTGCCGGCGTCACCAGTTTTGAGGCTACGTCTGGACTACGAATAAACGAACCGGTGACCATACTCGTGCTGGCTGTCATCTGGGCTTTGGTCACACTGCTGTCATTCCTGCCGCGTGATGATCAAGTGAATCGCAATCGCGTCAGGCCGCATGATGTCGGACTGCTATTGGCGGCTGGTGCTTTCACCTGGTTCCTGCTGGCATTCAATTTCGTCCAATTGTTGATCGCGTGGCAGTTCTCCACCATTGGCATCTTTCTGATGATGTTGCGACAATCGCAACAGACACATGCTGCCATTGCCACGAGAAAGTTTCTGTTGATCAATATCGTGGGCGATCTGTTTCTGCTGTCCGGTCTGGCCATTTCCTGGTATCTCTTCGGGCGGATGGACATCAACGTTACCGCCGTTCCGATCCCCGATTGGTTGCGAGCTTTACTTTGGTCTGATGAATCCATGTTTTCAGCCGAGGAACTGACAAATTACCAGCGCTGGTTGAACACGGCTGGTTACTGTTTGATCGCCGCGATTGTTGTGCGTTGTGCGCAGTTCCCCTTCAGCGGTGGCTTGACCGACACGTACTGCTTCTCGGGGCGCGTGCGTGCCTCCCTCGCGGTTTTGCATTTGTCGGGTGGCCTTTTGTTACTTCATCACGCGGGGCCACTTCTCAGGCTGACCGAAGGCGTTGTGGATGCTCTGGTCGTCATTGCGTTGGCCACTTTGGTCTTTTCCACGATCTCCTCATTTGGCCGCGGACGCCGCGCAGTTGTGTTGCTGCATCTGACGGCTGCCCAATTTGCATTGGCGCTGTTGTGTGCGAGTTCACTCAGGCATTTCCATTACGAACACATGGCCAAAGTCTCAGTGATGCTCACCGTTCCATTGCTGGCGATGGTCCATCTCTGGAGTCCATCGCCCGTCCAACGTGGCCAGAGTGAAATAACCGAGCAACGCACAGACCGCCAATTCCCTGTGGTGAGTTTTGGGTTCGTGACGCTGATTCTCGCCTCGGGACTTGGTATTGGCGGTCATCCGATTTTCGTCGGTCAGTTTTCACCGGATGACATCACCGGGTCGAGTCCGACAGACCCGCATTTATGGTCATCGCTGAAGTGGCCTGTCATTTTTGGAACGGTGCTGCTGGCTGCCGCGCAGATCCGGGCATTTTTTGTGAGAGATACCGAAATGGCGGGAGAAATGACCATTGATGATCATTCCGAAATTCAATTCAAAGCGAAAGGCATTCTCTTTTCTGCCGTCGTTTCGAGCGTCGTGTTGACCGGGGCGGTTCTCATTCTTCTGTTTCGCATCATGATGGATTCACGTGTGATGGGTACCATTGTTCCCGATGCAGGTCGTCCCGGTATTGCCTCACTCATTTCTCTCCTCGCTGTTGCGATCACCATCATCGTGGCGTTTCTCTGGTATCGAAAACGGATCGAAGCAGTCTCGCAGGAACGGCAGATCAGCATCAGTAGCCACAACACATTCGACGCGCTGGGGCGACTCGCTCGCAACGGATTCTATATCGACGACACCTGGTTTCTGCTGCTCATTCTACCGGTCCGCACGTTGGGACAGCTCTGCCGCATTTTCGACTGGCTGATCGTCGATGGACTGATGACCGGGATCTGGAAATTGATCCCCCGGGTGTTTCAGGGATTGACCAGACCTTTGGCGACGCAGTCATTCGGCTTCTTCGCAACCGCGGTGTTATTGTGTGTCTCTGCATTGGTTTACCTCCTGGCATTTCGATAGCACAATCCGCTCTCGTCCAACATGTAATAAATTGATTGACCACCGGTTTTATGCAACAACTGTTTGCCGCATTTCTGAACCACCTGACTTTCCTCGCCGTACTGCTGCCGGTTGTGGGCGTTTTGCTGACATTGGCTTCGCATGCGTTGGGTCCAGCCGTTGTCCGCCGCACCGCTTTGACCAACGTCGTTCTGTCAATCCTGCTGGTGTTGCTGATCGTTCAACAGTACGAACCGTTCCGGCTGAACAACGATTTTCAACCACAGACAACTCAAATGGTGAGCCACTTATCGTGGTTCGAGTCGCCCAACTCCTCGGTTGTCTCCCGTACACTCGATGTGAATCAATCGCCAATGGTCGAATCGGGACGCATCTCCGTTTTCTTTTCCGTCGGCATGGATGGCGTGAGCCTGTGGTTTGTCGTGTTGACGCCACTGCTGCTGGTCCCTGCGATCTGTATTGGTCCTCCGGAAGGCAGATCGGCCACGTTGTTTTATTCGCTGCTGTTGTTGCTGGAAGCATTTGTGACAGGGATGTTGACAGCACAGGATGTCGTCACGTTTTACGTCTGTCTGGAAGCGTCGATGGTTCCCCTGTTTTTGCTCATGGGCAATTGGGGCGGGTATGGCCGTAGTGCGAGCGCACAAAAATTTTTCGTCTATCACCTGGCTGGCGGATTGTTGATTCTATTGGCTCTGTTAACCATGGTTGTCAGCCATCAATGGGTGATTGCCGCAATACAACCGCTCGACAGCGAACAGACATTTTCCATTGTCGAATTGACAAGAGGAATCAGTGATCTCTACAGCGAAACGAATGTAACGCATTCCGCTCACCTCGCGTCGGTCTCGTTTCTGAATCATGTCACGCCGTGGGTGGTGTGTGGCCTGATTATCGGCTTTGCCATTCGCGCCGCTGCTGTTCCGTTTCATACCTGGTTATCTGGCACGATTCTTGAATCGCCTTCGGCCCTCAATGTTGTGTTAGGTGGTATCGGGTTGAAAGTGGGTATCTACGGCATCGTTCGATTTGTTGTTCCGCTGGCTGATCCATTGCCCGACGTTCTGTTGCCAATCTGCCAGACAATCGCCGTGACCGGCGCGGTCTATGCCGGGTTACTGACGTTGGCACAAAGCGATTTGCGCAAGTTGGCCGCCTATGCCTGCGTCAGCCATACCTGCCTGGCGTCAGCGAGCCTGTTTTCGCTTTCGCATTTGGGGATTGCAGGTGGCATGCTGTTCGCCATTTGTCAGGGAGCCTGCATGGGTGGCCTGATATATCTGATTCATCTGCTGGCCAGGCGATTCGGGACCAGCGAAATGTTGGGAATCAGTGGCTTAAACCAACACTATCCGAGGCTGTCTGCCTTTTTTCTGATCCTGTTGCTGGCCTCCATTGGGCTGCCCACATTTCCACCAGTTATTATGATGATGACAACTCTGTTTGCGAGTCGGGTGATGATCGCGGGCTGGTCGATTGTCTCATTTCTGTTGCTGGCCTGGACATTTCTGTGGACGTATCAGCGACTGTTTGCGGGAACAGCACGCGAACCGCGACCACCTTTGGGTTTCGCTGTTTCCAGCAAGCTCGAAGACCTGCTCGATGCGGTGTCGAACGAGATGACATCGCATGCTGACGTCGTCCAGCCATCAATTCCGGAAACCATTTCCTTTTCGCAGTTTCGCCGAACTGATCTGACATGGAAGGAATGCGTCACTCTGGTGCCGCTACTCTGTTTTGTTGCGTGTGTCCTGTTCGTGCCTCAGTTTTTCGTGGACCGGATGACACCCAGTATTGACGTGCTGATGGGGTATGACTCAACCGAAGATGCCACGAAGTCACCTTTGCGAAATCAGGCCTCCATCGTGGTCCCGGACCAGGATTGTATTGTGAGAACATCGAAATTCGAGAAGCAGGAGTAATTGCCGATGGACATCTCCTGGCTGGCGTATGGTTTGTTGCTTTTGGCAGGTTTGACAATGCTTCCGTTGCGATCTCAGAAGAGCGACACGACCGTGATGTGCCTTCGCATTACCTGTCTGATCGTGATTCTCCTGGCCGGTGGTCTGATCGTATACAGTCAAAATATATTTGATGCGTCGAATACCAAATCGCCAGCCGGCAATCAGCAGGAGTTTTCGACCTGGGCAGAATTCGGTCACCGTCTGTTCCGCGTTGATCGCTTCGGACATGCAATGCAACTGGTGACTCTTTCGGTTGGATACCTGTTGGCATTTGTAACGTTGGGAATGCGAACCGATCGGGAAGCGCCGGCAACAACGGCTGGTCTATTACTGATGACTGTTGCAGGCATAACGATGCTCTGTGCTGCGAATAATCTGGTGCTGATTGTTCTTGCGTTGGAAATCAGCAGCATGACATCGTGGTGGCTGGTCATCGGGCGGCGGGAACCGGGCGACGTACCACCGATTCGCGGCAGGGTCGTCGGCCCGCATCTGTTGGGCAGCCTGTTGTTTGTTTTGGGAGTGCTGATGCTGATAGCTATCAGCGGATCGGCTTCGCTCGATACAATTGGGCAGACTTTGGCCGATGGACAATTCAAGACTCGCTTTCGTGCCATCGAGAGTGATGAGAATTTCCTGGGCCGGGTTGCCACGATTTTGATTTTCACCGGTTTGGCCTTTCGACTTTTGCTTGTTCCGTTTCATGCGTTTGTTCTCCCTGCCTTTGAACGGTTGTCCCTCTGGCAGGTTGGTGTCGTCACGTTGTTCTCCCAATGGGGTGGTCTCATCGTGATGATTCGGCTGCTGGTTCTGACGCTGAGTGGTTTCGAGATGACGACACAGATCCTCGCCGCTGTTTTCGCCGCGACAACTCTTTCTGGCGGGGCCTTGGTCGGCTTTCGCCAGACGAGCCTCCGCCGCCTGCTGGTCTCCTTCTCCATCGTCCACTCCGGTTTGGCGATGTTGGGCATCGCAGCCGGGATGTGGTACGTCACATATGTCGAAAGGGTCGGTACCCTTTCCGCTACACTTGTCGAAACGGCACCAGAAAAACTCGCGACGTTACCACCCGGCGTGATGGCCGCAGTCGTATCGTTTGGAATCTACTTCGTCTCGGCCGTGGGATTGGTCGCATTGCTGATTCACAGGCAATCTGATCGAGATGAATTGCAAGCGTTGGATGAATTAGCCGGGTGGTTTCGCAGAGAACCGTTGTCTGGGCTTCTCGGTGCGGTCCTTTTGCTGAGTATCGCGGGCGTGCCTCCATTGTGTGGTTTTTGGGGAAGGGCAGGTCTGTTCGGAACTGCGCTCTCTTCCTACATCGAATTCCCCGAGTCTCGTGCAGGGGGCGTCCATACGATGTTTCTCGCTCTTTGCCTCATCGCCTCGGCGGCAATTTTGATGCTCGTTGCTTCAGTGGCCAGAATAATACTGACAATGATGGAACACCAGAACGATAATCGCTCTTCCGAACCGGCTGCACAGTCAGCGCTGGCTGTCGCGTTGCTGTGTGCGTTGCTCATTGTTGCCGGCGGCATTTTCCCAGATTCACTGTTCAACGGAGCATCGAGCGCCCACAAGGGAATGATCTTCGAGGTGGAAAGGAACGTTCGCACACCGACTTCAAGTTGACAGATAATCTGCTGTGCAGTACGGCCCGGGAGCCATCCGAAAAGCACGACATCGCCGCGCAGCATCCGAAGCTCGTGAAAAAACTCAAACCCCGGCTCGAAGAGGTCGGCAAGCAAAGACCACCGTTGGGTAAGAAGCCTCTGTTGATGGATCCGCCGTTGATCACATTTTGCCACCTTCGCGATTCGACCACCATGGAAGGCTGACACCGCCATCAATCAGCAGCGTACTGCCGGTCATGTAGGATGCTTCGTCGCTCAACATGTAAACGATCGAACGGGCGACTTCTTCCGGCGTACCCAGACGACCCAACGGAAGCTCCTGTCCGCCTTGTGTGATTTGTTCTTCGGTGAAAAACTTGCGTTCTCCCGGTGTATCGGTCCAACCGGGATGGCAGATATTGACGCGAATTCCTTCACTCGCCAATTCAATGGCTGCAGTGCGGGCCATGGCATCCAAAGCTGCCTTGGCCATGTTGTATGCTATCGATCCGGGGACCGGAATCACCGCGTGCGGTGAACTGACGACGACGATGGCACCACCATCACCCTGTCGAATCATCTGCTGAGCTGCCGCCCTTACACCAAAAGCCGCACCGAACATTGAGACTTCCAGCGTCCTGCGAAAGCCGTCCATCTCGGCGTCCACCAGTTTTTCGCGATCGCTATAGACGGCATTGGATACGAACCGATCGAGTTGCCCAAATTCTTCCGCTGTTCGAGCCACCATCTCTTCCACCGCAGATTGATCAGAAACATCCGCTTGCAGAAGCAGCGTCTTACGACCGAGTTGGCGAATCTCTTCGGCGATCTGTTCGGCAGCGGATGTCTGAGAGCGGTAATTGATGGCGACATCAGCCCCCGCTTTTGCCATTTCGATTGCCACAGCCCGGCCAATACCGCTCGATGCTCCCGTTACCAGCGCCGCACAGCCTTCGAGTTCCATTCTATCGATTCCTGTCGTTTGGTGTCACCATTTTTCGATGTGAGAAATGACCTTCTTTGTTGATCACATCAGAACGGGAGTCGGACGAGAACTCAAGCAGGTTCGACTGATTGCACACCAATTGGCGCGCACGAAAAAACCAACCCTGGAAAAGCGCCAAGGCTGGTCATCAGTGGTCCAACATGGTAAAGCCCACGATCAGGCTGAGAAGCTGCTTCCGCAACCGCAACTTTTCACAGCGTTCGGGTTATCGAACGTGAAACCTCGTTTTTCGAGGCCTTCGTAGAAATCGATTGTCGTGCCATCCAGGAATAATGCACTCTTCTTGTCGACGGCAACTTTGATGCCGTGCTGCTCAGAAACGTGATCCTTCGACTCATCAGCCGCCTGATCAAAGCCGAGGCTGTATTGAAAACCGCTGCATCCGCCACCGACGACACCGACACGCAGCATCGTTTCCTCGGGCATGCTCTGTTCGCCGATGACTCGTTGAATTTCCTTGACGGCCGATTCTGTAACAGTGAGTGACATCTTTTACCATTGCTCCTCTTGTAATCTGCTTCGGAGTGAAGTCTGTTTCGGGCACATCCGAAAATCGTGTTTTGGAAAGTCAGCCGGGCGAATGAACTCGTAGCCTGCCCTGATGATCTGCCTTCCTCAATCTTTTTTTCGCGACGAAGTTGTGATTCAATCGTCCATCGACAACGTATTGTAACAGCATCTTCGGTGTGACAATAGCGTCATTTTTCGCAATTTCATGTTTGAATATTATCGGCCAGTTCTCTTCCGTCAACCCTGCAGATTTCGACAGGATCAACAATCTGCTCCTGTATTCGGCCCTTTGCATCGCGTTCGCTCAACGTGTAGAGTCGATAAATGTTCAGACACCATCCATCTCTCGGAAGTGCGGGACATTATGAGCCAGCAATCAATGTTCGTGGAATCCGGCAGCAATCAGCCGGAGATCATTTCTCTCGCAGACTTCGAGCCGGGACAAATGGCCGACTGCTTTGCGCTGCTATCTGAAAAAAACGCTGCCCAGACGCGTGATGGTAAGCCGTATTTCCGCGTCGTGTTTCGTGATGCACGCCGCGAAGTGACATCGATGATCTGGAGTGACACCGCCTGGTTCGAGGATTGTGATCAGAATTGGCAGGTGGGAGCATTTTACAAACTCCGCTGCCGGTATTTCGAAAATCAGTACGGCCCGCAAATCGACATCGACAAAGTGCGTCTGGTCAACGACGACGACCAGACAGCCGGTTTCAATCCCGATGTATTCTATCCCGCATCCCGGTTTGACCGTGCAGAGATGTTTGCAGAATTGCTGGCGATCTGCGAGGAGCACATTTCCGAAATACCCTTGCGGCAATTGGTTGTCAGGCTGCTGGAAGATCATGCGGAAGAATTACAGAGCATGTCGGCGGCGGCTCGGAATCATCACGCTTTCATTGGCGGATACCTGGAACATGTTCTCTCGGTGACGAAAACGGGAATCTATCTGGCGGACAAATACCGCGAGTACTATCCCGATATGCAATCGCCACTTTCCAAGTCACTGGTTGTCGCGGGAACGATTCTGCACGACATCGGCAAGCAGACCGAATTGCGGCACGACCCCGCAGGTGCCAGTTATACACCCGAAGGACGTTTGATCGGTCACATTCTGTTGGGACGCGACATTGTTCGGGACAAAGCGAGGGAGATTGAGGAACTCGATGCCGAAACGCTTTTGCGACTCGAACACATCATCGTGTCGCATCAGAATCTGCCGGAATGGGGCTCGCCTGTCGCACCTCACACGCCTGAAGCATTACTCGTTCATTATGCAGATGATATTGACGCGAAGTTCCAGATGATGGCGGCGGCATTGATGGCAGATGACTCGGATGAACCATTTACCAGTCGCCAGAACCCGTTACGTCGGCAGATCTTCCGTGGCTTGAGTGAGAGTTGAAATCGCTTTGATTGTGACGCCGCTGGTTATTGTGTCGTCAATCCGCTCTTGACCCGTTTTTACCGATGGTGCGATAAACCACCAAGTATCAATATGACCAGTTTAGAGCGTATTACGCTCCTTCGTGGCGCGGTGGACGTTTTTTGTCCTACAAATACAGATTCCCGCGAGCGAGAAGCGTCACACGAAAAGGTAAACTGCTCTATTCATTTCGATCTTTTCACCGCATCAGCAGGGAGTTCCTGAAACTCCTGATGTGGTACAATAAAAAACACTTTCGTATTCCGATCGCAAATTTTGGTTTTGTTTAGAGCGTATTACGCTCCTTCGTGGCGCGATGGACGTAAATAGCGAGAAGCGTCACACGAAAAGGTAAACTGCTCTAGAAGATCGGCACTTCGATCGACTCAATCATTTCCGGGGACAGAACAATGCCACCACGCAAGCAGATTCAATCCAATCTCTCGATTAGTCCTGAATTGAAAGCCCTCCTGGAAGCCACGGAAAATTCGGACGTCACCGAAGAAGATCTGCGCGAACAACGGATTAGTTTTGCATATGGCAATGCTCTTGGCTCTGACCAGATTACGAAGGGTTCCGTCCGCTACGCATCTGATCATATTCGTTTGTCAGAATAATCCTTCCGGAGACTGGATGATGTCGGTTCGTGAATCGGATGATCCCCAACTGTTTACTCGAATCCAGGAACAGAATCTCCTGAGACAATACGATTTACTGACCAACTGTATCGAGATCGGATTGAAGAAAGGAATCGAAGCATTCGACAAATACACACTTTGGTCGCTCAACGCCTCAGCAGTGGCAAATATCGCTCAATTCGGTGGACGATTTCGCGAACAACCGATCTACGTTGGCAAACATATTCCACCTCATTTCAAGGATGTTCCAAATCTCATGGATCAATGCTTGTCGGTGATTCATGAAAACTGGGACATCATGGACCACCCGACACTGTTACCCGCATATGCTCTTTGGCGACTCAATTGGATTCATCCATTCATTGAGGGAAATGGTCGGACCGCGCGTGCAGCATGTTATTTCCTGATGTGTATGAGAGTGGGCCGACTCTTGCCGGGCAAGAAAATTGTTCCTGAAAGGATCAGGGAAGACCGGGAGCCCTATTACGAAGCGTTGAAGGAAGCTGACCATCACTGGTCGGATGGACATTTCAATGTCGACCGCCTTGCAAGCTATTTGCAGGAATTGTTGACAGAACAGTTGAGAGACGCTTAACACCCTCGATCGTGACAGTTCAACCTGGCGTTGGAAAACGGAATACTTCGCCATGCACATCAACAATCCGAATAACACAACAACGGAAACGAACGGATGCGTTTCACCAAGATGCACGGTGCGGGCAACGACTATCTCTTTGTTGATGTCCGCAAAACAGCGCCTCCCGCTGATCCAGGTCAACTCGCGCGTACGATGAGTAATCGCCAAACCGGTATCGGTGCCGACGGGCTGATTCTCATTCATCAGTCATCTCAGGCTGATGCCCGCATGCAGGTTTTCAACGCCGATGGCAGCGAAGCGGGCATGTGTGGCAATGGGTTGCGCTGCGTAGCGAAATATGTCATCGAGCATCCACTCGATGACAGGAATACGCGAAAGTCGCCCACATCGACGCTCGAAATCGAAACGGGTGATCGCGTTGTACAAGTGGAAGTCGCTTTGCGGGACGCCGAGGTTGTGCAGGCACGTGTCAATATGGGATCACCGGTTTTTGCTCCGTCAGGAATCCCCACAACATTGCCGGGCGAACCACCGCTGAATCTCCTGTTACACCTGCGATCTCTCGAAACAACAGACGATCAATGGACCAGTCAACATCCGGGTCTGCCAGAAGAAGTCATCGTCTCGTCTCTTTCGATGGGCAACCCGCATTGTGTTGTCTTCTGCGAAGAACTGACCGATACACACGTGCTCGGTCTGGGACCGGTTTTGGAAAACCATTCCCACTTTCCGGAACGAACCAATGTCGAATTCGTCCAGTTTCTCTCCCGGAATGAAATCAACATGCGGGTCTGGGAAAGGGGAAGTGGTGAAACGCTCGCCTGTGGTTCCGGGGCCTGTGCAGCAGTCATCGCGGCGATTCTCATGCGACGTTGTGATGAATCGGTCCTCGTTCGGATGCCCGGAGGGGATCTACAGGTCGAGTGGCGAGAGTGGGGCGATGTCTATCTGACCGGCCCGGTCACAGAGGTCTTTCAGGGTGATTGGCAAAGTGACACTGCTGCCTGAACAATCAATGCATCGAACATAACTGCTTGCCACCATAAATTTTACCAGCGAACCTCAACATTTCTTTCCCGCATTCCGGCGATCATGCCGTCGCGCGGTTGTTCTCTCCAGTTGAATTCTGCAAACTGGATTGAACCTGGTCCGACGGATTTTTTCTGTGGCGGCTTGAGCCTGACCTGGAATTGTAATAGAGCGTATTACGCTCTTCTGTGCCGCGATGGGCATCGTTCGGCCAACAAACACAGGCCCCCCACGAGCCAGATACGTCACACCAGAAGGTAAACTGCTCCAGTAGAGTGAAGGGCCGCTGCGGTTAAATGTGGTTTGAAATAATGAGCACTGCGCGATGCCAGGCCTTGATTCGTTCAAACCTGTCTGATCACGCAAAAGACGTCTTGCGGTAATTGCACGAAACGATTATGAATCCGCCCCTCTCGGAATCATCTCAAACTCTCACACTTAACCTGCCCAGAGGTTATTCCATCGGCCGGCGTGGTCGTGTGTTGCTCGTGTTATGGGTGTTGACTTTGTCCGGCGGTTTCGCACTGGCCAGTTGGTTAACACCCAATGAACGCGGTTTCGGTACGCATCGCCAACTCGGTCTCCCTCCCTGCACGTTTCAATCGCAATTTCAACTTCCCTGTCCCAGTTGTGGGATGACAACCAGTTTTTCCTGTTTCGTTCGTGGTCGTATCATTCAAGCGGCGGAAGCCAACATTGCCGGGTTAGTGCTGGCGGCATTCTGTTTTCTGCAGATTCCCTGGTCTCTGGTCAGCATCTGGCAAGGCCGATTGTGGCGCGTTAACGAACCGGAACTGACCCTGATGTGGTTGCTGATTACACTCTGTGCGCTGGCCGCACTGCAGTGGGGTTATCGACTGTTGACCGGCTGACATCTCCCTTTCGATCATTTTCTTTCCTACCTCACATTTCACCAAAAAGTTGAAGTGAACATCATGGATGATGTCGCACATACCTCGCGCTATTCGCGCGGAAAAATCGGTCCACACCATTGGAAAGTCTCGTCGCGCCGTTTTGTCGTCGCGTTACTGATTTCAATCAGCTGCCTGTCGACGATGGCCGGGTGTTCACTGTTCGTCCTGGCGGGGAAGATGTTTTTTGGTGATCCACTCTATCCCAGCCGGGTCGAAAATCTGACTGATACCGATATCCGCAAAACGGGCAAACCGCTGATTCTCGTCTGCAGCGTGCCGCAATCAGTGAAGGATCAACTCCCTTCGCTTGAATTCGATATTGTCGAAGGTGTTTCGCGGAAACTCCGGACGCGCGGCTTGCAACTTGTGTCGTCCGACGATGTGGCAACCTGGGTCGATGACCGCGGAGGGATGTGGAATGACCCGCACGAACTGGCCCGCGATTTCAAAGACCGCGCTGGTTTCATCGGACATATTGACCTGCATCAATACACATTTCATCCGGACAACAGTCCCAGCATGTTGCAGGGAAATGTTCAGGGAACGATTACCGTTTACGAAATCAACGAAGAAAGCGATGTACTCCCGTCCCAGCAGATTTTTGAGGAGAACTTCTCGCTGATCTGGCCCGAACATGCCCCCACCAATGCCGAAGAGATGCCGTTGAATGTGTTCCAGCAAAAGTTGATTCAGCGGGTGAGTAAACAGATCGGCTTCTACTTTCACAAATACCGCCAAAGCGAAGTTCTGGAGTAACTGTTCATGGATCGAACAACCCAATCATTTCCACGCTTCAAGTCGCAACGTCGGTTTTGTGTTTCTGTGGCCGGAATCGGTTTTGGCATACTCGCGATTCTGCAGTCAGGCTGCCTGAATTACGCGATCATGCTGGGCTACCTGATTGGCGGTCCACCATCGATTGAACCTGATTTCGATCGGCAGACGAACAAGTCGATGACCGATCACGGTGTCACTGTGGCGGTGGTTTGCTCCGCTCCGTTGGAAATGGAATGGACGCAGCAGGGCAAAATCGACGCGGACATCTGCAAGATGCTCTCTTACAAAATGTCCGCGCATCAGATTAAGACCATCAACCCCGATCGCATCATTGCCTGGCTGGACGAAAATCCCGAATGGGACGTACCGACCGAAATCGGCGAGGCGTTCGATGCAACTTATGTCGTCTATGTCGATATCAATGAATTCAGCCTGTTCGAGAAAAACAGCCACGAACTCTTCCGCGGGCATACCGAAGCTTTCGTCAGCGTCTACGAAATGGACGAAAGCGGTGAAGATGGCGAGAAAATCTACACCAGGGAAATCATCTACACCTACCCCACACTCACGCCTCGTGCCGCGACGGAAATGACGCAACCCGCCTTTCGCAAGCAATACATCGAGCGTTTGACAGAACAATGCGGGTACAGTTTCTACGAACACTTTGCCGGCGACGACATTCCTGATGGAACCTGATTCGTCATCCTCGCGCAGAGATGAATTCCATCGGACTATCCCGCAGCCATGACAGGTGCATTCTGTTGGAACCCGCGACGAGATGGAATGCCTCGAATGCTGCGTGTGCGTTGAGCATGACACGCACCGACGATCAGATCTTTCCATTCCTCCAGACCGATTTCAAACGGGTCAACATCGAACGCGTAGAGAACTGCAAAAACGGTCGGAACAAGTGATCGGTCATCAATGATTGATGTCGCCGTTTTGAAAATATGACTACGAACATGGTCCGGCACGATGTAATTTTGGGCAACCATCAGACATCCCCCTCCTTGTAAACTGGCCCGGAAAATTCGCGTGAATGACTGTCTTTGCAGAGTTTGACACGATTGCGGGCGAACGAAGTGGCTGTGGATTCCAACGCACAGCCTGACGATGCAATGATGATGCAATTCACGTGCCGAAAAACGCTGCAAATGTGCGACGCTTGAGCGTATCACGCTCTAAATCAAACCAGGTGCCAGTCAGAGCGCGCATTTTTGTCGTAAGTCGCTGGTTCGATTTTGATTTGACTACGAAAGATTTGACTGCGAAATACGCGAAACACACAAAAGAAAGAAAAGAACTTTCGACAGGATGACAGGATGACAGGATTTACAAGATGAGTGTTTATCCTGTCCATCCTGTAATTCTGTCAAAAAACTGTGATCCTGTCAAAAAACATCTTTGAGCCATGTGCGATCCGCAATCGTCCTTTTCATTGATTTCGTGGTCATTCTGGATACCCGCATTCGCGGGTATGACCTGTCCTTCCTGATATAACGTGTTCGGGACTTCCTGTCGCTTAGAGCGTGTTACGCTCTTCCGTGGCGCGATGGACGCCGTTTGGTCTACAATTGCAGGCTCCCACGAGCGAAATCCGTCACACGAAAAGGTAAACTG
>JANQSH010000111.1 GCA_028284145.1 Planctomycetaceae bacterium | reverse complement strand
TGTTGTCAGAAAGTATTCCCGCATCGCAGGAATCACGCTCAATCCCTCGCCACATACGTTGCGCCACACATTCGCAACTCAGCTATTGGCGCACGGGGCCGACCTCCGCGCTATTCAGGAAATGCTGGGGCATCGTGATCTGTCGACAACGCAGATTTACACGCACGTCACAAATCCAAGACTCAAGGAGATTCACCAGAAATTCCATCCGGGGCAGAACAAGTGAGAAGGGTGTCAACATTGTCTCTCTTTTATTCTGGTTGGTTCTTGCTCATCGCTGACCAGTTCCGAATGATTCTTTCGTGTTCCCTGCGCGAATGAACGATGCGTCCAACGTCGATACGTCCGTCATTGAAACGGTAGAAGACGTTGTATCCTTCTATATTCACGCATCGGAGACTGGGAACGTAATTCTTAAACTCTGGGCATGGTCTTCCCATTTCCGGAAATCGAGGCAGCAGACGCAATGTGTCACGTATCGATTTCAGAATGTGAATGGCGGCATCGACGTTTCCTTTTTCGACGCCGATGTATTTCCAAATCGCTGTCAGTTCTTCGTCAGCCGCATGGGATATCATCAAGCGAACCATCAGCTCTGCTGCGAACGTGCCTGATCCTCTGTCGCTTCCATCATATCCTCAAAGAAGATATCGATCTCCTTCTTTCCATTGAGTGCGATTGCATCGCCATCGTCGATGGACTTGAACGCTGCCTGAAGACTGCTCCCCAACTGATGGTGATACCGGTCTTCGAATTCATGGAAGAGATTCATTGCGAAGATCAACACATCATCACTCGACGTGAACCGCGTTCCGTCGATGTACTGCCGCGTCAGCCGTTCGATGTTAGGAGAGAGAGATTCACTCATGGAAGGGCTTAAGAACGAGTACTGTTCAGTGTGCACCACAATGAACGGCAGGGCAAGGTTTTTTGACGTATAGTTTTGTCAGTGACATTCATTGTTCGTTGACACTGTCCATCCCCTCCGGCATCCTCCACCGCAATGGGCGAATATGAGACACAGACGGTGCACATGTGGCCGACCGGAGACGAGGAAACGTACCGGACCTGCCAGTTGCTCGCGAAAAGTTGCCGTGAGCAGGCTCCGGTCTGCCGCCAGGTGCTCGACAATATCTGGAGCGTGGAACAGGCAACCCGGTTTCTACTGGCGGATCGGCTGAAGCAATTCGCTTAGGACGGAAATCCCCTCTCGGATACGTCGTCCTTCTATTCAGATTTACTTTGTGGGGCACTTTCGGATGTTAATTGGCATGATTTGGCGGAGGGGTTTCTCGACGAGTGATCAGCCGGCAAAAGTCCGGAATCGCAGATTTTCGCCCAATCACCCAAAATCGGCCCTTCAGAATCGCGTCTGACGGCGATTCGGCATCGACTGCGATGTTTTGGTCGTATCTGAGAACCGGCCTGTACAAGGCAAAGTTCTGTATCCTCTTTTTCCTTCGTCTTCCTAGCTGTGGTGCAGATCCACCGTATCATTCCCATCCTGCACAATGTCGAATCTCACCCTTTGGAAAGAATCTCTTTCAATTTCTGCCGCTGAAGAAATCCAATCTTGCCGCATTCGTTTTTGAGGCGGCACGTTCCAAACGCATAGAATACCGCTCTTGGGTCAATCTCCTCGACCAGACTGCGGCATTCGTTGATGTCGGAAATTGCGGCAGCATGATCGTTGACGTACGGTCCACTCACCAAGGCGAATCGCTTCCCGTCCAATGCCGAAACGAAATAGTCACCGAGTTTCGTGTTCGGATGCTGTGCTTCTCCTTCTGGCCGGTGTCGGTATGCGTCAATCTGCATCGAAAGAGTGCGGCTTATTTGTTCGCCCAGCATATTGCCAGGAAACTATTCCGCTGCTGAGATCCTACCGCAAAAAGAAGACTCCACCAAACACGCTGCAGCAGATTCAATGACGTAAATACTGCAACATTTCCATTGCGCCCACTCCCCTGCTCTGGCATTCTCCCCTCCATGCGCGAGAATTCGCTCAACAATTTCGGCCTCATCGCAGCATTCCTTGTACCAGGCTTCATCGCACTCATTGGGCTTTCATATCTCTCACCCGACATCGCTTCATGGCTCGGAACAACCGGCAAGCCGGACTCTCCCACTCTTGGCGGATTTCTCTACGTCACGATCGCATCAATCGCTCTGGGGATGATTGTCAGCACAGTTCGCTGGATGGTGATCGACTCAATTCACTATGCAACCGGCATACCGAGGCCCGACTGGGATTTTGCGAAGTTGCAGCAAAACATCCAAGCGTTTGAGCGGCTGATCGAAATCCATTACCGGTTTTACTTGTTCAACGCGAATGGATTCGTCGCCTTGTTATTTTTCATCACCTGCCGGGCGATAGCTCCGACCACTCCACTCCTCCGTTGGGCTGATCTACTGTGGATTCCGCTGCTGGCGGTCCTTTTCATTGGATCGCGGGATTGCTACCGGAAATACGTTGTGCGCGTAGACGCGATGCTCAAAGCTGGCATCGATACCAGTCAGTGAATATCCGCTCTTTCAAGCAAGTCCTGCACAGAAACGCTGTACAAGCGGCAGAACTGAGCCAGCTCAACGACATCTACTCGCCGTTCGCCCGACTCGCACTTGGAAATGAACGAAGCGTGTGAACCAAACTTCTTCCCGGCTTCAACTTGCGTCATTCCAGCTTCTTTGCGCGCCTCGCGAAGTGCTATGAGGAGTCGAGAGTACGCCCGCGTATATTTTGACTTCTTTTTCATGCCCCGCCGCCGAAATGGTGTTGCGGAAGCGTAGGAAACCGCATAGAATTTCCCAAAATGGGAAATTACCGATTTGGGAAAACCATGACTTCGACGAGCATTCAGAAAGGAGCAGCACAATGACCAACGGTGGTGGAAAAGGGCACGACGAAAAACCCAAGGATGAGCAGAAGAAGGAGACGACTCCGAAGCAGGAGAAAAAGTAAGCAAAGCTGCTGCTAAACCAATTTGTCAATTTCGGGTTGGCAGCCTGAGGCAATTCTTTTTGAGAGACGCTGCAAACGGAAAAACCTCAACTCCCTACACAGAAACCACGACGGCCACGTACCGCAGAATCGTTGCATTCGCCTCGTTGGTGGCAAATCTCAATGTTAAGGCGGCTCTGAGCCGATGTCAGTTTCGTGGCCCTGATTGCCGGGCCACATTTCTCTGACGGTACGCCTGCCGTACGCTCGAAGCCCCATTCAATGCCAATGGTCCGGTGTTGGATGGGGTTTTCATTGCGCCAGGTTCTTAATTCTGACGATTTCTCAGAAATGTTCTGACATTGCCTGTCCACATTTCGTCGCTGTTCGCGATTACTCCATTGAGAAGGGCATCGCGCTCAGAGTCCGCCTGTACACAGCTGGATATTCTGCTACGTGCTGGAAATCCAGTCGAACAGAGCGATTGTAGAGACATTGAGCCATAGTCCATGACGCCAGCCACACGAAAAGACGAGTTTCTCCAAAGCCTGGAACGGTGCAGCCAGAAAGACGATTTCATTCCTGCGTTCTACCGCCAATTCCTCGGAACGTCCGAGGAGATTCGCGACAAATTTCGTGATACCGACTTTGAGCGACAGAATGCGATGTTGCTTCGGTCGCTGCAACTTGCCGCAGGAGCAACAACGGGAGATCCCAGGTCACTACGCGAATTACGAGACCGTGCGACGACACACGACCGCCATCATCTCAACATCGAACCCCGTCTCTATGAAGCCTGGCTATACGCGGTTGTCGCGACGGCGAGAGAATGGGATGAATCGGTCGAGGATGCATGGTGTCAGATTCTCGGATACGTCGTGAAGCACATGATTCGGCGTTACTGACTGGATGCGACGAAAATCGCTGGCGTTGCAATTTGACAGTCTTTTCGCCACATCTATGAGGAGAGGTAGAAGTTCAGCCGACAGTGCACTCGGCAGATGCTCGGAACTCCAATTGATTCCAATTTTTCAATATAGAGTGGAGTCGTTTCATGCCAAATCCTCACATTGAACCAGAAATCACCTTTTTGGTGTTTCTTCGTAATTATGTCTGGTTCAAATTCTTGGTGTGTATCGCCAACTCCGTTGGTCCCCAGGGCTAGTTTCTTTGAACGCAATTTGATCACCCTCATGACAGATGCCCAACCGTCGTCTTCGACAGCTAAATCCGAAAAAGAGCGACCAATGCTCAAATCTGAGGTTCTCCTCGGGATCGCCGCTCTTGTTGTGTCGGTCGTCGCTCTCGTTATCAGCTATCGAACCGCCGTAGTTTCAAACAGGCTCGCAGCGGAGTCGAACCAAATCGCACGCGATTCGATGGTCGAGGCAAAACGAATCGCAACGGACTCAAAGCACGCTGCAATTGAAATAGCAGAACATCAAGTCGATTTTGCGTTGCAGCGTGAAGCCGCTGAATCAATCGGCCAATCGACTTCGTGCTACACTGAATGAATTCGGCAACATTTATTTGGCTGCAATTCATAACGTCACCGGTGTTGAACCCGAGCATCTGTCAAACGAGCTAAATCAAGTCAACGACAAAATGTCCGAAATCGACTCCCTTATAACACAAACCGGGATCTACGACCGCATATTGATTCAATGCGACGATTTCCTGACTCGAGTGCCAACAACGGACGAAGACAAATCCCACGTAGAGGCGATACGAAATATTCGCGCAACTCTTCACGCGATCCGAAATGGTAGTGGTGGTTTATCGGCCCCCACAGTTTTCACACTGATGACGAAATCGAACATTTTGGAAACGCTTAAATCAATTTATCCAACCGATGAGCCAAAAGCCAAATGAAACGAATATGGTGACCGAGCAAAACTTGAATTCAACATCGATGATGACATTCAGATGTCTTATACTTCTTTCTTGGCACAAGATGAGTCCGATGGCCTTGATTTTTCCTGGCCGAATCCACACCTGGAACCTGATGATACTACTGAACCGGCACAATCACGTTCATTGCCCCACGACCAGCTTTTGGCGGCTGCTGATCACGGCTTCCAATGCGAAGGACAAGGTGAATTGTTCCCATGCGGTCTGCCTCTGCAATCGGATCAATACCGGGAAAAAGCCTGGTTCCCAGACTCGCGTTGATGCTTTCCTCAAATAATTCCCGATATTTTGGGCCTGAGCTGTAGTAGACCTTTGTCAATAGCCTCCCCCGTTCAATCGCCTCAAGGTCAGCATCCGTCAACTCGACAGGAATGCTGTTGCCTTTGACGTATTCCTCAACGACAGGGTGAACTGGCCATACTGAGATGCGAGGTAGAAGAATCATCCCATCGCGTCCAGGAATATCAGTAACACGAAAACGGTATTTCACGCCTGGAACCAATTTGTAGCTATGGGGTGGCTCAACAGCTTTCGTGGAAAACACTCCTGCTTTGACTTCATAAGCGATTTTCATTCCGCGAGGTTCGGTGATCGTCATCATAACAAATCGCTTTTTCGCGGCAGCCTTTTCTGACTGCAGCGATTTGACTTCGCCAGCAGGAGCGGAAAAACCAACTGAAATGCACGCCACAAACAACAGCCATCGTACAACCTGAATAAAAACAGCCATTCCCAGTTCCTCATTTCGCCATGACACCAAAACAATTCTCGACTTAGGTCAATCTACATCTCGCCATGAACTGTGCTAGAATAGGAAGATTTCTCCCATCCCATCATGGACTCCCCAGAATCTCTTCCGCTCCATAACCAGCAGAAACATTCACCATCAGACAATCCCGACCGTCAGGATCACACACCTGCTAGACACGAAGTCAAACGACACCGTCTCGCTGTCGAGACCGTCCCCGGATTGCCGGGTCTGACACGGAAGCAACTCTTTTATAAACCTTTTGTTGTGTATGAAGACACGATAGATTTGCACATGAAGGAAAATGGGAAACGCATTACAGACGTTCCTGCTCTCTTTACCATTCTTGATTCTGCGGACACCGACGAAGGTCCAGTGCTCATTGGCAATGAATTTGGCAAGCCGCTGGGTTATGTGGACATGAGAACCATCGAGGAAAGTTACGAGTGGAGCCTTCCTCTGATACTGATGCCTGCAAAAAATGCACGCCCGATGGAAGTGTATGAAAAACCACCATCTAAATACCCAAAGAAGCCTGGCAAGCTCATCAACTCGAAACCGGGAATGAAATTCCCCGTGTTGGAGACAACGGTCGTTAGCAGTATAACGTGGTACAAGATTGGCCCTCCATTGAACAGCGGCAACAACTTGATACTTCAGGAGCCAGTCTGGACAGATGGTTATACGCATCAAAAATTTCAAGAAACGGCCAACCTGTTGTTGGCTGTTCCTGAAATCACTGCTCGGCGATATATCTCAAAAATGACGCGGCTGCTAGATGAACTCGATTTGCTCAAAAGCCGCCCAGAGGAACGAGGGGACGCAAGTGAGACCATCCTTGGCTTGAGAACTGCGTACCTTATGCTGTGGCAAATGGAAATCCATGAATCCGATAAAGCTGACAATGCTGTGAAGCAATTAGAGAAAATGGGGATGCTGATGGGGAATATTGCAACGATTGGCATTGTCGATGTCGCCGAGATGGATAATGCCGAGTTCACTTTGTGGATTAGAGGATTAACAAGTGTAGTTAATTCCATAAAACAACAGATGAACAGTTCCGACAATCCATTTGAAATGCACATGCATGGCGAAAAGACGAAGCTGTTTCCCTTCAGAAAGTACTATTGACCGCCTACTTGCTCCGAAGGCTACAGATCATGGGTCTGGCAGACGCTTATTGGTCTGGGATTCGGACTTCATCATTTTTCCCAGTAGTTTAAAATACTCCTGGTTGATGGAGTCCATTTGTTCGGCAGCAACCCCAGAAACAGCGACAGACTGCGCTTGAGGAGCCTTTGGATTTACGACAAAACTCTCGTAGAATCGGAAGAACCTGACATCATTCGAATCTTTCGGAAAGCCCTTGAATGCACCTGATTGTTGTGCAAACCATTCGGATTTCTTGGACCGCGACTTTTGCCGTACAAGATGACGCCAACCGTTGCGGAATCGCTCAATCACAACGAGGCGCACGCCTGCTGCACTTTTAGCGGCAGATTTGAGAATGTCATCGGCAATCTCTTTTGTGTCGACTTCCTTCGGTGCCCAGATGAGATAGGATGCCCACCGGGGATGGAACGAAGACCCTCCGGCAAGGTGCAACGTTTTGGAGTCGTCGAGAAGTGGGTTAATACTCGGTTGAAGAATGGGTATTCCATCCTGCTGATTTTTTGCCAAGCATTCGCGTGGTAGAATTGCGTCGGGCAACTTGTTTACATTTGGCAGTGTTTCTTCAACTCTTGTCAGACACCATTCCTGCACGTTGCCGTGCATGTGTCTTATGTTCCAATGATTGTCGAATGGTGGTAACAACTCTTCATTTCCATCCTCGCGAATGATTCTCGTGACGTGATCGGTTGGCTGTAGGTATTGAGGCGTGTATAGTTTTTTATCTTCTAGCCTGTTGTAGACCCCCTTTGTATACTTTTCGCTGCAATTCATCGCATCCCTGCTGCGGAGGCCCTCTCGCAAGAGTTGTCGTAAGAAAAACACGACCGACAACCGCTCAGGCAAGTCCGCAAAGTCATTGAGGCTTCCAAATGGAAGGTCGTCATCAGATACATCTGTCCTTAGTCGCTTCTTGTCTGCTAAATTCATTCGAAGAATAAATGCAACCAGCCCTTCTTGCGTTTTTGTAACGCCATTTGTTTTAAGTAGATCTTTGACCGTACCTTGTAAAAGCCTACGTTCTATTCCTCTCAGATCAGAAAAAATGAGTGTCGGTGCGTTATCTTCGTCAAGAAAGTCCTTGGCCATCTTGGGCCAAGCTGCAAAATGTCGCAATTGCTCGATGTCCCTGCCCTCGTCGTCCATACCCTTCAATCCACGGCAGGCGTATTGCCATTCCCCAATTGTGGGCAACCGATACGAGCGAGTTACTATTCCATCCCCGGACTTGTTCAGCGGATCTTGAAGCTCCAAAGCGAGAGCGACCTGAACGGCTTCCAATGCGGTCAGGCCAAAGACAGGGTATTTTCCGCGCTTTAGAGCATCATCACTGGACTCATCTATATTGTCTTCAGGAAATAATCTGTGAAATCTGTCGCCATTATCTCGATGGATTTCTTCGCCGCGATTTCTCAACTTGCTAAGCGATGGAAGACTCCACTTCACTTCCTTATCGAACATCTCCAGTCCTGGCGAGTTTTTGACGATTTGGTCATAGCTTTTTTGAGAAAGTTCTGTTTCTGCCATCCAAAAGCCACTGATATCTTCGGCTCCTGAATACTCTCCTGGCTCAGCTTGATTAACTTTCAACAGCTGGCCAGACGGGCAATACCGAAATGAAATAGCCAGTTCAGAAGGAACTGCTGAGTCACCTGGTTCTTGTTCCGGAAAGAATTTCTGGGTTCCATGTGTCTGGCCGAAAGAAGGAACTAACTGCAATTCCACACAAATGAAAAAGGCAGCAACTCCAACGAGGACATTCACCATGAAATTGAAATGTCGACTGTGAAAACTCATCGAAAACGTCCTTCTATCACGGCTTCGATTGGATCCAGTCGGCTGGCCCGCCATGCAGGATATATTGCGCCGACACCACAACAAAGGATGCTTCCTAAAAAGATAAGCAGCAGATCGGATGGCAGGACAACGGCTGATATTGCAGATTCCCAGCCTGGATTCGTATTAATTGCATCAGTCAAATCGAACGAGAAAATTTTCACAAACCCCCATCCCGCCAAGCATGTAACTCCTCCAGCGAGCAACCCTATCAGTACCGCTCTTAGCAAGACAAAATAGAAAATCCCATATGAAGATGCCCCCATGACACGGAGAACGCCAATCATATTTCGCTTTCGATCCGTTGAATCCACCAGTACAGCGACGATAGTCAAAACGCCAAAAAGAAACACTGCCACGGCAACAATGATCACCAGCAGTTGTAACGAGTGATCCTGGTCCTGGATCTCCTTGATGCGGCCGTTATTCGCTTGAAAGCCATAACCAAGCCCGCGGGCTCGTTCAACCACATCCAGAACATCGTCAATCGAACTGGCGTAGGCACGCGCCTCCTCATACGATGGCGTTGGGACAGACGGTACGAATGCACGTGCATTCGCATCATATTCCGCCCGCCCGGAAGCAATCGAGTCCAGGTGTAACAGGAGTTCAAGTGGCGCGATGACCGTTTCTTGCCTGTCGGGTGATTGTGAATTCGCATGATCGGCGGCATCCACATTATCCGGTATCGGCGGTGGTGGTGGGATGAGCAATCCCTTAGGTTTCGTTTGAACCGAGGACTCTTCCACCGAGACCGTGAGGCCATCTTTGATCTGGATGTGAACCAGATCCTCCATAAAAAGCCGAGAACCGTCAACAGAGCGAACTCTTAGTGGATCACCTGCTTCAGAAAAGGGAAGCAACGGATTTTTGAAGTATTTCCGAAGCCAGGCCCCTTCCTTTGGCAACTGCAATCCAATCATCCGATAGGCCTTTCCCTCGATCAGCACCATTCTCGGTGTAGACCAGGGAATTGCAACGTCACCCGCAGACGTTACGCCAGTAATCGTCTCGGGCGTTTCAACGAACTCTTCCAAATCGGAGGCACTACTTCCAGCCTTGAAGATGCGATAGAAAATCAACGCTGATTTGGCAGTCTTGTTGAGCAATGGCGAAAATTCCAATTTCGAGAGATCGGTGATTTCCTCCACAAAAAAACCTAGACGGTCAAGGGCATTGATGTCCAGTTGAGTCAGAGGATCGATACGTTCGGCAACCAGCATGATTTCCCGGTAACGGTCAACGATGGCTTTGTTCATCGCCTGCCAATCCCACTCCGGGACAGCGCCGCCACGGACATAAATCACCATTTTCTGGAGTGTTGCCGTGTTGAGATAACCGATTAGACTGCTGCGTGGACTCGGGATCACCCCACGCACAATCATTTCAATTGACGCTTCGTTTTCGTCATTTCCACGAAATGCGGTGATGGATATGGAGTCTCCAACGGAAACATCCAACTTCCCTGCGACATGCGACAAAAGCACGACGCCCAACTCATCCGCATGCAAAATGTCGGCACCCAAATCGGCCAGCACCGGATCTCCCGGCAATGTTGCGATCAGGTCAACGCCATCGACCGCTATTTCTTCACCTGATTGCGTTGAAACACTTGTCAGCCGACAGGTTCGTTTAATCTCCGGGATCATGAGTTCTACTTGTCCAAGCTGTTTGGCCGTTTCATCAAGCGAGTCAAGATGAAAGAATTCGCCATCGTTGGAACAATACAATTTGACTTCTCGACCGGTTGGACTGGTGGCCAGATCACGCCGCAGTTCCTCGACATGTCCCCGCTTAAGTGCTAACAAAACGAGAATAGGGAAGCAGACACCGGCGACGATGGCAACTTGCAGGCGTGTGGCCGATCGAAGGCGGAACAGGTCGCGCAACGGCAAAACCGTGTAAAACAAAATTCGTCGAATCATACGGTTTCCTGTTTGTGAATGGAGAAATTGTGTGCCTACCGTGAGTTTTTTATATATGTGAACTTGAAACAAGATGTCCCATCAACGGACCCGGTCCTGGTTCAAGCTGTATTTTCTGGTCGCAAAAATCAGCCACCAGCTGTTCATCGTGAGTGACCATGATCACCACACTGTTATCTGACTGATGCTGGGTGAACTGTTTAAGTTGATTGAGGGCCGCTCTGGCCATTTCCCGATTCAAATTGGCCGTTGGTTCATCCACAAATAGCACATCCGGCTGATGAGCCACTGCCCGCGCCAGTGCCACACGCTGGTATTGGCCTCCGGAAATCCCAGAAAGCCGTCGTTCTGCGAACTCCTGTAACTGAAACGTTGAGATAAGATCTTGGCACCTTTTTTGGATGACCCGCTCGGAGAAGCCGTTGAGTGACAACGGGGTCACAATGTTCTCCAAGACCGTCAAAGACGGAATCAGTTCTCCGGATTGGAGTGCAAAACCAAATCGTTTGCGCCGAATCCGTGTTGCTAGGCGACTCTGATTTCGTTGCCAGACTTCGGTGAGGTTGATCGGTTTTGACTCACCACGAAACCAGACTTCGTAGAGGCCCAATTCGCTGCCTTCCGTTTGTCCGCGCAAAAGCCCCAGAACTGTCAACAGGGTGGTTTTGCCACAACCACTGGGACCAACGATGCCCACTAGGCTACCTGGCCGGATCGTCAGTGTCTGATCCACGATGACAGTGAACGTATCTTTCGACGCGTCGTCACGTAAGACTTGACGGAGTCCTGAAATACGGAGCACGAATTCTCTACTGGCCGGTTGAAGTTTCGAGTGGTCAGATGTTGCGGGAAGAGTGGTCACGACAAGTCCCATTTCTGTTCTTGTTGAAATGCGATTCGATCACGCATTCATTGCGAATTACGGAAGCTCATTGATACGGAGAAAGCGAAACATTTCCAGCGACTCTTTGTCCAATACAACCCATTCATCAATCGGATCATCGATCATTTCCTGGGCTCGTTTTCTCGTGGACTCAATCCGCCTCACCCAGGAAGCGAACTCGGCATTGTCCATTCCCGCTATATCAACCACACTTATGGTGAGGGCATCATTCTGCAGCGGCAAATCTTTGATTATGTCCTGCAGTTTCGTATTCTCATCGATCGGCTCACCAGTATGAGTTTTTGCGAATATGCTTCGCATTGAAGCCAGAAGTTGCTTTGTGTCCCCTCGCTCCTCTGGGCGGCTTTTGAGCAAATCGAGATCATCCAGCAGTTGTGTCAGCTTACTCTTCAGGCGTCGGAGTTCAACGTAACGAATAAACAGCACATCGGTTGCAGTTTCCTGGCGTTCCTTGTTCCACGCCTGTCCCCAGCCGTGACGCACTTGCGTTGTCTGGTCCGCACCGGGGTACAATTTCCAAAAGGTGGCAGTGATCGGCGCCACTGTTGTCTTACCACTATCGACCCTATCCTTAAACGCAACCGGACTCTTAACGATGGCAGCCAATTGCTTGAAACTGACAACCATTCCGTCAACCACCCGTTTAATTTCTGGGGCACTTTGGTTTTCAAGTACGTCATGCAAACCCTCAGTCCGACCACGGTGTTTCGAGAGAAGTTCAAACTGTTCCTTTGCCAGTTTTGAGTCAGGATTATTGATGCCGTGGGAAGCTAGAATCGAGTGAATGTTGTAGTTCTTGAAATGACTCTCTAATTTTTTCTCATCGCTTTTATGTGCTATCTCAAGCACATCCGCGATGGTTTTCCCTGTTGTACTTTTGGGGCTGGGCGGCAAGTGCGCACTGGCGTCTCCCAACAGAATGATGTGTTTGGAACTGTTCACTGACCAGCCGACCGACTTTTTCGAATCCTTGGGATCGTGCGTGAGAGCTGCCATCAAACCGGCTACCACATCTTCGGCCTCTTCCTCACTTGGCAAGTCTGTAACATTTACTAGTTCGAATTGATCTACAAAGCTGTCAATGTCCGTCAACGGGATCCGGACATGAGCTGGAGTCAGACCGGGTGTGCTGTCCTGATATTCAACCAAGCCGAATCGAAATTGAGACTTGACTGATTCCAAGTTCTTACTCGACAAAGCCGTGGCAGTCTGCTTTACAACCGCTTTAACCCCCTTCAACAGGGGGGCCATGCTGCGTGTTGTGTCAATTACGAACACCATTTCGATTATCGAGTCTTCAAAAGACGGTGTGTCAAAATCTATTCTCCCCGTATAAAGAACCATTTCGTAAACCGGATCGTCTCGATTCTCTGGAGGCTCCAGTATCAGGGCCAATGTCGTGTGTGTTCTGGCGTCGTCGTTCTTTTTACGAGGTGTAGATTTGATCGTATCGTCGTCATCGTTGAGATCCTTTGTCGGATAGACCGTCATCGGACGACCTTCCAAGCCTTTCGGTTCTAGGGCCGAGCGGGTCTTCCAACTTCGTGCTTGCGACGCATCGATCCATCCGTCAGATTTATGTGTACTTCGACCGATCTTCACCCACTCCTTCCCATCCACAACCAATACCTCACCAAAACCATTGATGTTTTTCTTTCCATCACTACTTTTCCTGATCGACGCCGATCCACTTACATCGTCTTCAAGGATTTGAATCTGGTAACGAATCGAAAACGGCTTTAATTTCTCTGGTTTCTTGGCCGGAACTGAATCGGGTTTGGGTTTGGCGGGGTCTCGACGGACTTCTGTTGCGGTTGTCACGATCACCTTATGAATGATTCCTTTCTGATCATTCTTCTCAGCCCCCCGGTATGGGTATTCGTCGACGGCATTCGCAACGGCTCCAAAACCAACAATAATCATCCCCAATACAGATAAACGCATGCCATTCATAAACTGCCCTCCAAACCACGAACAAAACATTCTGAACACCTCTTTACACATGACCAAATCGGCAATCTCAACGCTCTCTCTGGAGACGTTTGAGACGAGTATTGATTTGCGAAAGCACGACATTGTGCCTTAACTCCGGGTCCTCTTCTTCATTGAAACGACTGCGAGCTGCATCGAAAGCAGCCAATGCCTCATTCCACGCGTCATTCCGCAGGTGTAGTTTTCCAGCCGCGAGCAACTGGCCTGCATCCGGAACGGCAACATGCGCTCGCCAGTACTCCAGTACGAGCCGTGCATCCGCAAGACAACCCTCTTTCGTTTCCGTCTTGGCGACACCCGACTCTGCCAGGCTCGACTGAAGCAGGTGGACATCAATCAGTCGTGACCAGAGTTCCTGATCGTCAGGATGTCGCCGCAAACCCGATCGCAGTGTGGTAATTGCTTCAGGCAACTCGTAACGTTGCTCCTGGACAGTTGCCTCTTGCAGGCACCAGTCTGGTGATTGCAACCGTTTTGCGGAATCGCTCTGCAACTGAAGGATCAAGGGAAAACCGACCAGCCGCTCATCATTCAGGCGTCCCGCTTTCTCCATTGCCCTGACTGCCAGATTAAGCCACTGTTTTCGATCAGTGTGCGGCGTCAGGCCATGGGCGGCCGCTTTTGCCTCCAGTGCCAACGTCAGGGCCGTTGCCAAAAGGGGCGAGTTGACCTTCTCGATGGCTGATTCCAGACTTTGCATCGTGACGATCTTTCCATCGTCTTTACCATGGATCATTCGGACTACCAACGCCAGAGCTTTCCCGGCGTCAGCCATCGAAACTTCACCGTCCTGCTCCAACCAGCTATTTCCCGCCCCCTTGCGAGGCTGCAAGTAGCTGAGTACATGGTAGATACTGACGGCTTCTTCTGTTCGATTTTCTTCTGCCTGCAATGTGCCTAGCAGCGACCAGAACGAGTTCACCATTCCCGCTCGACCATGTTGCTCGACGAGTCGGTGATGCTTCAACGATTCCTGTGCCGACGCGATCCGTTCCTGGGCAATCTCGGGCTGGCCAAGGTGGAGCAATGCCACGCCATCGGTCAATTGAGCCAACACCAACCGATTCAACCGTTCCTCACGGTAACTTTTGGCGACGGTCTGTTTGTCAGCCGCCTGTTTGAGAACGCCTAACGCAACTGATCCCAGTTCGTAGCGATCACTGGGCATGTAGGCGAGTTTCATTTTCAGATCATTCGCTGCTGCGAAAGCGTAACCGGCCTGAATCGACTGAGCATAATCCTGGTCCGCATTCAGCAGGGCAAGAAGCCCCTTCGCATGCAGGGCCGCAATCAGAGCTTCCGTATCGTCAATGTTTGCAGACGGTTTTCCGTAGACGAACTTCAGTGCCTCAATCACGTGGGCGTTCCGGTCCCGTAATACGTGCAAATTATCTTTGTCCTGATCATCAACCGATATTCCAAGCAGCCAGTGCAGACTCTGCGCGAGTCCCCGATACGCCTCGCAACGGATCGATTCCGGTTTCAACCGTTTATTCTCAAACAGTTGCCGTGCGCGATCCAGTTCACGGACTGCCCTCGCAACTTCAGCCTGCAACTGCTCCCGCTTTTGTCGATGCGTGTCGAGCGTTTGACGGTTCAGTCCCTGATCAACCGGCAAAAACAGTTGTGATTCCTCTTGCCGAAAGGCGTGACGAACGCCTTCCAGTCGCAACAACCCCAGGACGAAGAAGTCGTCTGCGTCGTTACCGGAGAGATCGCCATTGAAGACTTCTTCTGCCTGTCGAAGAAGTTTCGGTTTGAATCCCTCAACACGTAGTGACGCCATGAAGTAATTTCGCCAAAGTGACTTGTCATCGTGGCGGAGAATGCCCTGCCGAAAGGAATCCTGTATGTCGCGGAGTAATTCAATGGAAACGTCATCGTTGGCGGATGCGATTGCATCCACTCCTTTCTGATACGATTCTGGATTAGCCATGTTCCGCAACCGTTTCTCGGCTTTCTTGCGAAACGTATTGTCGGCTGAATCGACCGGCGAGTCTTCGGCGACCCATTTTAGCGACTGTTCGATCGTTGCAGTTGTTGCCAAGGCATCCTTCCAGGCGTCCTGATTGACAACCTGCTGGAATTTGTTTTGTTGCTCAAATGCTTTGATTCCCTCGACCGTTTCCTGCCAGGCCACCTTCGCCCGCGCCAAATAGGGTGCGGCTTTCGCTCGATTCTCTGCACTCGCTGGGTCGCTCGCCACGATCTCCGTTCCGATGGCCTCATTGATCGACGCACGGACAAAGCTGGCAATCGGGCCATCATGGCTCTCTGTCAAAATGGCCGAGGCTTCTTGTAGATCTCCAGCACGAAAGGCGGACAGGGCTTGCAACACGGTGACATGCATTTCAAAGTTGTCGCCAAATGCTGACAGGACCTCCGGATTGGGTTTGGCTTTCTCCGGTTCGTTCTCCAAAAGACCCTTCGGTTCGGCCGTCAGCAGAAACGCGGGATCAAGACCGATATCCTTATCGACATCCGCCCATTCTTCGCGAAGCGAAACGATCTCCTTGATTCGTTTCCGAGTCTGGTCCAATCTCGCTTGTGCCGATGAATGTTGCTCTAATTGCACATCGCGGCTGGCCAGCATCACGTCATTGGCGACAGAGCGATACTGGAGAATAATCTCCCTCAGCAGGCGCAACTCCTTTCCCACGGCCTTTGCAGCATCGACCGCTTTTGCCTCGATGGTATCCTTCCGAAGCCGTACGGCATCCAAATGAATGGCGGCAATCGGAAAGTCGTCGTTGCTCAGCTTCTTGTCAGTCTCATCGTTCAGTTCCCCTTCAATGTCCACCAACATCTGTAATCCAAGTTGAAAGTGCTCGTTTGCCTGTTCAAACCGTCTGACATGGGGGTTGCTGAGCCATTCGGCATGTAGCAAATGCCAGCTCATGGCGACAATCTGTTTTTTCAGAGCCACAATTGGGTCTAATTCCTCGGAAGACACTGCTGCTTGTGCGTCAGCTTGCTCTTTAGATGCTTGGCTTACTTTCTTGTAGGACGTTCCCAAGTCCTCGAAGGGAAAAGGTGCGACGTGATCATCAGACGCGCTGGTGCTGACGTATTGCAATAATCCGGCTTTCTTTGGAACCGAGACGATCCGCGATGCGACATCAATCAGATCTCGTAAACGTTGTGGCGACGGGCAACTATTCGAAAGTCGCTCTGCCTCGTGCAGCCACCGGCTCTCGTCAAAAGCGTCATCCTGTACAGCCGCCAGCATCGCGCAGTAGCAGGCGGCGAAACACTTCAGTGATTCGGTCGCATCGTGATGACGAAACAGGGCTTGAAAAAGTACCAGCGATCGGGCCGTCATGCCCTTCCGCAAGTTGGATCTGGCTGTAAGAAAGAGCGTGTTCGGACTGGCTGTCGCGTCAATTGTGTGTTCCGCACTGGAGAGCTTTCGCTCCAGAGAGGTGTCATGCCGGTCAACACACGTGGTGAATTGTCGATGCTGGCTTCCCGGTGGTGCCGACGATGGAACGCGGCCTGTAAGGTATCCACCTGCGAACGATGTCAGCACCGCAGCCAGAACCCAAGCAAATTGTTTTGCGAAGCCCCATTGGGAAGGGAAGCGAATTTTCATAGTGACGGCTCAATTGCAAAGGGTGAATGATTGGATCAGGATGGGACTCAACGACGCCGGCAATAATTTCGGTTTCGATCACAGTATTGGTACCAGTTCCACGTCATTCCTCGCTTTTCCCGATATGCTTCCATCCACATCCGGACCTCACCATTGAGCGGTTCCATGCGACAGGGCAACTCGCACAGCCAGATCCTGCGACTGTGTTCGAGTTGCCCTTTCTTCAGCCAATCAGCAAGCTGAGACTCTGTATTGACGGCAATTTCCAGGTTACGTTGCGCTTCCACCGTCATCCCTAATTGTTTCAGGGCATAGGTTCGGCAGTACCAATACAGAGGACGCTGCGGATTCAATCGCACAGCGTCGGTAAAATGCACGATGGCCCGATCCATTTCCCGCCGCACGAGTGCGTAGTAACCCTGCTCCCAATGCCTGACCGCTTCAGCAACGTAGGGGCGCCCAGGCGATTTGCGGTACTCGCGAAATTCATGACGAATTGCAGTGATCTGATTCTGATAAGTGGCCAGGTCAATGTGCTTCTCCTGGGCAAGTTCCATTCCCCTGGCGAAGTTATCGAGCGCATCAAAGTGACTGCCGACCGTGCTCCAGAATTCCGCCACCGTGAAATAGACTTCGGGCGTGACCTGATTCTCTGGAGTCCGCCTCAGATAGTCGACGAGGTCGTGCCAGATCAGACGGACTTCAGCCGATTGCAGGCGGACCAGCGCAGGCATTCGGTGAAATGCGGCTGATGGTATCCGCTCAATCGATGAGCCGAGCAGCCGTTTCACCCGTTTCCGCATGGCCGTGATATCGGCAACCCGATCCCAATAGACCCAACCCTCTATGACCTGCTTTCCATTGAGGCACTGGACATGAAGCAGGTGTTTTCCCTGGATCTTCAAAATCCAGTGATCATCCTGAAGCGGGACTACTCGTAATTTTGCATGCTTGGGCAGCCGAAGCGTGATAATTAACCTGTTGTTGACGAGCGAATACAAGGGAGTTTCACGACGGACAAGCAGTTCGTGGTTTTCCGGGCAGCTCTCTGGACAGAGTTGCACTTCAACGAATCGATCATCTTTTCCTTGAGTTGTGGCAACGGTCGTATTTCGTACCGGGCTACCGCCTCGCAGAACGGTCGTTCCCAGACTGTTGAGAAAACAGGCAAACACAACAGATAGCGAAATCACCAGAGGCCTTCCAAGCACGCATTTCCATTTCTGTTGAGGCATCGATTTCTCCCTACGATCACAAAAGCTTATTCCATGCGATCCATTGTTCTCAGAGGACGGATTTCGGTTTCCGGCGACCAATAACAGCTAACTGCCGTTTCTTGAATCAGACCAGAATTGTATTTTTGTATCCACTGGAAACATGCTATTGAAATTATTTAACAAGTGTGTTACAAACAATACGGTTAAATTATTATCCACATTGAGACGCAACGCAAGCGATTATTGTGAAATCAGCCAGAAATGAAGAAGAAATTCAGGTGCGAGTGCTACAAGCCGCGTTTTCCACGACGACGACGATCGCGTGGTGCAGGTACAAGCGTTGACCGAAGCAGATTCTTGGACGAGCGCCGGATGGTCGTTTTTCCACCCTCGTACGCTTGGTACTGGAAACGTTCATCATTGGGACGCCCTGATGAACCGCAACGCAGGCTGGCCGTAAAATGTGAACCATCGGAGGTCTTTACGGCAAATCGCAGTTCAAGACTGGTGGCAATCGCATCCATCAAGGTCGCAACTTGTTTTTTGACGTCTGGAGAGAATTCCTTGTCCTCGTACTGGTTGAAGACTTTTTCCACTTCCTGGCCAGTCAACCGTCGGATGGTCTCAACACAAAATCGCAACCTTTCCAGAACTTCCAGGACATCTACATTATCAACCTCGGACAGAGCACGGATTTCACCGAGAATTCCTGCCAGGGCAGCCGTTCGCGGATCGTTGTCGGTGACACTTCGATCCAGGGCAGATGGTGTGGTTTCGCTACGGCCCTCCGATGTGCCTTTATTCTCGATGGGTACATCATGCGACCACTCACCAGGTGTTGTCAAATATTGCAGGGAAACAACTGAACCACCAAGCTTCACGGTCTTGTGTATGTCTACTGATTCGGTCAGAAAGCCATATACGCTTCGCGATACCTCGGCAAAAAAATCACCGACGGTTGCTTCGCGTGAGTTCACCAGACCAGAAAGTGACAGAAAGCCTTCGTCGAGGTTTCGCCCGTCCCCCAACCTCTTGGCTGCCAGAATCTTCTCGCGGACAACGTGGCTCAGGCGCTCAGGGCGGAACTGTTCCGGGGACATAGCAACGGGATCGAGTACCCATTGCTCCCGCTTGAGATCAAACATGGCCGAAAACACCCACTGCGCGGTCACCATTGATCGATCTAAGCGTGTCTCGGAATCGATTTGCGTCTCCAGAAACGCCTCATCTTTTTTCCGCGTCTTTTTTGCCATTGCCCTGCTTTAGTTTTAGTTGAACAATCAACGATATCCTCATGAATCGTAGCAAATTACTCCACGATCAAGAAAGCCAGAAACCCCTGTGCCAAAAAGAGCTGTTATCAATGCAATATGGACAATTCCGCACCGACGGGACGGTCATTGGCCGAGGCGCCTTCAGCACGGTTTATCGTGGTGCCGATGAAGACGGTGGTACTGCTGTTGCAATCAAAGTTCTCGAACGAGAAGACTTCATGCCAGAAGAACTTTCCTTCTTCATGTCGGAAGGAAAGCGGGCAGAAGAAGCGGACCTGAATCTGAGCCAGTATCTCGTCAGTGTCCGTGGTTACGGTGAAACCTTGGATTCCGTCTACATCGCTTCCGAGTTGATCGAAGGTCAGACACTCAACGAGTGGATCGAACAACAGCCGCATCGCCGGGCTGACTTTACTGTGATTGCCAGACTTGTGGCACAAATCGCCGACGGCCTGGCGTTTTCGCATCAGCGCGATGTCTTCCATCGAGACCTTAAGCCGACAAACATCATGATTCGGTCGACTGACGATTCACCGGTCATCATCGATTTTGGCTGTGGCATCTCTGCTGGAGAGTCGGCAAAGGCCTTTCATCGCAAGTTGGGAGCCGGAACACCTCTTTATATGGACCCGGAGCGACTCATTGACCCGACAGTCATCCCCAAGGCGTCATCGGATATCTTTTCTTTGGGACTGATTCTTCATGAAATGCTGACTGGCTTCCACCCATTTCGAAACCGGCCGTCGTTGACTCAAATGTTTGCAAATTCATCAACCAATGACGAACTCCACCGCCAGCTTCTGAAAGCCTACACACGCGACATTGAATCACCCCGAGTGACGCGTCCTGAGATACCCCGCCGTCTTGCAGCAATTTGCATGCGATGTCTCAGACCCAGTCATCGACAACAATATGAGTCGAGTGCCGACGTTGCCAAGGATTTGCGTCGATGGCTCACCAATCGCAGGATCGTCTGGCCTGGTGCCATCAGTATAGTGGCGATTGCCACTGGATCGTGGATTTTTTGGAAAATGCAGACTGACCGACCAAATTTGCAGCCGAACGCCAATGGCATTCAATCAGGGCGACGTCAAGTCGTTGCAGACAACTTCGATGACCGATCTCGCAGTATCGATTGGTGGATATTTGTTAAACCCGAAATCGATAAACCTGGAATTCCCCTTCATCTGTCATCAGATGTCGAGATTGACTTCGGTAAGCTGATACTGGTCAACAGAGGCTACCTCGTCTCGAAAGAGCAGTTTCCAGACGGAGTGACCGTTGATTTCAAGTGGATGTGGACCGACGGTCGTGGGGAGTATTGCGACGATTTAACCGTAGCGCTACGAACGTCAGGACGACACCTCGGAGAATGGCCGCATGAAGTGGCCGATGGCATCACCATTCGATTCTGTCCCGATGCGCAGCGATTGTCGATCTCTGAACAGAATCCCACGCGCGTAATCGACAGGGAAATGGGTCTCAAAATAGAACGTAACGAATGGCAACGTATTCGCATTACTGACAACAACGAAACGATCTCTGTATTTTTGAACAACCTCGAAGCACCCGTGCTTGAGGTTCGTACGAAACACAGTGCACCTGAGTACCGTGTTGCCTTTTACAATCGCGAACCGGTTGGCAACATCAACAAAGAGTCCGTCATCGATGAAGTGACGCTGTCTGCACCAGAGTATATCGATATCCCTGCCACTCCTTAGCAACGCACGGGGATGCCCCGGTCAGATAGTTTCAAAGATCGCTTGCCATTCATTGCGAACGCTGACGAATTACGACAAATGCTATTTTCTGACAATGGATTCAGTCTATTTGCTCTCCTGTTCATCCTCGGTGGCCTCGGTAAACTTCTCATCGGTTCGCTCGTTCGGTTGCAGATGCGGGAACGGCTGATTTACCGAACCGCCTGTTTCTTTGGCACCATGACCGGCCTCTCGTCGCTGATCCAGGACACGAGAGGTAATGGAATCCCTGACCCCGGCGATCTCACAGGGCCACTGATCGCCGCAATTTTCGTTGCGTTTACGGCAATGATGGGTTGGTATTTCGTTGTCGCCGTTGCTTTTCTCGCCTGGGAGTATGGGTTGGCATTCCCGTTCCGGGCATGGCGATCTTTGAGGTCTTCGCGAACGAAGCGAAACAACGACCTGCTCGCACAGAAACAGGCCCGACAGGAGGCGATCGTGCGCGAGGAACAGCAGCGCATTGCCGACGATGAAAAGCGAATGCGCGAATCAGCCACAAAATCAGACCGCCAGATACGGGACGATGCCCGGTTTGCCTGCCAACTCTTCTACGATCAACATGCGGTCGACCTCGAACCGCTTTTTTCCCAACTTAGGATTGCCGAATACTTCAATGCCTACATGTCGGACGAACACTCGGTCGAGCAGGTCAAACTTCGTGGAGAGCAATTGCAGAAGCTTCTGACAGATTTGCTCGAACGGAATGGAGCATTGACCGCACAGTACAACAGCATTCTCGAAATAAAGAATGCATTCGATGGACAGCGACAGTCGATCGCCAATGCTGGCCTTGAAAAAGAGACAGAGCAATCACTCTTGGCCGAAATCGCCCGCGATGAGCAACGGACGATGCGGGAGTTTCATGAGCGCTGACAGAACTCCTATTCTGCCGTATTTTGAGATTCAGACTCTTCATCCGAACGCTCATAGCAGACTTCAACAGCCCCATCTTCGAGAATTTTAATGAGTCCTATCCGAATCAGTCGCTGCCAACGCTCTTCGTTGGTCTCTCGGTACTGCGGGCCAAAGCCGCTTTCGCTTCTTTGGCGACCACTTCCGGTGGAACATATTGCAGGTATTCCATAGTGGCAAAATTGGGAAAGATTTGGTCGAAACACCCCCAGAATACTCTGTGGGTTACGAACGGCAATTTGAATGTGGGCTTCCTTCGAGAATCCCGCTCCCTCATACACAGGCTCACCTTCCGTGAAGGTACCTCGCACCGTGTCATATCGTTCGCCCCCGATTTCCAATTTCGAGAGCGTCTCGTTGATGGTCAGACAATCGCGATTTCGGCTTTTCCAGTCCTTACCAATGTTTTTCGGCAATTCCTTGCCTTGTTCTTCAAAAAGCTGTTTCAACTCCTGAAAATTCTCCCCCAGAATGACGGTCACACTTTCATTCAGCAAGTCAAAACAGCGTCCAAGTTGGACAACAGGCCCGATAACGGCTGACTTTTCACCCTTGTCAGAATCAAAGACTTCTCTGGCCCAGCGCAAAGCGCGTTCGGGCGAATGTTCCCAGAAATAGACGCCATGCCCCAGCCAATCCCAATGGTTTCTGCTTGGCTCCCACTCACCGACCGAAACTTGGCCAAGCAGCAATTTGTCGGCAAATTCCTCTGTGCAGCCGTGGTAGCCGAGAACTGTTCGTGAGAACTGATCCATTGCAGTGCAATTATAACCTGATCCATGGCTCAAGGCAGTTTTTTTCAAGAAACCGCGCAAACCACCACAAGGCAAAAGGAAAAGACACAATGAACCCCATCCACCTCGGCAAAGACACCGACACCAATAAACGGATATATCTCGATCCGAATCTGTTCCGCACACACATGCACTTCGTGGGAGCTACGGGTACCGGCAAATCAACCGCCCTGATGACACTAATGCAATCCATTGTTTCGCAGGCGGGTCTGGAGAAGTGCTGTCTGTTTCTGATCGACCCGATCGGCAATCTTTCACATGATCTGCTGCGATTCATTGCCCACCCGACATTCTGCCCCCAACATGTTCGTGATCGGCTCGTCTATTTCGAGCCAGCCAATGAAGACTACGTCACACCCTTCAATCCCCTCACCTATACGACCGAGAGTCAACGCTACTTTCAGACAATGCGCACGGTCGACCTTGTACTCCGCGCATGGGCGGCTCAAGACGTCACACAGCAACCGAGGCTCCTGCAATGGACGTACAAGGCGTTCTGTGCCGCCGCCATGATGGGGATGCCGATCGCCATGTGTCAGCACCTTCTCCATCCCGGGACCGACCTCCATCAAGCGATCCTCCGCCAGATTCCGGGTGACATTCAGAGTCACTGGTCAGAAATCCTTGGTGCGAGGGGCAGTGAAGCGATTCGGATTTTGGAATCGACGAGAAACCGACTCGACCCCTTCTTTGAATCGGTTAATCTACGCCGGATGTTCGGTGCCAGGCAAAGCCGTTTCGATTGCGAACGAATGATCCGCGAACGCAAGATCGTGATTCTCAATCTCGGCCAGTACGGGGTCATTCCCGGTTTCATCGCGGATACGATCGGTAGCCTGGCCCTCAATGAAATCGTGGCGACAGCAAACAGGATGTCGACCAATGAGGGGCGCCATGTCGTCGATCCTACATACGTTGTGATGGACGAGTTTCAGAAATATGTCTCGGTCGATATCGAAGATGCACTTCCCACTGTGCGCCAGATGGGGCTCCGGCTCATGCTGGCCCATCAATCGTTTTCACAGCTTGAACGTGAGGAAGTCGATTTAACGCAGATGATTTGGCAGGCGAGATCGCGGTTGATGTTTGCCAATAATGCCCGCGATGCCGATATCATCGCCGATGAACTGGCGAAGCTGACATTCGATCCGATGACGGTCAAGGATATTCGCACATCAAAGAGGCAGTTGATCGTGGGGTACCGGAAGGATTGGCTCGAAAGCCACAACTCCACGAATACAGCGTCGACCGGATCAACCTCACAAAACGCAATCGGCTACAACCAGAACCGTGGCCAATCCGCAGCACCAGATGCGCCGCTTCCGACGAGAACGCAGAGCGATGGAAGCTCATCCAACAACACCACCGGCACGACGAATACGAACACCTCAGGAGAAAGCCACGGTCGCAGTCAGGCGAATGTGCCGATTCACGACACGTTTGATGAAATCAGCAACGTCACGTATGAAAATTTCGAGGAGTTTTCGCTCAAGTGGGGCAAGCGTCTTCGGCGTCTCAAAACGGGCGAAGCGATCGTGAAGATCGCCAACGAAGATGATGTTCGCGAAGTCCTCGTCGATTACCTGCCGATCGAACCGACAAAGCGGCTCAATGAACGAGTCGAAGAATTGCTGGAGAAAAACTACGCCTCGGACTTCTTCATTACAGCCGCCGAAGCCGACCGTGAAATTGAAGCCTGCCGACAGCAACTTCTGACCGGCCCGACGATTCATGTGCCAAAACTCGAGGATCACGACACTGGCTCAGACGATGAGTCTGAAGGCGAGTTCACTCTTCGCTGAAAATATGAGCCAACAAAAAATTCTAGACGATTCCCAGGTAGGTGCGGCGCGAATACCAGTTGGCGACCTCTCCCAGCAGTCGTTCTTCCGTCACGACGATGAATGGTGTCATTTCCGTCATCGATTCCGCCTTTTCGATCAATGGGAGCTGCTCCCGGAGGAACTCCGCAGCCTGCTCGAAGGTTTCGATGCGAGCATCCAGATCGGTCGCGGCGGCAAGTGACGTCGCAGCCACAGCCATCACCGGGAAGATAACGCTCAACAGTCCCAGTACACTTCCCAGATCGAACAGGTGAAACAATTCCAGCAGCACGACGACGATTGCCAGTCCGGAGAAGATCTTGAATGTCATGCTGGCGATTTTGCTCCACTTTCTGGCCTTCCCCGCACGGTCAGAATACCAGCGAGCCTGATTGTCGACCCGATTCCTGATGTACTCCTCTTTGAACTCATCAAAATTCAGGCCGGAACCCGAACGTGTTGTTCGCAGATGAAGGACATTCAAAGTTCGCAACACGGGTCGCAAATCATTTGGGAAAGGGAGCCGGAAGAGAAAAGCGAGATACGCCGGCACATTCTGCACAGTGATGATCGAACGGTTGATTTCCGCCACCAGCCGCCGATACGCCCAGTTCCTGGCCACTTTGGCCCGATGCACAACAAGATGCAAGGTGAACCCGCTCGCCAGCAGGATGAGTTCCATGAGGAAAAGGCCTTTGAAAAAAACGTCCTGTCCGTTGTCAGCCTCAACGATGTTCTGATCACCGGCGGCCTCATTCCCCCCTTGACGTTGATCCTTCGCAACGTTGACTTCGTCGTGCGGCATCCCCCCCGGTGCGCTATGGGCAGCCAGACTGTATGCGGAAATTATGGTCGCGATGACATGCGTCAAAATGATCGCAAACGCGGCATTCTGAAAAAAACGACGATGCTCATTCGCCCTTTTGCTCCCGAAATCCTTCAGGAATCCGAAGAAATCCGGACCATCCGGCACGCCTCCAGTCGGTAAGTTTTCGTAAGCCGGAATATCGCTCAATTCATCGGGCAACGCGGGAGGCTCAAAACAGGCGCCGTCACAGGGATGAAAGGTTGACTGGCAGATCAGTCTGCCTTCCCGAACGGAAACCCGCATTTCCAACGTCGCGACGTTACGACCGGTTGCTCGTGATAACATCTGTTGCGAGCCTCCCGGCTTTTCCCCGGCATCGTCGCGCAGCAGGCAGATCATCACATCACTCACATGCAGAATCTCCAGGTTCGATTCCTCGAACCGCTGACGACGATCCACAGCATCACTGACAACCCGTTCCTGAATCACATTCGGGCTGTCGAGAAGTTCGCGGGCCACCTCCTTTTCGGCTTCCGAAAAATCGGCCTTTCCATTTGAACTCATGGCGTTCAAAAACTCGTCGCGCGTCTGCGGCAGGAAGACGCGGTGCGGAATCGACTCGGCAGCGCAGGCGCGTGCGAAGAGCATGTCCGCCCCAATCGCCATCTGGGAAATGCCGCAAAGGAAATGGTTCTCGTTCAGCCCCAGTTTCGTGCGAAGAGCGATGAACTCCTTGCGCAACTCTTCGGTCAACTGCTGATCGAACCCAGCTTGCTGTTCCGCGCTGACCTCATCGCCGTAGAGAAACCGCGAGCCACTGAAGCCAAGTTGCACGACCAGGGGCAATCGGCCTGGAAGTGGTTTGTCATCTATGTCTGGCGTTTGCATCGGCTTCGTCCATCCTTCTGTGTCGCTAATGTTTCTCATGTGCCATTAAATCGATTTACGGTGACAGAACTATATTTCATTTTTTTTCTGCCTAGGGAGAGTATCCCGTGGCTTAAACAAGGTAAGAATCATCGAGTATACCCCTGACTCCATCGGATTTCACTGTCACACGACCACCCCATTCGGCGGTATGAGCAACGTCGTTTCGCGTCTTCACAATCCAATACAACAAATGTGGATTTAATCCCGCGTCTGCAATCTAAAAAGGTTAACGCAGCATACAGCCCGAAGGTTCATTAATACCGAACATCCTGTTTTTCTGGTACGATCGTTTCGCAGCGATATTGCTGTGGGGAGACGCAATTTGACCGGGTGATTCGCGGCGGCAGCTGGAACAACTCCTCCAGGAACTGTCGTGCGGCGTATCGCAACAGGAGGAGGCCTGACAACCGCAATAGGAACCAAGGCTTCCGCGTCTGCCTGGTCTCCGGCACGAAGTCGTGATGTGGATACTCACGAAAACGGACGTCGCGTGTTCCCGTTCCGCTTTCTCAAAACGGCGGACGAACCCCAGGATCAGCCCTCGGCAGGCGTCAACTTTCATCACCGACAGCAGTCAGAAAAGTGTTTGATGACGACGTCTGCCGAGGCACCATTTTCTCGAGTGGCAATTTTTCTTCGCGAATGGATCAACGCATGGAACGACAAACCGACACAACTAACGGCTGGAAACACGCATTGGAAGAAGCGGATCTCACGCTCACGCTACCAGGTGACATTCCGCTTACGTTTCGTCGACTGCCCAGACGGGGTGATAAATTTCTGGAGAGCGACGAATTCTGGATGGGCTCTCGGGGCGAATACGAAGATGAAGAACCACTTCACCTTGTCCACATCACGCAGCCGTTCTATCTGGGGACGTTTCCTGTGACGCAGAGGCAGTTCTCCACCTTTCGTCCTGACCACGAATATGGATTTCCAGACCGACCGGACAATCCCGCCGATCAGGTCAACTGGTACGAAGCGCTGGAGTTCTGTCAGTGGCTGAATGAGAACGGCCGAGATGAAATTCCAGCCGGTTTTACCGCAACATTACCGAGCGAGGCCCAATGGGAATACGCCTGCCGGGCGGGAACGGAGACGGAGTATTACACGGGTGACGGCGAAGCCGCATTGGCGGCAGCTAGCTGGTTTAACGGCAATTCAGAGGGGCGCACGCACCCGGTGGGCCAGTTGCAGCCCAACGATTTCGGTCTGCACGATATGCATGGCAATGTTTGGGAGTGGTGCCGCGACGCATCGGATCAACACGCCTACAAACGACGCTTGGATGGAGTTTGCGATCCCGAGGTGACAAGTGACGCTGACACTGACCGGGTGTTTCGCGGCGGCGGCTGGGTCAACTCCTCCGGGTACTGTCGTGCGGCGTGTCGCCTCAGGTGGAGGCCTGGCGTCCGCGTTAGGTTCCGAGGCTTCCGCGTCTGCCTGGTCTCCGGTCCGTGTCCAGTCAGTCCAGCCGCGGAGCCGGCAAGTCGAGCCGGGGCCAGGCGGGACGCCGCAGCCAAGGCGGAGCGAGCAGGCTCCGCGCAAAAAAACAATTTGAGCGAAGAGAATTTTCCGAATCGAAAAACGCGAAAAATCGAGTAAGTGAACAGGAGCCATACGTGCAATATCGACTCTTTCAATTCCCCTTACCGACTGATCCAGAACTGGCGGAACTCAACGCCTTTTTGTCATCACATCGAATTGCAACCGTCAGACAGGAGATTGTCAGCACGGCTGGTGGCTCAATGCTTGTCTTTGTGGTCGAAATGGCTTCGTCCACATCCAGCATTCCTAAGAACGGCAGCAAAACACGAATCGACTATCGTGACGTGTTGTCCGATTCCGATTTCAGAGTTTTCAGCGAGTTGCGGGAAATGCGAAAGGAATTGGCCGCACAAGATGGTGTTCCTGTCTATGCGGTTTTCAGCAATGCTCAACTTGCCGAGATCGTGCAGAAAAAAGTCAAGTGCAGAGCCGACTTTTCAAAAGTTGACGGCATTGGCCAGGCACGGGTTGAGAAATACGCTGATCCTTTACTCCCCATATTGCGGGCCGCCTTTCCTCTCGAAGGAATTAAAATTGGGGAGGAGACAAGACGTGAAGCCGATCAGTGATCTGTTCGATCGAATCGTCGAACGCGCAAATGTCACGCAAGCTTTGTGGCGTGCGGCCAGCGGCAAACGTGACCGGCATGAAGTCCGGGCGTTCATCGCAGATGACTGTTCGGAACGCGACACAATCCACCGGGAACTGTCATCAAGTGAGTACCGATTCCAGCCCTATCAGGAATTTCAGGTTCGCGATACGAAAACACGCACGATTCACGCACCCTGTTTTCGAGACCGCGTCGTACACCATGCCATCATTGCTGTCACGGGGCCCGTATTTGAGATGGGCGCTTTGGAACACAGTTATGCGTGTCGGAAATCGAAAGGTCAGCACGCTGCCGTTCGGCAGGCTCGCCACTGGACACGCCGGCATCTCTGGTATGGCAAGATCGACGTTCAGAAGTTTTACGACAGCATTGATCACGAGAGACTCCGCAGCCAACTGGCAAAACGTTTCTCGGAACGACGGCTGCTGAGATTGTTTGACAGTTTGATCCGATCGTACCACACCAAACCAGGACGCGGGCTACCCATTGGAGCTCTGACCAGCCAGTATCTTGGTAACTTCTACCTTGATCAGTTTGATCATGCGATGAAGGCGACTCGCCTTGCCCAGTCATATCTACGCTATATGGACGATATTGTGATCTGGGCAAGGCAAGATCAACTCTGCGAGATTCGTGCTCAGGCCCATCGTGAGCTCTCAAAGTTGTGTTTGAAGACAAAAAACGGCGGCGAATGGAATCGTTGCCAACGCGGAATTCCCTTTCTCGGTTACGTGATTTATCCGGACCGTGTTCGACTCAATAGGAACGGACGTCGCCGACTGCGGCGAAAACTCAGGGTGTTGCGGAGGGCCTGGGTTCGTGAGAGAATCGGCGAGAACCAACTTCAGCAGCATCTCACGTCTCTATTTGCCCACGTTCGCCACGCTGATGATATCGCCTGGCGCCGAAATGTTGCCAACTCATTTTGCATTGATGAAGGGGACTGACACCAGATGGACCCGCAGCTTTCGATCACTTTGCCGAACAACGTTGAGATGACGTTTCAATTGATCCCACCTGGCGAATTCTGGATGGGTTCGCGCGGCTACCGCAAAGATGAAGAACCACTACACCTTGTCCACATCACGCAGCCATTCTATATGGGGACGTTTCCTGTAACCCAGCGGCAATTTGCGACTTTCCGCCCGGATCATGAAAACCATTTCTCTGGTGAAAAGTTCGCAGATCACCCTGCCGGGCAGGTCGACTGGCACGAAGCGTTGGAGTTCTGTCAGTGGCTGAATGAGAACGGCCGGGATGAGATTCCAGCGGGTTTTACCCCAACATTACCAAGCGAGGCTCAATGGGAATACGGCTGCCGGGCGGGAACAGACACCGAATACTACACCGGCGATGGCGCAGCGGCTTTGGCAACGGCTGGCTGGTACGACGGCAACTCTGAGGGGTCCACGCAACGAGTGGGTGAATTGCAGCCCAACGCGTTCGGCCTGTACGACATGCACGGGAATGTCTGGGAGTGGTGTCGCGACGCGTGGGATGCACACGCTTACAAACGACGTTCGGACGGAGTGTGCGATCCCGAGGTGACAAGTGACGCTGACACTGACCGGGTGTTTCGCGGCGGCGGCTGGTGCATCTCCTCCGGGTTCTGTCGTGCGGCGTATCGCTACTGGGGGAGGCCTGACAACCGCGTTAGGTACCATGGCTTCCGCGTCTGCCTGGTCTCCGGTCCGTGCCCGGTCAGTCCAGCCGCGGAGCCGGCAAGTGAAGCCGGGGCCAGGCGGGACGCCGCAGCCAAGGCGGAGCGAGCAGGCTCCGCGCGTGAAAATAATTTGAGCGAAGTCCGTTTTCCGAATCGAGATACGAAGTAACAAACATTTTTCTCGGGTCGTCCAACTGACGACCAATAGCCCCGGCAAAGGAGATTTCCAGCATGACGACCGACATCGCCCCCAGCGAATTGATAGCGTTGTATTCAGAAACCGGCGAATACTGGGATGCCCAAAACGAAGACGATCGTGCGGCGTTTCAGTGGGACCGCGAAGACCGCGACCGGGTCACCAAGATCGTCATCGGCACTCCCCCCATTGGGGACGAAGCCAAGGAGATACAGGTTGAGATCCCCGTCGATCTGGCAGAGCGGTTCCCCAATCTGACGCATCTCTATCTGTGGCAGATCAGCAATCTCGAAACGCTCCCTGCACTGCCGGCTGGTCTGCAATGCCTGGATGTCCGCGGCTGCCGGAATCTGAATGACTGGGGCGGAATGCCGACCGATCTGCCGGAGTTAGACACGCTCGTGCTGGATGGCACAAAATTGCCAAATTTGCAAACAACCAACTTTCCGAAATTGCGGGATCTCAGCCTGCGGAAATGTGAGCAAATCAGTGATTCATGGTTCAAGGAGGTTCTGAAATCGAATTCGCAAATCGAACTTGTCGATGGCAGTGGTCTGCAACAACTCACCACCTTGCAGGTGGCCGAATTGCCGCGGAAATTAAAGGATCTCAGGCTCAACAGTTGCGAGCGACTGAAAGCAGTCATTGGTGAAGAGCCAAACAAGTGGCCGCCTGAATTACGACGGCTGGAATTACGTCGCGCTCGCAAACTCGCCACGTTGCCCGATTTTCCCAGGAAGTTGGATTACATCGATCTGGCGTATACTAATTCTCTCAAGGCCTTGCCGGTGATGCCGGAATACGATGGCGCCGCCGAGACAATCCAGCATCCACGAACATTGTTCCTGTTTGAGTCGGGCGTGCCACTGGAAGCCTATCTGCTGGGAGAAACGGATGACACCAATGTCGCCGAACGTGTCCTGGCTGACCGAGAAGAATCAAGAGCAGGCGAAGACACGGACCATGAATTGAAGGTCATTCTGTTGGGCAATGGACGATCGGGAAAATCCTCGTTTGCCCGCCGTTGGGTCCATAACGAATTCAAAGAAGATGAAGAGACCACGCACGGCGTCCGGCTGTGGGAGAAAGATTTCGATTTCACCCCTGTGGACGATCCGCATGGCAAAGTCCGACTCAATATCTGGGATTTCGCCGGGCAGGATCTGTATCACAGCACGCATCGACTTTTTCTGCAACGAAAGGCCATTTTCCTGGTTTTCCACACCGAACATCCGCCGGGATCCGACGATGATTCCGATCGAAAAGAGGAAGCCAAGATCGAGGAGGAGGGAGATATCTTGCGACCGGCTCAATACTGGATCGACCAGGTGCGATCGCTGGGGAAGATTCCCGGACCGGTCGAAAAGGAGCCACCAGTCCTCGTGGTGCGCTCGAAATCAGACCGCGACGGCGAACGTGAAGTCGCATCGCGAGTTGACTTACCTGACGATTTTTCTCAGGTCGTATTCTCCGCAAAGAGTGGAATCGGATTGGCACAAATCGAGGATTGGATTGCCGACCAAACATCCGAACTGCTGGGAACACGCCAGCAACGATCGTTGCCGGCACCTGTCAAACGCGTGAAGGACTCGTTGAATGAAAAAATCGTGGAGAACAATAAAGCCTACTGGGACCAGGAAGATGAACAGAAGCCGGTCCAGTCTCCTCATCCGACGATCAGCCTGTCAGATTTCGCGGCACTCGTCAAAGAGCATTGCACGGAGTTGTATGCCGACGACCCAAAACTCTTGCTGGATCGATTTCATAAGAGCGGATTCCTGTATTACGACGAACGCTATCTGCCAAACAACATCATCCTGGACCAGCGATGGGCCATTCACGGAATCTATACGCTGACGAGTCGGCAGAGCGAATTTGGAGTTCGACTGAATTTGGAACGTAATGACGGAATATTCACAGCGGAATGGCTTGCCGAAAAGTCGTGGGACCAAGCTGGCTACGATACGGAAGCTCAAAAACTTTTTTTGCAATTCATGCTCGCCTGTGGGATGTGTTTTAAACTTCTGAATGAGGATGAATCCGCCTCGGGTCAAGTTGTGTATGCGGCTCCTGGATTCTTTCAATCGCGAGAGATGGCTGCAAAGCGGCATCCAGAGTTGGAATTTAAGACAGCAGACGAGTGGGCTCGATTCGGACTGGCCGGCGCAACGGAATCTGACATGCGCTCGATCATTGCCAATTTGGGGGCAGACTGGAGTCGTTCGATGCAGGCGTGGAGGTGGGGTTGCCGCGTCCGTTCGGGAATCACTGGGGCATATTGCTGGTTCGATTGGGCGCGTCCGGACGACGGTAAGCATTATAGCCACCCGCTCAATATTTGGTTCACCGGTCCAAACGATCCTGTCTTCGAGGAAAATATTCGAGAACGTGTGTCTCAACTTTTCAATCGTGGGTCTGGGAATGAGCCTGCTCTCTTTGAGAAACACTGGCCGCAAATTGACAAACACATCCTTGCGAGGCACTCAATACGATCGCAAGCAATCGACGAATTCGAACATGGATATCCTAGTGCCGTACCGTCGCGTGAAGAGGCTAAAGGCGTTTCTATCAGTTTCTCGTACGCAGATTCCGACTCCAAAAAGAAGGAGAACGGACGAATTGGTGAAGTCCCTAGACGTCTCGGAGAAAAACTCGAAAAGTGGGTCAAAGAAAACCACCTGGAGCACAAGATTTTGATCTATGGATCGACGACGGAGGAAGATCGTTTGTCCAATTTCATTGGTGCATTGGCCTCGGGTGATCTCTGCCTGGTTTTCTGGAGCAAGAAGTATTGGTATTCCAAGTTCTGCATGACCGAAATGATGAAGATATTCGAGAATGCGCCGCATCAGCGATTTGAATTCAATCGAATTATCGTTTGGGCATTCGATGGACATCGACTCAGGGAAGATTGCAGCGGTTTGGAGGTTCAATCTTCAAAATGGGAGAACGAGTGGCTGAACCGAGCGAACGATGAACTCGATGAGATCCGGAAATCGGCTGATGGAGATCGTCGACATGAGACAAAGCTCCTAAAGCGCCGAGGAGCAGTTGGAGAGTGGTATCAGTTCGTAAACGACGCGACCAACTTCGAGGCTTTCGTTGAGGCCCTCGTGGAATACCGTTTTACCAACAGTCTCAGTTGCCCAATTGATGACTTTGAAGTCGAGGACACGACAAATCAATTATTTCAAACTGTAATGGAGCGACTGGATGATCCTATTGTGAAAGTTGATCTGGCGTTGCAAAGATTGCAAAAAGGTCGCGATGAAGATGCAGTCGTGCTCTTACTCGACGCATTAGCGGCGAAACCCGACAAACAGCGAGATATCAAGGCGAGGGTTTTGTCACCCGGAAATGATGCGATCCCAGAGGAATTGCGTCAGGCTGCAATCAAATACCTGAAACTGGATGAAGAGGAAGGCTCATGAACAAGTTGAATGACAGCCGCCGCATCCTTCCCACGCCGGCGGAAATGATCGCCTACCTCAATCAGTTCGTCCGCGGGCAGGACCGCGCGAAACAGGATATCTCCGTGGCTGTTTACAACCACTACCTGTCGCAGGCCTACCGCGAAAGGCATGGTGTCGATCTCGGCCGGCATCATATCCTGCTCATCGGGCCGACCGGCGTTGGCAAAACTTTCATCGTCAAGACGCTGGCAGAATTCCTCGATGTGCCAATGGCTTTTACCAGTGCAGCCGGGCTGGTCGAAGCAGGTTACAAAGGGAACTCGGTGGAGAGCATTGTCCGGTCTCTGCTCGATCGAGCGGGTGGTGATCCCCGCAAGGCGGAAAAGGGGATCATCTTCATCGACGAAATTGACAAAATCCGGCGTGGCGAAACCGGCGGTCGCGACGTCAGTGGAGAGGGCGTGCAGAATGCCCTGTTGACTCTGCTCGATGGTCGAATTTCGCAGGGCATGGAAGGCTGGCAGCACGCCAGGGTTGACACTTCCCGTTTGTTGTTCATCTGTGCGGGAGCGTTCGTCGATTTGACCAAGATAGTCGAAGCCCGTATCGGTGCAGGGAAAACGCGCATCGGCTTTGTCGCTCGAAAAGATGAGCCGGTCGAAGAGATGCCGGACCGTCCCAAATTTGAGACACTCTGCCAGTCGCAGACGGGCGACCTCGTCAAATTCGGGATGATTCCTGAGTTCATCGGTCGTTTTGCCACGGTCAGTGTGTTGCACGAATTGTCATCAAAGGATTTGCGGCAGATCATCAGCAGCGAGTTCGATCGTTCCCCGCTGCAGAAACAACAGGAACTGGCCCGCATCCACGGCATCGAACTGGAATTGAGCGAAGAGGCCCTCGAAGCGATTGCGGAAGAGGCAGCCAATCTCGGCACGGGTGCCCGGGGTCTGCATCGGCTGATTGGTAGGGCGGTCGATTCTGTCGATGACCGCTGGCCGGAACTGGCTGATGAGGGTGTCACGCATGTTGTGATTTGGCGTGAATGTGCCTTTGGCGAAGGAGAACCAGAGCTGCTCAAAGGGAATCTGGAAACATCGCGACAGGATCTGCAATTGCGACGCGAAGCACTCTCCGAACTTCCGCCCCGGCCTCGCCCTGTTACGCCCCGTAACAACTCATCGGAGTCCAAGAGCTTCACTGACACCAGTGGCTGGGACGATGATGCTATCTGGAATCGTATCGAGACCATCAAAAATGATCATCTCGATTGGTCCCACGCCAGCGAGAGTGCAGCCAAGTGGTGGAGCGAGTTTGAAGAGGAGTTCCGGCATCGGCCATCTTTAGTTCTGCGGGTTGTGGAAGAACTGCAGCAGCGGCATTCGACGCTCAACGAGTTCTTCATGGCCTATGTCTATTCCAATACGGAAAACATCCAGGCCAATCTGCACTATCTCGATTACATGAAGCTGAAACAGACCGAGGATGCCAAACGCGATGAATCGTGAAACAGAGTTGACTCCCGGCTGGAAACGCGCATTGAAAGAAGCGGATGTTACGCTCACGCTGCCAGGTGACATTCCGCTTACGTTTCGTCGTCTGCCCAGACGGGGTGATAAATTTCTGGAGAGGGACGAATTCTGGATGGGTTCTCGGGGCGAATACGAAGATGAAGAACCACTTCACCTTGTCCACATCACTCAGCCGTTTTACATGGCCACGTTTCCCATCACGCAGCGGCAGTTTGCAACTTTTTGCCCAGATCATGAAAACCATTTCTCTGGTGAAGATTTTGCAGACCACCCGGCTGATCAGGTGAACTGGCACGAGGCGCTGGAGTTCTGTCAGTGGCTGAATGAGAACGGCCGAGATGAGATTCCAGCGGGTTTTACCGCAACATTACCGAGTGAGGCCCAATGGGAATACGCCTGCCGGGCGGGAACAGAGACGGAGTATTACACGGGTGACGGCGAAGCCGCATTGGCGGCATCTGACTGGTACGACGGCAACTCTGAGGAGTCCACGCAACGAGTGGGTCAATTGACGCCCAATGATTTTGGCCTGTACGACATGCACGGCAATGTTGAGGAATGGTGCCGTGACGCGTGGGATGCACACGCTTACAAACGACGTTCAGGCGGAGTGTGCGATCCCGAGGTTTTCGGTGACAATGACGCTGTCCGGGTGTTTCGCGGCGGCGGCTGGAACGGCTCCTCCAGGTTCTGTCGTGCGGCGTATCGCGTCTGGAGGAGGCCTGTCCTCCGCTTTTGGAACCGAGGCTTCCGCGTCTGCCTGGTCTCCGGTCCGTGCCCGGTCAGTCCAGCCGCGGAGCCGGCAAGTGAAGCCGGGGCCAGGCGGGACGCCGCAGCCAGGGCGGAGCGAGCAGGCTCCGCGCGCGAAAAGAATTTGAGCGAAGTGAGTTTCCCAAACAGCAAACACAACGACAACAAAGCGACATAACAGATTTGGAACGTGAGGATGGCGAAGGAAGAAAAAGTTTCCCCCGGCTGGAAACGCGCATTGAAAGAAGCGGATGTTACGCTCACACTGCCGGGTGGCATTCCGCTGATGTTCCGCAAGATCCCCGCTGGTGAATTCTGGATGGGCTCTCGCGGATATTCTGCAAATGAAGAACCCCGTCATCGGGTTGAGATTACTCAGCCCTTTTACCTGGGGACGTTTCCCATCACGCAACAGCAGTTCGCAGCATTCCGCCCAGACCACCGAAACAGTTCTTTATTCTCTCCAAACCATCCAGCCGATATGTTGAATTGGAATGATGCAATGGCGTTTTGCAGTTTTTTAGATGCTGCTTTCAGTAAAGACCTGCCGAATGGCTATTCGGTAACATTGCCGAGCGAAGCACAATGGGAGTATTGTTGTCAGGTTGGCACGTTTGCGGAGTATTCCACAGGTGATGGTGAGGAGGCATTGGCCAGTGCTGGATGGTTTAGCAGTACTTCAGGAGGCTTGGTGCATTGCGTCGGTGAACTGTCGCCAAATGACTTCGGAATTTACGACATACATGGAAATGTTTGGGAGTGGTGCAGGGATAGTCGTGTTGACGTCGCCTACAAGATGCGAGGCACCAATTCAAAAAATCCAGAGTTCGACAGTACTGGAGATGACTTTGTATGCTCGCTACGAGGTGGCTCCTCATTTTATTCTGCTTGGTATTGCCGTGCCTCATATCGAGGCTGGGGGTACCCAGGCGATCGTGCCAAAGCTCGCGGCTTCCGGATCTGCCTAAACTTTGATTTATGCCAACCCAATTCAGAACCGGAAGTCTGAGTCGTGTAATTTGGAAATTGAAGGAATGAGAATTTGGCGAAAGAAAATGACAACTGAATTTGCCGTCAACATTCTTTCTCAATTCGACTTGGAATCATCGTTTTCGCTGAACGCGAGCGTGGGCTTCCTTCGCTGCCTCTCGGAGCGACATTCCGCCGGTCTCTGAAACGTCTTCCAGAATGCGGATCATTTCCTCTCGTTCGTCGAGCGTGATACCAAACTGGATCAAATGCTGCATGTTGAATTCATGCTCGGCATTGAAACGTTCGATATCGTCATCGATCTTGGCGATTGTACATTGCTGCTGCGCAATCCCCTCTTCTGCTTCCAGTAGTTCCTTGAGGCGTTTTCTGGCATCGGCTTTACGAAGCGTTATTCCGACCGGAGAATCCGGGGCATGGAGTTTGGCAAGCTCAGGAACACAGCTTTCAAACGGATGCCGGTCAGGGACGGATGGCCCACTTGCCATGCGTCCATGATACACGAGAACGTGAAAAGCAGCATGCGAAATCGGTTGGAAAAATCAACGTAGTGGCAGGTGGATACTCACGCGGGCCAGTGTACGGACTCCTGATTCATGCCTGATTTGCGATGAGGTAACGACTATCGAAGATGATCGTCCTGAATCTAATCCGCCTACTACGGATGATTTCCGGTAGTCCAGTTTTGGCTGCCGAATTTTTTCAGGGCTTGACAATGGCAATTGAGGCGACATAATCGAATTGACGCTTCGGCGTACCTTTCAGAGATGGCCATATCAGACGGATGCTTCGGCATCATGCAGATTGGTTGCCTGAATGAATCTGATCCCGGACACTCGGGATAGCTTACAATCGAGTACCCCCACCTATCGGGTGTGTCTCGATTCTTTTCTTTATGGCTATCTTTTCAGGGAGTCTCCGGTTGATTACCCCGCTTGATATCAAGGTGTTGGTCGCCTTGGCCAACTACTACTGCCTGTGCCGCCCACAGTTGCAGATGCTGCTGTTTCCTACCCATGCTGATGGACGCGCTCTTCGTGCGCGGCTGGACAAACTGCGTCGGGCTGGCCTCCTCTCCAAAACAAAAAGCCTGATCCCCTATCGTGGCGGCTCTTCCGGTTGCCCTGTCTACTTCCTCACACGAAAAGCGGCTGAATTTCTGTCGGAACACTTCGACGACGAAACGTATCTGTCGCTGAATACCCGAACGCCGAGCGAAACACGCCTGTTTCACTGGCTGGCAATCGGTGACACGCACATTGCCATCGAAAAGGCGATGGAACAATGCGGTGATGAAGTCTCCGTTTCTCAGTGGACCAATGAATGGGAGATTCTGAACAAGGATTCCGCACAAGCCAGTCAGTATTCGCTGCACACCGTCTTTCAAAAAGACCCACCACTCTCCTGTTCTCCCGATGCCGGATTTCTGCTGGGATACGGAGACCAGAAGATCGTCTATTACCTGGAGCAGGATCGAAACACCAGTGGTGTCCGCTCGATTGCCGCGAGCAAGACCAAAGGCTATGCCCAGCTCGCCTACCGAGGGCAATTCAAACAGCATTTTCCCGACACAACTCTTGAGCGTTTCCGCGTTCTAATGGTCACGACACATCATGGAAGACGCAAAGCACTGGCCAGAGCCATCAAAGGCTGTGAACGGTCTGACCTCTGGCTGTTTGCAGTTGAAGAAGATCTGGCTCCTGAGAATTTTCCCTTTGGTGATGTTTTCTACGACTGCAATGGAACAGCGGGGCCACTGATCAAAAAACGCAATCAGGGAGACGAAGCAACGTAACGATGGTCAACAGAAACTCAAAATCCTATACCGCCACCTATACCACCAGTTGTACCGTCACTTGTCCGGGGCGGTATAACAAGGCGGTACAAGAGCGGGGATTCATAACTCCCTTCCCCCCGGCAGCTTGTGTCCGCCAGCGGCTCTCGAAAATCCTTTTCTCGACCGCTGGCTACATAACCATTCCGGGAAATCA
>JANQSH010000107.1 GCA_028284145.1 Planctomycetaceae bacterium | reverse complement strand
CTTAACCCAAATTCTGCGCCGGAGGCCGCTTCTCACATAGACCAACTCCCCACATCAAATCTCCACGGAAAGTGCGAAACCCGAACTTAGAGTCTTTTGGAAAAACAACACTGCGTTGTGCGCGCATGTTTTTGTGTTGTCAGGCGGCTTGAGCGTGAGTCGTTGGATATTTGTCATGGTGATGAATGAGGATTGTGGTGAGAACGGCGTATCCGTTTTTTGTGACGCGCCAGCGACGGGAACGAGGAATCTTCGCAATCAGCTGATGAGCGTGGAGCAGCTTGAGCAGCCTGCCCACACGCTGACTCTGACGACGTTGTTCGGCGGGATCCGAAGGTTCCGCACTGATTTGCACTCGGATGTCAGCATTGCGGAATCCCTGAATCGAATGTTCCCCTCGCATCACAGCGGCCAGCAGATTCACGTCGTCCGCACTGGCGGGGTTCAGTGGCCGATGGCTGCGGTTGTTGACTCGCACACGTCTGCCGATACGACGCATCTGTTCCTTCGAGTCACCAGGATCAGCGACTTTCGAAAGGGCTTCCAGATAACGACGGTTGGCAGCCAGACAGATGTCCCGATACCGCGGCATGTTGGCCACGCCTTTGGCCATCGGAAACCAGCCCATCACAACCTCTCCCCTGCGTACTCCCGAACGGCGAACCTTGAACTCACGCGGATTGTTGATCACTGTTTCGATTCGCAGTACGCACCCGAATTTGTCGTACATCTTGATCCAGTTCTGCTTCATCCGGTGTTTCACACGTGCGCCGGGATAACGCTTTTTCTTCATGTCCGTCAGCACTTCGCCCTGAAAGTTGCCGTTCATCTTTCGACCGAGAAAGGTCAGCACATCCTCGGCGCTGAAACACAGCGTTGCGTATTTCAGCATTTCTTCATACGGAGCCTTCAGCGCTTCGGCATCCCGAAACATCACATCCGTGGCATATTCGGCCTGATCCATGACCCAGTAGTAATCCATTCCCGCCAGCACATCCTTCAGCAACGGGTTGATTCGTCGTGCCAGTGTCGACAGGACTCGAGGCCAGTTTGTCTTTTCAAAACGATCAGCAAACTTCTGAGCACGTCTGCAGTCGCTGATCCAGACGAAAGCGTTGTCCTGCTTTCGATATTCAATCCCATGTCTGTCCAGCTTTCTGGCGAGCCATTCGTGTCCGTTCAGACACACCTGAATGACCAGCGGAAACCACGACTGGATGCGAATGTGCATCAGTCCGAATTCGCGATCGATGAAATAGAAGTAGTAACACAGACACTTACGAGTGGCATTCACAAGTTTCGGACGTTTCTCGCCTGGCACGACTTTGAAACTCTGACACGGCTCGACGACACGCAGCACGCACACGAGACCGCAGTTAATGCCGTCTCGTTCAGCAATCTCGGCGGCATAATCGTCCTTCCGCATGCGTCCGTTGACATATTCAATCGGTCGGCCCTGCTTCTGGACCATTGCTTCCGCGTGAGCTTTCAGACGTCCCGACTGCTTCTCCACAAACTTGCCGAAGTCCTTGATCAGCAGCCCGTTACGCCCCAGCAGACTCTCCATGGCGTCCGACCAGCCGATTGGCAGATATCCCTTGAAAAGAATTCGATCAAAACAGGAGATGATTCCTGTTATCCGATCGCTAAACTGGTCAACAAACGAATCCATTGCGGCGTTCTCTCGGACATGGTGCTTTGACAACCCCATCGTCCATTTGAGAACGCCGTTTTCAATTCACTCTCTTTGGTTGCGGACAAAGGCCGCGCTAGG
>JANQSH010000103.1 GCA_028284145.1 Planctomycetaceae bacterium | reverse complement strand
TTCCGCTTTTTTCAGTGGGTCCGAAACCGGATTCTACCGCATCAGCTTTCTGCGGGTGACCATCGACGCCGAATCGGGTGATAAGGCCGCGAAGAAAATACAATGGTTTGCGCAGAATCCAGGCTATTTTGTTGCGACGACTCTCGTGGGAAACAACGTTGCCAATTACGTCACGACAATGGCCATCAGCCTGATTCTGGCGGTTGCGAGTGTTTCGCATTCCGGCTGGATGGAAATCGTGGCGACATTACTGGTCTCGCCTCTGATCTTCGTGTTTGGAGAACTGCTGCCGAAGAATCTTTACTATCGCGCTCCGCTCCAACTGATGCGCCGCGACATTCACTGGTTTGCGCTGTTTTACCGATTGTTTCTCGTCGCCAGTTTTCCGCTGATTGGGATCGCGAAGTGGTTCGAGCGACTCAGTTCTTTGGAAAACCGACCGCGCGATCTTGTTCTGGGCAAGAACCGCCTCGTACAGGTCTTCAGCGAAGGTCAGCACGCGGGGCTGTTAACCGATGTACAGAGTCGACTGGGACATGGCGTGATGGCGTTGTCGACCCAGCGACTGGGGAATTCCGTCACACCGACAGACCGCGTGCTGGGTGTTGCCGAGGTAACGTCTCGTGAAGAGATGCTCGCATTCGCCCGGAAATACGGTATCAGCAGTGTGGCGTTGCATCGCAAGGAGGCACCACATGACTGGTTTGGGTATGTTCGCGTACTGGACATTCTCTCCGATCGGCGCGTCTCGCTCAATTTTGTGCGTACGATGCCGGAGATTGCCATCACTGATTCCCGACTCGACGCAATGCTCACTCTCTATGAAGAAGGCGTCCAGTTCGGCGTGGTCAAGGATGGCGAAGTGACCGTTGGTGTCGTGAGTGCGCATGGATTGTCCGAACAAATGTTTCGTGCTGGTTCAACACCCGGCACGAATCTCGGATTGTGACCGCCACCTGCAGACTGGTAAGATAAAGCCGTTTACCTTCTGGTGTGACGTCTCTGGTTCGTGGGGAACGATTGAACCATCAGAACGAAAAGTTGGGTTTGATGAAGTTGCAGGCAGCGACAACGGAGTGGATGATGTTAATCCGCCCCCTAAAACAAAGCCTTGCCAAGGCACTCTGTTTGCAGGCCAAACGACGTCCATTGCCGCACAGAAGAGCGTAATACGCTCCAAAATCACGTTCCTGTCCCATCCAGATACAAATTCTTCCATTGCATTCGCGTGATATTTTGCCTGTATGAATTCCGATCCTCCCCAACCTGATGATCTCGAACCGGATCATGATCCGTCTGCCGATTTGCCCGAACAGCGCGGCCGGGGATTGTGGGGCATCATGCCTCAAGCCGATTTGCCAGACGAAAAACCGACGCTGGAATTCGATACTGTTGATGAAGCAACCGATGCTCCACGAGGTGATGAGCCGGTGGTGCCGACAAAAGGGTTGTGGTCGGTGATGGGTGAGCGGTCGCCTGGCGATGCGGATATTGAATCATCGTCAAAGGTGCCGACAGCGCCGGTCGACGGCGGAATGATCGTCCCGATGAAGGAGTTCGAAACGGTCGAAATTGAACCGTATCAGCCAACAACAAACAATGCGACCACTCAGGCAAACGAGGCGGCACCGAGAGGATTGTGGGGCATTATGAGTAGCCGGGCTCATCACCCCGCTGCAACGGTCAACCCAGCTACGGAGCCGACAGAAGGGGAAACTGCATCGACTGGTGAGAACCTGTTGCCGCGCGGAATGGAACCTCGTGGTGAAGCAGCATCATTCGCCGTCAGGACTCCTGTCGATTCGGGGCTTAGTCTTCCGCCCGACCCGTCGGCGTCCGTTACCGCATCATCTGAAATGAGTGAGTCAGTCGATTCGAGTGAATGGGCGCTGCATGATTCAGGTCTTCGCAAAAAAAGTCCACCCGATCTCGACGAAGTTAATCCCGTCGAATTGCCAGGAAAACAGACGCCTTCTGATGTGCCGTCGACAGAGACTGATTCGTCTGCCGCAAAAGAGGGGAAATCTGGCATCAGCGATGACTTCGTCGACCTGAAGGACATTCCGGAAACAGACGAAGAATATCTTTCGCCTCGTCAACAGGAAATACTCGCACGGCGGGCGAGTGACTTCGATCCGCAATCTCGATCTGCTCCCAAACGCCGCAAACCCGGTTTCGGTTTTCCCGATTTTTCCCAACGGAAAAAAAGCCAGGCACCACCCATCCAACAGCCAGAAAAGCGATTCAAAGGTAAGCGGAAAACGCTCGACCACATGCTGTTTGACGATGACGACGATCGTCACGGATACGAGTTGAAAACATCAGAACAACCGCCGAAGACCAAATACCGTTCCGTCCGACCACCCCATCCCGCCATCGAAGAGGAAACCCGCTCCAAAACGTTGCTGGCCCGCGCAAAAAGTGCAAAAAGAGTGGGACGATCGAAGAAGGCGGTTGTCAGTTTCGTCACCGGTTTGACGGCGATCGCCTCGGCCACACTCGCTCTCAATCCCGAATTCTGGATGAAGTTGCCTTCGGTATTATTGGGGTTTTTCGCTCTGATGATCGGTTTTGTCGCCATTGGGGAAATTCGCCGTTCGCGCGGAAATCTCGAAGGACGCATCTTCGCAATGGTGGGAATTGTGGCGGGAATCGCCGGTATGTATCTCGGACCAGCCGTCATCGCGCGCATTGGTGATTCTCAACGTGCGGCGGAAGGACAGGCGGAAACAGCGACGAATCTCAAGATGATGGGTTCCGCTTTTCGGGACTACCATGAATTCAATGATCACTTCCCTGCTCGGCGGACGATCGACCGCGCGGTGGATGGAACCGAAACTGTGCTGCACAGTTGGATGACCGAATTGCTTCCGCACATTGACGAGCGGAATCTGTTTTCGCAAATCGATATGAAGCAGCCGTTTCATTCGCCTGTCAACTTCGATGCAATGTCGCAGGAAGTTGATACGTTTTACGCTGCCGGTGGCAGCCACGCCCGCTTTGGTCAGGGCTATGCGGTTTCGCATTATTCCGGTGTTGGAGGAAATGTGACTGATGGCCAGGGGGATGTGCACGAATCAGGATTATTCAGCAACGATTCTCCCGTGCGTCGGGTCGATATCTCCGATGGTCTGTCGCAAACGTTGATTGTCGGTGAGATCGGAAAAGATTATCCCCCCTGGGGCGATCCTGGCAATTGGCGCGTCATCGGCGATGGTTTGAACAAAGGACCCGCCAGTTTCGGCAGTGCGGACGGCAACGGCGCTTCGTTTCTCAAAGCAGATGGTTCGGTGCAGTTCTTCTCAAACAAGGTGGCGGTTGGCGTCCTGGAGCGACTTTCAACCAGAAACGGCGACGACACCGTCCCCGAAGAATATCGGTAGGCGTGGCAGAATCGCACTCCGCTTTCTAAAATCCCTGCCATGTCGACCAGGAGTGAACAACCCGTTCTGATTCTCGGTGGAGGAATTAACGGTTGCGCTGTCGCACGGGAGCTGGCTGTCAACGGAGTCCCGGTCTGCCTCGTCGAAAAGAATGACCTCGCCTACGGTGCCACTTCGAAATCCTCCCGGTTGATTCATGGTGGCTTACGATATCTCGAATACGGAGACTTTGGACTGGTTCGGGAATCGCTGCTGGAACGACAACGCTGGCTCGATCTGGCACCTCATTTTGTGGAGACGTTGCGTCTCTACATTCCGGTGGAAAACCGGTTCGGCGGGTTCTGGAATTCCGTCCTGCGGTTTATGGGTGGGTTGCGAATCTGGCCCTTTCGTCGGTTGATTGTCTGGTGGGGACGCCCGGCTCCGCGCGGGCTGTGGCTGGCACGCATTGGGCTTTGGCTGTACGACTTTCTGGCCGGCACACGCAATATCGAGAAACACTCCGTGCATTCTGTCGGCGAAGAGGGAACACCGCCAGTTGATCACCGACGTTATCGCTGGCTCTGTGCGTACAAGGATTGTCAGATTCTGCACCCCGAACGGTTTATCGTGAGTCAGTTGACAGATGCCCGATCAGCGGCCAGCGAGCAGAATGTCACATTTGATGTCTGGAACTGGCATACAGCGAGACCGGCTGACGGTGAATACGAAATCATTAACGCAAATGGCGAGGTCGTGAAGACCATTACACCTTCTTTGGTCATCAACGCAACTGGGGCCTGGGGTGACCAGACTCTGGCCAATATCAACGTTAAAAGTGAACGGCTCTTTGGTGGAACCAGAGGAAGCCATCTGGTGACCTGCCATACCGGTTTGCGGGAAGCACTCCGCACCGGCGGCATTTATGCGGAGTCACGTGACGGGCGAATGGTCTTTCTGCTCCCCTTTGGTGAGGCGACACTCATCGGCACGACCGATATCCGGTTTGAAGGTGATCCCGGAGAGGCAATCGCTACCGAAGAAGAGATTCTGTACCTCATCAATATGGTGAATGATGTGATGCCCGCGATCGAACTGCGTCGGGAAGATGTCGACATGCATTACAGTGGTGTCCGGCCGCTGCCACACGCCCCGCCCGGTTCTACAGCCGCCATTTCCCGTGACCATGAGATTGTGGAAACGCGCGACTCACAATCCGATTGTCCGTTACTCACTTTGATCGGCGGGAAGCTGACGACGTGCGGGGAATTCGGTGCGGAAGTGGCAGATCGCGTGTTCGCCCGCCTGGGAATTCAACGGACAAACAGTCTGCAGGAGCGTCCCTATCCCGGTTTTGCGCCACCGGAATCTGTTGCCGGTCGTCAAACGGATTATTCCGACAATTGTGATGTGTCCATTGAACTGGTAAGGGCGATGTGGCAATTGTGTGGATCGGAAACGGAATCAATCATTGCCGGGTTCAGCGATGAAGATTGCGAACCTGTTCCCGGTACGAGATTGCCGCTCGGATTCGTGCGGTGGGTGTTGGAACATGAGTGGGTTGAGCATCTGGAGGATCTGGTCCTCCGCCGATTAATGCTCGTCTTTGATCACAAATTAACCCACGAGACGCTGGAGAAGTTAACTGATCTGATGGCTGCTCAACACGATTGGTCTGCTGATCGTCAGGCAGAGGAGATTTCCAATACACTGACGACACTTGGCCGTTTGTATGGCAAAACGTTGTAGAGGCATTCGATCGAATTTAACTCGACCGCCAAACACGCGAAAAGTCAAAGAGAAAAGACGACCACGAACGGGATGAAAGACACGAAAGAATTTCAGGCAGAAAGTAATGACACGTCATACCAAAAAATCCCCCAAAAGACGTCATACCCGCGCAGGCGGGTATCCAGAAAAAGTGTGGATTCCCCTGCATTGGATTTCATACCGCGCGGGGATAACAGAATTGGAAACCGTAGAACATCGCCTCGCGTGCCACCTCCCGTAGGGGGCCGAGCCACAAATCTTTTTCTGGGACAGTTGGGGCGCGTTGGCAAAAAATGCTCGTTCAATTACGCGCGTTGTGCAATTTGCGGGCCGCGAGCCCTCTGGTGAGACATTCACGCGCAAATGAATCCAACACCGGATATCCTGTGCTGTCCGCTACGATGCGACAGAGCCGGAAACCGGAAAGATGACGAAAAACATCAGGCAACGTGGAACGATCGCCCCTCTTCGGTCGCGGCGAGCAGGTTGCCGGTCATGGCGAAAACCCGTTCGACGCTCAGATTGGTCATACACTTGTGATGTCCGAGCGGGCAGGCTTTCTTCTGGCATGGTCCGCAGTCGACCTTTTCCTGCAATTGAATCTCACGGTCGAAAAACGTATCGCTCCAGGCGATGTGTGTTGGACCAAACAACGCCACAACCGGGACGTTGAACGCAGCGGCAAAATGGCGCGGACCACTATCGGTGGAAACCATTAACCGGCATCGCTTCACGCAGGCTTTGCTCAAGCCGATACTCAATTCGGCATTCGCGAGGCTTTGCACGTGCGGGTGATCTGCACTGGCTGCGATTGTAGCAGCGGTCTCACGTTCTTTTGGCCCGCAAAGAATAAGCACACCCTTGTTCCACTCTGTGGCAATGCGTCGGGCCAATTCGGAAAAATAGGATGTCGGCCAGGCCTTGGAATTTGCCGCTCCTCCCCATCCGCCACCGGCATGGAAAATGATGGTCTGATCCGCCGGTGGGAGTTTCAGATTCTGCCAGATCGTATCGGCTCGCTGTTCATCGGCAGGCGTCGTCCCCAATTCGGTCTGGCGGGACAAATCCTTCACCCCCATCCGCTGGACAATTTCCAGGTAGGAGGCCAATGCGGGGGTCGGTATACGGCGCCTGTTTAATCGAGGAAAGTTGAGTTTCTCAGTCAGCAGGGAACCACGAAAATCTTTGGAAAAGCCAATCCGCTGTTTCGCTCCACCCAGTGTTGCAACAAGTGCGCTCCGCAGGGAATTGGTGAAGAGTACTGCCGTGTCGATTTTTTCGTCACGTATCCGACGGACCATTGTAAAAATACCGCGACCCTGCATGCTGTTCGTGATCGAACGATCCAGCCACGATGTGCCGGCGAGAACGTCGGCGATGTACGGTTTATGGATACCGATTAGCTCAGCATGGTCGCCAAAATGTTCAGACAACGCGCGGATCGCGGGCGTCGCCATCACGACATCGCCAATCCAGTTGGGGAGAAATATGCCGATGCGCTTCACGGCTGACCATCCGGAATTAGAGGTTCGACGAAAGCCGTCTGGTCGTTGGCATGGTTCTCATCGGTAATCTGCGGAGCAATCGGTGGCAGGCACAACAATTCGGTGGTTGTGTTGATGTCATCCCCCAGAATGGGCGACAAATTGTATCGCAACTCAACCAGGAAATTGCGGCAATTGGTGTGAATGTCCGGTCCATGAGTGGAGAGATAAAGTGTGGGGGCGTGTTTTCTCAGCGTCTGCTCGGCCCCCAGTAACACATCGAACTCGCCACCTTCGACATCAATTTTTATATGATGTGGAATCAGACCTGTGTGGTCTATGTAATCGTCGATGCGGCAAATGTCGATCTCAAATTCCCCGGTGTCGTCGACTCTTCCCGTACCAGATCCCGTTCCTTTTGCAAAGTGAACCGAACCACGAGCATTCCCTACGGCTGACTCACACACATTCACGTTTCGCAATGAGTTTCTGGCAACGTGTTTGCGGAGGATATCACAGTTTTGCGGATCAGGCTCAAATGCGACAACCCGCCCCGAATGGCTGACCAGTTGCGATGCCAGACAAGTGTAATACCCGGCATTTGCACCGACATCGAACACGACTTCGTGCGAGCGAATTGCGTCGATGAAGAGTTGTGTCTGTTCCGGCTCATAGCTCCCCCCCAGCACACGGAGAATTTTTCCACGGCTGTTATGGGCCCACCGAAATCCGCGCAATGGTCCGCGCAGGATGGGAACGAAAAACGAATGGCTCATCCCGCTTTCCTTGTAATCTGAATGGGTTCATCGCTGGTGACACGTTGACCATTGCGAATGCGATGGAGTATGGATGTCGTCGACATGCCGGGAGTCAATCCGAGTACTTCCACTTCGCCGCCATAACTCTCCACATACTCTTTTCCAACCACTTCGTCTTTAGAGTAGGTTCCTCCTTTGACGAGGATTTCCGGCTGAATTGATTCGAGTACGGCATGTGGAGTCGATTCGTCAAAGATGACGACATAATCGACCGCTTCCAATGCGGCCAGCATCGTGCCGCGCAGTGTTTGATCGAATATGGGACGGTCTGGTGCCTTTTCCAGCAAGCGAACACTGTCATCGCTGTTGATGGCGACCACCAGACAATCACCCAATGCTGCCGCCTGTTGGAGGTACGCGACATGACCGGTATGCAAAAGATCGAAACAACCGTTGGTCATCACAACTTTCTGGCCGATTTTCCGGCGGGCATTGACATGGTGTCTCAATGTTTCGGCATCGCAAACTTTTTCATTCGGCATTCGGCCATGTGTCAGGAGGTCTGCAAGAATCTGTTCGCGCGAGATTGTTACGACACCAATCTGTTCCACTTCCAGACCACCGGCCACATTCGCCAGCCGTCCAAGATGTTCCGGTTCCAATCCTGCCGCGGCACCGACACCAATCATTGCCAGCACCATGTCTCCGGCACCGGTGATATCGTACACTTCGCGTTTACGGGTTGGCAGGTGTGCATTTTTTCCGTTGGCATGTGTTAAAGCGATGCCGTCACTGTCCAGAGTGATGAATGTCCAGTCCATGCCGAGACGTTCGCACAACTGCTGCCCCGCGACAAATGCGTCTTGGGGGGTGTTAATGTTGAGGAGTGTTGCGTGTGATGCCTCAAGTCGATTGGGGGTCATCGCCGTGGCTCCACGATACCGCGCGTAATCGACAGACGATGCAGGATCGACAATAACGGGAATGTTCTTCTCGCGTGCGACGGAGATAACCTGGTTGAGAACTTCTTCGGTACAGACCCCTTTTGCGTAATCGGAAATCAACACCGCGTGGCATTCCACCAGTTGTGGCAACACCGCCTGACACAACTGATCGCTCAATTCGGTGGATAACGGCGTTCGGACCTCGCGATCGACACGCAGCATCTGGTGGGGATGCCGATGTTGTGCTCGCCCGATAAACCGCACCTTCACAGTCGTTGGGCGATCGGAATCCCGAATTACACCGCCGCAACTCACACCACAGGCTTCCAATTGTTTGCAGAGTCGACGTCCAGCATCATCATCCCCAATCACACCAGCGGCGACGACATCCGCCCCCAGACCACACAACATCTGCACGACGTTCGCCGCTCCCCCCAGTCTTTCTTCCTGGTTCGTTTCGCGTAAAAGGGGAACCGGTGCTTCCTGCGAAATGCGTTCGGCATCGCCCCAAATGTATTGGTCAAGAATGAAATCGCCGAGCAGCAGGACTCTGGGTTGTCCCAGCTGATTCACGGCGTCAACGAGCGGGTAAGACATAAGCCGTTGCGTTCCATCGCATTAAGCCAGACATGGCGGGAAATGTAACACCGGACGTGACATCCCGTCAGGCCGGATTCCTAGTGGCAGGCACGGATGCAGGATTGTTCCCGAAGAGGGGGGTATGAGTCAATCCCGAAAGTGCGATCTGAGCATCGGTTCCAGCTCTTCCACAAAGTCATTAACATCTTTGAATTCGCGGTAGACAGAAGCAAATCGAACAAATGCCACCTGATCCACATTCTGCAGGCAGCGAAAAACCCGCTCACCAATCTGTCGCGATGGGACTTCACGTTCAAAATCGTGATAAACCTCGGTCTCAACCTGGCAGATGATGTCCTCGATCTGCTGTTCGCTGACAGGGCGTTTATAGCAGGCTTTTTCCAGGCCAACGCGAATCTTTTCCCGATCGAAAGGGACCCGTGTGCCATCTTTCTTGATGACTTTCACCGGGCTTTCTTCGATCTTTTCGTACGTTGTGAAGCGGCGTTCGCAACTCAGGCATTCCCGCCGACGCCGGATGGCGAACTGTTGGCTCGCGCGCGAATCAATCACTTTTGTTTCATCATGGCGGCAAAAGGGACACATCATGGGGAAAAATCCCTCCACATCAGGAAGGGGCTATTGAGTGGTGCATCCAACAACTGCGGCGTCCCAGCCCGTTCCAATTGGATAAACTCATCACAACCCCTTGAAGGCATAAAGCTTAGCTTTCCTGGATCTGGTTGACCAGACTGGTTTTGCAATTCTTGACTGGTTTTCGCCATTTGATTCAACATTTGAATTGAGCCGGAGAATATACACGCAAACATTCCTGTGATTACGACGAAGCGTTGTGGAATCTGCAAATTGCACCAGTTCTCATCGCGCAATTGCCGATGACAGGATTAATTGCACAACACCTGACAGAACGGATTTTGCCTCAGATTGCATTGATCGCAACGATCGGGAATTGTTAAACTGTTTCCCTTTACGGATTTGAATTCGGGTTCCGGCCCGTTTTGATTTTGGATACAGACCCGATTTGGATACAGACCCGACAGGAGCGATCAAATGAGTTTGGATAAAAGTCTGCGTGGTGGAGGCCGCCTGGTTCGGTCTCGCAATGTTCTCAAGCGACACGAGCGGATAGAGCGACTGGAGTTTGAAGATCGTTGGGAAGATGGGCAAAGTCCATTTGGATTACCCAAGGTGCGGGTGATCAAGACGGTTGTTGGCAAGAAGAAGAAAAAGAAGAAGAAGGAAGACGAAGAAGACGAAACGTAATCGTCTCTCGCTTCATGCCCTTTTTGATCTCCGTGTTGGAACAGTTCTCCTTCTGTGTCGGCTGGAAGGGGAATGGCACGTCAGGCCAACAAAGGCAAGATCGAGTTGCACTCCGAATAGATTCGGGCTGGGGATTATGGGTCTGCTAAATCAACTCCGGGCGAAAGTCGGTGGGATCGCGCGCATCAAGATCCGCAGGCAGGCCATGCAGCAGTTGGCCACCATCAAGGATTGCCAGACCACACAACAGACTGTCTTTGAGAATCTGCTCCGTCTCAACGCGGACAGCGAATATGCGCGTGACCACAAATTTCACGAAATCCGCACCGTCCAGGATTTTCGCGATCGCATTCCGGTCTCCAACTACGATCACTTTCAGCCCTATATCGAAAAGATGAAAATGGGCGATCATGGTGCCCTGCTGGGAGCCGACAACAAACTGCTGATGTTCTCTCTCAGCAGCGGAACAACAGGTCGCACCAAGTTCATTCCCATCACCGAACAATTCCTGAGTGACTATCGCCGCGGCTGGCAGTCGTGGGGCATTCTCTGTTTTGATGATCACTACCCCGTCAACTGGAAGAACATCGTTCAACTGACCAGCGATTACGATCGCTTTCGTACCCCCGGCAGCACACCCTGTGGAAACATCAGTGGGCTCGTCGTCGAGATGCAGAAGAAGATCGTCCGACTGATGTATTCGCTGCCGAAGATCATCGCCAAAATTCGCGATCCCGAAGCGAAATACTATGCTTCCCTGCGAACCGGAGTCGCCGATCACAAAGTCGGCATGATGACCACAGCCAACCCCAGCACGCTCATTCATCTCGCTCGACTGTCTGATGAAGTCAAGGAATCGCTGATCCGTGACATCCATGACGGCACGATGTCGAAGGAGTACGACATTGCCGACGAGATTCGCCAGGAAATGCACCGCTGCATTTCCCGAAAACGGAAAACCCGCGCCAGGGAACTCGACCGCATCGTGAACGAAACCGGGCATCTTTACCCCAAAGACTACTGGCCCGGTCTGGAAGTTCTCGCTGTCTGGAGCGGAGGCAGTGCCGGGGCTTATCTCCGAACCCTTCGTGAGTTTTACGGCAAGGCGCCCATTCGCGATCATGGACTGCACGCCAGCGAAGGACGCATGACCATTCCGCTGGAAGATGGCACACCTGCCGGCGTACTCGAAACCGGAACGCACTTCTTCGAGTTCATTCCAGAATCGGAATACGACAGCGAAAATCCGGTTGTCCTCCAGGCGCACGAGTTGGAAGCCGGGCAAAGCTACTACATTCTGCTGACCACCAGTTCCGGCTTATGCCGCTACGACATTGCGGATGTCGTATACTGCTCCGGTTTTTACGGCACTTCACCCATTCTGGAGTTTCTGCACAAAGGAGCCTACATCTCGAATATCACTGGCGAGAAGGTTTCCGAATCGCAGGTTGTCGCCGCTGTGCGAACCGCATTGGAAGAATTCCGACTGCAACCAAAGCACTTCACCGTTTCTCCCGTCTGGGATGACCCGCCGCAATACCAGCTACTGATAGAACAGGGTGACGTGCCGACGAAAGAAGCGGGAGACAAACTGGCACACGTGGTCGATGAGGAACTCAAGCATCTGAATTGCGAGTATCGGGAAAAGCGGGAGACGTTGCGTTTGCAGCCAATGTCCTGTGTGACAATTCCGGACGGGACATGGGAACGCTTTGCCCATGCTCGCCAGCAGAGTGTCGGTGGCAGTTCGGAACAATACAAGCATCCCTGCCTCGTTCCCGATTTGGAATTCACTGAAAAGCTGCTCGACGCTCAGCCATCAGCATCCGGGACGACACGAATTGATGACGCATCGCAGGTTGAACCTGCTCGCAAGGTCGCCAAATCGAGCAAAGCCCGCTCCGCCTGACGCTTGAACGTTGCTTGAAGACTTTTTTGAGACGAATGAAGCACGTCACCACGGCTTGCCGCTTTTCCAAGATGAGTATTTGTCAAGGTCGCCTGTTCCAGCACAATAGGAACACTTACCCTTGCCTTTGCAATGAGTGCAGGTATCTAGTTTGCGACCAGGTCCGTATGTGTGTTCGCCCTTCCCTTCACACATATCGCAGACACCAGTTCCATTACATGCACCGCAGACTTTCATCTGAAACACCTTTCTGAAAATGGATTACGATTCGCGTCTCAGTGTCGATCGTCAAGACACATTTTCCAAGTAAAATATAGGTCAGACAAAAACAGCCGTTTCGCCAGGGGCTCGAAGATTACCGACATGTTTTCCGTTGACATACACCTTTCCTGCACCGTGCCCCTGGTGTTCAATGACAGCGGTGCCACTGCCGTCGGTGTATGAAGTCTTTGCGAACGCCCCGTTGATGCTGAGTTCAACTTTTTTTCCTTTGGCCACAGAGCCGTTCTTGAATTGCACATGCACTTTTGAAAACGCCATCTGTCATTCCTGTAAAAAGTTGCCGGGATCTGGTTCCCAGACAGTGAACTTGATTTCAACTCGGTCCGAATTTGTAAAATTCCGCTGGGTTCGGTGGTCCATCTTTTGAAGACTCCTGCCCTGGTAGAGTCGTATTGGGACCGGAAATACCGCCTTGTGGAATGGCTTCAAAACTGCCTGGGATTGGTTCCACAAGACCATCCGTTCCAGTTGACCGAGGTTCCGGATTCGCTGCCGGGGTATCGTCCTTGCTACTGCCTTCAGGCAGAGATCGAGGGGCAACATCGGGTTCCGTTAGCTCGTTATCATTCGGCAAACTGGCAGCTGGATCTGATTGAGGTAACTCATCGTGATGGCAGCCAGGGGCAAATATAAGAACGATCACGAATAGTGTTGTTGGCAACTTTGGAAATGTACAAACGTGAAAGAACTGCATTGGGAGATCCTGTCATTGTTCACTATTTTGTTGATGCAGACGTGACTCTCTGACAGCGGCATTGTGGCGATTGATTTCCATATTTTTGAACCAGTGAATCAATTGCGACGCAACCGCGAATAACGCCGCAGTGGAGAGTGCAATGTAGAACCGGGTGTTTTCCATGATTCCGGTTACCAACCCAATACGCTTCCATTCGAGCGCGGCTTCGAGTTCCTCTTGCGAGAACTCAACACCTGAGTCATGTTCTTCGAGAATAAACTCGCCCATTCGGGCTTTCTCTTGGTAGTGGGTAATTACCAAGTAAGCGGGGATTGCACAGATCGTCAAAAGACCAATTGAAGCAAGGCATCCCAATTCGTATTGCTGACGGTATTCGGACATTGTGATTAGTCGTTCCTACAAAAACAGTCGATTTATGAGCCAGAGACGATGTTCAAAATGTCAGAGACGGACATCGTTCCGCCACGTGTGCCCTTTATCATCCATTCACACCCGCGAGCATTGCACTGCAGCTTGCCAGGGCCTGGCTCACCAAGGCCGAACATATTGATGAGACAACGGCCGGCTGCGTTCCGGATCCGGTAACCATGAAGTCGCCAAACAGTCGCATACTTCTTTTCTTTGTACTTCTTTCCGCCAAACCAACCCTTCGACTCGACTATTTCAAAGAGATGCACCTTCCCATACGAGACGACAACCCCTGAGCCCGTCACCTTATGTCCGCCGCACTCCGGGCATTCAAAATTGTCGAAAAAGTTGTCGAGATACTTTTTGAGAAGGCGGAAACTGTCGAAATCTGACTCAGTACGCGGACCGGTGATATCGCGTGCCTTTTCCTCGTCCAGACTGAAGCTGACAGGTTGGTGAAAAAATCCCATGCGAAATCTCCGAGCTAAAACAGTTTCGATTGGGAAGGGGTGACCACAAAAAGGAAAAACGTCACGAAAAGTGAAAATTTCGGGTGTCTTCCCGGCACTACTACAACACATATAATAAAGGTGAAGAGTCGAGTTCGCTACACAATCCGCACGCAGTAAATCGGTGGCAGATGTGTCGAAAGGCAAATCCAATTATCCCCGCCGTTCTCGCTGACCCACAACCCGCCTGTCGTTGATCCCATCACCAGCTTTTCGCCGGTCGCATCGATATCGAGACCATGCCGGTAAACGATGTCGTATGCTTCTTCCTGTGGCAATCCGGACGAAAGCGGTTCAAACGAGCCTCCACCATCGCGTGTTCGGTTTACGATGAATTGGCCATCAACGGGGATGCGGAACTGATCTTTGATTCCGGGAACGAACCAGGCGGTCTGTGGATCGACAGGATGCACGGCAACAGCGAAACCAAATGGTGATGGTTGCACATCTTCCAACTCTCGCCAGTTCTGTCCGGCATCGGTCGTCAGAAAAATCCCGTTGTGATGTTGAACCCACATCGTGTCCGGCTCACTCTGGCATTGCACCAGCATGTGGACATCCTGCACGTTGGGGTTGTCAGCCATTTCGGGAGGCATGAAGTCGGCTCGCATCCCCTCCGCTTCGCAATTCCAGGTGTCTCCGCCATCGCGCGTGACCCAGACACCGCCACAGGAAATTCCGACCCGGACAATTTGGGAATCGCGCGGATCGACGCAGATGGAATTGATGCCCGGAAGATCCTTGCCGCCGCCGAACCACTCCATCCGCTCTTCGCGATTCCACAACCCTTCGACCAGTTCCCAATTCTCGCCACGATTCTTCGAGCGGAACAATCCACCTGGAATCGTCCCGGCCCAGAGCAGGCCAGGTTGGTCGGTCCCTCCCGGCTCCAACGCCCAGATCTCTTCCAGGCTGGCCGGTCGTGGTTCTTTTGGCGCATCGGGCGGCAGCATCGGATCGGGACCGATCACAGCACCTTCCGGAAAAAGGGGCACGCCGACTTCTTCCCAGTTTTTGCCGTGGTCGTCCGAGCGATGCAGCTTCACGCCGAAATGCCCAAGGTTGAGGCCCGCGTACAATGCACCATCGCGCGGGTCGCGCATCACCATTGTGCAACTCTCGACACCCAGAAAAGAGACATTCGTCTTTTCCCATTGTCCGGGTGCGTTCTGTTGATATTGGAACAGCCCTTTTCGCGTGGCCACCAGCAGTTGAGAGTGATTGGACATCGTGTTGTTCTCCTGTCAAATTGGGGAACCGGATTTTAACCGGAAACAGGAGGAACAACCAAACGATTCGGCAGGAATCAGAGCGGATTACGCTCTTTTCTGTGGCGCGAAAATCGTCTTTTGACCTGCAAACACAGACTCCCACGAGCGAAAACCGCCACACAAAAGGAGAAACGGCTCTAAATCGCGAAGGTACCTTTCAGAAAGATTAATTTCCCCACTTTGCGACCCAGCGCAGCAGGGAGAATGAGGTTGCGGTACCGCCGTGCGTAGCACGTCGGCCAGGAACGGTCCGCTTGCCGCTGCTGCGCGATGCAGGCATGGCACGCGAAATGATCAGCGATCGAGACATGGCATCCAAAAATTGTCGCCGCGTTGCGTATGAAGAAAACAGGGCAACGCAGTCGTCATAGTCCATATCGTCACATCCATGTGGTCGTAGACAGGGCACCACGGACATCCCCGTGGGTATCTATTTCTTCGCTTGAGGCTGACCACGCCGGCAGCCATCGTCGAGTTTCTTCTTCGCACCGGGATAATTTTTCGATGCCGCCGTTCGACGTTTACCATTCAACAGTTCCACCACCAGCCCTTCCGTATTTTCAGTCTGATTGATGAGGACGACTCCTTTTTCCGGACCAAGAACGAATAATGCGGAGGCCAGACTGTCGGCTGTGATGCCATCTTTCGCAATCACGGTGACACTGCGTCTGGCAGTCATCCCCAAACCAGTGCGCGGGTCGACGATGTGTGCATATCGCTTCCCGCCAATCTCGACGAATTGATACAGGTCGCCGGAGGTTGCGATGGCACAGTTGCTGAGCGTCAGCAGGTTCGGCCTGGCCTCGTTTTCCTGTTTGCTCGTCTGTCGATCCAATGGTTCGATTTCGATTCGCCAGCCCGGTTTTCCGGGTGGAGGTTCTCCCAGAACGATGTCGCCTCCGGCATCAATCAGAGCACTCGGAAATCCTTTTTTACGAAGAATGGCCAATGCTTCGTCGGCTGCATAACCTTTGGCGATCGCTCCCAGATCGAGTTGCATATCAGGCTTCGCGAGAATTGCTGTTTGCTGTTTTGCGTCGAGTTGAAGATGTTGATAACCGACTCGAGCATCGACTTCGGCAAGTGTCTGTTGATCAGGCAAAACCCGTGTGCGGCGCGCGGTTCGCCATAGTCTCACATACGGGCCAACGGTGATGTCAAACGCACCACTCGTCTGACGCGACAGTTGGGTTGATCGTTGCAGCACAAAAAAAAGTTCCGGGCTGATTTTGGTCGGTTTACCCGGCTTTGCATTGCGACAAAGCCGCATCAGCTCGCTCTGATCGTCATAATCGGACATCAAATCGTTCAATTTATCGACCCGATCGAAAGCCGCTTTTGCCGCTTTACTGGCAGCGGCCTGAGTGTCACCATATAATAAAACCTGAAACGGCGAGCCCATGCAGATGCGTTGAAATGCGAAGCGTTCCAGCGTCTGTGGGGATTCCGGCGTGGCTGCTGGCTTTTGCCCGGCAGCCAGAACAGCGCCTGGCACATGCCACCCCGACAGGCAAATTAACCAGAAAGTGAATCGGGTTTTCGCCGCGATGACCATTCTCACCTTCTCCCTCCCACCTTTTGAAAGGGTTCGACAAACCATGCAGACATGCCGAAACCATTCTTGTAAATTGATGTTCTACTGTACCGCAACAATGACGGCGTTGGCCATTGTTTCCTTTGGATTTTCCTCGTCAACCGTCGCCGCGGAGAAGGAATCGGCAAAAGATAAAGGCATGGCACCTTCCGCAGAGGAGATGAAACCTTACACCGAAAAAATTGCGAATACGGAAGTCACGTTTGACATGGTCCCCATTCCTGGTGGCACATTCACAATGGGCAGCCCGGAAGATGAAGTGAATCGCAGTGAGGATGAAGGGCCGCAGTTTGAAGTGAAACTTGAGCCGTTCTGGATGGGCAAACATGAAGTGACCTGGGATGAGTACGATATCTGGACGTTCGACCGGGATATCGAACTTCGCAAGTTGAAGAACATCAAGGCCAATGAGCAGGATCTGGCTGCCGATGCCGTCACCCGCCCCACGCCCCCTTATACCGACATGACGTTTGAAATGGGGCATCTCGGTTACCCGGCCATTTCCATGACACAACTTGCAGCGAAGCAGTATTGCGAATGGCTTTCCGTCAAGACCGGGCACTACTACCGCCTGCCGACAGAGGCGGAATGGGAATATGCCTGTCGTGCCGGTACCACAACCGCTTACTCGTTCGGTGATGACGCAGAAAAGATCGACGACTACGCCTGGCATTCCGGGAACAGTAAAGGTAGTTATCACAAGGTGGGCGAGAAAAAACCGAACCCGTGGGGGCTCCACGACATGCATGGCAATGTCAGCGAATGGGTACTCGACCAATACAGGATCGACAGCTATTCCAAATCCAAGAAGGAGTCACCGGTCACTTTTCCTCTGGTGATCGCGATGGAAGAATATCCGCGAGTCGTGAGGGGTGGTTCCTGGGACGTGAACAGGAAACATCATCGCAGCGCGAAACGGTTCGGTTCGGAAGAAGATTGGAAAGGGCAGGACCCGCAGTTCCCGCAATCGGTCTGGTATCATACCGATGCGTTGCATGTTGGCTTCCGACTGGTCCGACCTCTGAAAGTCCCCAGCGAAAAGGAACGAAAGAAACTGCAACTCGATCCAATCGTGCCGGATATCGCCCGCATCAAAAAGCGGGAGTAGTTGCGTTCTCGTATCGAACTCGCTGATTCCGTGCAGGCAGCCGGCGGGACAGGCAACTCAGATCGGAGATGTTCGACGTGATTGCGGGCCGAAGCAGCGGGAATTGACCGCGATTTGTTGATTCTTCGGTTTCCAGTGGTAGAATTAACATCACTTCTACTACTCGGTGGGAGAGCTTCACTTCTGTTACAGTTCGTCATTTCCGCCTGGCAGATCCAACAGCAGGTTGATTTCATGGATATGCACTATTTCCGTCGCTATCGCATGGAGATCGATTTGCGAGAGGCGAGGCTGGCTCCCGCAGTGCTCCCTGAGGGCTACCAGTGGCTTGATTGGGATTCAACACTGCTGCAGCGACATGCGTACGTCAAATACTGCAGCTTCCGTTCGGAGATCGACGCGAACGTCTTTCAATGTCTGGGCAACTACGATGGCTGTCTCGATTTAATGCAGAAGATCAGCAGTCAGCGGACGTTTGTCCCCGCAGCAACCTGGTTGATCTCGACCGAATACAATTCTCCCGATGGGATCGTCGATTGCGGCACAATTCAGGGAATGGCACCCAGCCGTCGCCTTGGAGCGGTTCAGAATGTCGGTATTGTCGAGACACATCGAAATCTCGGCTTGGGCCGCGCACTGGTGTTGAAATCGTTGGAAGGCTTTCGGCAATCCGGTGTGAAACGGGTTTACCTCGAAGTGACAGCCGATAATTTCCCGGCAGTCGGTCTCTATCATTCGATCGGTTTCCGCCTGATGCGAACGATGTTCAAAGCTGTCCCGATGGAGCAGGTTCAAAGTTGCCCGATTTAGAGCGTATTACGCTCTTCTGTGCCGCGTGGTCATTTCTCAGTATTCAGGCGCGAGTCCCCCACGAGCCAGAGACGTCATGCCAGAAGGTAAATTGCTCAGTGTCGCGATTGCATGGCGATTGACATTCTGCAGGGAATCACCTTGTCAGGTGTCGCTTTGGTGGACTGGCTGCCTTCCCGGATTTGTATCGTGAAAGGCTTGTTTCCGGGCCTGCATTGCAATTGTTCGGGTATCCAAAACCGCTTGGATCAGGACTTTTCCGCTCGAAAATGGAACCATGTCTGGCTGACCGACTTCACCTGCATTCCGACCAGAAAAGGCTTCACGTATCTCTACACGGTGCAAAATTTGTACTTCCCTGCCTTGTCGCGCTGCTGAAAGAAGAAGTATCCGCGAAAAAATTGCGAATAATTTGTGAGCCTCTGGAATACTGGCAGAGCCAGAAATTCGATGCATTCGACAACCAGTGCCTGCCAAAGGATTTGGATTGAATAACGGCAGGCGCTCACAAAACTCGCGACAGGTTTTACTGAAAAGGCCGTTACGAGATGGCGTTGTTGTGCAGAAGCATGTTGGCTGGCCACACGTTCTCGTAGCCACCTCCCACAATCCTGCCACTTCAAAATGTTTCAGCCATTGAATTTGGGGTAAACACGCTGTCTTTGCGTATTGTATTGGAAGAAATTACACCTCGATGGAAGCACAGCCGATTTAGCCTTATAAGAAACTGTCGCTACTGGGGGGTAGATAAAACAATGTTTGCGCGACGTCTTTGCTGGTTCCTGGTCTGGCTGGTCACTTTTCAGGCAGGCCAGGTTCATGGTCAAACCATTTTCGACCTGGACCCGAATACGCCTTCCCGATTTCGGCCAGGCAACCAATTATCAGACACGATCCTATACCAGGACTTTGTAGGCGAGATTCTGGAGTTCGAAGCTGCTGGTGATGCCCTCGACTGGGATACGGTTCTGTTTCATGCCGATGTCCAGGATCGCTTTTCGTTCGATACGGATTTGATCGCGACCACCGATCCCCGGCGGTTTGTCAAAGTGTTCAACAATCTGGTCGTTGAAGGCCAGAACCAAAGCACTGATACGCTGACCTTGTTTTCCCAGGTCCTGCCAGGCAACCCGCCCATTAATCGGTTCAATCTGTTTTTATCATCGATCACAGTCAGAAACGCGTTGCTGACTGAAACCGATCCCGCCCCCGGCAACCCATTGATTCGCGGCCTCAACATCGCTTCGGTGGGAGTTTTGAACCTGGACAACGGCAAAGTGGAGTTCAACAACGGTGCTTTCGTCTTCAATCCCACAGGCGGCACGATCAACGTGTTGAATGGCAACAACTCCCTGGAGTTGCCAAATTTTCAAGCGACTGCTCTGGATATCGACATTCGGCCCAGCACCGTGTTGAGCATTGTCAATGGCACTCATCTGATGGCCCCGACAGGCACGTTGATGATGGGGCCTGGAAGCGTTTTGAATGTCGAGAACAGTGCCGTGACGTTGCTTCAAGGAAACGTGCTGGTCGATGGAGCGACGATCAATTTGAATGGCCCATTTGGGGGGGGCGGTTTTGCGCATCTGCAGTTCTTCAACCCGACGTTTAACAACGCCACGCTCAACCTGGGCCCCAATACACACCTTCGTTCGTTTCTGCCTGGAGTCAGCCCGTCTGACGGACAGATCCTGTTTACTGGTAACACGACTCTTTCGCTCGACGATGGTGCGTTCATCTCAGCATCTCAGGATAATATGAACCTGGACCGTGGTACGCTCATCTTTCGTAACGGAACTGTACTGGTCCGAAGCACCGCCGGGGCAAGCCCAATCAACGCGCCAGCCTTGCGGGCAGCGAAGTGGACCCTGGACCAGGTCGATTTTACGCTCAACGGAGTGGTGGGAACCGATGCACTGCAATTGCTGGACGTGGTGAACAACTCGGTTATGCGCCATAGCGACGCCACTTACAGCAGTTTGACCTCCTTGAAAATTCATGACTCGACCATCCATTCGCGCCGTACCCGATATGAAACGCAATTTGCCGATATCAGAAACGCTCAGTTCAACATGGATTTTGGTGGCAATGAGTTAGGGGCGTTGGAAATTGTCGGAAGTATCCCGACTGCCGTGGCAAATTTTTCGGGTACCAATACGGTGCAAACACGGCTGCTGCCAGGCGGACAGCCGATTGTCGTGGGACTGCCGGCGATGCGATACAACGATCTCGTGCAACTTGACAACATTCGGGCAAACGGTTTCAACACGCTGAACTTCGAGTTGCAGGCTGCCACGCCAGGTTTGTCAGCCACCGACTATACGACCGGCGGCGAAAACTCTGATGGCGAGTATCGTCTGGCGCTCCTCACCGGTGGGGCAACCGCCGATTCCGACACGCCAGCGTTCACGCTCGGTGCGTCATTGCCAGCCTTGTTAAGAGTTCAACAGGATGAAAAGCCGAGCACCGACAACGCAGTGAGCATCAGGCTCTCCGCAGATTTCAATAATCTGTTAACCCATCCTGGCGCCACGAACTCGAACACTTCTTCGGCAGCGAACCTGCTTGTCTCGGCGGCCAATCAGGGCAGCACTTCGCACCAAAATGCGTTAAATCTCCTGACCAATGGGCAGGTAAACAGCCATCTGACCTCGCTCCATCCAGAAGCCTATTCGTCGTTCCTGACCATCGGACTCGAACATAGCGAACTGGTTGCTGGTGCGGTTCTAGACCATTCCGCCCGTAACGGCATGTTTGCACTCGCTCCTGCCAAACTGGGACGTGACGTTGATCATCGAAAACGTGTCTGGACCAATGGAATCTATGTACAGGGCGAGGTTGACGGTCGCAATGGGTTGGGCAGTTTTGATTATTCTCTGCAAAGCACCGTGATCGGTAGTGACCTGTTCCTGACCGAGAGTGTCGTTTGTGGCACCTTCTTTGGTTTTGGAAGCCAGAGCATGGATGAACATGATCTGGCAGTGCAGACGATTCGTGGCGACACCTACGATGCAGGCGTGTATCTTGACGTGCAGACCACAAGTTTTTGGCGGATCAGCTTTGTGGGGGGGTATGGTTACGGCGATATCAATTCCACCCGTGTGGTCGTGCTGGCCAACCAAACCCATCGTCCAACGGCCAACTTTGATCGACATGCGGCTTACGTCGGTATCCGCAACACATTCGACTGGATTAACCATCCACTGCTCACACTGGCACCGGTCATCGGACTGAACTATTTTTACAATAGCCTGAGCACGTTTACCGAATCGGGCAACCCGAACTTTGCACTACACGTCGATGGGGCCGATGCTCATGCGATTGTATCCACGGTTGGGCTGAACGCCCGCTTCCGACCACTGGCTGAAGAGTCAACGGTGGCACCGATTGCCTATTTCCGTTACGAGCGCGACTGGTACGCGGCCAACATGTCCGAACACACGATCACGGCTTCCCTGGCATCGAATCCTGACTTCCACCAAAACTTTTCTGGCCAGAATCGCGGTGCAGATGTGTATGTTGGCGGGGTTGGTCTGGAAGGCATCGTGCTGCAAACGGTCTACATCAGTGGCGGCTATCTCTACACTCATTCCGTTCACGGCTGGGAATCAGGCGGATTTGTCCGTGGTGAAGTCCGCTGGTAGTCGCCACGAAAGATGTCAGATAGAGCAAGACACATTTCGCTGGAGTGCATTTGAAACGGTTTGCTCGAGGAATAGAGCGTATGACGCTCCTTCGTGACGCGATGACTCCAGCCACGTCGACACCTCGACGCGGTACCCGCCGTGCGTAGCACGTCGGCTGGAGGCATGCCTGCCCTGCTGCGCGATGCAAGGCATGGCGTCCGGCGTTTTTTCATCCGTCAAGCGTGATCGCCAGCCAGCGATCAATCACGATTCGTCTCGCCGCCATCATCGCTCGTCAGTTCGAAACTCAACGCGTTGAGTTTTCCCGCTTCAATTGTGGCTGTCAGACCGCTGGTCTCAACACTGGAGTACTTCCTGGGAATGAGAGACCGGTATTCCGCCATCCCCTCGGTCTCACCCGGCTCGTCAGGCGTTCCCTGTTTTGCGGGAGTTGCTGACCCTTCGATCTCGACCTGCGAAACGATTGCAACACGCGCTTCGCCGACGGAAACACCATCCTCTTTTTCGTAGGTATAGGCATCGACAATTTTTCCGTCAGCAATACTGGCATAGGAAACTCGCGCACCTTGAACCTCAAATATCATCGTTCCCTGTTCCAGGGGTTTGCCATCCAGCGTGACCATTCCTGACACGTTAGCCAACTGTGGAGAATCATTACATCCGGCAATCGCAATAATGGCGACCAACAGACCTTCCACTGCAAAACGAAATCTCTTCCTCATGCTCCCGCTTTCATGGAAATAGAGTGTATTACGCTTCCTTGCGACCGTGAGGAATACCTTTCGACCTGCAATACCTCACGAGCCAGGGACATCACATCAAAAGGTAAACTGCTCTGGAAACAGGCACGTCAGAGCAACGTGGCTGCGAAAAAGACTGTTCGCACTGACGCCGTTCATACTGCAAGGAAAACCCTCCACGAGCCAGAGACGAGAAAAAGAAGTTGCCTGGAGGCTGGGTTCCCTGGAACCGAAACAAACACGAGCGGAAAGGACGTGTCCAAACGACAGTCGCCAGTTCAAACAATTTCAGAATAACACAATTTCGTAACAACACAGTGGAAAACCAGTGTGATTTCGGATGAACCCGAAGAATGGAAATCAGGGATTTTGCGGAGGGACCCCTCCCTTTACTCCTGAATTAGAGGCTATTATATATATATATAGCAAGAGGGCAACCGGGGATTTGGAACATTTTTTGAAGAAAATGTCAGGCACGGCCGGGACATCCTGTGAGGAGGAACAGGACAGGATGACAGGA
>JANQSH010000071.1 GCA_028284145.1 Planctomycetaceae bacterium | reverse complement strand
ACATCGCCCAGGCTGATTTCATCACCGTTTTTCAGGTAGGTTTCGGTGAAAATCCGTTTGCCGTTAACGAAAGTTCCGGATCGGCTGCCGTTATCACGTATCCGAATCGAATAAAGATCCTTCTTGAGGAAACAATGCTGATGGCTGACGCTCGCGCTTCCCAGCTTCAGCTGACAGACATCCCCCGAGCCAATGAAGAACGGGCTCGCGTCAACCGAAGTCAGTTGACCGGCCTGATGTCCGGAAAGAACTTGAATCTCCGCAAACATTCTCGAAACTCAAAAGAAAAATAACATGCAGGCCGCTGGCGTATTCCTGAATAGAGCGTATTACGCTCTTCTGTGCCACGATGAACGTCGTCAGGCAACACAGATCCCCACGAGCCAGAAACATCACACCAGAAGGTAAACTGCTCCAGACAGGACTGTCAGGCACGAAGTCAACGCAACATGAAACGGACGAGCGTCACGACGACAAAAAGGGCGAAATGAATCCCCCGGGTTTCTACTGCTAATCTATCCATCACCACAGGAATTGACAATTGACATCCGGGCAATCGCGATGGGCAGGAAATCGGATGATTGCCGAAAACATTGTCAGCCTTCTTTCGCACTGCACCGGGATCTGCCTTGCTCAAATCAAAGGAACATCTGATGCCACTGCCGACCAGACAAAATATATTCGCCAATCTGCAGGCAAAATCTGAAAGTGAGGTTATTGAGACGCTCGTGAATGGCAACTCGTGTCACATCGAACGGATCGTTTCGACCGGACAGATCACCCCCGGAAACAAATGGTACGATCAAGAGAGAGATGAGTGGGTCCTGCTGCTTTCCGGAGCGGCTCGGCTCCAATTCGAGACGCAACCGATCTACAAAATGGAACTCACCGCAGGCGACTTTGTGATCATACCGGCACACTGCCGTCATCGTGTCAGTTGGACTCATCCGGAAGAACCGACCGTCTGGCTGGCAGTGCATTTTGAATGAGCATACGAATTCCAGAGCAGTTTACCTTCTCGTGTGACGTTTTCCGCTCGTGGGAGCCTGTATTTGCAGATCAAAGGACGTGCATCGCGCCACAAGAGAGCGTAACACGCTCTAATGAACATAAGAATACAACAAGTCCTGTTCTGACGCCGAGAGAATCCACTTTTGCCATCTTTGCCGATTATGGGTTCTTCGTTACTCCGATTGTGCGATCAGGTTGCTTCACCGTTACAACTGGAAGTTCCGATACGTCCCAAGCAATTGACAGCGATATGGTTGCGACACGAAAAGAGCTGGTGATGCAATTTGACAACTGCTGTTTTGACGTTTATCACGGAAGGTGCCAAGTTGCGAAAGTCATTTTTGAATCTTTTTTTCCTGTAACGACGTCCGCCTGGTTCGTGGGAACCATTGTCTGCATGTCAAATGCCTGCATGTCAAACGACGTCTTTCGGAGCCACAGGAAAACGTATTACGCGTTACCAGGAGCGTTACTGTGCGGGCACCAATCATGGTTATTGTCGAACTGTTTGAAACGCCGCCGTATCAGGTCGAGCGTTTCGATGAAGAACTTTCGCGACTCAACTGGACGCGGGCGTCGGAAAGACCGCTTTCCTACTGTGCCGAAATGCAGGGGGAGGTGAGTGATGACGAAGCGATGGATATCGTTCATCAGCACTTTGAGGAAGCAGCGGAATCGGCCGGCGTTTACGAGTGGGATGCGGTCTGTCTCCTGTCCGATTCGGTGCATCCGATCGAACCGACAGCGGCATCGGTGTAGCTCAAAATTCGCTTGACGGAACCCTCGTCACTCTGCATCGGTCGCTGCACAGGCAAATTCGAGCCGGGCAACGGTCTTTCCTTCGACAGAGACCTTCCCTGTGAGAAAGAATGCGTTGGAGAGCTGTTCGGTCAACGACACTTCAATGTCGATCGTCTCACCCGGCTTGACCATCCGCCGAAATTTCGTGTTGTTCTGACGTGTCACCACGGGAATCTGCCCGCGTCCCACATTCGCGGTTTTTGCGATTAAAACAGCCCCGGCCTGAAACGCCGCTTCGCACAACAGCACGCCCGGCAACACAGGAAAATGCGGATAATGCCCGCGAAAAACTTCCAGATCTGCGGGTATCTGTTTCTTCGCACGAATCGACTTCTCATCGATCTTGATGATCTCATCGAGCCAGAGAAACGGCTCGCGGTGCGGTATCAGCTCTTGAATGTCTTCGATGTTCACGACGATACTTTGGTGTTTGTTTGTCAGACACCGGCGGCAGCAGGTGTCAGGTACTTGTCCACATCATTGGCGACGATCACTCCGTAATTGACCGCTCCCAACCAGCCGGACATGATGATTCCCACGGAACCGGCATGGTACAATCCTCCGACCTGTTCCGGCAGCGCTTTACTGACGGCGAGACCTTCAAATTTGGTGCCGAATGAGGCCCCGCGCCAATGCCGGGTGTAATGCTGAAAGGTCCGGGGGGTCGATGCCTCGACATGATCGGCACGCTCTCGAACATTGGGAACGTATTGTTCGAGACAATCCAGTGTCGTCTCGCACAGGTCCTTCTTTTGCCGCTCGTACTCGTCTCCCGGGAGGTTGGCCCAATCCTCGAAATTGGCATTGGTCGAAGAGACCACCAGGCTGCGTCCCGGACCTTCACGATCAGGACGGGTACTCGGATAATAAAAGGAAAACGTGCGACTGCTGATCTCACGACTGAGCATTGCGTCGATATCGAACCCCTTATGCTCGGAATGGAACAGCAAATCACCACAGTAGTCGATCTCTTCGCCCGGCTTCAATGCAACATAAACCTGACAACTGCTGTTGTTCAGTCGGACGGCTTTCGCTTCTTCGACGAACCGACGATCCAGGTTTTCCTCACCCACGAGATCAAAAACGGTCGACTTCAAATTGGCATTGGAAACGATCGTTTTACAGCCGATCCGTTTGCCATTGACGACAATGCCGGAGACTTTCCGGTCGGGCGTCAGTTCAATCTTCTCGACGAGGCTGCGAATCCGCAGATCAACGCCGTTGGCCAGCAATTCATCTTTGATGTGGCCAATCAGTTTGTCGGTCCCGCCGGAAAAGGTGAACACTCCTTTGTGCATGAAGTTAGAAAAGACAATCCCGTAAGTGATCGCCGGATCTTCCAGTGTCGAGCCGTTGGCATAAGTAATCGGCTCCATCAGCAATCTGACAACGTCATCCCGACCGGGAAAGAACTCTTCAAACAGCTCGCGCGTGGTTTTGTCCTGGTCGTCGTAGAAATTCATGCCGCGCGCGGTATCGAAAAACTTCTTGATTGTCTCGTCGGGAACCTGAAATTCTTCTCGCAGAATGCAGGTAAAATCCTGCCGGTCGAAAGTTGTTTCCAGCGAGAACTGCGGGTTCTCAAAGCGAACCCCCTTGAGTTGAACGATCGAGTCGGCAATTTCCTGCGTCCAGTACTTGCGGCAACTCTTGATCATCCCCATCGGAAAACCATGCAGGGAGATATCGAAAATATGGCCGTTGCGTCGTTTGAACCAGGTTGCCATGCCGCCGAGTTGATAGTGATGCTCCAGCAGCAGGACGGAATATCCTTGTCGTGCTAACACGTTGGCCGACGTCAGACCGGCCAGACCGCTGCCGATGATAACGACATCGTATTCATCCTTAACTCCTTTGAGAAAATCTTTGGGCATGATCCGTTAATCGTCTCCGTGGCAATGTTCTTTTGGCGCTGGCAGTATAAATCGACAGGGAGGCCCCTGCCTGCAAAGCTGGTGGCAAATCGGGAACGTTTCAGTGTAGGGAGACCACAGGGAAAATTCGAGGCAAACCCACAGCATGCACTCCAGAGGGCCAACAAATCGACCGTTGTCGCCAGAGCAGTTACTTTTTGGTGTGACGTCTCTGGCTCACGGGGACCTGTGTTTGCAGGCCAAATGACGTTCATCGCGGCACAGAAGAGTGTAATACCGTAATACGCTCTATTTCAGCAGATGGTAATTGGCAATCGTGATGCCGGAGAGCATTGAGCCGATGATGCCCAGAAATCCCTGATCGGTCCCACACAAAAACAGGTTGTGGAGATGAGTCCTTCCATCAACCAGCTTGTTGGGCGCACCATACACACAGCCATTCACATGACCGGTGAATTTCCTGATCGTCCTGGGGGTGAACATATCGGTATCGACAACGGCATCGCGAAAGTCGGGAATATACCCCAATGCCGAGCGAACGATCTCATCACACCAGTACGCCTTTTGTTCTTCGTATTTGTCCTGCGGCAGATTAAACCAATAGTCGGAATTGGCGAGCGCAGTAATCCGCACCATACCCTCGTCCATCGGCCTGTCGTACTCAAAATTGTTGGGCGAACAGATGATGCCACTGCGCAGATCGACGGGATCGGCCGGGTTTTCGTAATGAAATTCGGGCGTATCGTTGTAGAACAACACCGTCTCGTTGATGCCGAGTTCTGCCGGCGTTCTGTTGAGCGTGAATAGCGTCTCACAGAATGAAATGTCACCCGGCTGAAATCGTCGCATGTCGATCTCATCGGGCCGGCTGCCACATAGCTTCAGCGTCTCATAGGAACCAGCAGAAGAGACGATGTTTTTGGCTTCGATCACTTCTCCACTGTCGAGTTCGACTGCAGTTGCGCGATTGCCCGTTACGTGGATGCTTTTCACACCGGCACGCAATCGTAATTCGCCGCCGAGCGACTTGAATCGCTTGACGAGGTTCTTGAGGATCTTGCGGATTCCCTCCAAAGGCCGGCCAAATCCCTCCAGAAAGATGCTGCGAAACATGATCACAAACTGGCTGAAATCCATGTCGCGCGGAGTGGCAGAGCCGTAAAACATCAGTGGGCACAGCAGCATGTCGATCAGTAGAGGATCGGAAATGTGTGAACCGAGAACTGCTCTCGCAGAGGCTTCCTTGCGATCCAATCGCAGCGGATCATGCTCAGCGATCACATCAACCAGCTTGCGGAAGTTGTCAATTTGCGCGGGAAATGTCGATGCGATTTCCTGTTCGAGAAAGGCAAAGTCATTGTTGAACCGCAGCTTTCGGCCCTGAAAGGCGACCGCCGATCCTTTTTGGGGTGAGAGATTGAAGTCATCCCAGCGCATTCGCAACTGTCGCAGCAGTTTGCTTAATGGACCAGTCTTCGTTCCATGTGGTGCGTAGTTTGTGACGGCATGCAGGCCAACATCATAGTTGCGATTCCGCAGGCGATAGAATGAATTCAACCCGCCAATCGTGGTGTGACGTTCGAGTACAGTCACTTCGCGGTCGTAGTAAGCCAGCCGAATCCCGGCGGCTAATCCCGACAGTCCCGCCCCGATGATAATCGTATCGCGTTCCACCGTTCCGGCTGCCTCGCAGTGACTTGTCCAGACGACGCCAAAAACTCTGTGGCTCAGGCCGGGCTCTCGACATCCTTCAACAAGGGTGTGAGGTAGGTCACCGTGCTGTTCATGGTTACCAGATGTTCGTAATCTTCCTCGGGAATCTGAATGCGGTATTGCTTGCGGAGTTCCATCACGATATCGAGGAAATCCATGCTGTCCAGTTCCATCTGTTCGCGAAACGGCACAGCATCATCCAGTTCAGACAGGTCTTCATCCGGCGCAATCCGCTCCAAAATATCGATAATGACCTGTCGGATCTGTCCCTCATTCATCGCATACGCTCCAGCGTTTCAACTGACAAGACTCTGGTGGATGTTTTAAGAATTGCATTCAACCTGGCCCAACATAGGCAAAAAGAGCTCGTTGCTCCTGTTCAGCCACCGCTGGTGGTTGGCCAATCTGTTTACGCAAATTTCTTCACAATCAACACCGAGTTGATGCCCAGCATCCCAAAGGAATTGTTCAAAATATAGTTGATTTCGCCCATATCTCGCGGCTCATTGGCCACGATCTGGGGGAGATGACATTCGGGGTCGATGTCGTCAAGGTTGATTGTAGCGTGTGCGATTCCGTCGTCAAACGACTGGATATTCCCTAATAACTCCAATGCTCCGGCGGCTCCCATTGCATGACCGATAAAACTCTTGGTGTTATTGATCGCCAGATTCTCGCGATCGCCAAACAAGGCTCGCAAGGCTTTCACCTCTTCGATGTCCCCCTGATCGGTCGCTGTCGCGTGAGTGCTTACCAGATCGATGTCGTCTGATGTGATATCCGCCCGCCGCAACGCCAGTTCCATACACTCTTTCTGGCGATTGTGATTGGGCAGAACGAAGTCCGAGGCGTCGGAATTCATCGCATAACCGACGATTTCGCCATAAATTTTTGCGTTCCGCGCCAAGGCGTCCGGCAGGCGTTCGATCGTGCAGATACCACCACCTTCAGCGACCACAATTCCGTTACGATTCCTGTCAAAAGGTCGGCTTGCTTTGGTCGGGTCCTCATGGGTGGCCAATGCACCCTGGCTTTGAAAACTGGCGAAGATGCCAAATGTGTGAATGCTCTCCGATACCCCACCAACAATCGCCAGATCGACTTCTCGCAGCCGTAACATCTGTACGCCGTTGATGAATCCGGCATTTCCCGCTGCGCAGGCGGCACCAATCGTGTAATGCGGCCCGGTGATGCCTAATGAGAGCGTCACTTCACCGGCCGGATTATTCGCCACAGTACGGGGATTGTGATGGTGAGACCAGACTTTGGTGTCGTAGTCAAACTGCGAAATCTCGTAGATCTCGTTTTCAGTCTCGACGTTGCCATGTTCGGTAATTCCCAGAAATACCCCGACCCGACTTTTGTCGATTGATTCCCAATCGAGGCTGGAATCGGCGACCGCTTCGTGCGAACAGTAAGTCGAGACAGAACCCGCTCGTGTCCCGCGACGAACTTCTTTTCGCTTTTGATAACGCAGTTCGTCGAAGTCGCACACACCAGCCAGGACATCACCCATGTAGCGGGTTTCGTATTGCGATACCCCCGACTTACCTGCCAGAAGATTCTCACGGTACTCAGACAGTGAGTTGCCATTCGGTGCGGTCAAACCAATGCCGGTGATCACAATCCGCTGTTCGTCGGGAAGCTGATTCATCGAGTGTAAATCTTGCTCCTGCGAACTCCGAACGAAACCATTGCCGCGAAGGGAGCCGCATGTAACTCTTTATGCGTTAATATGATAAGTTCAACCACAACACATCGGACTCTGGAGATTACCCGGTTTTTCAGCCGCAAGCAAGCAGACCGCCCCGGCAAATCGCAATAATCCGGTATTGCATCGAAGTTGGTTTTCATCGTAGATTTCCCACCCGATCGAAATCTCACGTCGATCCTCCTTTTGATCCTCTCACAAAATCTCTCCCAATCGTCTCATTTCTGCCTCATTTGCTTCACATTTTCGATTGCCCCCGCTTCGTGGACATGGCATATCGAAATGGTGCAAACGAGCCATCAGAGACCCAACCATTCGGAATCCACACATGTGGTGTCCTCAATGCCAGGCTGATGTTGCGGCGGAAGTTGATGCGGAAACACGGCGCGTGCGTTGCGCCAGTTGCGGAGATGAAATCACATCGAGCGCTACAACGCTTTCGGATGAGAAAACGCGAAACGCTTTGGAATTGCTCGAACGTTGGTCGAGTGGCGATGTTCTTGATCCACTTGGCCCCGGTACGCCAGGCCGAAAAGAACAGGAAACACCTCAGCAGTCGCAGCATCAACCGGTTCCTTTGGGACAGATTCCCATGCCGGAGCAGTCGCCATCAGAACAACGTCCCGAACAGCGACCAGCCCGTGCATCCTCCGGGAAATTCCGATTTGATGGCCCGCACCCGGTGCAAGGCGGAAAGACCGGGAACCAACAAAATCCGGCAGATTCAGTCACAGCTACAGTCGGCTATGGAGGATTCCAGGAGCCACCTGAACCACCTTCGTACAACGATCACGGATATGAACAGTACGATCGCGAACCTGATCCGCAACCTCGCCCTCGCACACATCACACACACTCGCCCCATGTCTCCGCGCCGGCTCCACACTTTAATGTGCAGTCGGCCATTCATGAATCGCAAATCAAAAAGGGAGGCTGGGTGTCGATTGCCGGACAGATGCTCGCCTATTGTGGTGTCGCAACACTAACAGTCGGATCAGCTCTGGTGTTGTGGAGCTACTTCGGTGGACCTGACAATTACGCTCCAACCGGTTGGCTGATTTCGACAGCCGGACAGATGCTGCTGTTTCTTGGTGTGGTGACGCTGGTTTCCGGTGGTATGGAACAGACCAGCGAAGAGGTCAAACAGCGGATGCGGACGTTAGGCGACAGCCTGATCCGCATTGAGCAGGCAACACATGCCCTGCGCGGCCCAAAATTCGGCTCGGCTGAATACCAGGCCCATCAACAGCAGGAACATGCCGATGTGCGGCAGGAACAAAGACCGCGCGACGATAACCACCACCATGACACACATTGAGACTATGACACACATTGATGTTACATGTGTGTGTTGAGGAGATTGTTCGAGGCAATCTTGATCGAACTCAACGGTTTCCAATACGCTGCCAAAGCTCCGTGTACTGCCGGGCGAGATCGCGGATGCGGTCCATGTTTCCTTCCTTCACCGCCTGCTTTTCCACAAGCGCGCTGCCCAATCCCACAGCACACGCCCCCGCATCGACAAAGCTCTCCAGCGTGTTGAGATTCACGCCGCCGGTCGGCATCAACTTCACTTGTGGAAATGGGCCGAGCAGCGTTTTCAGATGTTTCGGTCCGCCGATCTCTGCCGGGAAAATTTTCACGATGTCGGCCCCCGCTTCCCAGGCGGTCATCACTTCCGTCGGTGTGAAGGCTCCGGACATTACGATCTTACTGTAGCGATTGCAGAGTTTGATGACGTTGGTATTCACGATCGGAGTGACAAGAAATTCCGCACCGGCCAGAATCGCCGTGCGAGCCGTTTCGGTATCGAGAACTGTGCCAGTCCCTAACAGAATTTTGTTCCCCAGGTCCTTCTTTACCGCCGAGATGATCTCCAGCACGCCGGGAACAGTAAAGGTCACTTCCAGCACGTCGACACCGCCCTCGTACAACGCCCGAGCGACGTCAACCAGCTGTTCGCCGGATTCCGCCCGAATGACCGCGACGATTCCTTTGTCGAAAATGTGCTGTAGTTGTTCAATACAAGACATCGTGGCAGGTTCCTCTTGCGGGGGGCGGCGGGATCAGAAAAGTGGCGTGGTGGTGAGGTTCACTTTACCGAGGCGAATCTCTCCGCGTATTCCAGAACCCAGAGATCAATCAGTTCGCTGAACGAATCGATATCGACCTGGGCCAGCATCTGGTAATGCGTCCGATTGTACACCTTTTTATTATGAATCGTGCCACGACCGATCAGTTCGATGATGTGGGTATCACTGAAAGGTCGCACGAGCAATTCCAGTCGGCTGAAAAAATTTCGTTCGTCTGTGCTGGAGTTCAGGTTGACGTCATCTCGCGAAATTTTCGCCCCCCAACCATCCTCGCTCACAACTGACTGGTAACGAAAACCCGGAAAATGGTCAGCCAGTTTCTGCAGGCAACTCTCGATATGTTCGGACAACTCGAGACGGTATTGCGTGTGCAGGTTTTTGAGTTCCTCTGCCGAGAGTTGCTGTTCCTGCGCTTTGCGATCTCGTTCATTGCGGGTCTGTTCACCGCGATCAATCGCCCGTTTCAGCCGGTTTTCAAAGTCCATCGTCGATGCCTGTCTCCTCTGGATATTCTGTCTGTCCACACGCCAATTCCCAAGCGGATTTGCATTTTATGGCAGTCTCAGAAGGCATTCAAGCAGTCGCCAGCATTGTAAAATCGACATCGGCAACTCATCAGATTTTGCAGAGGTTACAAAAACGCTTCGGATCAACAAGCGTGAAGGAATGGAAAGATCGCCCGATTTTTCAACCACTGGAAAAAGAGGAAAAGGACGCCAACACGAATTCAACCCGTAGCATTCTGCAATGATTTTTGCCCTTCCAGGCAACCCATCTTGCCGGAATCCCTCCACCACGCGATAATACAGAACGTTTTCCATAAAAATTTCTACTGTAACGGTAACCTGTGGAATGGAAGAGATTTCCGCAGTAGAAATTGATTGAGTACCGTTTGATCTCTGAGCCTGAAATGACTGATCACCGCAATCCCATCTGGAACTACTTCGAAGGTTCAATTCTCACGTGGATTTTGCTGGTTGTGGCAATTGCGGTTCTGATTTGGTTGGTCGTTCGGATCAGAGCCTGGTTTCGGGATGATTCCGGTCCTGCGGCGACGGAATACGAAATGCTCATGCAATTCAAAGAATTACGACGGGAAGGTAACCTCTCTGAGGAGGAATACCGATCCATCAAAAATGAACTTACCAGTCGGATCAACGACTCCGCGCGCAGCGATGGTAATTGACGATCGTCATCCTGAGATAGTTTCTATTGGCGCGGTTCAACGGATTCTGTTTTCACAAAGATGACCAGTGAAGGCAGACGTTTTGGTGCAGGGAAGCAGTTGAGAAGATCCATTCAGACCAACGATACCGGCAACTTTGAAAGATAACGAATGCCCTCCAGCAAGGACTTTACATCTGGCAAACGTAGTTCCTCTGGCAAGAAGAACGCCAACTGCTCATTCTGTCGCAAGAGTTATCGTGAAGTGGGTCCCCTCGTTGAGGGACCTGACGACGTTTACATCTGCGGCGAATGTATTGATCTCTGTCAGTCGATCCTGAACCAGGAACGTCGTCGCCGCGGGACACCGCGTAAACTCTTTACCGACGTTCCCACTCCACGAGATATTGTCTCACATCTCGATGAATACGTCATCGGGCAGTCACACACCAAAAAGGTGCTCTCCGTCGCCGTGCACAACCATTACAAGCGGTTGATGCTCCACGAAGAGGATGACTCCGATATCGAAATCGAGAAGTCGAACATCATGTTCATCGGCCCGACCGGTTGCGGTAAAACACTGATGGCGCGAACATTGGCGCGGTTTCTGCAGGTCCCCTTTGCCATTGGTGATGCCACTACACTCACCGAAGCCGGCTATGTCGGCGAAGATGTCGAAAACCTGCTGCTGAAGTTGCTGCACGCGGCGGACTTCGATATTGAAGCGGCACAGCGCGGTATCCTCTTCATCGACGAGATCGACAAGATTGGCAAGACAAGCCAGAACGTCTCGATCACACGGGACGTCTCTGGTGAAGGTGTTCAGCAGGCATTGCTGAAAATGCTCGAAGGGACTGTTGCAAATGTGCCTCCACAAGGCGGCCGCAAACATCCCGAGCAGCAGTATATCCAGATCGATACGACGAATATCCTGTTTATCTGTGGCGGAACGTTTGTCGGTCTCGAAGATATCATTGCCAAGCGGCTCGGCAGCAAGATGATCGGGTTCGGTCAGTCGTCCAGGGATACGGCAGAAGATATGAGACGGGCAGAGGTTCTTGCCCAGGCGACCGTCGACGACGTACTCGAGTTCGGTTTGATTCCCGAATTGCTGGGACGCCTCCCGGTGATGAGTACGCTGGCCCCGTTGGATGTGGAAGACCTGGTTCGCGTGTTAACCGAACCGAAGAACTCATTGATTCGTCAGTACCAGAAGTTCTTCGAGATGGAAGATGCCGAGATCGAATTTACCGATGGCGCTCTGACTGAGATCGCCAAAGTTGCGAAAGAGAAAGAGACCGGTGCACGCGGTTTGCGGAGTGTCATCGAAGAAACGATGTTCGACATCCTCTACGAACTGCCCGATCGCGAACCGGGACAGAAATATGTGCTGACAGCCGAAATGGTCCGAGGCGAAGAACGGATGTTCCCGCAGGATGATTCGGCGGCAGCGTAGTGAAGATCGGGTAGCGCGAAGGTTTTTCAATCAGCCGTGAATCGCTGCGCGTCGCGGTTCCGCCGCGTAGTGCCTTGCCAGGGCTTCGTTTTGGGGTACGGATTGACCAACCTGCTCCGTTATCGCTCTTTGCAACTTCATCAAATCCAATTTTCAGTTTTGACGGTCCACTGGTTTGATAGTTTTCCGACACGGGTGAATCTGTCCGCGCCATTCCGTGTAAAACAGACATGTCGGGTTGGAAGACCTTCCGTCCGACTGATTGGTGGATTCCAGGTGTTGGAGTCGATTCCCGCATCCATCCCCCATATAGAAAAAGCGTCTGGATATCTTAACGATGTCCGGACGTTTTTTGTATTCGTGGAGATTTCTCCGGTGCCATGCTTGCGTTGTGCAGCAGGGCAGGCATGCCTGACACTGAGAGTACAAGAGAACTCTGTTTCAAATTCTGAATCAGCAACAAATTCAACCTCTTTCAGACCACAGGTTGGCGAGCAGTCTGAACCTGAACCACCCGCAGATCACTATTTCATGCTGGAGAACAAGGTTTTGCGGTTCTGATTCTCATCGCGAAATTCGCCAAACAGACGAAATTGGGAAAGAGATTCAGACAGGATTACAGAATCAAAAAAATCCTGTAGTTCTTGTCATCCTGTCAAAAAATTCTTTTCTGATGCGGGTCATCGGCACTTTCCTGTCTTTTCGATTTCGTGCCGTCCGTGATTGCTCTGGATTCCCTCCTCACTTGAATCATGAACACCGCGCGGGAATGACTTGATGGAATCAGTCGTAACCAATTCATGTGAATCCTGCCTGGGTTTCGCATTCGACGATCAGTCGA
>JANQSH010000067.1 GCA_028284145.1 Planctomycetaceae bacterium | reverse complement strand
GCTTGGGCGCGGGAGCAGGATTCCCACTGCGTCCGGTTCTGGCGGGATGACTCCGACTACGCATGTCTGTACATCGTGTCAGATGGCGTTTGGTACTGTATCGCAACGGACGACGCAATCCAACATGTGATCGACGAGATGGAAGGGAGTGCCGAATGATGACGACACCCCGCATCTACGTTGCATGTTTGGCCAGCTACAACTCTGGCAAGCTTCATGGTCGATGGATCGATGCCGCTCAAGATGCAGACGGCATCCGCGCGGAGATTTCGGAAATGCTCGCCGAGTCTTCGGAACAGATCGCCGAAGAATGGGCGATCCATGACTACGAGGGGTTCTGCGGACTGCAGATTCGTGAGTATGAAGATATCGACCAGATTTCCGAACTTGCACAACTCGTTTCCGAACATGGGGATGCATTCGCAGCGTATGCAGAACACGTTGAAATCGACTACGCCACGGCGGATGGATTCCAAGATGCATACTGCGGGCAGTACCAGAGCGAACGGGAATACGCAGAGCAGTACATCGACGATTGCTACGATTTGGACCGCATGATGGGAGATCTCGCCACATATTTCGATTACGAGCGATTTGCGCGTGATCTGTTCCTTTCGGACATGTACTCGGTCAGTTCATCAGATGGAGTGCATGTGTTTCGTCATTAGGTTCCGAACAAATCACCGGTCGTTCCGAACGGGCCGCGCTCGCCCGTTTTTTGTGCGCCAATTCTTGTCCGATCTGCGGACCGTTCGTATCGCGGAATATGACTGGCAAAACAGCAGAATACGCCCAGCATACGGCATGTGAATCCCCCCGCTTTCAGTGCACGGAGCGACAAGACTGGGCAGACCGTAAGTCGAGAGATAAGAGCCTGATAGCATGCAAGGAATGCCGGGTAGACGTTCGTAAGAATCCAGTGCTTGCAGAACGTTCCGAACATTTCGTTGCTTTCCGCACGGTTCAAACGTGAAAACAACGTTGCCACGCGCTCGCAGCGCGCGCTGAGACGCTGTCGTCGCGCATTCCCGGCATTCCCACTCCATCGCCATTCGGCACGTTATCAAATGTAGGTAAGTGTCCACCCTTCAGAATTGTGATATTTTCCGAAAGAACCCGCGTTGATTTCGGAACTCGCAGCGCTAGGATTTCGGCAATCCACGTTTTGCGAAAGAAATCGTCGCAAGTCAAGATTGAAACTGAATGTGGGGAAACCCGCACCGCTCGGTCCGCATTATCGCACTCGCACAATGTCAACTATTTTCGGAAATCATGTTGGTATTGGCTCCAGAAGTTGGTTCCGAAAAAGGGCGCCAGTCGTTCCGAAAAAACTGAGTAGATTTTTCCAAAACACAGTTGGTATTAATGAGGAGAGCAACTTGTTCACCAGGTCCACAATTGAGCTATCCCGTGTCCTCACGCGCCAAGAGATAGCTACGATCTTTGCCGAACTTGAACGGCGTTCCCGACGATCGAT
>JANQSH010000066.1 GCA_028284145.1 Planctomycetaceae bacterium | reverse complement strand
GCTTGGGCGCGGGAGCAGGATTCCCACTGCGTCCGGTTCTGGCGGGATGACTCCGACTACGCATGTCTGTACATCGTGTCAGATGGCGTTTGGTACTGTGTCGCAACGGACGACGCGATCCAACATGTGATCGACGAGATGGAAGGGAGTGCCGAATGATGACGACCACGACACCCCGGATCTACGTTGCATGTTTGGCAAGCTACAACTCTGGCAAGCTTCATGGTCGATGGATCGATGCCGCTCAAGATGCAGACGACATCCGCGCGGAAATTTCGGAAATGCTCGCCGAATCTTCGGAACAGATCGCCGAAGAATGGGCGATTCATGACTATGAGGGATTCTGCGGACTGCAGATTCGTGAGTATGAAGATATCGACCGGATTTCCGCACTTGCGCAACTCATTTCCGAACACAGGGATGGATTCGCAGCGTATGCAGAACACGTTGGAATCGACTACGCCACGGCGGATGGATTCCAAGATGCATACTGTGGGCAGTACCAGAGCGAACGGGAGTACGCAGAGCAGTACATCGACGATTGCTACGATTTGGACCGCATGATGGGAGATCTCGCCACATATTTCGATTACGAGCGATTTGCGCGTGATCTATTCCTCTCGGACATGTACTCGGTCAGTTCATCAGATGGAGTGCATGTGTTTCGGCATTAGGTTCCGAACAAATCACCGGTCGTTCCGAACGGGCCGCGCTCGCCCGTTTTTTTGTGAGCCAATTCTTGTCCGATCTGCGGACCGTTCGTATCGCGGAATATCAATGGCAAAACAGCAGAATACGCCCAGCATACGGCATGTGAATCCCCCCGCTTTCAGTGCACGAAGCGACAAGACTGGGCAGACCGTAAGTCGAGAGATAAGCACCTGATAACATACAAGGAATGCCGGGAAGACGTTCATCGGAATCCACTCCTGCAAGAGCTTTCCGAACCTTTCGTTGCTTTCCGCACGGTTCAAACGTGAAAACAACGTTGCCACGCGCTCGCAGCGCGCGCTGAGGCGCTGTCGTCGCGCATTCCCGGCATTCCCACTCCATTGCCAATCGGCACGTTATTAAATGCAGGTAAGTGTCCACCCTTCAGAATTGTGATATTTTCGGAAAGAACCCGCGTTGAATTGGGAACAGGCAGTGCTAGGATTTCGGCAATCCACGTTTTGCGAAAGAAATCGTCGCAAGTCATGATTGAAACTGAATGTGGGGAAACCCGCACCGCTCGGTCCGCATTATCGCACTCGCAGAATGTCAACTATTTTCGGAAAGCAGGTTGGTATTGGCTCCACCAGTTAGGACTCGACTAATCGCCAATCGTTCCGAAAAAGGGCGTCAGTCGTTCGGAAAAAACTGAGTAGATTTTTCGGAAACACAATTGGAATTAATGAGGAGAGCAGCTTGTTCACCAGGTCCACAATTGAGCTATCCCGTGTCCTCACGCGCCAAGAGATAGCTACGATCTTTGCCGAACTTGAACGGCGTTCCCGACGATCGAT
>JANQSH010000050.1 GCA_028284145.1 Planctomycetaceae bacterium | reverse complement strand
TGCGACGGTGATCGACCTGCAGGTTCTGGGCGAGCCGGAGCCGATCGGGACGACCGCCAATCACCCGTTCTGGAGTGTGGATCGTAACCGGTATGTCGCAGCGGGCGATTTGCGTCTGAGTGAACGGCTGCGGACCGTGAACGATGAGATCACATACGTGATCGGCGTCTCACCCCGACCGGGCAGGCATGATGTGTACAACATCCAGGTCGACGGCCAGCATGTGTTCTACGTCGGCAACACCGGCGTGCTGGTGCATAACAGTTGTACGGCAGCTACGAAAACTATTCGACGAAAGAAAAACGGTCAATTCGCCAAGAAACCAGGACCAAAGCCGAAAAAGAAGCCCAAATTCACTGACGCGCAAAGAAGGGCGGAATGGAAACGTCTTGCCGAAGATCCAAATTCTGGTCTTTCTGCTGCTGAACGAGCCCAAATCAAGGCACGTGGAAACCGAGGACCGCAAAGAGTAAACGAATATGGTGAGATCGAAACAATGGAATTGTCACATGAACCGATACCGTTTCGAGATGGCGGAACGGCAGTGGTGCCCCGTTGGCCCGCTGACCATGCCAGAGTTGACCCTTATCGACGTTTGAAAAAACAAAACTGAGTATGATTGCAGGCATGGCTGATTTTGACTACTCGAAGACCAGTCTGGACATTCAATCCGCGATGTTAGATTTGGCTACTCGCTACCCTGATAAAAATCGCCGCCCAGACTCAATACGTTGGGGGGAGTACGAAGTTCGTACAGTTGACTTATGGGGAGTTCCAGCGAAGGGCAAGATTACGATTCAATTTCTCGAATCGAACTCAGAAGCTCGCCAAGGCATCGACATTAAGACAAATGGTTCCCTCATTCTCGTCGATGGAGAAGAAATTTCCCATCTAAGAACATGGCATGACGCCGATCTGGAAGACACCGTCGAGTACCAATACAATTGCCCCGATGGACAACTTCTGGTTTGGAATGTTTTTGAACGTACTTGGCCCAACGGCGAAAAGATGGAAGAGAAGTGGACGGGAAATTCTGGATTCTATATCGAAAAACTTAATGATTGTGAAAGGATATATCACTGTAGTCACGGGCTTTGCTTTCCGCCTGATTTTGAGTCGCTCGTTGTTCGGGTGAAATTGACATAGGGACAAAACGGTTTTGCAAATGTTGTTTCAATCGAGCCTTGTCCGCCCATCGAGCCGGATGATGGCACCGGCAGGAACGTCGTCACCGGCTGGTTCAGACATCTTTCCGGGGACAATCTGATCAACCTGTCCCTCAATGGAGAGGCAGAGCCGACCGGCCAAATCCATCATCCAATCTCAACCAGGGTCGGCCGTGCGCTGGATAATCATCCAACCTTGAAAGGGCACTACCGGCCACGCGATCCGCGATTCACAACCAAGGCAATTGATGGACCAGCGCATCGTGGCTACTTAAACCGAAATTCGCCGCCGATGACCAGGCCATCCAGAAACAGTTCTTCCAGGTCCTTTCGCACGACCGGGCCAGTGAATCTCGCCGACGGGTCGTGCTGATAGTTCACAGCATCAAAGGAATGCTGCACATGGCTGGCAAAGAGATAGCTGTAGCCGGCGTACAACATCGCGTTTTCTGACAGGCGAATGCGCATGTAGGCGGTGATGTCGAATATGGCTGAGAGATCGACGCGACGGGTTGATGTCGTCAGCGTGGTTCCGCTGGCATCGATGATGTTGGTCGAATCGACTTGTGCACGATAGATGTTGAGCGCTGGCGTAAAGAGCGGCTCCACCCCGAGCGTGAACCATTCGTGAACGAACTCAAATCGGAATCCCAATTGCGGCCCAATCAGATGGTTATCTGCGTGTGAGAGGATCACACCGGTTCGCGCTCCAATGGGAGAAGCGGCTGATGCAACACCGGTGGTATTCAGTTGGTCGTCAAAATTGAGGTATCGTATCCCGCCGACCAGCTTGAAGACAAAACCGGTATCCAGCGAAGAAACCTTATGCACAAACTTTGTGTTCATGCCCCAGGTCTGTCGCGAGACCGTTGACTCGTACGAGACGTCCCAGAAGGCGGCCGCGTTTGTGACCGTTGTGCTATCCAGGTCAGTGAGGATTGTCTGACCACTGCTGTCGAAACTTTCCTGGTTCCGCTGCAGTATAAAAAATGAATGTTCGACTTCGTCGCCACTGACAAGAGGCACGCCCCAGGTGAGTCTCACGCCATTGACGTGACGGAAATTGAAACCTTCCATCGTCGCAACACTGGCTCCGGGACCAGCCGTTCCATCGAGGCGATTCCGCGGTCCGGTCAGTTCTCGATCAGAACCAATTGGACGGGCACCCGGAGCTCGGTAACTCCAGAGCAGGTATTCCATCCGAATCCAGGTATTGTTGGTCGTCCTTTTGAAGAAGTTCAGCAACTTCAGGTCAAAATTCCAGACAAATTCGTTTCTTTCATTCGAGCCCGGGGAGGGACTCATCGGGTAATAGGTAGCATTGGGATGTGCACCGGGTGGATAACCGTTAGGGGCGGCCATGGCCGATGGAGGTTGGACTTTACCAGCCATCAGCATGGCAGGGTCGGGTGGCCACGCGCCGGAAGCCGGCCCAAAAGGTCGCTGGCCATCGGGCTGATTGAAATAGCTGTTACCGCTTGCCATGGTGGACAGGCACAGGACGATGATCGCCACCAGCAGTGGTTCAGCAGTATGTTGAGCCAGTTTTGTGAGTAAGGTGCTCATAGGTCCCATTTCCATGTGGCACACCGATGGTATGACGGAACGGTTTTGCAACCAGAGTCGACAGCCATCGAAACGTCAATCCGAACCTGATCTCCCTGCAACGAGCGCGCAAGGGATTGGGATATAACGAATGTATCGGTTATTCGGATTGCGCCGCTTTGACCATTCACCTTCAAACTGGCGGATTTGTACCGATTGTGCCGATTCTTCTGCCTTCATTCTGGCCAACCGGGAAAACAATGCGTAATCTCCAGTGTTGACTCCGAGTTTAACGAGACCATAAATGAAAGCTGGTGAGCAGATCGGCAGATTCTGCCTCTTTTCCAGGAGCAGACTTGTGCATACTCGTGCCTGTTCGCCAACCCGCGCTATAATGGCGCCCCTGTGACGGGGCATGTTTTTGTGCGAAGTGGGTAGAAATTCACGAAAGGGCGAGGTGCGCGTGAGTGAGCCACATCAAAACGAGGAACGTCGCGAGAGTTTGAGCACGGTGCCAGAACCAGCAAACGACGCCGGCCCGAAGATCCCGTTCATCGATCATCTCGATATCGTGCTGGTAGAATATGCCTGCAGCCGCGCCAGGTTTCGGCTGAAAATCGACGATCGTCATCTGCGAACGCTGGGCATTCTGCATGGTGGAGTTGTTACCACATTGTTGGATACGTCAATGGGTCGAGCCATACGATCCGTCGCTCCAAAGGGATATCATGCAGTAACAGTTCAACTTAACGCAAACTTCATCCGCCCTGCCTGGAACGGCGAAACCATATTTGCCGAGGGAGAAGTCACCCACAGTGGTCTGTCGACCGCCGTGGCTCAATCGCGAATCACAACAGAAGATGGCCTTTTGGTTGCATCTGGAAGTGGAACATTTATGTATCTGCGGACCCCCGATGGCGAAACGATGGAACATCTCCAACAGCAGGATGATGCACGCCGGGGCGGGGGCAAGTAGCCACCATCCGACCGAATTCCGTTGACGGACTCCAAAACCGTGATCCACAAGTGGTCGTCATTTTTAACTGAGACATCACCGGATCGTGCGATGAGACATTTGTCAACCAAGGGGCTGATTTGCGATTAATAGACTGTGAAATCTAAGCTCCAGCCTGTGCGAGGTAGAAATCGACATCCGTATCGGAGGAGATTGCATCATACACCTCTTTGCGGTGGATCGGGATCTCATGGGGCGCATTGATAGCAAGTTGAACGCGACCAACTGCGAGTTTGACAACGGAAACGGTAATGTCTTCGCCGATCTGAATCTCCTGTCCTCTCTTCCTTGTCAAAACGAGCATCTTGGAAACCTCCCTGCCAGTCTGTCAGTCATTCCTTTGGTGTCACGATGGCAGCCCTTGCATCGTTAATGGATACTCTCCATCTGCCACTGGTACGTTTTTTCAGACATCTCTTGCAAGAAAATCTGACGAAAATCCAAAAAAAGACGAAAATCAGCAACTTGCTCGAAAGAACAACAAATGTTTTGCCGATACGCCTGCCTGAAATGTGAATAAAGAACCACTAATCCCTTCTTGCTTATCTGCAGGTTTCATATTGACTTGCCAACAGGTTTCGGCCTATACAGGCTCCCGAAACATGATCAAAAGTTCTTTTCAAATAAGGACTTCTGGTCTGATTACGGTTTTGTTCAGACGTCTGAGCCGGCTGGCTCCCGTGTACCCGGGCGATGAGCGATTCAATCACTGCAAGATCATGAAGTCATGACCGACAGGCTCGATGTCAAAAGCAAACTCTCTGCAAATCCCAGTTTTTTGTGGGTTGGCACATCAGAACCGACGTGGACATCGCTTGCCTTGAGCCTGGATGGTATCGGGCATCATTCTTCCCGATTTTTCTGGGCCACCTCAACATCCACGGCGTTTTCGCACCTGCGTGATGAACCGGTTGATTGTGTGATTGTCTGTCCTTTTCAAATCGCTTCCGGTGGGACTGGGATGGGACGAAATGAATCCATTTATGACTCTGACATCACTCTGGCTCGTTTTCTGCCCGCACTGAGAGCTGGTGGCTTTGAAGGGGCTGTCGTTGTTGTCACACCTCACGCCAGCCATTCTGACTGGCAAACCGCGCTGTGTTACGAGTGCGAAATTCTGGTGACGGCAGAACTCTGGAATTCCCCCGTTTTGCTCGACATGGTACTGCATGCCGTTTCTCGCATGGGTTTGCGTCAGGAGCACCATCGCCTTTCGCTTGCCGAACACAAGCGATTAACTCGGGAGAGGGATGAAGCGGATCACTTGTTGAGTCAGCAGCGAGCGATTGTCGCACAGTTGGAATCACTTTCGGCAACAGGGAACGCATCGCCACCGACAGATACCGAAACGCCTACGTCCAGGCTCACTTCCACATTGCAACAGATGCAGGAGATCCTGTCCGATTCATCAACTGAGCCAGCGACTTCTGCTCAACTGCCGGAAGGGATCAATGCGTATTACCAGGAACTGTTGCGGACCTACGTGATTATGGGGTCCGGCAGTAGCCTGGGAGAAGAAATCGCGACTTTGGCCGAGTTGATCGCCGCCGCAAATCTGACTCCCCGCGAGACGCTCCAACTCCATCTCGCTCGTGTCGAGTCGATTGTCAACGGATTGGGCAATCGCAGTTTCCGACATGTGATGGCGCGGGCGGATTTGTTGATACTTGAGCTGATGATGCGTTTGGGCGAATGCTACCGTCGCCGGCTTGACAGGCAGGCAGGCATTCCGCCCCCCCATCCGGAATCTTTGCAGCCAGCCTCGCTCGATTGGGAAAACCAACTGTCGACCTCGGTTCAGCCGATACCTGGCACGCAACAAAGGCGGGACATCATCTGAATGAACAAAACAACATGCCTGTTTCAGGCTCGATCTCGTCAGTTCGGTTTTTGCTGATCGCCACTCCATTTTGCATGGCCCAGGGCGTATAATCAAATCCGCAATATACCCCGACAAGATCGACTGTTCGATCTCCTGTGGGGATTCTCAAATGGAATCCCAAATGGCCGCCGAGCAACCCGCCCCAAATAAAGTGACCGCAAAAACCCCCTCCTCATTTGTCCAGCGTGAATTCTGCCCTCATGGGGGGATTCACTCCGATAGTGGAAATACGTCTGCGCAGTTCAACCAATTGGTCCATGGTGTACTCCGCGATCGACTCCGGGCAGCGTCGATCATACTCTGTGGCGGGTTTCTGGCGTTTCTGATTCGTGGATTCTTCGTGAGTGAAGAATACAATGTCACAGGGAACCCCGCGTGGGCATTGCTTGGCCCGCATATTGCCGTCACCATTCTACTGGGATTGATTGCAACCAAACTCTGCTATCGCTGTACGGCTACCCTCCGTGCATTACGAATTTCGGAATTGATCATCTTCGGCATACCGGCTCTGTTTTTCGCCTGGATGCAGACCTACCGAGCCTGCGATGGATGTTCAGAGATCATCACCCAACCTTTGCAGTATGCCGCGGCCTATCCTGCTGTCACAGCTCTGCCCTGGATGTTGCATATCTACATTTATGGCCTGTTCATTCCGAATACCTGGAAGCGTGCACTGATTGTCGTTGCTTCATTTGCCATGTTTCCTCTGCTTTCGTCGCTGTACGTTGGATTGGTCGAACAGTCGGAAGGTTCGAAATACATTGCAAGAGAACTGTTTGAGCGAGGTGGTTTTTCCGCCATGTTCCTGTGGCTCGCAATTGCTTGCGCGGCGGCAGTTTATGGGACGCATCGGTTTGGCGCTTTGCGACGTGAAGCCTTTGAAGCACGACGACTCGGTGTCTACACGTTGCGGGAGAAGCTGGGTGCTGGTGGAATGGGCGAAGTCTATCTGGCAGAACACCATCTGCTAAAGCGGCCCTGTGCCATCAAGCTGATCCAACCGGAAAAAGCGGGCGATCCGACAACCATTGTCCGGTTTGAAGAAGAGGTGCAGGCGACGGCACGATTGACACATCCCAATACCGTCGAGATCTTCGACTACGGGCATACGGACGATGGCACATTCTATTACGCAATGGAATTTCTGCCTGGTCTGAGTTTGCAGGAACTGGTTGATCGTTTTGGACCGCTCCCTCCGGAACGAGTCGTCCACCTGCTCTCGCAGGTCTGCGGTGCGTTGAAAGAAGCACATGGAATTGGCCTGATTCACCGTGATATCAAACCGGGGAATATCTTTGCGGCTGAGCGCGGCGGAATGTATGACGTCGCCAAGTTGCTCGATTTCGGCCTGGTCAAATCGATAACAGATGACGATGACGAAGAAGACTTGCGATTGACGCGGGTCGGGGCGATCGTCGGGTCACCATTGTACGCCGCACCGGAAAGCACGCTCGAAGGTGAACTCGGCACACAGTCGGATATCTACTCCCTCGGAGCGACCGCCTATTTTCTGCTCACCGGCAAGCCCCTGTTTCAACATGAAAAACCGTTGAAGGTCATCTTCGCACATGCCAACGAAATGCCGCGACCATTGACCGAAATCGATGCCAGCATTCCGGACTCACTCAACCATCTCGTGATGAAATGTCTGGAGAAAGAACCGGAGAAGCGATTCGCGGAGATCGACGCACTGGCTGATGCGCTGGAGGAGTGCAAATCGTCTCTGGCCAACTGGACGAATCGCCATGCCCGTGACTGGTGGTTGCATTCCGACTTCGAAAGCCGGTCCGAACCATCATCGGAGTTGGACGAAACGGCTCAGACAATCAGCATGGTTGCGAACCGCTGACCGTACTCTGTGTCAGAGAGATTCCCTGGTATACGTTCTGATACTGTGGTGTTTTGACGTCCAATTCCTACTTCGGACGACTTGATCTGCCGAAACCTGATCTCCGTGGGTAGAGGTTTTGGGGTAGCGTTTTGTTTGTCAGTCGGGGAAACTGGATGGACATCTTTGCGTGGCAACAATTTCGCCTGCGGCGATTCTGAACTCAAATTTCTAGCGCAGCGCATGAATAAATCGACTTCAAATGAGGTTTTGAATGGTCGGCACACATCGTCTCACTTGACGAATGTTGACCCTCGAAGTACGCGCCACAGTTATGAAAACCAACTTGCAAAAAATCCGAGGTGGGCTTTGAGCGAAGGCAGTCGGCATTTTGACGAGAAGAGTGCCGTTTTTCAGGCGCTTCACAAGATTGTCGCGAAACTGGATGAGTTGAGTATTCCTTATGCAATTGTGGGCGGCATGGCATTGTTCCGCCACGGGTTTCGTCGATTCACAGAAGATGTCGACATTCTTGTCACGCGCGATCAATTGAGAGTCATCCATGAAAAACTTGCCGGACTCGGATATCTGCCACCTTTTGAAAAGAGCAGACATCTCCGCGACACGGAATTCGGTGTCAAAATCGAGTTTATTGTGACGGGCGACTTCCCGGGCGATGGCAAGAAGAAACCGGTCGCCTTTCCCGACCCAAATGATGTGGCAGTCGACTTAGACGGAATCCGCTACATCGGCTTGCCGCACCTCGTCGAACTCAAACTCGCCTCGGGAATGACAAATCCTGGACGACTGAAAGACTTGGCGGATGTACTGGAGTTGATCCAACATCTCAACCTGCCATTTGGATTCGAGAATCAACTGCACGAATTCGTACGCGGAAAATACCGAGAGCTTTGGAAACAGGGCCGGCAACGTTTTGTTGCCATCTGGCGAGATGAGCGGCTCACTCCCGATGTGAATTCGATTGAAGACATGGTGGAACTCCTGCCTGAAAAAACCGACGAGTTGACCAGAATGCGTGACGACGGAATTGTGCTCGCCGACAATGGCCAGAGTGGATACGCAACTTTGGTCATCGATGATGCCCTCATCGCTGAAAAATATGGAATGATCGAAGAGTCTGAATACTGGGACGAGTATGAAGATTAACCCTGCTGGAGCGTATTACGCTCCTTCGTGGCGCGATGGACGTTTTTCGTCCTGCAAATACAGATTCCCGCGAGCGAGAAGCGTCACACGAACAAGTAAACTGCTCTATCCCATGACATCGATGAATTCAGACCCGCCAGCCTGAAATCCGCCCTTACCCTCGCTTTGCCTTCTCAATCGTCTCCGATGCCTGCCAGATGCGGTAACGGACCTCCCCATCCTTTGGAACATATACCACAAGCGGCACGCGGCTGTTGTAAGGAATGGTGATGGAGGGAATCTTCACAAACTTTTTCACCTTCGGTGTACCCGGCGGGACACCAATCAATGTCGAGAAGGCAGGTCCAAATTTTTTCACTTCGTAATAAGTAAACCCCCAGCCCTGCAGCGGCTTCGATTCGATTTTTCCACCCAACCCCACTTCGTTCACCCCGTCGGTCAGCATCTCCCTGCCGACGAAAATCTCAACCCGAAAGTTCTGATCCTCCCCCCGATCCTTATGCGGCAACATGATGATATGACGCACCATGTCCTCTTTGGCAGGTGGGAACGCTTTCAGGTATTTCTTCGCGTCGTCAGCTTCGGCAGGAATGGTGGCAGCGAAAATCATCAAAGCAAGCATCGGCAGCAGACATTTCAACATGGTATCAACTCCTCAATCGATGTTGGGTCATTCCCGGTGTGTGGTGCGTTATCGTTTTCGTTTGGACGAATAAGTGACAACGGGAGTTCCCTGTTCTCTCGGGTTTTGTTCGTCAATGCGAACGAAAAAAAGGGACGACCTTTCAGATATCGACGATCACCTCAGCCGCAAAACCGTCCGCGGTTTCTTCAATCCGCAGACCATGATACGTGATCGCTTTCACTTCGTGTGATTCAACATGTCGCAACGTATCGAATGTGTCGCCTTTTGTGGTCGCATTCAATCCCGATTCATCAATCGCAATCTCAAACTCCCACAGCAGCAGCCCATTCTGTTCAAAGTGGAACAGCAGTTCATTCAACCAGTCAAACAGCAGGTAGTCGCGGTCCTCTCCCGAAATTTCGATCTGGATCCCGGTCTCACATTGCAAATCTTCAACATTGGCAATGATGGCAGATGTCAAAGCCCGGCCTGCTTCGGCGAAGAGTTCGGGCAGCGTGGAGGCCTGCATTCGCAAACCGAGATCGGCTGTGTGGTCGAAGTGTTCGTACATTAAATTTAATGTCACAGAAGAAATTCCAACTCGACGGAAGTGCAACAAACTATGATGTCTGAGTGTCACTTGGGAATAGTATGTCTGTCGGTTCGTCAGGGCTAAACTGGTTCATATACCGAATACGGTTTGCTATTCCCACAAGACCTGGGAAAACTGTCGCATAGTTGATGTTGATATTTGCGAGTTGGTAACGAATATGCCAAAACGCCGAGTTGGGTATTCTGATTTTTGAAAGAATGATGTCAGCATTCGGTTCGCTTTCGAAAGGCAAAAACTCCGTGTCATCGCTCTCCGTTCGTCCATGTGCCGTGAAGACTCCTGTCTGGCCGGTGATATTGGCTGACACATGTTCGGGATAGTAGATGTGTGTTTTTTCAATTCCAAATGGATCCGGTGCATTTTCTGAATCAAAGACTACTTCTGATTTGTCAACATGCAATGCCCAAACTACACCATGGCCGCATTGTTGCGGCGATGGTTCTTCTTGTGGATGTTTTTCCGTCTGGGGTGGTTCCTTAACTGCGAACCACAACGCTACCAGCGGGTTAATGCACCAATCCAACAGGCGCGTCGGTAGACCACTGTGTTGGGCGAGCGCCAACCACTGCCACATAGTTGCAGCGTTTGCAGTGTTGAATGGAATAGCATGGTTGCGAAACTCCCAGTACATCTCCTGTTCATTGTTAAGAAAACCAGAACGTCCAATGTCACGAGCAATCGATGGCAATAATTCCCAATCGAGTTTTTGCCCACGAAAAACGAATGACTCTCCAAGTGCATTTGCGACTTCAATAAACTGTAAAAGGTTTCCAATTTTGAATTCGCGAGGTCGCGAGTCTTGCTGCGAAACCAAATGGGGAAATCGGTTCATTGTCAAAAGTCTCAGTATTCAACACGAAACTCGTCTATTTATCATGTGGTGATTCGAGCGGGAAAAGCAGTCTTCCTACTTCCCCGGACCGCCGAGCAGTTGCATTGTTGCATCGGCCGGTGGCAGTTTCACCAATTCGACACCGGTGACCGCCTCGTGGTTCTCAATTTCCGCCAGGGTTTCCGCCAAAGGCTCATTGTCGAGGTTCAAAACAGCGACGGATTCTCCTCCCGGCTCTTTCCCTTCGCGCCCCAACGCCATGTGCGCGATGTTGACCTGATTCCTGCCAAAAGTCGTTCCGATGAAGCCGATGACGCCCGGCACATCTTTGTGCCAGTAAAGCAGCAGCAACCCGTCGAGGTAGGCTTCCAACGGAAACTTGCCAAGCCGCACAAGTCGCAGGTACTTCGTGCCGAAAATCGTACCTGCTGCCGTCAATTCTCCATCGTCGGTTGTAACCGAAGCGGAAACCATTGTGGAAAAGGTCTTCGTATCTTTCGATGAAGACGTCGTCAGTTCAATGCCACGTGCATGCGCCAGTGATTCGGCATTCACAACATTCACACTGTCAACAGCCGATTCGAGCAACCCGGTGGCAAAGGCAGCGGTCATCAGTTTCGTGTTCTTGTCCGAGGCTTCGCCTTTGAATTCCACATGAGCGGCTTTGACCGTGCTGCATCTATTCTGCTGTGCAAGCAACAAACCAAGGCGATACGCAAGATCGAGATGCCGCCCCATGTCTTCCATCTCAGCCGCGGAAATGGGGGCCATATTGACGGCATGCCGCACTTCATTTCGCAGCAGAAAACCGGCGATGATCTCGGCCGCTTCGACCGCCACCATTTCCTGAGCTTCATCTGTGGAGGCTCCGAGGTGTGGCGTGGGCAATACGGCATCGAGTTGTGTCAGTCGTGTGTCTTCCGGTGGCTCCGAGGAATAGACATCCAGCGCGGCTCCGGCGACATGTTTCGATTCGATCGCATCAGCCAGATCTCTCTCATCGACAATACCACCACGCGCACAATTAATGATCCGCACACCCTGTTTCATGGTGGCAATCCGATCCGCATTGATCAACCCGCGCGTCTCATCCGTCAAAGGGGTGTGCACGGTGAGATAATCGCAATGTTTTATGATCTCGTCGACATCCCGGTACAGTTCAATTCCTGCCTGAGCCGCTCGTTCTGATGACAGAAATGGATCGTAACCAAGAACCTTCATCTCCAATGCGATGGCTCGCTTGGCAACTTCCATGCCGATGCGACCCAGGCCAATCACCGCCAGTGTCTTGCCCGCCAGTTGCGTGCCTGTAAATTTCTTGCGGTCCCAGCGGCCTTCTTTCATGCTTTGCGCGGCTGGAGCAATGTTGCGGGAAAGGGCCATCATCATCGCAACGGTCAATTCGGCCGTGCTGACCGTGTTTCCCGCCGGGGTATTCATGATGACAATTCCCTCTCGGGTTGCCGCGTTGAGGTCAATGTTATCAACGCCAACACCTGCCCGGACGACCGCTTTGAGCCGCTGTTGACCCGCGAGAACTTCATCCGTCAACCTGGTAGCAGACCGGACAATCACGCCATCGAAGTTCTGCAACTTCTCATGTACTTCTTCCGGCGACATTTTCTCGCTGTTGATTTCGATTTCGATGCCGTCAGTCTGCTGCAGCAGTTTGACCCCCGCTTCGGAGAGATTGTCTCGCACCAGAATGCGCACCATGATTGTCGGTCTTTCTCTGTTTGTCGTAGTTTTGTTTCATGCAGTGGCAGCGCATGTCCTGCAATAGAGCGTATTACGCTCTTCTGTGGCGCGAAAATCGTCTTTTGGCCTTCAAACGCAGGCTCCCACGAGCGAGAATCGTCACACGAAAAAGTAAACGACTCCAGAATGAAACGCTGTCCGTCAAACCTTTACATGACGAATCACAGGGAGGACGTCAAGTCAGCCAATGTCAGGCGGTGAAGTTGGCGAGAATCGCATCGAAATGGATACATTTTGTCACGATCGACAGGGCGATGGCGAGAAACCATACTGCCGGAGAACGCGAACAAAAAGTCGAGTGTCAGGTGTCCAATCAATGCGGCTCGACTTCCGGCAGTTCCATCGACTGTGGAACTGGTGTGGGAGGCGGTGCAGAAGTGGGAAAATCGGCACTCATCTGCTGTACATGCCCCGGCTGAACGGGCAGCAGAGTTGATTGGACCGGTGCTTCGAGAATCGGGCCGTCAGCCATTTCCGGAGTCGGCGGGTGATGTGGTGCGTACATGCTGTCGTTGGAGACAAATCGCAACGCCTCGGGTGAATGATGGCTGCTTAAATAGGCAAATCGTGAAGCCTTGCCGTACGCGAAACGCCGGGAGGCGGAGCTGTGTGCGCCGCCACCGTTCAACTGTGCCAGGCGGGAATGTACTTCTGGCTGATACCAGCGGTGATGCAGCGATCGTTTATACATCGCAACCGCGTGGCCCTGCCGACCCGTATCCTGATAGATCTGCCCCAAATGGGCCAACGCCGTCGGATGATTCGGTTGCACTTCGAGAGCCGAACGCAATGAGGCTTCCGCACCAGCCGTGTCTCCCATTTCCCGTTGTAGCCAGGCCATTTCGACACGTGGGACAGGAGAATGCGGCTGAGAACCCGCCCAGGCCTGCAGCAGACTGGTTGCTTCGTCCTGCCGCCCCTGTTGATTCAACAATGAAATCAGACCGTGATAACTTGGCTGATGGGAAGGATCAAGCTGAATTCCCTTGCGGTAAGTCTGTTCGGCTCCGACGACGTCACCCTGTTTCTGCATCGCCGCAGCGAGGTTGTAAACATAATTCGCGTTGAAGGGTTGATTGGCAATCGCCCGCTGGAATTCCATCCTTGCCATCGAGTAGTTGCCTTCTTTGTAGTAATTCTGGCCCTCAAAGTTATTCAGGCCTGCCACCATCGTGTTGCAGCCAGCCAATGCCAACAGACAGAAAAGTGGAAACACATTACGCAGAATGGTTGCAATTTGGTGCAGCAACATGAGCCCCTCCGGTGGGCGCAACGAGAGAGTGTGTTAAGCGAAAGAGAGTTGAGTACGCGTGGAATAAGTTTGGTGAGTAATCTTGAGTGGGAAGTTTCCGGGCAACAACCAGAATCGTTTCTTCGTGAGAGGGAAAAAAGGGGCGCTGTCGGATGAGGATTCATCGCAGGTGTGAGTGGAAAGGGAGCGGGAGGATAGAGCGAATCCTGATTTGGGACAAGACCAGTTCGGCAATTTCAGATCTCGACTTGAGCCATTTTCGACGAAACACGAAAAAAACGAGAAAAATCCCAACGACCTGGAATGTGAAAAAACAGTGGAAATCTGTTGAAAACTGCCCAATTTAACCTCAATCCAGCATTGATCCCGGCATCTGTAACGGCATCAGGCATCGAATATGATTGACATGAGCCAGGAATCGGTTAAACTCCTGACATTGAGACCCAGTGTCAACACTGTTTGTTGGAACGAAGCTCATTTGAGTGCAACTGATCTGCCTTCTTCCGAAATCCGGCTGACCTGAGAGAATCGCCGAGCGGAACCAACCCGATGACACCTCCCGCCAACTCGCTTACACAAGCCGACCGAATGCTCTGTCGCTGCCTCAAAGTGACGGAGTCCCAGGTCGAACAGGCCATCACGCTGGATGGAGCCGCATCGGTTCGCTGTGTCACCAAACAGACTGGTGCTGGTGGTGGCTGCAACGCCTGCCACTGTGCGATCAAGAGTCTGCTTGCCCGTCGCCATGCCAGTCACGTTAGCCACTGAGTCAGAAATCGCCTCGTGTTCGCCCCCTCATCCCAGACAGTTCGACAGGGCAGTTTCCCTTCTGGTGTGATACTCCCTGGCTCGTGGGAAACTGCTTGCAGGCCAAACGACGCCCGTCGCGGCACAGAAGAACGTAATACGCTCTAAAGACGGACAAAATTCAGAGTCAAAAAAAGCACGCCATCGTGTCTCACCGTTTGAAGTGTGAAACGCGCCTGGCGTGCTTGTCGAGGCACGGAAGCAGAGATCGGAAATCTCTGCCAACGGCCTATTCTTCCGTCACGTCGATATCGATGGTGTTGGAACCTGCTTTGACCTCCACAGTCAGATCGAGATCAAAATCGGTCCCACCGACCTCGTTTCTGCCTTCTTCATCCATCTCGCCCGGCAGACGGACCGAGACGGAATGCTTGCCGACAACGGCACCCGTGCGGTCCCTGGTGAATATCAAGCTGTACTTGCCGCTGGCGTCGGCACTGCCAGTCGAAATGCGATCACCCGATTCCGGTGTGAAAGTGACCTCAGCTTTGGGAAGAGGTTTCCCATCCTGCGTGACAACTCCGGAAACTTCACCAAGTTTGATTCCGTCACTCGATTCACAACCAAAAAGAGCAAAAGCCACAACAGCCGAAGCTGAGAACCAACCGGAACGTAAAAAAACGGTGAACATATTCCGCGTCCTGTTTCAGTCTGTCAATAAAACAACAACAACAATCAGCATATTGGCCTACGGCAGGCTGATCGTTTCGCTACCCTGTTTGGTGCCAATGCCTTCGTAGTTCGCAGTGGAAATCGAATCAGGGATGAAGGTTACAGAACCATCGGCGAATGCGAACTGGGCACCTCCCTCATGCAGACTGCCGAAACTGTTCCATTGTGCGTTTGCACTGTTTCCCGTCGAGTTGAGTTGCAAACCGGCTTCAGATCCTTTGGTAGACCCGAGGACACCGTTCATGAATCGAAGCGCCACAGGACCGAACCAGGCAGCCCCATGTCTCTCGGAATTTGCCGAGCCATCAGCCGCGTCGCGCTCACCGATCATGGCTGTATTGGATGTGCCGTCTGTGATATCGGCAATGCGACAGCCACTGTTCATCCAGAAAATGCCGGTCGTTTCACTGTAATAATCGTCAGCGGCAGCCTGAGTTGCATTCGTGGCGGAACGTGTGGAGCCAGCCACACCAGGGTAGTTTGATTTCGCCATGTTCTGCCGATTGGGATTAATCGGGGGGCCAATATCGGAGGGACAGACAAAGACACTGAGTGCGTGTTTTTCCTGAGGATTATTAAAAGTCGGGCCAATGGTGAAGTCATTGGTATCCATCTTGATTTCTTCGTACAGACTTGCCTGCTCCAGTTGAGGCAGAATTGCAATGCTCCAGGCTGTCGATTTATGATTAACATTCACTCCGTGATTGTGTACACCGGCCGGAAAGGACTTGTGCACATCGTGATAATTGTGTAACGCGATTCCAAGTTGTTTAAGGTTGCTTTTACATTGTGTGCGGCGGGCCGCTTCGCGTGCCTGCTGAATGGCGGGCAGCAGCAGGGCAATCAAAATTGCAATAATGGCAATAACGACCAGTAACTCAATGAGTGTAAATCCGGATCGAGTCTTTCGGGAACGCTTGTTGGGATTCATGATGGGACCTTTCAAGAAAGGGAGAAAACGACCAGGAGGTCACTTGACCGCCTGAAAAACAAATGTTGGACCGGAATAGGGATCGACCGGAGAACGTCCGGCATCGTGTGTGTCATCTGGTTGGGTTCTTTTGTCGAGAGATGCGTCCTCGATGTGAAGAAAACGCCCACGACCGACGAAAGAGAGGGCGCCATTGCCGTCGTTCATGGATTTGACAAACCTTGAAGCTGCAAAACGTGCAGGTGTCAGCCAACCCGCGGAAGTGTTCCCGGCCGGGTCGGCATCACTGAAGCCGCGAGAGGCCACAGTATAAGCCCCGGGTTTAAGAAAAACCGGTTCAGCGAGCGGTTTCATGCGGTTGGATTCGATCAGTTGGCCAGGTGAATCGGCCGAAAAGGTCATCGTCGCCACGACTTCCCGGCAAGTATCATCATCTGGATCGTCCGGCGTTCCGTTATCGTCGCGCGACCAGATATCGGTAATGATCGTCCCCTGAAATCCATCCGTGTCGCTGTCGAATGCGCCCAGTTGAGTCACAAAGATCGGTTGATTGACAACGAAGTCATGTCCCAAAGGCCCCTGATTTTCATGGTGGTTTCCCGGAAGGCCTGTCTTCGTGGAATATGCAACAACAGATTGCTGACCAGCGAAGACATGGTGTGATATGTCCGACAACTTTGATGAGATGGATTCAGCCTGTTCATAGGTGTCCGAGTTCCGCTGGCGCCGAATATGCTGTCCAGATGTCAAATGGATGGTTTCTTCTGCCTGATTTTTCGCCGGGATATTCGTGACAGATACTTCGCCCTGCAGAACGACAACTTCCTCGTCCCCTTCACTGGAGACGCTGACGGCAAACTGCGTTCCCAAATCGACAATGTTTGTTCGGGGTGTGGAAACGGAGAAACCAACTCCCTCGGGCGGAACGTCAGCAGTGAGCAGCCCGAATGACAATTCACCAGAGTTTTCGGAAGTCAACTGAAATCTGGCGGGGCCTTTAAGACTCACCTTCACGCCCGTGGGAAACCGGAGCCAGACAACGCCACGCTTGAGAAAGACTGTTGAATTGGGCTTCAATCTCTGCCCGGCCTCAAGTTTCCAGATATTCAGTTCAAAGGTGGCGTTTTCGACCACCATCACAGTCACCCACCAATCGTTTATGCGATTTGTCCCGGCGATATCAGTTTGAAGGCGGTGAATCCATGAAATGGCAATGACGATTGCGGCTGCGAGGCTCACTGATACGAGCGACACCATCGACAGAACCACCGTGGGTGATCGCCCGGCAATGCGTGTTTCTTTCTTCCGGGGCGTCGGACGGGATTCCGTCTGACTTTTATCACCCGATTTTGGCATAGGGGGCAACGATGGCAATTCGTCTTCAGAGGTAATTTGCGAAAAGTCGATTTCGCGATGTGCACCTGCCGCCTGCAATGCCTCGTCAAGATTGGCATGCATTTGCAGGTAGCGAACGAACAACCTGGCCGACACATCGCCCCTCCGACGCAGGATCTCCTGCAATTCGACCAGCTGTTCGCTGTCGATATTCTCTGAGCAATAAAGATCGGCCAGAGTGAGTAGTCGTTGTCGCTCCTGTTCCGTCATTCCTGCACGATCATGTTGAAGTAACGTCGCTGGGTGATCTCGATAACGTTCGTTCAATACATTCAAACAATTGATGGCGAATCCGCCGCAGTGAATTACTCACACTTTGGGGAATTCTTCCCAGTTTCTCGGCAACATCCTTAATCTTCTGTTCCGAAAGATAGACCTCGATGATCAGGTCATGGTCGGGCACGCTCAATTTTGAGAGACATTTTTCGAGAGCTTCTTTCTGCTCATCCACAACACCCTCTCGAATATCGTTCTCCATTGCCTGTGCCAGATCCGACAGAACATCCGCTGCGAATACCCCGCCCTGTTTTTGTTGCGCGCGGTAAAACTGCTGAACTTCCATTTTCGCAACACGTATCGCCCAGGCAAGAAAATTCGTCCCCAGTTCAAATTGATGAAATTTACGCCAAAGGACTACCAATGTCTGCTGATGGATATCCTGAGCATCATGATTTGAACGGACAAGTGCTCGGACGAAACCAAAAATCTGAGATTGATGCCTGGCGATGAGGTCGGAAAACTGTTCGCGTCGAGTGCTGTTCATGGTGTTAAAATGAAAAAAATGTAAACCAAACAAAGGAAACGGCACTTCGGCGGCAAAATGAAACCTTCATAATTGCGAAAATCAACAATTTTTCTCAAGAAAAACAAAAAGTGGTCAAAAGAACACAATGTGAACACTTTGTTAATCGCTGGTATCCAGATGCAAATCAGCAGGCGGAAGCAAACCCTGCAAAAACTTTGACAAGCGTGGTTACGAGAACGAAGCAAGTCATCCCCGCGCAGACGGGGAGCCAGAGAAACCACGAATGACGCGAAATAGAGCGTATTACGCTCTTCTATGCCGCGATGAGCGTCGTTCGGCCTGCAAACTATAGCCCCTCCACGAAACAGAGACGTCACACCGTAAGGTAAACAACTCTAATTTGAGCGCGTGTTAGCAGTGACCCCAACGGACAAATGAGTGCACAAACGGTTTCGGACAAGACGAAACTGGTAATCGATTGAGCCAGAATGATTTACATGGCGCAATTGCAGAGGGAATGGGAATCTCAGCAAATCCGTTAATTTGTCGCGATCGAACCGTAATCTGGAGATGACAGCGGCAAACGGACAAGTGTGGCGTCTTTCGATCGGCTATTATCGTTCCAGATGGGGTGTAAGCCGCCACAGATAAAAGTCCGTCGGACTATATTTCCGGGCGACAGTTCGATGAAGCAGTGAGTTCAGCCAGAAAAAAACATCCGAACCGGCTCACACACAATCAGGATTGAACACCGACTATCACACAAGAACAGTAGTCGAGTTGACCTGATCGGCCTGCACGTTCAACAAATAAACCGATGTGAAAGCTTGATTCTCACCAGAGACCGACGATCAGGCGGCATCGCGGTGTTGGACCGGCTTGAGACCTTTCGGACCAATCGCACCGGCAGCATGTCCATCCCATTGGTGGGATGCGACTGCCTGCAGAATGTTATCCGCCAGTTGCATGGCATCTCGTCCTGCCTGACCATCAACCAGCGGCACGATGCCGGTCTCGATGCAGTCGATGAAACTGTTGAGTTCATCGGTCAGGGCGTCGACATCACCAATGCCCGGTTCGTTCACCTTGAAGTAAGTGCCGAACATCTCCTGTTTCATCTTGTCGATATCAGCATCCGGCTTTTTCGCCCGTTCGATAATGGGCGTACCATACAACATCGTTTCACTGGGGGACAGCTGGCTCACCGTCCGGTCTGCGAAGTCGATATTCACCTGGCCGCTGGATGACCAGACCTGCATATTGCGCGTCATGGTGGGACAGACACGATTGGCTGTCACATCGACGATGCATCCATTCTCAAATTCCAGATGCGCCTGCACGATGTCCTCATGGTCGCCCAACAGTGAGATACCAAAAGCCTGGACATTGCGGACTGGTGACTGGACCAGATTGAGAATCAGATCGAGATCATGAATCATCACATCGTGGACAACGCCAACATCCATCGACCGGAAGGGAAAGGGACTGGTTCGTTCGGCCTTAATGTATTTCGGATTGCCACAAAGCGGACGAGCGACCTGCATGGCCGGGTTGAAGCGTTCGATATGTCCCACCTGCAGAATGGCATCGTGTTTGTTGGCCAGCGACAGCAGTTTATCTGCCTGTTCGATGTTGATGGCCAACGGCTTCTCGACCAGCACCGGCGTTCCCTGCTTCAGAAAATGAGATGCAACATCGAGGTGATAAGTCGTGGGAACAACGACCGAAACCGCATCGATTTTGTCAGCCAGCGTTTTGTAGTCCGCCGCAAATTCTGTGTCATGTTGATCGGCAATCTGTCGACCGAGGTCTTCGTTCACGTCCGAAACGGCCACAAGTTCGACGCGGTTCAGACCGGCGAGGATGCGGGCATGATGTTTGCCCAACGCTCCCACGCCAACGACGGCCATTTTCAACCGGCTCATGCTGCTCTCCGTGTGCTGCTGTCTTTGGTTGTCGATTGTTGATCTGTAGTCGGTTGATTACGAACGGATTCTCGAGCGCGGCCGAACTTTCCAAGCTTTTGCCGTTGAACGAAATCCAAAAGATGCTCGACTTCGGCGGGAAGCACGCCGCCACATTTCTGTTCGAGAATCGTGCAGGTCTCTTCGAGCATTTTGTGTTCGCGGTACAGCAGGCGATGGGCCAGCTTGATCAGTTTGATACTGCTCTCTTCAATTCCGCGGCGACGCATGCCGATGATATTGATTGTTTTCACAACCGGGTTGTCACTGCCGGCGGAGAGCATGTAGGGGGGCACATCGTGAGGCACGCGACAGCCACCAGAAACGAAACTGAGTGTCCCCAATGTGGAAAAATGATGGACGACCGAATTGCCCGAAACCGTAGCCCAGTCGTGCACATGCACATGCCCACCCAGCAAAACACCATTGACGAGAATGACGTGGTTGTAGATGTGGCAGTTGTGCGCGACATGGCTGTTGGCCATGAACATGTTGTGGTTTTCGATCCGGGTGACGCCATCTTCTTTCTGCGCACCACGATTGATCGTCACACCTTCACGAAAGAGATTGTGGTCACCAATTTCGACGTGTGTCGGAAGATCCCCCACTGCAACATCCTGCGGTTCACCACCAATTGCTGTTTGCGGAAAAAATCGGTTCCCTTTACCAGTCGTGACATTCCCCGTCATCACCACATGACTGTCGAGGACACAATCATCGCCAATCGCAACATGCGGCCCGATCATGCAGAACGGCCCAATGGTGACATTTGTGCCGATTTCCGCCTGAGGGTCAACAAAGGCCAGCGGTGAAATCAATGTGGACATGGTGAGCTTTCAATAAGTTCCACCGACGTCAGGCAGCTTCGCCCATGTCGGAGGAAGGAGTCGATTCGGAGTGGGTCGTCGAGTCGCTTTCCGCTGTTGTGCAGGGTATCTGTTTCTGCAATTGCTGCTTCTCGGATCGGGCAACCTGCCGGATGATTTCTCGATTGAGTTCGTGACCGGATTGCGTCGCGTGAAATGTGCCGATCAGGTCGCAGCCGATCAACGCGAAGTCGCCAATGCAATCCAGAATTTTGTGCCGAACACATTCGTCTTCAATGCGGAGTTTGTTGTCCATCACACTGCCATCAGCCCGAAAGACAATCAGGTCCGCAGCCGTTGTGCGTGTGCCGTAACCCTGTGCTCGTAACACGTCGATTTCGGTTTCCTGAATGAACGTCCGGGCAAAGGCGAGTTCGTTCAGGAAGGATTCAGGCGTGATGGTGAATGCCTGCTGTTCAACCGGAACAGGCGATTCCGGGCCATAATTCAAATCGTAAGAGATCTCCAGAACTCCAGATCGATTGGGTTCCACGGAGATCAGACCAGAGAGGCCATCGAGGTGCGCCTGCAAAGGTTCGCTCACCGGGACACAAGGCCGTGGTGCATCTTGTGCGATGATCTCGGCTTGCATGATGGCGTCGGCAAACAGCAGCGAAGAGCCATCGCCACCGGGGAGTTCCGGTGCATTGAGTTGCACCAGGCAATTGTCGACCTGTAATCCCGCCAGCGCCGCGAGAACATGCTCGGTCAACTCAATAACCGCTTCGCCTTTTTGCAGTGCTGTCCGTCTTTTGCGGTCTGGGCAATTGGAGATATGGGCCAGTACTTGTGGCGTTTCTGGCAAATCTACCCGCTGGAATACGATGCCATGATTGGGCGGAGCGGGAAGAAACCGAACAGTCACGTCAGCTCCAGTCAGGAAACCGATGCCGGTCACCGACTGGGGACGTCGAATGGTCTGCTGTTGCCGAAGGTGCATTACGTTCGACTCATTCACTCGGGTTGCCGCCTTCAATGGATATGATCACCAGATAGCAATGTCCGCCTTGTTCGGAAGAAAACATGACCCGGCGGTGGCATCCGCGCTGGAACACCACAGCCGGGCATGTTGTTTCCACTTTCCTGACTGGGCCAATCGCCCATTCGAGAAAAATGTCTCAACCCTTACGGATTGGCTTTGGCGTATTGGCTGTTCAAGTAGTTGACAATCGGATCGGTGATGTCGTTTTCACCTCGGAAGTAAACCACCTGGCGATTCATACCAGAAATGATCTGTTGCGGATTTTCGCCATCTTCACCACCAATCTGATCGCGATTGAAGCGAATGACGAGCGTGTAGTTGTAATGCTCGGCGTACTTTTTGACCGTGCCGGTCACTTCGATGTAAATCTGCTTGTAGATCTGCGACTCTTTCCGCATCAGTTCGCGTTGCGTGTTCTTGCGGAACGCTTCAAATTCGGCGGTGAGGCGAATGAGTTCCTTTTCGCGAGTGTTGTACTGCGGGCTGCCTTGCTTGAAGGTTCCACTCTGCAATTCCTTCTGGATGGCTTTGATGTTCTCGGCCATGGCTTTGGCCTGCTTGTCGCTTTGACCAATCTGAGCCTTGAGACCTTCTCGCATGGCATCGAACTTTTTGTAGTTCTTGAAGACATGCGACATGTCGATGAGGGCGACCTTGTGCGGCGCAGCAGCCTGTTGGGCTTTTGCCGTGGAGACCAGGCCAACGGTCGAGACAATGATCGCGGTGACAGCTGTGGTGACGATGATCCTGGACACTGTTCGTGCACTCCTTTGCTTGGTAACACAAACTCCACAGCACGTCCGCCGGCTGAGAAGTTGATGCTCCGGTCTGTTTCGTAATCTCAAGTCTGAACAACATTTGTTTCAAATGGTTGCCAGTTCAGACAGTTGAGTTGTGCTCATCCTTGAGCGGTAACGGTTCAGGGAATGGCCAGCGGTTGTCCGCCGGTCATCTGGAGGAAGCCTGCGTATTTTGTAAATCCTTGGATTCAGGTCAATATGAGACTGAGGCGACGCCCCATATCTTTCTCAATCCAGCGAAAACGCAGGTGCCTCTGCATTATCCGATCGACCGGTACAACCCGCAAACTTTACCTGATTGAACATGTTTCGGAGAAACTGGTCGATTTGCGCGCAAATCTTTCGAACGGACGCCAGCTTTCAGAGAAATCCGTATAGTCGTAACATGTTATATTCCTTGAGATTTCGTTGATGGTAACAGCAACGAAATTGTCAACGCCGGGGTAATTCCGTACTATTGAGAAGTTGAGAAATGTCCCGCCGGGACCAGATCCCACCACAATCGTTCTGCAGTGACGATCCATTTCGGTGGATTGGCCCTCACACAAACTAACCCTGCCCTCCACCCGCCAGAGAGGACTCCGTGAATCATTTTTCTCTGACTCCATTTGATTTTCACCCGCAAACCCGTGTGGTTTATGGTACGGGCGTCATCAATCGGCTTGGGGAACTGGTACAGGAACTGGATGGCAAAAAAGTTTTTCTTGTGACCGATAAAGGGCTGGCGGAAGCTGGTCATGCCCAACATGCCGTGGATGTCCTCGATGACGCCGGGCTGAATGTCACCGTCTACAGCGAAGTTCATTGCAATCCGACAACAGAAGATGTTGATACAGCACTCGAAGTCGCGCGGAAAGCAAAAGTCGATTTGATCGTTGGACTGGGTGGCGGCAGCAGTATGGATTGCGCGAAGGGCGTCAACTTCCTGCTGACCAACGGCGGCAAAATGCAGGATTATTGGGGCGTTGGCAAAGCAACCAAACCAATGCTGCCGATGATTGCCGTCCCGACAACAGCCGGGACCGGGAGCGAAGCACAATCGTTCGCTCTCATTTCCGATGCAAAAACGCACGTCAAAATGGCCTGTGGCGACAAAAAGGCGGCCTGCAAGGTGGCCGTGCTGGATCCGGAGTTGACCACCAGTATGCCATCAACCGTCGCCGCGGCAACCGGCATCGATGCCATCAGCCACGCGATTGAAACCTACGTCACCAAACCGCGCAATTCGATCTCGCAATTGTTCAGCCGACAGGCCTGGCAACTTTTGTCGCACGCATTTCCCATTGTCTTTGAGGACCCGGCCAATCTCGATGCACGCGGAGCCATGTTGCTTGGAGCTCACTACGCGGGAATGGCGATCGAAAATTCGATGCTCGGTGCAACCCATGCGTTGGCCAATCCTTTAACGGCCCACCACGACTTGACGCATGGTGTGGCGATCGGTGTGATGTTGCCACATGTGATTCGCTTCAATGGTTCGTCGGTCGGTCGGCTCTATGGCGACGTTGCATCCGATGCTGGTTTGTGCGATGCGACGGATCCGGCAGCCCCACAATTGCTGGCCGACTTCGTAACGAAGCTGGTGCGTTGCGCAAATTCCCCGACCACATTACAGGAATGCGAAATTCCGGCGGAGCAGATTGCAACGTTCGCGGCGGATGCGACGAAACAGTGGACCGGTACCTTCAATCCTCGTTCTCTGGAACAGACCGACTTTCAGGAGTTGTACGAATGCGCGATGTCCAACGTCAGTTGTTCGTAAGCCAGACACTGAATCGAATTCGCAGCCTGCTGGTCGCCGGATTCGTGATGGGATGGTGCGTCCATGCCATCAGTTCCGCCGAACCTGTTCCCACGGAACTGACAGGCAAGGGGAATGAACGGCTGAAAGTCCGGACATCGTGGAACTCGTTTCGAAATGGCAATCTGTTGCAGGGCGTGTCAGGATCTGATCTGCCCAAAAAGCTCGAACTCCTCTGGAAAGTTCCGGCCGAATATGGTGTCTCCGGCACAGCGGCGATTGTCAATGACCACGTTTACGTCGGAACCATTGGCGGAATGTTTCTTTGCCTGGATCGCAAAACTGGAAAAGAGGCCTGGAAGTACCGTTCGATCGATGATCCCGATCCGAATGCGTTTGCCCCGGCTTTCAAAGCTTCCCCTCGCGTGACAGAGAAGCATGTGTTCGTCGGTGATGAAGATGGTGTGTTGCATGCCATCGATCGCAAGTCCGGAAAACCGGTGTGGACGTATGCAACAGAAGGGGAAATTGCGGGTTGTGCAGCCAGAATCGAAGACCGATTGATCATTGGTTCGCACGATGGGCACCTCTATTGTCTGAACGAAGCCGATGGAAAATTGATCTGGAAAGTTCAGACCGAGGACATGATCAATTGCGCTCCTGCCATTGCCGAAGGGCATACATTTGTGGCCGGTTGCGACATGCACCTGCATGTTATCGCTTTGAACGAAGGGAAAACGAAAAGCTCGACCTCCCTCGGCTCCCAGCTGATCGCTTCACCCGCTGTTATGGAGGATGTTCTTTACGTCGGGACTTATGGTGGTGTCGTTTATGCCTTTGACTGGAAAAACGCCAAAATCATCTGGAAGAATAACGATTCGGAGCAGGAGATTCGGGCTTCGGCAGCCGTCACCCAAGATTACGTGCTCATCGGTGGCTTCGACAAAAAGTTGCGATGCCTTGATCGCAAAACTGGCAGGGAACTCTGGCATTTTCCGACGAAGGCACAAATCAACAGTTCGCCGGTTGTGGTGGGAGATCGGGTGTTTTTCGGCTCCAACGACCGGCATTTATACGAAGTCAATCTGAAAACCGGCCGCGAACTGTGGAAACACAACGCCGAACAGAAAATCACCGCCGGGCCAGCCGTGGGCGAGAATTGTCTGGTGGTCGGCACAGAGAGCAATCAGGGGTGGATTCTCTGCTTCGGCAGGAAAAAGTAAAAGCAAACGAGAAAATTTACCGCAGGTGAACCGAATGAACACCGAAGCGTTGAATTCCGAAATCCTTGAAGAAGAGGCTGCCACGACGGAAGTCGGCAGCTATTTCATCTCGAATTATCCCCCCTTCTCGTTGTGGAAAGGGGATTACGTTTCCGAGGCGCTTGACGCGTTCCAAAAAGAGCCAGACCGCAATGTTCCGCTGGGAATGTATCTGCACATTCCCTTCTGCCGTAAGCGCTGCAAATTCTGTTACTTCCGCGTCTACACGAATCAGAACGCGAAAGACATCGAAAACTACGTCCAGGCACTGCTTAAAGAAGTCGCCCTTATCAGCGAACAGTCCGCCGTGCAGGGGCGTGGTTTGCGATTTGTCTATTTCGGCGGCGGCACTCCTTCGTATCTCAGTTCGCGTCAATTGCTTTCCCTGCGCGAGAGGTTGCACGAACACATTTCCTGGGACAGTGCTGAAGAGGTGACGTTTGAATGCGAGCCTGGCACATTGAGTCTGGACAAAGTCAAGACACTCAAAGAGATTGGCATCACGCGCGTTTCACTCGGCGTCGAGAACTTCAAGGACTCCATTCTCGAAGCAAACGGTCGGGCTCATTTGTCGCCGGAGATTATGCGGGCTTATGAGTGGATTCAACAGGTTGGTTTTCCGCAGATCAATATCGACCTCATTGCCGGGATGATCGGCGAAACCGATGAGAACTGGACCGAATGCGTCGAACGTGCGATCGAAATGATCCCCGACAATATCACCATCTACCAGATGGAACTGCCACACAACACGATCATTTCCAAAGAGATGAAGGAACAGGGAATCGATTCCCCCGTCGCCGACTGGCCTGCCAAACGCCGCTGGGTGAACGAAGCGATCGACAAACTGTTGATGTCGGGTTACAACATTTCCAGTGGCAACGAACTGGTGAGACATCCAGATACCGATCACTTCGTCTACCGCGACAATGTCTGGCGCGGTTGCGACCTGCTCGCGTTGGGCGTCTCTTCGTTCGGGCATCTGCAGGGCGTGCATTACCAGAATCTGGACCGGATTGAAGAGTACATGCAGGCGTTGGACGAAAACCGGCTGCCGATTAACCGGGCCTATACACCTACACCGCATCAGGCGCTCATTCGCGAAGTGGTGTTGCAACTGAAAGAGGGAAAAATCTCCGCTCAACCGTTTCGAGAAAAATATGGCGTCGATATTCTCAAGGAATTCGCGGATCAGTTTGCAAACCAGCAACAGGCCGGCTATCTCGAAGTGGACGGTGACAATATCGTTCTGAAGCGAAAAGGACTCCTGCAGGTCGACACACTGCTGCCGGAGTATTTTGAAGAGCAGCACCGCGAAGTCCGTTACACCTGAATCGTCTTCCAGAGCAGTTGTTTATCTTTTTGTGTGATGTCTCTGGCTCGTAGGAACCTGTATTTGCAGGCCAGACAACGTCCATAGCAGCACAGAAGAGCGTAATACGCTCTAACGCCAACTTGTGGCGAACTGTCAACGCATCCATGACCGACAGGCAAGATCGTGAATCCACACGAAGAACTCAAATCGCTCGCTTCGCTGTTTCCCGGCGGGGACGATCTATTCGCCAAAACCGAGCATGTCGCCTCGGCCATGACGCCCGAGCCATACAAGTCGTTACTGGTGCACGAAAAGCATATGACAGTGACGATGGAGTCTTATCACAAGTCACCCGTGGGAGTGCGAATTCTGGACCGCCATCAAAATAACGATGTCTACTGCCGTAAGATCATTCTGGTCAAAGACGGAACGGACGAGGTGGTTCAATTCGGAATTGTGCGGTTCAATTTTGAATACGTTACGAAACGTGTACGGGACGAAATCCTGCAGGGGGATATTCCGTTGGGGCGCGTGCTGATCAATCACAATGTGCTGCGGCATATCGATCTGGGTGCCATCCTGCGAATCACCTCGGGAACAGGCTTGATGGAAGCATTTGGCCAGCAGGAACCCTTTGTAACCTATGGACGTCTGGCAACGATTTTCTGCAACCAGCAACCCGCTTTGGACCTGCTGGAAATATCTGCACCTCTTGCCGAGACATCTACAATCGAATAACCAACTTTCCGAGTGAATTCGCCAACTCAACTTCAAAAAACGACAAAGCCATGATTCAGGTCAATCCTACACCCAATGCGGAAGCCCAACCGGAATTGAACAGCCAGTACGACGTGATCGTGATTGGTGGAGGCCCGGCTGGTTCGACCGTCGCCGCTCTGACGGCTGAACAGGGACACGATGTTCTGGTTTTGGAACGAGCACCATTCCCCCGTTTTCACATTGGTGAATCGCTGATCCCCGAAACATATTGGACACTCGAACGGCTCGGATTGCTGGATCGCCTCAAACAAAGCGCATTTCCCAAAAAGTTCAGCGTGCAATTTGTTTCCGATGGGACGAAGGTTTCGGCACCATTCTATTTCGACGATCACAATCCGCACGAAAGTTCGCAAACCTGGCAGATTGTTCGATCGGATTTCGACCAGATGATGTTGGATAACGCGAAAGACAAGGGGGCGACCTGTCACACCAGCGCCCGCGTGCTGGATGTGATTTTCGATGATGCCCCACTTTGTCCCGAAACGGGCGAACCAAAAGGTCGGGCAACCAGCGTCAAAGTGCAACTCGTGAATTCCGCAGGCGAGAAGGAGACCAGGGAGATCACGGCGAAGATCATCGTCGATGCGACCGGCCAGTCGGCTTTTCTGGCGACACGGTTGGGCTTGAAAAAGCCGGACGAACGTTTGCAGAAGGGAACGGTCTGGTCCTACTTCAAAGAGGCGGTGCGCGATGAAGGTCGGGATGAAGGAGCCACGATCATCATGCAAACCGAAGGGAAGCAGTCGTGGTTCTGGTACATTCCACTACCGGATGATGTCGTGAGCGTTGGCTGTACCGGAAGCATGCAGTACATGTTCGGCAACGATCGTGGCACGCCTGAGGAGATTTTCCAGCGCGAATTGTCCCGCTGTCCCGCCATGCAGGACCGTCTTGCACCGTCTGAACGAGTGGCGGACTATCTCACCACTCGCGACTTTTCTTACCGGTCGCAGAAAGCCGCGGGACCAGGCTGGATGCTCATCGGAGACGCGTTCGGGTTTATCGATCCGGTTTATTCATCCGGTGTTTTTTTGGCGTTGAAGTCAGGAGAACTCGCTGCCGACGCGATCCACGACGCGCTGCAGGCAAATAATTTCTCGACCGAGGAACTCTCCGTCTGGCAGCCAAAGTATATCGAAGGCCTGGAGATGTTCCGCAAACTCGTCTACGCGTTCTACACGCCCGGCTTCAGCTTCGGCATGTTCCTCAAGGAACACCCGCAATACCGCAGCAATCTTGTCGACTTGCTGGTGGGGGATGTCTTCCGCGAAGGTGTGGGGGAAATCTTCGATGCAATGGGCGAAATCCTCCCGCCATCAGATCGGCAACCCGTAATAACCACCACCTGACCAGTGTCGAATTGCCGAACAAATCTCCATTGATGTTTTCCACCTCAAACGAGACACCGGGCTTGTGAGCAGGTTGTCCGGTCGCTAAATTCGCGATTGCTTTCGGCAGAGATCGCCGGTTTGCACCGACCGAATTGTGAGAGTAATCACCTCTGGGGATTTGCGATCTTACCTACATCCCCACGTCACACAGGTGATAACGGAAAGATCGTTAAAACCTCCCGGTTTTTTTGGAAAAAGACATTTGTCAGGACATCGCCTTAACCGATTCAACAATTGTCAAATCCAAACTCAACACAACACGTGCGCTCAGCGTACGGGGCCAGGATAATCAGAGCCGTTTACTTTTTGGTGTGACATCTCTGGCTCGTGGGAAACTATGTTTGCAGGCCAAACGACGCCCATCGCGGCACAGAAGAGAAGAGCATAATACGCTCCAGCCTCGCATCGCCGATTTGTGCGGGCCATATTTGTAATCAGGGAAAAAGGGGAGCTCTCCATGAACAGCCAGATCAGGCTTGTTCTCGCCATTCACAATCATCAGCCCATTGGTAACTTTGAAGGCGTTTTTGAGGAAGCCTACAAAGACAGCTATGAACCATTTCTGAATATCCTGGGGGATTATCCCGAAATTCCCATCGCCCTGCATACTTCCGGTTCGTTGATGGAATGGCTGGTCGATGCGCATCCGGAATACATCGATCGCGTGCGAGCAATGGTCGAGCGCGGGCAAATCGAGATCATTGGCGGGCCGTTTTTTGAACCGATTCTCGCCTGCATTCCCGGGCGGGATCGTATCGGTCAAATCCGCGAGTATTCCCGCTATCTTAGGAAACTGTTCGGGACCGACATCCGTGGCATGTGGGTGCCGGAACGTGTCTGGGAGCAGTCCTTCACCTCCGATATTGTCCAGGGAGGCATCGAGTACACTGTACTGGACGATTTCCATTTTCGGTCAGCCGGTTATCGCGACGATCAGTTGAACGGCTATTACCTGACTGAAGATGAAGGCCGTTTGCTCAAAATCTTCCCGGGCAGCGAACCGCTCCGATACACCATTCCATTTGCCGATCCGCAGGAAACGATCAACTATCTGCGTGGCATTTACGAAGCCAATCCCAATGCGGTGATCACCTTTGGCGATGACGGTGAAAAATTCGGCACCTGGCCCGGCACGAAAGACCATGTCTACCGCGATGGCTGGCTGAGAATGTTTCTCGATTCACTGATGGCGAATCGCGAATGGTTGAAAGTCACCACGCCGGGGGAAGCGGTCGATCATACATCCCCCAAAGACAAATGTTACATTGCTGATTCCAGCTATCGCGAAATGACCGAGTGGGCCTTGCCGACTGATCGCCAGCGGGAATTGCACAATCTGACCGAGACACACAAACATGATGCGGACTGGCACGTCTTGAAGTCGTACATCAAAGGTGGTTTCTGGCGGAATTTCCGCGTCAAGTACGAAGAGAGCAACGACATGTACTGTCGCATGCTCGAAGTCAGTGATCGACTGGAGGCACTCTCGCAGGAGACAGACGCCAGTGAACACCGTGATATTCTCGCAGCAGCGAAAACCGAACTCTATCGGGCGCAATGTAACTGCTCGTACTGGCATGGCGCATTTGGCGGGCTGTATCTGCCGCACTTGCGGAATGCGGTTTACAAAAGCCTGATTGCTGCGGATAACCTGCTGGAAAAATGTGCCAGGCGTGAGTCGGGATGGGTTGCCATTGATGTAGCCGATTACAATCGCGACGCCCGGCAGGAGATTCGCCTCTCGAACGGTCGACTGGTGGCTTACACATCCCCCAGTCGTGGTGGACACCTTTACGAACTCGATATCCGCGACACGCAACACAATCTGCTGGCGACATTGAACCGCCGACCAGAGCCGTACCATGAAACCATTCGCAATGCGGCTGACAAGCAGCATGATCATCACGACAGTGACAGCACAGTCAGCATTCATGACATGGTCCGGTTCAAGCAACCCGATCTCGACAGGAAAATTGTCTACGACAACTGGATGCGGAAATCTTTGGTCGACCACTTCCTGCGGCCCAGATTAACGGTCGAGGAATTCAAGCGAGGCGAAGGTGAACTGTCCGACTTCGTCAACGGCGTGTATGAGCCAGCGATTCGCCGGGCTGCCGATTTTGTCGAACTGCAACTGAAACGGAACGGTCAACTCGGGCCCTATGATATCTCCGTACAGAAGCGGATTCATCTTGCCGCCGAGCAGGGATCGAATCTGGAGATCACCTATGAACTGGACAACCTGCCCGCGAAGATTCCGGTGCACTTTGGGATCGAATTCAATTTCGCTGGCATGGCAGCCGGGCAATCCGACCGTTATTACTACAATGGAAATGGCGAGCAGATTGGGCAGTTGGAAACCGTGCAGGAGCTTTCCGAGACCAGCCGCATTGGTCTGGTGGATGAATGGCTGGGCCTGGACGTATCGCTGGAAATTTCGCAGCCAGCGGACATTTGGACGCTGCCAATCGAGACGATCAGCCAGTCGGAAGGCGGGTTTGAACTGGTTCACCAAAGTTGTGCGGTCGTTCCACACTGGCACATCACGCTGCCGGAAGGTGGCCGCTGGTCTGTGACCATTCGAATGGGTATCGACACATCCGCTGCGGCGGCTCGGCAACTCGCGGCTGCAACGACGGTTTGAATGGCCACCCCTCGGAAGACGTCGAGCAACATTCAATCAAACAAAGCCGGCCACGAGTACAGCCGGCTTCGTTCTTTTGTCATCACAAGTCGATGCTGTCTGGACACTTTATCCCTGTGGAATGCCGAGGAGTTCTTCCTCTTCCTCCTGAATAATGATCCGGGGTGTCACCAGCAGAATAAGACTTTCCGTCTCTCGACCGACACCCGTATTCTTGAACAGTCGGCTGATATACGGCAACTTATTCAATATCGGTACGCCTGCCATGTTACGACCTTCTCGCAGACGTTTTACACCGGCAAGCATCACTGTACCGCCATCGGGAACCGAAACTGTGGTTGTCACGTTGACAGTCTCAAAGACTGGTTGCTGAATGGTCACATTGGCCGCAGCATTGCCGCCTCCAGCACCACCCGCGCCTCCGGCAGCACCCCCGCCGATTCCACCGAAACCAAACTGTGGGTTGATATTGTCATCGACGCTGAAGAAGCCACCTGCACCACCGCCCAGGCCGCCAAGACCACCGGGGAATCCAGCCAGCCCACCGCCGAGACCAGCCAGGCCGCCTCCGCCCAGGCCACCGATACCACCCAGGCCGCCACCGCCAAGACCACCAATACCACCGCCGCCAATACCACCGCCGCCAGCGCCACCCCCCCCGGCACCACCACCCCCGCCACCTTGCTGAAAGGAGAAGGTAAAGACGTCGGTGATGTTGCTGAATTGTGGGATGACGGTCAGACGGACGTATCGCCGATCGGCGGAAATCACCGCTTGCACCTGCATCTGAACGCCTTCATTCAAAACCGTAATGGTGGGCGTAAAGCCGACGGAGAAGATACCAACAGTCGGTGTCAGACTGGTCACAAACGGACGCTGCACACTACTGACGACGTTGGCTGTCTGCCCGTTAAACAGCGTGACCTTTGGAGCAAACATGATGTTACTACGCTCATCACCCTGAGCCGCCTGAATGAAGAAGAAAGCTTCGATGTCACTCAAAATGGCCATTCCGACCTGAATACCGGCATCGGGGTTGAAGTTCCCGAAGTCCGGCACGCCAATGTCAAACGAGCCCTGCCGAAACGCGATGTCATTGTCCGGAGTAAACGTTGTCGAATTACTCAGCCCCACGATGCTTCCGTTGCGTGGAAAGCTGTCCAGTGCGGGACGGTTCACGGCTTGTGGGGCATCGAATGGAGCTCCCTGGGCACCACCACCTGGGCTACCGAATTCCGGCAGCCCCTGGTCATCATTCGGCAGGTTATCCTGTACGTTGAAGTCAAAGTCGACACCAATCCGCTCGAAGAACCGGTCGGTCACAGTGACAAAGCGAACTTCGATCGTCACCTGTAAATCCTGCAGACGCCGCAACTGAGCCAGCAGTTCTGAAATTTCGTCGTGAACCTGCTGCGTCTGACGCACAACCAGGCTCAATGTAGTTGGAAAACTCTTGATCGTCCCGCCACCGCCGATGTTATCCCACGAATCGGGTTCAACCGTCGAGATGATCAAGTCCATCAAGGCCTGGAAATCGAGCGATGATCCGCCACCACCCAGTTCAACCTGTGGTTGCGGCCCGCCACCAAATGCGGGCAACGCTCCATTCAGCGGATCGTGTACCTGTGCCATGCCCTGACCCTGCAGGCCACCCAGACCGGCATTGAGTTGTCCATTGTTACCCACACCAAATGCGGGTTGCGGGCCGGAATTCTGCACGCCACCCACGCCGTTGAGGTTACCACCGAAATTCTGAATCGGCACAACGAGGTCAGCAACGGAGTAATTGCGAACTTCCAGATTTCCCTGCTGCCGAATCCGGCTGGTCACCTTGAGGACTTCGTTGTCGACCATGTAGCCAAGATTCAACGGCTCCAGAATCAGGTTCAAAGCGCTCTTGAGCTGAATGCCATTCACGTTGATCGAAACCGGCTGCTGAGAGGTGATCCCCTCTTCTTCAAGGCCTTGAATATCAAGCACGACGTTGATGTCGGCCTTCGCAGCCACATCCTTGATGACTTCATTGAGCGGTTTGTCATCAAACGCGAGCGAGACCTGCTTCACAAGGCTCGATTCGATCCGTTCTTCTTCGGGTGAAAGCGTACGATTGTCGGGGCGTCCGTATTTGGCCCGCCGCTCGGTCAATTCATCCCAGTTCCTGGGGTAGGTAATTTCATCCGGTGTGATGGTGGCAATCGCCTCGAACATATCTTCGTGAATACGCCAGCGGTTCCCTTCCTGTGTATCCTTGAGTTCTTCGTTACGAGCAATGCGGTAGGCAAATCGCGATTTCCAAAGCATCGTCTCGTTGACCGGATTATCCGGATCGAGATCGCGAGCCTGCTTGGCCAGCACCTCGGCATCGGCATAACGACGCTGCTTCATGAACTCGTTGAATTGCTCCACCAGCTGGGCATATTCCTGCTCAACCCGTACACGGGTTTTGGTGTCACGTCGGATGGCATCTTTGATCTCTTCATTCCGTTTTGCCTGAGCAATCAGCGGCTCAAACTTCACGCGGTAATTGTTGATCGAATCGCGCGAACGATTGAGTTGATTCACAAGTGGGGCGAGCGTCTTTTGGTTCAGTTCCGAGGCATTCAATGCGACCTGAGCTTCGTCGATCAAAGCCAGTGCTTCATCCACCTGCTTTTTGTTTTTCTTTTTCTCGGCACGGAAGACTGCGTCATACACTTCCGTTCGCAGTCGCTGGTATTCCACCTGTTCTTTTTCGGTGACTTTCTCCAATGGAGAGCGCTGATCATAAGGTTCGCGTGTATTACGGGCAATTCGCGTGCCTTCATAGCGACGCGAAAGATCACGAATGTAGTCCTGCAATCGTTGCTGACGGTACGGATCCAATCCTTCGCCCGACTGATGCGCCGCCAGAAACGCTTCATACGCCTCTTCATATTCGCCATTCTGCAGGTGCTGCATGCCACGATTGTACAATTGCAATGCCGAGTTGCCCGATGGCGTAACAACCGGCAATTGATTGGCCGGCTCGGTCACTTCAGCAACGGGAATCCCCGAATTGTTGCCTGTGGGTTGTTGCTGTGGATTGTTCCGGGCGATAACTTCTTCCGGTTTGTCTCGCAGAATTCGGTCAATGTCAGCCAACACAAGTTCGGGACGGTCATCAAACATGCCAAATTGAAGCCCCATCTTGGAAACTTCCAGGGCTTTCTGGCGGGCATCTTCGTACCGACCTGCTTCGATGTCGAGCCGGGCCAATGCTAACAGTTGCTGTGCTTTCTGTTTGTTGAGTTCGTCCTGCGAAGGCCCTTTTGCGATGTTCGCGGCATCGAGTCGTTCGACATCGGCCAGTACAAGTTCTGGTCGGTCGTCCCACAAATCGTACGTCGCGCGGATCTGCCGGGCTTCCTGTGCTTTGGCCCGTGCCAGCGGCAGATTTCCCTGCTGCAGAGCAAGTCGTGCTTCCTCAAGCAGTTTCATCGCCCGTTGTTTGTTTCCGGTGTTGGTACTGTCGGCAATCGCCTGACCACGCGCAACGGCAATCCTCTCGATAATCTGTTTCGGCTGGGTATCGAAGAGACCATAAGGGGCATTCAAAGCCTGGGCTTCCTGAGCCAGTCGTGTTGCCTTTTCAAAGTTCTGCTGGACAATCGCCGCTTCCGCCTGCTGAAGCAGAAACTTTGCCCGCTTCAGCTTGTTGTTCCGATTTGCCAGGCTCAATGTCTCGACGTTGTGTTGCAGTTGATCGATGTTCGCCAGCAACTGATCCGGCCGCATTTCGCCCAATTTGTAAGGGACATCGAGGGCTTTCGCTTCAAGGATTTTGCGACGGGCATCAGCCAGTTTTCCAGCATCCATATCGACCTGTGCAGATCGCAACAATGTCTCTGCCCGCTGCTTTTTCGTCATGCCTCCGTTGCGTGCAAGGACCTCATTCAGGTATTTCCGCTCCGTTTCGTCAATCTCCTGGAGTACGGTGGAGGGACGCTCGTCAAGAATGTTGTAGGCGACGTGCATTTTTTCGGCTTTCTGTACACGTCGACGGGCATCGTCAAAACGACCGGCCGCCAAAGCCTGTTTCGCCTCAGACAACAACTGCATCGCCTTGCTGTAGTTTTCCTGTCGGTTGGCTGGATGGCCGGCAAACGAGGCTTCCATTTCTCGCGTGCGGAGTTCATCCATTAACCGTTCGGGGCGATCTTCCAGGAGCGTGTAGGCAACGTCGAGCCTTTGTGCACGTCGCAATTTTTCCCGAGCGCCATCGAACTGGTGATTCTCCATATCTTCGCGGGCCAGTTTCAACAATTCCACGGCCTGCCGTTTGCGTTCATTGTGATCTCCAGTAATGACTGGCGGCCCGGTGATCCGAGCGAGATCCCGCAGTACGATGTCGGGACGGTCTTCTTTCAAACCGTAGGCCACAACATATTTTTGTGCTTCCTGAGCCTTGGCGCGGGCGCTTTCGTAGTTGCGTCGGGCCATGTCAGCACGTGCCTCGGCAACCAGTTTTGCCGCAGCCTGCTTATTCTGTTGATGTCGATCACCGGCGGCGATTTTCTGTTGCGCTTCGATCGCCCTGGAGACCTCTTGCAGCACGATCTCGGGACGATCCTCAAGCAGTGTGTAGGCGACACCCAGTTCCTGCGCCTCAAATGCTTTTTGCTGTGCCTGTTTGAGTTGTCCGTTTTTGATCAGTTGACGAGCTTCGGCCAGCAATTGGGCGGCCTTCCGTTTCCGCTCGGGATGATCCTGTGGCTGACTGGCAGCAATCCGCTGTGCCGTTTCGAGGCGATCAACTTCCTTGAAGACAAGATCGGGTCGATCATCCACAATACCGTAAGGTGCATCGAGCGCTTCGGCTTCTCGGGCTTTTTGTCGCGCGGCCTGCAAATTCCCCTGCTTAAGAAAACCCCGAGCCTCTTTGAGCAACCTGGACGCAAGTCGGGCATTGTTCGTATTCGAGCTGAAGGGCGTTGTGTTGCCACCCTGCGATTTGATCAGACGATCGACATCTGCCAGCACGAGATCGGGACGATCATCGAAAATGTCGTAAGGCTGTTCCAATTTCTGAGCCTGCAATGCCTTTTGACGGGCTGCCTGCGGTTTGCCCGCTTTGAGGAGTTGCCGGGCTTCGGCCAAAAGGTCCTTCGCCTGATCCTTTTTCGTTTTCTGTCCATTCGCCGAAGCCAGCCGCTGCTGTTTCGCCATCGCCTGCTGGATGTCTTTGATAACGATGGGAGGCTGGTCTTCAAACATCCCATAGACAACTTCCAGTTGTTGAGCTTCGCGAGCCTTGGAAAGTGCCAACTGGAATTCTCCATCGCTCATTGCGGCTCGTGCCTGTTTGAGTAATTCACGCGCACGTTTGTGATGAGGATTGGGCTGTCGCACCGGTTTCGGCTCCGGAATCGGCACGGTCGCTTCATCTGGAAATGCACGCGGCGGCGATGGATTGCTCTTCTGTGCGGCGATGATGGTTGTGTTCGTCTTCTTTTCAATATCCCGCAGCACAAATTCGGGGCGGTCCTCCCCCAGACGATAAGCCAACTTGAATTGCTTCGCCTCCAGCGCCCTGGAACGGGCGGATTCATAGTCGCCATTTTTCAAATCATTACGGGCGAACTTCAGCAATTCGGCAACCTTGGCACGATCGCCATTCCGCATCGACTCGGCGGTGGGACGCGCCGAAGGAGCAATGCGTCGCTCATTTCCGGCCGGGTTGATGGTCAACTCCGAAACACTCGGATCACCAAAATCGAAATCGGGAGAAACGGGCTTTTCCTGATTGCCAGCCAACTGAATCTGCCCGGAGGCCGCCTCAGCCTGTTCAATTTCCCGCAACACCTGATCGGGGCGTTCTTCAAACAGACTGTAGACCACATCAATTTTTCCCGCCTGCAGCACTTTGGCGCGGGCGCTCTTGTAGTCATTTCGCTGCATGTCTCTCCGGGCCGAAGCCAGCAGACCATGCACCTGTGCTTTGCGCTGGGCCTCTTCCGGATCGATCGTGTTCGCCGGCCGACCAGGACGTGGCAGAGCTGGTGAGTTGGTCGAAGGACGTTGTGGTTGACGGACCATGGGCCGTGAAGATTGACGCACGGTGGTCCGCCGGGACAAAGTCGACTCACCCTTCTTGTGAGAGAACCGGGATTTCATCCGATTGAAGATGCCCGGTTTTTTTGGCGCTGTATTCGCGGAAGTTGGTGCGGATTCTGTCTTTTTGCGGCCAAATCGACCAAGAAATCCCGCTTCATTACGGCGTGATGACGAGTCCGCGTTGTTGGATGTCGACGTCTCCAATTGTGCGGATGCGGTCTTCGCCGGCTGGCTCATGTTCGCCAGCCATAATCCCGCTGTGATCAACGTGGTGCAGGCAAAAAATCCGATTGCTCTACGCAAGGCAGGTCCTCCTTGAGGCCGGAAATAGCGGCATCCTGCCACTACTCTGCTCGGTGTTGTCTCGGAAGGCTGTGTTCCGTTTGTATTGCTTGGCGGACGAACATGTCGTCGCATTGCGATCAAAAAACGTCAAAAAATGGCCCGTCGGAAAATGGCGATGGATTCTCACCGCCGATGTCATTCAACGGAAAAATGGGTCTGATGAGAGAGAATTGAGGGGGGTAGATATCACCAAGGGGCGAAAAGGGTCAAGACCGGTCTGGCAGATTTTGTGCGAAAATCGCCCACACTGCGGTTTTTCACTAAAGTCCGGCAGGAATTGCCGGATGAGCGTCGATCTATAGCGGCAAACGGATAAGTGTGGCGTCTTTCGATCGGCTATTATCGTTCCAGATGGGGCGTAAGCCGCCACAGATAAAAGTCCATCGGACTGGAGCGTATTACGCTCTTCTATGGTGCGAAAATTGTCTCCTGGCCTGCAAGTGTAGATTCCCACGAGCGAGAACCGTCACACGAAAAGGGAAACTGCTCTAAACAACGGCCCAACTCCGGCGGAGGAAACAGCCCACTGGCAATCAGGAGTCGCCACAATTCAACGTGGTCTGGGTCATTGATCCTCAGCACTTCAACCATCGCACGCCCAACAGCCGTCTGCCCCACAAGCGTGGCATGTTGCCACTGGAAATGTTCATGCCAATCATTCCACGTTCGAGCCTGCCATTTTTCGCCCGCACTGCGTACAATTCGCACGATGCCGAAACAGGCCAGCGTCCGTATCCAGACCCTGAGTGACCTGGCAAAAACCGTTGCCGGGGAAAAAGGTTTCGACGCGGTACAGGCAGCTCTGCAAAACGGGCAGAGTGCCGCCATCGACGGAGCCTGGGGGTCATCGTGCGCGATGAGTGCAGCAGCTCTGGCGAATGCCTGTCCGGACGTCTTCCTTGTGATTGTGCCGCGAATTGCTGAAGTCGATGACTTCGCGTTGGATCTCGCCGGGTTCTCGGAGGAAACACCTGTCGTCTTTCCTGCCTGGGAAACGTTGCCGGAAGAACACGATGTCTCCGACGCGATTTTCGGCGGTCGATTGCGTGTGTTGGGTGATCTCCATTCGGAACAACCTCCGAAACTTGTCGTCGCGGCGTTGCCCGCATTGCTGCAGCCGGTTCCGTCTCAACAAACGATTGAACAAAGCTCCTTCACCATTCGCGTCGACGATGAAATCGAACCGGAAACGTTGTTGCGAGAACTGGTCGATCGGGGATTCGAACGGGTTCACACAATCGAAGTTCCTGGCGAATTCACCATGCACGGCGGAATTCTTGACATTTTTCCGCCCGACGCTGTCGACCCAATACGCATCGAGTTTTTCGGCGATACGGTCGATTCCATGCGATCGTTTGATGTCGAAACGCAACGCAAGGTCGAGGACCTTTCGCAAATCACGCTGACGCTGGTCTCGCCCGTACATCTGGAAGATTCGCGTGATGCGGAAGTTGCCTCCTCAACATCAAAGCCTGAAAAGAGCGGCGAAAGCCTGCTCGATTCACTGCCGGAGAACAGTTGGATCGCGTTCGTCGATCTGGCAGGCATGATTGCAGAAGGACACAATTATCTCGCACGTCTGGATGATCCGCGCGGACTCTATTCTATCGATACGACCTTGGCGCAGTGTACCGGGTTTCCTTCAGTCACCATCTCCGCCATCGCAGCGGACAGCATGGAGGTTTCATGTCATTTGCGAATGGAGTCGCTGGAACGCTTGTCGAATGTCGGTACGAAGGCACTCTCGGAATTGGCTGACATCCTCGTGCCGGACGAAACGGTCATTCTCGCCTGTCACAACGAAGGGGAACAACAAAGGCTGCAGGAATTGATTGTATCCGACGAACCGCGCCTCGAAAACCGTGTGCAACTTTGCCTCGGTCATGTGATGCGTGGCTTCCGGATGGTGGAGCAGAAATTGCTGGTCATCAGCGATCATGAATTGTTCCAGCGGACCGATCTTCGTCGTGGCAAGCGTCTCCGGAAAAGGACTGATTCACGAGCCATCGACAGTTTTCTGGAGTTGAACGAAAATGATCTGGTGGTTCATTTGTCGCACGGCATTGGCCGTTATAAAGGGATGAAACTTCTTGAAAAAGAGGATCAGGCCGAGGAACATCTGGTCGTGGAATTCCGTGACGGTCTGTTGATTTACGTGCCGGTCTCGCTGATTCACCTCGTGCAAAAATACATTGGTGCCGCCGGGACAGCCCCGCGGCTTTCCAGGTTAGGGGGAACGGGCTGGTCGAAAAAGAAGGAAAAGGTGGCTGACGCCGTCAAAGATATGGCCAGCGAAATGCTGCGGCTACAAGCGGCCCGCGAAGCGCAACCTGGTATTTCCTACCCGTCCGACAGTCACTGGCAACAGGAGTTTGAAGCCACCTTCAGCTACACCGAAACGCCAGATCAACTCGACGCCATCATCGACATCAAGCAGGACATGCAGAAGTCGCGGCCAATGGACCGTTTGATCTGCGGTGACGTCGGCTACGGCAAAACTGAAGTCGCCATTCGTGCCGCATTCAAGGCGATTGAAGCGGGGCGACAAGTCGGCGTTCTCGTGCCGACGACAGTGCTGGCCGAGCAGCATTTCCGCACCTTCACCGAGCGGATGGCCGAGTTTCCATTTCAGATCGAAGTTCTTTCACGATTCCGGACCAAAGGAGAACAACGCGATATTCTCAACCGGTTGGAACAGGGACAGGTGGATCTGGTCATTGGCACGCATCGGCTCGTGCAGAAAGACGTTCTTTTCAAAGATCTCGGTCTGCTGATCATTGACGAGGAACAGCGGTTTGGTGTCGATGCCAAAGACATGCTCAAGCGGATGCGGCTCGAGGTAGACGTATTAACGCTCTCCGCCACGCCCATCCCAAGAACGTTGCATTTGTCCTTACTCGGTATTCGTGACATCTCGAACCTGCTGACACCGCCGCAGGACCGCCTCGCCATCGAGACCCGAATTGTCCGGTTTGACCCTGAACTGATTCGCCACGCTATTGTTCGAGAGATGAATCGGGGTGGACAGGTCTATTTTGTGCACAACCGCGTTTACAACATCCAACCCATTGCCGACCGTATTCAGACAATTGTTCCCGAAGCGAGTATCGGCATCGGACATGGACAAATGAAGCCGGACGAACTGGAGCGGGCGATGGTCGATTTCGTTTCCGGGAAGACTGACATTCTCGTTTGCACAACGATCATCGAAAGCGGGCTCGACATCCCCAACGCGAACACGATATTCATCCACGATGCCGGCAATTACGGGCTGGCCGACATGCACCAATTGCGAGGTCGTGTGGGCCGGTATCGCCACCGCGCCTATTGTTACCTGCTGCTGGAAGAGGGCAAACCGATTACCACAACGGCAGCCAAACGATTGAAGGCAATCGAGGAATACAGCGAACTCGGGGCCGGTTTCAAAATTGCCATGCGGGATTTGGAAATTCGTGGAGCTGGAAACATTCTCGGCACCGAACAGAGCGGGCACATTTCTGTTGTCGGCTATGAACTCTATTGCCAACTGCTGGAGAATGCCGTCCGTCGCATGAAGCGGATGCCCTTGCGGGAACACAAACATGTCAACATCGACCTGCCCATCACGGCCTACTTGCCCGGTTCGTATGTTCCACCGGGACGGCAAAAGATTGAGGTCTACCGTCGGATCTCCTCCATCCTCACCCTGCAACAACTGGATGAACTGCACAACGAGTTGCGAGATCGTTTCGGCCCGGTTCCCGATGTGACCGAGCGTCTGCTGGAACTGAAGCGTCTGCAGGTCTATGCGCAATTCTGGCAGATCGACGAAATTCGATTGGAAGAGCGGTTCGCGGTTTTCGGTTATCGTAATGAGTCGAAAGTGAAGGCATTGGCGGATCAGGTTGGTTCCGACTTGCGGATCGTCGACGGGAAATCCGCCTATCTTTTGCTCCAGGAAAGAGACAAAACGGACGACGCACTGATCCAACTCCTGCAAGACATATTGGTCGTGGAAGAACCTTCGGTCGCGGAAGTGGGATGAAATCGACCGGCAGAAATTGCCTGGGAATCTTTCGCAATCGATACGATCGGAAATTGGGAGTTTTGGCGCAACTGGAAAACAGAAGTTGACGGATTCTGGTTGATGACCTTATAATTCCCTCCCTTTCTGGCCACACACCGAGTCCAGATTCCCCCTTGAAAAGCCGATAACATTTCAATGAATGGACCATGTTGACGGCATGGATGCGCAACGTCAGCAGCCGGAATATCCACTTTTTGTTTTTCGTTGACTTGATATTCCGATCAATTGCGGAGCGGGCATCCCCCCACTTGTGATGGAACACAGAAACATGCAAAAGGCAACGATCGTGATTCTCGGCCTGTCTCTTCTGGCAGGTTGTGACAGTCTCCGCACGTCCCGGGTGGACAACCCGGTCATGCCCGAAGCTCCGCCGCGCGTCGCGCTTCAGAACGATTCCGAATACAGCGGCGACGCCTATATCAACGATCCGCTTGATCCGAAAGTCAACGGTGTCAAACCGGGTGAAGCCGTTCCGGTCTCCTATAGCAATTCCACATCGACCGGAGAGAATGACTTCGGTCATGTGGTTGCCACCGTCAACGGCGAACCTATTTTTGCTGCAGACGTTCTCGCACGTTACGGAACCAATCTTGCCAAAGTGAAAGCCGAGGCCCCCCCGTTCCAATACCGCCAACTTCGAGACGGCCTGCTCAAACGGGACCTGAACGATCACATCGACCGCGTGTTGCTGGTTCAACAGTTGAAATCCACTTTGGAACCGGCACAGATGGAACAGGTCGAGATTCAGTTGGGAGATCTGTTCGAAAAGGAAATCGATAAATTGATGGAACGCTTTGGTGCGAATTCCAAAGTCGAGCTGCACCAGATGTTGCATGAAAACAACATGACACTGGCAACGCTCAAAGAGGCGTTTACCAACCAGCGGCTGGCGATGGAATACCTGCGTCAAAAGGTGGATGTGCCTCAAAAGATCGGTCGCGAAGAACTCTACGCGTACTACCAGAAGAACATCGACGATTACAAAATTCAGAGCAAAGTCCGCTGGCAACAGATCCTGGTCTCTCATAAAGAACATGGCGGGAAAGAGGCCGCCAAAAATGTGCTGGTCAAGGCAATCGACGAGTTGCGTCGCGACATCGCGTTTGACGAAGTGGCAAAAAAGTACTCCGACGGACCAACCGCAAACAACGGCGGGAACTGGGACTGGACCGAACCCGGATCACTCGAAGACACAGAAATTGAACGAGCCTTGTTCGAGCTTCCCGTCGGCTCAAAGCGATCCATTTCTCGTGTGTTCGAGCGTGAGGATGATTTTCAGTTGGTGAGGGTGGTCGAACGGCAGGACACCGGATTCACAAAATTTGAAGTGGTTCAGAATGAGATTCGCGACAAACTTCTGGCATTGGCACGGGAAGAGCAGTCCAAATCCGTTATTGCCGAACTCCGCGAAGAAGCCGTGATCGAAACCGAATTCGATGCAGAGAACAAACCGACGGTGCGTTCCGTCCTCTTCGGTCAGGCGCATTGATACCTGCATTCATCGCCACACAACCCCATCCCCGAAATACGGTGCTTCGGATTCTGAAGGGAGATGGGGCGATATTGGAGAAGCAGGGCCTGGCTTCCTGTCCAAATCTTCTTCGCATGCCTGGTGCCCTGGCGAGAGATTATGTATCTCGTATGTCTGGTCCGTCTCGCGATCTTTTTTCCCAGCCGCGACGCCGCGTCGATACAGAACCGGCAGGGAGGCCTCTGTCCTACTGAATCTGTCCTACTGAAATTGAGGACTGGAAGATGGGTCTCATCATCGGAATGGACGAAGCAGGATACGGTCCCAATCTGGGGCCGCTCGTGATTGCCACAACAGTGTGGGAAGTACCCGGTCATCCGCGTGATTGTGATCTTTGGAGCGCATTCGAAACGGTTGTCACCAATCAGCCTGAACGGAACGATCCCCGTCTGCACATCGCCGACTCGAAAGACGTCTACACTCCCGCCCGGGGAATTGCCCGTTTGGAAAAGTCGGTCCTGACAGCCCTGGCAGTAAATGGAGTGGGAACAACCTCATTCGTCGAACTTGTTTCACTGCTGATGTCACGCAATGACACCGGTTTCTTTTCCAGCACGGATGCACACCCGGAAGAAAATGTGTCGCAAAGCTGGCTTGAAGCCGGCGACCTTTCACTGCCAACGAATGATAAAGGGACGATCAATCAGGAGACCTTCTTACGCTGGCAGGAGTGCTGCGACAATGCGGGTGTCAGACTGATGGCAGTTGCAGCGGATATCGTTTCCCCCCGCCGTTTCAATCGACTGGTGCGCGCCGCCGATTCCAAGGGAATCGCCCTTTCGCAGCTTTCGCTCTCATTGCTGCGGCGGATGTGGAATCCCGATGCGGCTCAGTCGACGCAGGTCTTCTGCGACAAACATGGTGGCCGCAATCGTTACGACACATTCCTTGCGGACATTCTCGATGGCCAGATGATTTTCCGTGGCGAGGAAACTATGGAGCGGAGTGTCTACCGCATCGGGGAAACCGAAATCCGCTTCCAGATGAAGGCCGAGCAACATCTTCCGGTGGCGCTGGCGTCGATGGTCGCCAAATATATCCGCGAGTTGTCAATGGATCTGTTCAACCAGTTCTGGCGGGAACACCTGCCGGAACTCAAGCCGACGAAAGGCTACCCGCAGGACGCAAAACGGTTTCGCGAAGAGATCGCGGCCAAACAGGAGGAACTCGAGATCAGCGATGAGATCCTCTGGCGCGAACGGTGATCAGGAATAATCGAGCCTGGCCGCCATGGGGAATCTTCGACCGCTGCCAAAAGCTCGTTGCGACAGCTTGATACCGGGTGAAAGCTGCCGACGTTTGAATTCGTTGCGGTCCAAACGGCTGGCGACCCAGCGGACCGTTTCCGCCGGATGCTCTTTGCTCAGACTTTCGACCGAGCGTTCGTTCTCCACCAGTCCTTCCAGAATTGCATCAAGGACGGGGTAAGGAGGCAGCACATCCTGGTCAAACTGATCCGGAGCCAACTCTGCACTTGGTGCCTTGTTGATGATATTGTCGGGAATGACCTCCCGCTGTTCGACCACCTCGTTGATGTACCGCGAGACTGAGTAAACATCCCGCTTGAAGATGTCGCTCAAAACCGCGAAGCCGCCCGCCATGTCCCCATACAGCGTGCAGTAGCCAACGGCGATTTCGCTCTTGTTGCCGGTAGCCAATGCGATCCAGCCATTGCGATTGCTGCGGACCATCACCATCGCACCTCGAATGCGGGCCTGCAGATTCTGGTCCGCCAATCCCGCCGGGTCGCTCGTCAGTTCCTCTCCAATAACAACGGAGCGTTCATACGCACGGTGCACTTCATCAATTGGTATCACCTGCGCGTCACACCCCAGATTCTCTGCCAGCTTCATCGCGTCATCCACACTATGATCGCTGCTGTAGCGGCTGGGCATCAGCAACCCGTGGACGTTCTCCGGCCCAACCGCTCGCGCGGCGATGTAACAGGCCAATGCGCTGTCGATGCCACCGGAAAGTCCCAACACACATTCCTTGAAGCTGCACTTCCGCATGTAATCCTTCAAGCCGAGCGTAAGTGCGTTGAGCAAATCCATTTCGTAATGGACATCGATCGGTTCCTCTGCATTCAGTGGATTGTCGAGATCGACGACTTGCAAGTCTGGCTCGAACTGCGCGAGTTGTGCGACAAGCTCACCTCGTTCATTCAGTACCAATCCGTTACCGTCGAAGACCAGATCGTCGTTGCCTCCCACCTGATTGACGAAAACAAACGGTCGCTGATGCGATTTGACATGTCTTTCGAGCAGGCCGACGCGACGATCCGGCTTGCTGATCTCGAACGGGCTGGCCGAAAGGTTGATTAACACTTCGGCGCCTTTTTCCACAAGATACGCGACGGGATCGAACTGGCCACACGGGTCATCGTGGTATGCGGTGTCCGGCTCGCCCCACCAGGCATCTTCGCAAATGTGGACGCCCAGTTTTCGCCCCCGGAATTCGATCAGCGTCGGATTGTCGGCCGGGCGAAAATAGCGACGTTCGTCGAACACATCGTAATTCGGCAGTAACGTCTTGTGGGTTGTGGCGACGATCTCGCCATTCAGCAAAAGTGACGCGGCATTGGCGATCCGGTCTTCCGGAGCCTCGCGATGGGTGGGGTGTCCAATCAACACGGCTATCGTCCCCGCAAGTTCCTTCGCGAGTTGTTCGACCGCGCGATCGCAAGCCTGCACAAACGACTCCCGCAACAATAAATCTTTGGGCGGATAGCCACTGATGATCATCTCCGGGGTAATAAGAAGATCGGCCCCTCGCTTTGCCGCCTCTTGGGTGGCCTGTTTGACGAGGCCCGCATTGCCTTCGAGATCGCCTACAATGGGATTGAGTTGTGCCAGAGCCAGTTTCACGGGTTGATTCACTTTCGTTGATTGTGCGAATGCTTTTTGCGTTGATGCCTCCCCAGAATAGCGAATCGGTTGGGCGGATTCCCGCATCGAAAGTGGATTGCGCTCGAAAAATCTCTTTGACGACCGGCCATTTGTAACCTATTCTTGGGCAGAATGCGCCGACTGATGCGCGGGATTTTCATCTCTGGAGTGCACAATGGGTTCTCGCCCCGAAAAAAAACCGACGCAGTCAGCCGTTCTCAGCCACACCACGATTCTGATTCTGAGTGCCTTTCTGTTCGGCCTCGTGGCGGGGCAGCATGTTTCGCCCGTTGTCGAGATGTACGTTTATCTGGCCGGAATCATCGGGTTGATCGCTTACTTTGGCCTCGGATTGGTTTCAAGCCGACGCGAACGACTGCGGGATGAGTTGAACGAAGAACGCTCCCGCAACCGGGTGCAAACGCGGATCAACCGGCACATCCCGCGACAACAGACACCGGTGAAGAAAGAAACCGAGCCGGTTGTTTACGATCACAGCGAACAAGATCACAGCGAACAATACGTAACCGTTGTCGGTACGGCGACGAAGCCTACATAGAAACCCAGGCTCTGCCCCGCGATGTGCGCCGATTGGCCTGCAAACACAGGCCCCCACCAGCCAGAGACGTTACGCAAAAAGGTAAACTGCTCTATTGCCAGTCAAGTTGTCAAATTCTAGTATCCGGTTGCTTTCAAATTCCTCCCGACTTTGGAGAGACTGACATGCGATCATCCCGGCCTGTCTTACGATCACTTGTCGTTTATTACCTGATGGCCGCTGGTCCATCCCTCTGTTTCGCTGCTCAACCACCCAGGACATTGGCAACAGTGAATGGCACTGTGATCACCGAGGCGGACGTGGCGTTGTTCCAGGTCATGCGGCACATTCCATTGGAAATGCGTGACAAAACGCACGAACAGGTGCTCCAGCAACTGATTGAACGGGAATTGATGCGCGGGTTTCTCAAGATGCGTGGCGTGAAAGTGAAACCGGTCGCGATCGACGCACAAGTCGAACGGATTCAATCGGCCATCCGTGCAAAGGGAGACGATCCGGCCAAAATACTCGCCGGGCTCGGCATGACTGAAGAAACGTTGCGAAAGGAAATACAACTGCCGCTGGCGTGGCAGTTGTATGCGAGACTCGTTATTCCGCAATCGCGGCTGCGGAAGTATTACCGCGAGAACAAGACGAGGTTTGACGGCACGGAATTGCGGGCGCGACAGATTCTGATTAAAGTCCCGACCAATGCAGGTGAATCGGGATGGATGGAAGCGGAACGTCAACTGTCCGTGTTGCGTACGGGCATCAAGGCGGGGAATGTCACTTTTGAAGAAGCTGCCCAAAAAAACTCACAAGCACCGACAGCCAAAGACGGCGGCGACGTCGGCTACTTTGCATTCAGCGGATCGATGCCTCAATCGTTTACCAGTGTCGCGTTCGACCTTGAAGTTGGCGAGATCAGTGAACCATTTCGCAGTCGATTCGGTGTGCACCTGATTCAGATCACCGACAAACGTCCCGGCCAGTTATCGCTGGAAGATGTGCGATCCGTCGTGTTCCAACAACTGGCGCAGGAGATGTGGTCGAAAATCGTGACGCAACAACGCGCGTCAGCAAAGATCGAACGGACTCAATGAAAAAGACACCGGTTCCTGAAACCGGTGTCCTTTGAGTTGAATCTGTATTCGCCAGGATCTGGAACATTACCTTCCAGTGTGATGTCTCTGGCTCGTGGAGGGGCTGTGTTTGCAGGCCCAACGATGCCATCGCGGCACAGAAGAGCGTAATACACTCTTATTCGGTGTCCGGTGCTTTCAACGCGTACAACGTCGATTTATTGGCGATATACAACACATCGTTGGCAACAACAGGTGTGGTGTAGACTGCGTTGTCCATGTTGATCTCGGCGATCATTTTCCGCTCCGTGCTGTGCTCAAAAATGACCACATCACCATCTTCATCACCAGCGTAAACCTTCCCTTCGACGATCAGCGGTGACCCCCATGACGCGGCGAACATGTCGTAGGTCCAGTGACGTTTACCAGTGCGGGCGTCAAGACAATGGAACAGGCCGCTGAAATCAGCGATGTACAGGATATCGTCTTTGATGGCGACGGTACCACAGGAACGATGGAGTTGCTCCTCGAATTGCGACTTGCCGTCACCATTATCGTCGATCCAGCTATAGTGCCAGACGACTGCGGAATTTTCATTCGATCTGGTCGAATGTCCCTTGTTGGGATCAACTGCCTGCAATCGGACATGCTCCATCGGATTGCCTTCGGCATCCAGTGCAATGGTTGGGCTGACGTCGCCCCGTTTTGTCGGATCAATACACCACAGATGCCCGTCTCCTTCGCCATGTTCCGGGTCCTGACCGACAGCGACGAAGACCAGGCCATCATACACCACAGGAGTGGCGATAATGTTGTTGCGTGTGCCACGACCGCCGAGAATCCACTTGGTTTCCTTGGGATTACAGTCGAATTTCCAAAGCAGTTTTGACTTGCCGTTGCCATCCCCTTTGGGATCGAAACTGTACAACCAGCCATCACCGCCAGCGAAGAGTGCCTGCGGTTGGCCGCCGAGTTCGGCATAAGTCGGTGAAGACCACTGACCATGCAGCACATTGGTACCGGGGGAATTGTCCGACCAGAGCAGTTCGCCCGTGTCACGATTGAGGGCGAAGAAACTGGGTGCGTTGGGGGAGGGAAGATTGACATGGCCGTTGTCAACACCGTTGGACGTGTTGACCAGCAGAATGTCACCCGCACAGGCGACGGAGCAGCTACACATGTTGTGCTGGAAACTGCCGAGTTTGCCCATCATGTCGAAGACCCAGATGACATCTGCTTCATCTTTGTTTTCGTTATCCTCGGCTTTATAGGGCCCGTTATTTTCGTCGTCGTGAAAACCTTCAGTATCGAGGCAGCGAACTTCACCCCGGCTTGTGACAAACCAGAGCCTTTTTCCATCGACGTAAGGTGCACAACAAATGCCCTGTAAAGGCCAGTCGACAACACGACCTGCCGAGAGTTTGGGACTGGAATGCTGCCACAGGAACTCACCTGTTTCTTCGTCGAAACAGATCAGGCAACCGAGATCGACCATCGGGGGATAGCGTTTGAGGTAGCCACCTTCGTTGTTGGTACCGACGTAAACCCTGCCATTCGCGATGACCGGGTTGCCATACGTTTGCGATCCGAGTTTGGCCGACCACTTTACGTTCCTGCCTTCGTCGATGTCCCATTCGGTGGGAATGTTTTTGCCAGCGGGCGTATTGTTACGATGCGACCAGCCCGACCATTGCGGCCAGTCACTCTTGCCGACATCCATCGATGCAATTTCGGCCAACGCAGCGGCGGTGGGATCGTACCTGGAATCTTCGGCTGTTCCTTCTAAGATTTCCTCGGCTGTTGCCTCCGTGGTTTCCGGAACGGGTGATTGAGTGGTGTCCTCCGCATCCTGTCCAATCACAATCATGGTCGTCATAAGGATGGCTACCGTCAGCGGAATGAAAATCAGGCGGGATAGAAATTTCTGCATCGTTTTCTTTCTCGTTTTGAACGTTCTCGTTGTGAAATGGGAATCCACAAGGCGGGGTGGAGATTCAAGTTACAGGAGATTTCAAAACCTCTGCATACTGCGAAATCACGACGGAAGTTATGCGTGAAATCTGGCCACCAACCGGCTTTGAAACCAGTTCCAGAATTTCGCCAATCGATGGTCATTTGTTCTTCGTAATAGAGATATTGTCGTAGAACAACTCGGTGTCAAACGCATTGCCCATGAAGCCCGGACTGCCGATCAAATGCCCATGCTCATCTTCAGCTTCGATCAGCCACTCGGCAGGCTCCTCTTCACCTTTCGGCCAGACTTTGCCTTTGAGAATCGCTTTGCCGTCTTCATGACTCGCCATGAATTTCATGGTGTACCACTTATGTGGCTCCCAGGTGAATGACACGTTTTCGGACATGCGATCCAACTGCGGATGCCATGTTCGGATTTGCAACTGCTGACTGGCCCCCATCAGATCAAACACATAACGTTGGGCCGTGATGCCGATATCGGGCATTTTGTTGTCCCGCACATGAGCCAGAACATCAGCCTGGAAGGTATAGTCGGTGAATTGCGAATGCCCCAACCATCCCTGACTCCGTTTTCCTTTGGGAATTGTGTTGATCTTCATCAGCACACCATTGCCATCAACCTTTCGCTCACCTTTGTTGACTATCAGCTTTGGTCCGCCGGTTTCGGCTTCAGACCAGGTCCAATCGGCAATCACGCCTTCCTTTTTGAGCAGATCCAAACCGGGATCCAACGTTTTCCTGGCGTCGTCCAAAGTGCGGACGGCTTCAAACCTGTCGATAAACCGCAATAGATTGGACCAGTTCTGCTTCGGCGTACTGTTGTCGTAGGCAAGCGTCTCTTTGCTGAGGTTGACGAAACCAGTCATCGCGGCGATGTACAAATCAGCCGCAACCGGGTTTGCATCCTTCAATTTCTGCCAGAGGTTGAAGTCAACCACGATATGGCGATAACGACAGCCAACCCAGGTGATGGGAACTTGACCATCGGAGAAATCGAACTGCCAATCAAGGCTGGGGACGACGCGAATGCGTGCCGTTCCGGTCAACTCCCCGACCTGGGCGGTGACGGTTGCTGCATAATGTTTGTCGGACGTGGGTGATGCAAACTGACCCTGTGGCGAGATGGCTCCTGCGTCGACCGAAAACAGTGGTCGCGTGGCCATTCCCAGAAACTGCCCCCTGGCATTGTACAGGCGGACTTCAAAATTCTGCCTCTGCGTTGGAAACAAGAGCGATTCTGCCGGAACGATCTGTACTTGCGCGGGTACTGCATCATCGCCTTCCGGTGCGGGAAGCGGTTGATGAGCAGGTCGCTCTCCACCCTGAGGTTTCACATCATCCGACGAACCGATGCAATATAACGCGTCCATCGTCGGGATGTACATGCGACCGTGAGAGACGATCGGACTGGCGTTCACTTCGCCCGCATTCAATCGTCCACCTTGTATCTTCTCCAAACCATCTTCGGTCGGTTTGAAGACCCACCAGACACTGTTGGAAGTGATGATGTAGATCTTCCCATCGACGTATAATGGACTGGCACGAACAGGACCACGCAGCTTCTCGGTCGTGATTTCCTTACCGGTTTTCGCGTCGGTGACTATCAGCGTCCCTTTATCTTCTGCCGCATAAATCCGGCCATCGACAACAATCGGTGAGCTTTTGCCGACCATCCACTCCATTTGCTTCCATTGTTCCTCGCCGGAATCCCGACTGAGGGCGAACAAGGCACCCATTTTGTTGGTGCCGAGGTTCTCTTCACTGTGACCGCAAATAATGAGATTGCTGGTGACGACCGGCGTCGTATTGATGCCACGGCGCGAGACGTTGTACGTCCAGATTTTTTTTCCGGTCAAAGGTTGAAACGCATGGACTCCCCCATCGCCGGAACCAAAGACAATGGCATCCTGCCCGTCAACGGTCGTCAACACCGGAGAGCTGTAGGTGGTGTCGTAGGGGAACATGCGGGTTTGCGTGAACCAGATCGGTTGACCGTTCCGCTTGTCGAGTCCGAGAAATCGGTGAGCCGGTTTCGCCATGTCACCCCAGCCGATGACAATACCGCTGATAATCACCACTTCCTTGTAAACGATCGGGAAGTTCGTCCGACCGCCGTATGTGTCGAGTACACCGAACTTCTCTTTCAGAGAATGCGACCAGATCGATTCACCCGTTTCACCATTGAGACATTGGAAGTGACCACACACGCTCATGGCAAAGATGTTGCCCGTTGACGGATCGCCTGTGACGCTTGACCAGCCGACGCGCGTGTCGGGAACATCTGAGAGGTAAATTGGATAACGATTTTCCCAAAGTGTTTCGCCGGTGAACTGATCGAGACAGACGACTTTTTCCCCTTCCTTTTCCGTCCCGGGATTATCGCGACACATGAAGTAGAGCTTGCCATTCATGGCGATCGGCGTGGAACGTGTGCCTAGGTCTTCCCGTTTCCAGAGCAGGTTTTCGCCATCGGGCGACCACGAGTCGGGAATGCCAGTCTCGCGAGAGATGCCGTTCATCTCCGGACCACGCCAGTGGGGCCAATCGAATTGTTTTGCGCCCCAGGGTGCACTGACGGCTGGGGTATCGCCGTTTCCGCTATCGGATGGTTCCGTTTCATTTTTGGCCGACGTCTTCGGTCCCTCTCCACCGTCTTCAGGTTTCTTCGGTATCTCTTCCGGCTGTTGGGCTTCTTTCCCGGCCGGTTCTTCTGTCATTTCACCGGTCGGTTTTTCACCCTGTTTCGATTCCGAGTTCCTGGGCTTCTCATTTTCCGCTGGTTGGTCAACTGACACCTCGACAGGTGCGGCTGTCGCGGTCGGGTCTGGCGTGGCATCTTGAGCCAGCAAAGACCAGGTCATTCCCAACAACAGGATAATGGCACAACAGGAACGAGCAATTTTGTGTGGTCGGGTCATGGGGTGTTTCTCATCTTCGTCGTCGTGAAAATCGAAGTCGTGAAAAATCAAACGTTCAAGCTCAGGGTTCAATGTCCGTCAACTGTTAACACCGAAACCGAAAATGAAAGTTGGCTGGCCTGGTTGTGGTGGTTCGGTCGAACTGCTTTTGCAACTTGCGGTCGACGGTTGACCGCGATCGACGGTTGACTCAGGGAACGATGATGCCTCCGCCGGTCGAGGAACCGCGCGGCTCGCCCGGAAAGGCATGTGGGGAATATCTCAATGCAGAGCCCGCTTCACTATTTGCAATTGTCGATCCCGTTGCAATTGTCGATCCCGTTTCGCGAGTCACGATTGTTGAGCCAGCTTCACGGAAATCGGCAATGGGGATGTTGGGATTAAACGGAATGGCAGAGCCTGCTTCCGCACGGACATTCGCCAATGCAGCCGTTCGCGTGTCGGCGGAATCGTCATCAGAATCCGACAAGTCAGCGCCACCAGAAGCCGACTTTTCCTGCTGGGCGGCGGACGTCTCAGTTTCGCTCTCAGACGCGCTGAAACTGCAGGCGGACACCAACGTCATCAGCGAGATAACAGTTATCATTCCACCGAGGTGGAGAATTCGTTCCCAACCAAAATTCCGGTTCATAAATGGGATCTCCGTGCGTAACAGGAAACATTCCAATCGCAAACAGATCCGGCAACACAACTCAGCAGGTTTGCTTGTCCAGCATCTCCACAAGACGATGGAGCAGATTTCATGCTTGTTCGTATCGAATCAATCTGGCTTTTCCACAACAAGTCTGTTTGTGCAGCAATTTTCAGGAATGTTTGCGAGGCAGGAAGCGCGAACACATCAATGTTTCAAGATACCGAATCAGGCATTGATCGGCAAGGAGGCAGACATTGATCGCAAAAGGGAAGAGGCGTTTCCGATACCTCTCCCAAACGTATCTTGACAGACAACTCCCTCCAGGATACGCCCGGTATCGAAGGCCGCACGAGGCTTGAACGAATGACGGACTTTGTACGGTCAGCGTTCGCTCAGCAAACGTCGCAATTCCGGCGTGTTGTCGAGATTGTCTGTCGGCTGTGTTCGACGATAGAGCAACTCGATCATCTCTTCGGCCAGATCGGAGTATTCGGTTTCAAGCACAATGCAGAGTTTCCGAAGGATTTCTCGACGCTGATTGATCTTCGCAGCAGTCTGCCGTACTCCGAATTCTGTCAACTGCCCGCCCGTGCCGAAAGTGCTGTATAACTCGTTCCAGTCTGCCTCATCCCATCCGGAAAACAACGTGGGCGACTCCGCAGCGACCTGTTTCACCACCGGGTTGGTCAGTTGATCGAAATGCCTCGCCGCTTCGGAATCCTCGTCCGTCGGCAGTCCTGCCAGTTCTTTTGCCACGAATTCGACTGTCGGCAACTGACGCACAGCGATCGCCGAATCACATAAGTCCCGCACGGAAACCTTGAATGCCGCGGACAACTGTTCAAGCGTGGCAAGGCGGGGTGTCTCCGTCTTCCCATTCTCCAGGGCGATGAGCGTGGTGCGGGAAATCCCTGCCCGCCCGGCCAATTCCTTTTGATCCCAGCCTCGCGCCTTCCGCAACTGCCGGACCCGATTGCCTGTGTAGTTTTCCTGCGTGGACGTCATGATTCCAACACTGTGACCGACTGTCCACATGATGTCCACACAAAAACAAAACAAAAAACATCTTTCTTGACAATTTCTGATCATTTTTAAGACATCAACATTGAAACCAGACCAAAAGAATGTATACTAAAGAACAGTATCCAGAGCGGTGAGATGCCGGAATTCACTCCTCGATTCTTGTTAAGGGCCAGGTTTCAGGAAAGGGCTGTAACATGGGACTATCTCCACTGAAAAAGCAAATCTCGATTTTCCTTTCCCTTGATGACTGGAAAATGATTCGCGAAGAGGCTGCCCGGAAAAAGATCCCGATGACGGAACTTTGCCGCCGTTGGATGCGGGCTGATATGGAGTCACTGCGACTGTCGTTAAAACGTCAGCGTCACAAAATACCAGACGATGATTGATTCACAGAATTGACCGAACTGCAAGATGAGCGGGCCGTTTTCCGGCAAAAGCGAAATGAGGAAATCCTATGGCCACAGATGTATCACAAAACGGATCAGACAGAAGAACTCGACCGACTTACCCCAGCGATATCAGTGATCAACAATGGTCACAGATTTGTGCCATTTTGCCCGCTGAACCGTCCATCGGACGAAATCGTACCACCAATATCCGAGACGTGGTGAATGCGATCAACTACCGATGGCGAACCGGCTGCGTCTGGCGGATGTTGCCCCACGACTTCCCGCCCTGGGCAACGGTTTACGCGTACCACCGTCAATGGTATTGCGCAGGCGTTCTGGGTGAACTCCGAAAGATCCTGACGCGCGCTGCTCAACCAAACCAGGCCGGGAGACTCAGGCAATTCCGTGCGGCATGAGCATCGGGAGCAGGTCAAAATTAACCATTGGAGTTATGGCAACGTGTCGTTTCCACCGCTGTTTCCAAAACCGGTGTTATTGATGACAGTCGCGGCTGGGCGGATGACGGCACCGTCATAACCAAGCAGGGTGTTATCGTTTGAGACATTCTCCGAGAAGATGCCACCCCTGATTTCACCATCGAAGTCAAATCCACTCTCAGCATTGTCACTGGCAAAGTTTTCGGTGATGGTTCCGCCGATGATATCATTGTCGAAATCGAAACCATCTTCATCGTTGTCAATGGCGAGGTTGAGTGTGAACAGTCCGCTGGTGAAATCCTCGAAATCGAATCCATCGTCACCGTTGCCGATCGCGATGTTGCCCAGTACTTCACCGCCAGAGAATGTGTCGAACTTGAAACCTTCGTCGTCGTTGTCAAAAGCAAGATTGAACTTCAAAGAACCACCCAAGATGGTATCAAACTCAAATCCATCATCGCCGTTGTTGCGAGACGCATTGTTGCTGATTGTTCCGCCGGTAAAGATGTCGATGAAGAACCCGTCGCCATCATTATTGACGGAAGTATTGTTCAGGAGGGTTCCACTGCTGGTCCCCGCGAGTGCAATACCATCACCGAACAATACGCCCGAATCGTCCGCCCCTGAAACATGGTTATTGACGATGAAGATATCATCCTTGCTGATACCGACAATGCCAACGCCACCGCCAACGACATTCAGATTTCTGGTCACTGTGCGATCGTCAATGATGATCACAGGAACATCAGCGTCAGACTGTGTAATGGTAGGTCGCGAACCAGGAACATTCCAGATAAGGGGAGTGCCGGTCTGAGCGCCATAGACGGCAACTTGCGCACCACCGCCAATGATCTTCTGACCGTTCCGCAAGTCAATTGGCGTGCCAGCGGGAAGCGTGACCGGTCCTTTTGAACCGTCCACAACGATCGTGTTTTCACGCCCATGGGCCGTCACCGTGGCTGGCAGGGTTGTGTTTGTGCCATCTTCGATCGTGACAACTCCAAATCCGCTGTTGGACAGAGTGTCGATAGCCTCTTCCACAATGACGTTTGTGTTCGTCACGATGTCGACATCCCGAACCACGCGATCGATCATGCGTCGGCGGAGCGGGCTGAGTCGTTGTCGTTGTGATTGGCGACCGAGGGGAATACGGACGCGCACCATGGCAAATGTTTGCGTATCGCGGACATCATCGTGCTGGATCTCGCCACCAATCGTCACCCGGCTGCCTTCGCCCAGCCAATCGAGATCGTAGAGTCGTAACTCAACCCGACCGCGAGGCCCAGAGATATTCTGATATCCGCTGGCATGCGTGTCGAAATGATATCCGCCCGCAAAAACCCGCAACTCACAGGAATCATTCTCACCCCAGGCTTTCAAGCGGTAACCAAATTCCGCGTCAACTCCATAATACCCTCGTTCGATAAACGTGTTGACCAATACGCGATTATTGACCAGCGACACAAACGAGCGGTCGGAAAGATGCGACCCGCCATCCGGCAGGTAAGCATTGAGTCGCGTTTCCCAGTCGAGTGTCAGCAGTTCAGCTCCAATGGTTGCCTGATGAAAAATCCCCCCCTCCGAGGAATCACGCATATCCCAAAAGGCGTACGTTCCGAAAATCAAATCGTCGTCGACAAACGTTCGAACACCGAGTCCCCAGTTCATCTCGAAATTGTCGTCGTTGTCGACGTGCGTTCTGATGTCGGCAAAAACCAGTGTCTCGCCATCCTGCCACAATGGGACAAACAGGAGTCCATCGCCGAGGATACGTTGATCTCCCGGCTTGACGCTCCATGTGGTGTAGGCATCGAACTCGTGTGATGAATGCTGCCGGGAATTGACCCAGCTTACCGGCCTCTGCTGTTGCGCCAGTTGTTGACTGATCGTACGATACGACACGAACGAGGACGACGGGGCGACAGTTTTCTCTTGCGCGCTAACATATGTAACGACCGACATCAGACCAAACATAGCACAGATGACGACCCTGCCATTGCTCAATGATCCAAAATAGATGGCGCGCATGATCTACCCCAAAATCGAATTGGCTTCATTTTGCCATTCATCGGATTTCAGGGAGAATGTGCGAAAGTGCGCATGGGGGGATTGGAATCGTTCGTCCGATTGTAATCACTTGCAGCCCTGCCATTTGGTATGACCGTTATAACCGGAACCCCGACATGGAAATGTTCGAGAAGAGATTGCTTGAGCAATACAACAAAATGTGGCATTGATGAACCATGTCCATTCGGTGGAAAACCGGTTCTCCTCTTGGTAGCCTGAACCGGTCCCCCCCAATGCGTTTGGGAGAATCACGTTCTGTCGTCCGTCGGCAGTGGGCCGGGATTGCAATGAACGTTTGTAGAACGTTCGTAATTTCGTCAAAGGGTTCGCCGATCATGAAATACGTTGTATGGGGGCTGGTTGTCCTGCTCCTGACCATCCACCAGGATATCTGGTTCTGGGAAGATAACACACTGGTCTTCGGCTTCATGCCGATTGGACTGCTGTATCATGCCTGCATTTCTCTGGCGGCGGGCTTCACCTGGTATCTCGCCACGAAATTTGCCTGGCCGCTCGATGAAGAACCTGCAGCGAACAGTGCTGCCAACTCCTCAACAGAGAAATCTGAAAGAGGGGCCTCCGCATGACTCAACTGATTATCATCTGCTGTTACCTGGCGTTGTTGCTCGGATTGGGGGTGCTTGCCAGCCGACTGTTCCAGGGGACCAGCAAAGACTATATGCTGGCGAGCCACTCTATCGGCCCGTTCCTGCTGTTGATGTCCCTTTTCGGCACAACCATGACCGCCTTCGCGCTGGTTGGTTCCAGTGGCGAAGCGTACAAAGAGGGCATCGGCGTTTACGGGATGCTCGCATCCTCCAGCGGGATCATCCATTCGCTCTGCTTTTTTGTGCTGGGTGTCAAGTTGTGGAAACTTGGCCAGAAGTATGGCTATGTGACGCAAATTCAATTTTTCCGCGACCGCTTTGAAAGCGACAAAATTGGCATCCTGCTGTTCCCGATTCTCGTCGGGCTGGTGATTCCCTACCTGCTCATCGGGGTGATGGCGTCCGGGACTGTGATCAGCAGTGTGACCGAAGGCGCCTTCACGAACATGTTTGCCGAGTCGGATTACGGCGTTCCTCCATGGCTCGGTTCGCTCGTGATTTGTGTCGTCGTATTGATTTACGTCTTCTTCGGTGGCATGCGAGGTACGGCCTGGGCAAACGCCTTTCAGACTTTGGTCTTCATGGCACTCGGGCTGGTGACGTTTCTGATCATCGCTGACAAACTCGGCGGACTGCAAACCGCCAGCGAAAAGGTGGTCGAAAAACATCCCAGTAAAATGATGCGAGCCGTTACAGAACAGGAAGAGGCGGACCATATACAGCAGATGAAGATCTGGAGGAAATTGGCGGCTTACAACTGGATGGTCGACGAGGGCGACCTCAAGCTGACGGACGAGCAACTGACAGAAGCACACAAACCGCTGGAATCGATGAAGTTTCCCCCCTGGCAGGCGGCATTCCGCAAACGCCGAGCCGAGGCCAGATACGCCAGCGAAAACGGCCTGCTGAACCCCCTCTCAGCCGAGGAACAACTCAAAGCGGAAATTGCGCAAGATGACCGCGTGGTCAAAGGTGAACTCTCTGCCGAAAAAAGTTTCAAGGAATTCCCCAAGAGCGGAAACTGGCAGGCGGAGGCCCTCGGCTATTTCAAAGATCAGATTGACCACCCTGACAAAAAGACCGAAGGGAAGATGACACGAAAGCAGGCGATGGGGCGTTACAGAGCCATGCGTTGGGCACCGGAAGCACCTGGGGAAATCGATCCCTGGATGTTCCTCACGTATATTTTCGTGCCGTTGTCAGTCGGCATGTTCCCGCATTTGTTCCAGCACTGGTTGACGGCAAAATCAGCCAACAGTTTCAAACTGCCGGTCGTGGCACATCCGATCTTCATCATGATCGTCTGGGTGCCATGCGTGCTGATTGGAGTTTGGGCAACTTCGGCGACCGTCGGCAATTCCAACACCCCTCTGATTCCACCACACTTCAACCCCAATGGCGTGCTGGCATATATGGTAACGAATCTGACGAACCCGGTTCTGGCCGGTTTTCTGACCGCTGGGATTCTCGCCGCGATCATGTCGTCACTCGACAGTCAGTTCCTCTGCATTGGTTCGATCTTCACCAATGACATTGTCACACATTACGCTGGCAAGGAACGCTTCAGTGATCGTCAGACGGTACTCATGGCACGGTTGTTTGTGGTCGGGATTGTGCTGGTCACGTACATCCTCAGCTTGATGGGCGTGCGGCGGGTCTTCACGCTGGGTGTCTGGTGTTTCAGCGGTTTTTCGAGTCTGTTTCCGTTGGTCTTCGCCGCGTTGTACTGGAAGCGAATGACTAAAGCGGGAGCCTATGCGTGTGTGGCGGCAGCGTTCGGATCATGGGCATGGTTGTTCCACGCATCGAATTATGGTGCCAAACCGCACTTCTCCTTCCTGGGGATGATGCCGGTGGCAACGATGATCACCTGTTCGACCGCTGCTCTGGTTCTGGTTTCACTCATCACGAAACCTCCGAGTGCGGAGACATTGGCGAGATTTTTCCCGGATAAGAAAACGTAGCGCCTGTGAAGTTCATCGAAGAAGTCTCAGCCGACAAACTCAGAGGTGGTTTCTACACACCTCCACAGCTTGTTGATGCGTGCCTTGACCGCATCCACTCCCTCACGAACACGCGTGCGTCCATCTCTATTCTTGAACCTTCTGCGGGCGATGGCGCATTCCTGCGGTCTGCTTCGATAAAGCGATTTCGCAAATCCCGTTTCACGTGCGTTGAACTACTTCCAGAAGAAGCGGCCAAATGCCGCGACGCAATGGCCTCAAATCGCTTGAAAGGCAATGTGGTCAATTCCAGCTTCTTTACCTGGGCAACGGATCGAGCCGCTGAGTTTGACGTGGTCGTCGGCAACCCTCCCTTCGTGCGTTACCAATTTGTCCCAAAAAAAGAACGAGAAAACCTTGAACGAATGATCGCGGCGGGTGGCAAGACACTTGCGGGTGTCTCCAACCTGTGGATTCCGTTCACGCTGATGAGTCTTGAGCTTCTCCGTCACCAGGGCTCATTTGCCCTGGTGCTTCCGAGCGAATTGCTCGCGATCAAGTCAGCAGGGCTGATCCGCTCCGAATTCGTCAGGCACTTCGAGGACTTGCAGATCGACATGTACCCGCGAGGTACATTCGAGAACATCCTCCAGGATGTAATGGTCGTAAGTGGTCGCCGAGATGTGGCAACAAAGAGTCAGCGGCAGGTCGTGTTCGTTGAGCATAGCGAGTCCGGGACTCGAAAATGGAAGCACTGTATCGACGATTCAAAGGAAGGTTGGACACGCTATCTGTTAAGCAGAAAAGAACTTGGTTCAGTCGAAGCTGCCAGGAGCCTCCAGGAAATCCACAAACTGGGCGACGTCGCGACGATCGGGGTTTCCATCGTTACCGGTGCAAACAGTTTCTTTACTGTCGACGATGCAACGGTTGATGAATACGACCTGGAACGTTGGACTGTTCCCCTGTTGGCAAAGACAACAGAAAGCCGAGGCATCGTCTTCAATCAATCAGATCACAAGGCTGCCCGGAAGCTGGAGAAGAAGGCGTGGATTTTGGACTTCTCTGACAACCGCCCCGATCCGACGACATTTGAGGGTGCTCGACGCTACCTGCAGCTTGGGGAAGAATTGAAGTTGCCCGGAAGGTACAAATGCCGGATCAGAGATCCCTGGTATCGAGTGCCGGACATCCGGGCGGGAGCCCTCATGCTTTCCAAACGGGCACATCAATCGCATCGGCTAATCTTGAACAATGCGAAGGTGCATACAACTGACACGATTTACCGTGGCTGCATGAAGCGTCCATTCGGTTCTCTCATGCGTTCCCTGGTCGCTGGATTCCATAATTCGCTGACGATTCTAACAACGGAATTAGAGGGCCGAACGTATGGCGGAGGCGTCCTGGAACTTGTGCCATCTGAGATCGCCAGGGTCTCAGTTCCACTGGTGAGCATGGACGTGTTCCTGCCAACTCTGGACAAGGTTTGTCGCAACGCCGGAGGCCAGCTCGACACGAAGGACAGACTGATCAACGCGACAGATGAGTACCTTTCAACTCTCTTGCCGGGCTACGAAGAATTGCTTCCGGATTTGCAAAGTGCAAGAGTGAAGCTGAGACACCGCCGTTTCTTTGGGTGACTACGGACGGGTGGATTGGATCGTGAGTTTGAATTCGCCGCTCGCGTCGCGATCAATCACCACCCAGTCTCCGACATGTGAGGTGCGGGTGAGTATGCGATTGAGCGGCCCCCAGGCAAGCACCGATGGTACGTTGTTCTGGCCAGCCTCCCGGTGTGGTGCATGATCAACCGTCAGAGTCATCTTGCCGAGGCTGCGGCCCCTCACGATGACATCGAATTCGATGTCAGCAACATCAATATCGTTGCCCGCACGGACGATCGTGTTCCATGCAGCAGTTCCAAATAGCTGATAGCGGAAGTAACGGCGATGGTCGATCGGATGTCCAGCTTGTGCAAGCCTCAGTTTACCCGTGGGGTTCGTACCAGGCCGCACCTGTTGAGCATCTGACGACCTGAGTTCCTTGAACCAGCGTGTGGGGTATGCTGGTGCAGGTGGTGGCGGAGCCTTCTTCGCGGCCTTCTTCGCAACTTTCTTCTTAGGGGCACCGCCGGGAGTTGACGGTGGTCGGCTGCCGGGAATCCAAAGCCGAGTGCGAGAACCGATCCCTGAAGTTCCACCTCCGCTTGATCCACCCGTTCCTGGGCGAGGTGGTGAAGGTTGACTAACTCCTATCAGCCCTGCCGCTTTGAGGGCTGTGATATCCGCCTTGCTCGAAATGTGGAACACACAGGAATCGTTGACGGTCGCCCATCTTTGAATCGCGGTTTCAATGTCATTGAGAACACCTGCATCGTCACCCGACTGCGTATCCACCTCAAGCCCTGCTTCCACGTTCAGGCCCATGCCGGCTTCCGTCAAGTTTGCAGAACCGACGACAGCGACCTGTGAATCGTCCGATCGCTTCACGTGAACAGTCTTGGGATGAAATTCGGCGTTGGAATAAACGACCACTGTCAAACTGGCGTCTGGAGTTCCATCGATCAACTCAAGCGTCCATTCCAAATGATGTTCGATGAGTGAACCCTTGTTAGAGCCAAATACCAAATGCACCGGATTCCCGACGCTGGCGGTTTCACGCAACACCTCCTCAAACGGATAAAGAGCACGGTAACCGTAGTATCCAAATTGAGCTCCGAATGACTTTATTCCGCTAACAACGTTCGTTGCAAACCAGTTCCCCAAACAGTGGTTCGAGTCGCCCGCCCCCCGTGTCAAAGTATCTGACCATCCCATCCCTCTCAGATTGTTGTCAGTATACATTATCGCGGAATGGAATACTGTATCAACACACGGGAATGTATACACTACCCTCTCCACTCCACTCATGTGCCACATGGGGTGACGTTGTCACCGTAGTCCTGTGGCGGCTTGACTGGTTAAGGCGTCACACCAAAAAGTAAACTGCTCCAATAGCTCGCCTGCTATTCAGTCAGACCGTTAAACCACATTATAACAGTGACTTACGACACTTGACCAGCAATGAAAGTGTATTTTTGTGCGCTATGTTTCTGCTGTAAAATCGTTCGCGTACGAACTTTTTTTCAAACCATGCGTCCAATTCTACGTATTACAGGTAGAAAACCTGAGTTGACACGGAATAAGCACCAGCCGGGTGTACTCAGACGATGGAGCCTGGCTGGTACTGTTTTCGCGGGTTGCTGGCGGCTCGACGTTAAGAATCGCCACAATTCCACGGTACTCGCGGAGAGAAGGGTTGGTTTCCGCAGTGATCCTCGGAGTGAGGAGACGATATGATGGCACGTTATCACAATCCCGCTATGAAGCAGTTGACGGATCAGCAGGTCCGTTATGCACCGCGGGAGGTTCGGCTGAATCAAATCGAAAAGGCTGAGAAACTTCTGGCGGACATCGATCGCGATCAAACCTATCGCTACACCGACATTTGTGAGTCCATCACCGATTACCGTTCAGAAATGTACCCGGACCTCCAATTGACGGGCGAGGAAGCGGCGCACGATCTGCGGCGTTTTGTCGAGGATCTCTCCGACAGTGCCAACATTCCCGTTGAAACTATCAATGAGCCGGTGCTGACTGTGCAGGATGTCAGCCAACGTTACAACGTCTCGACCAAAACGGTCGATCGCTGGCGTAATCGCGGCCTGGTGAGTCGACGATTTAAATTCGGTAACCGAAAGCGAATCGGCTTTTTGCAATCGTCCGTCGATCGTTTTGTAAAGCAGAACGCGACCGATGTATTGCGGGGCCAGAAGTTCTCGCAATTGACCGAGGACGAGCGGTTGGACATCATCCGACGCGCTCGACGCCTGGCCCGTTACGGTGGTTGCCCGTCGGATATTTCCCGACGACTGGCGCGAAAACTGAATCGATCGCCCGAGACAATCCGCTATACGCTGAAGAACTTTGACAGCGAATACCCCGAAAACGCGGTCTTTCCGAATGCTCCGACTCAACTGTCGGATGAGCAGAAACGGGAGATCTTCCGCAGCTATCGACGCGGTGTTTCGGTCGAAGAGTTGGCGAACAGCTTCTGCCGCACGAAGGCCAGCATTTACCGAATCGTTTCGGAAGTGAGAGCCGAGCGGATATTCAATCAGTCGATTGAATACATGGATAGCGAGGAGTTCCACCTCGACAATGCAGACGAATTGATTCTGGGGCCGCCACCTGAGCGGGAAAAACAAACCCGCAAGGTGAAGGTCCCGCCCGGATTGCCACCTTACCTGGCCAGCCTGTATCAAATTCCGCTGCTCACCAGGGAAGAGGAAGCGTACTACTTCCGAAAGATGAACTACGTCAAGTTCAAGGCGGCTCAGTTGCGGGATTCGCTCGATTTGAATCGGCCGAAAACACACGACATGGAAGTGTTGGAACGGTTGCTGGATGAAGCGGTGACTGTGAAGAACTTCCTGACGCGCAGCAATCTGCGGCTGGTGGTTTCGATTGCCAAGCGTCACATTCGACCGAACTCGAACTTCTTTGAGATGGTCAGCGACGGGAACATGTCCCTCATTCGAGCGATCGAAAAATTCGATTACTCGAAGGGAAACAAGTTCTCAACCTACGCAAGCTGGGCCATCATGAAGAACTTTGCCCGTTCCATTCCGGCGGAACATAAGCAGTTGGACCGATTCCGGACCGGTGCGGATGAACTGTTCCAGGCATCGATGGACCGGGGTTCCAATCCGTTCCAGCAGGAACTGGAGAACAAGAAACAGCATCAGGCGATCATTTCGATTCTGGATCAGTTGGATGATCGGGAAAAACGGATCATCAGGTATCGGTATGGTCTGGATGATGGATCAGAGCCGGAAACACTGGAGCAAGTCGGAACTCGTTTCGGCGTGACGAAAGAGCGAATCCGGCAGTTGGAATCTCGGGCATTGAAGAAACTAAAGAAGATTGCCAGCGAGGAAAGTCTCGACATCCCCGGGGTTTAGGGGGAGCGGGTGAGGCCAGTCCAGCGTGTGATGTTCCGTTTCAAACCGATACCTCCATGTAGCCAGAGTTGAACGGCCCTCTCTCGCCAAACCGGTTGGTGGGGGAGGGTTCGCTTTTTGGGCGAACGGAGAATGAGCAGGTGTGTCGATTCCAGAACAAATACGGTGGGCGGGAATTCGATTTTTCCGCTGAAGATTTCTTGAAATCATCTTTTATTTGTGCCTTGCAAGGAATTGCGACCATGCTATATTGAGCAGCTTGTTGTTTAGCGCAGCTGCGCTAGCGTAGCTCAATTGGCAGAGCCCCGGTTTTGTAAACCGGAGGTTGTGGGTTCGAGTCCCACCGCTAGCTCCCGGATGTGGTCGGGCTGGAGATGTGTTCGACCACACCCCCCGTCGATATCCAGGGAGGTATGATTCGACGCAGAACGTGTCGGTCTTGCAGATGAGTTTGACCGAAACAAACAGCGGGGGGAATTCCCGAGCGGCCAAAGGGGCCAGACTGTAAATCTGGTGGCACAGCCTTCGCAGGTTCGAATCCTGCTTCCCCCATTACAATTTGCCCGAATAACAATTGAGAAATCAATTCGGCTCCCGTCGCATTTGTGGGATGAGGGCCGGGTTTTTTTATAGGGAGACCAAGAGTTCGCAGAGAGTGCGGTTGGCGAAAATACTGCGGGCGTAGTTCAACGGTAGAACTCCAGCCTTCCAAGCTGGCGGTGTGGGTTCGATTCCCATCGCCCGCTTTGTTTTGCCAGATCGAGTTCAGGTCCAGGTGTTCTCGCGCCGGTTTTCGGCGTGGGAAAGACGGCTTGAATTCGTGTTGGTAATGCAGGGTTTCGCTGCTGTAGCTCAGTCGGTAGAGCGCGTCCTTGGTAAGGACGAGGTCATCGGTTCAAGTCCGATCAGCAGCTTTCCATTCACTGCGATCTTATCAGTCATGCTGTACCTGACTGTTTGGTCTGCCTGATTTGTCGACCTTTTTGATTTGAGATGAAGTGAGAGCCGTGCGACGGTGTGCGGCGCGAGAAATATGGTCCGGCTCAGCCCTTTTTTGCCGGTGTGCCGGCTTTGCTGGGTGAGGGAGAAGAACGAGAGATGGCGAAGGAAGTCTTTCAAAGAACCAAGCCCCACGTGAACGTGGGCACGATTGGCCACATTGACCACGGGAAAACCACACTCACCGCTGCTTTGCTTGCGGTGCAGGGTGCCAAGGGTCTTGCGGAATTCAAGAGCTATGCCGATATCGCCAAGGGTGGTACGGTTCGTGACGATACCAAAACGGTGACAATCGCTGTTTCTCACGTGGAGTATGAGTCGGAAACCCGGCACTATGCCCACATCGACTGCCCGGGTCACGCCGACTACATCAAAAACATGATTACCGGTGCCGCCCAGATGGACGGTGCGATTCTGGTGGTCTCCGCTGCTGATGGCCCGATGCCTCAGACGCGTGAACACATTCTGCTGGCCCGTCAGGTGGACGTTCCTGCATTGGTTGTGTTTCTCAACAAGTGTGACCTTGTCGACGACGAAGAGTTGCTCGAACTGGTCGAAATGGAAATCCGCGAGCTGCTCAGCAAGTATGATTTCCCCGGCGACGACATTGAAATTGTTCGCGGAAATGCCAAGGGTGCACTGGACAACCCCGGCGATGAAGCCTTTAACACCTGCATCGGCAATCTGATGGACGCTCTGGACAGCAACATTCCTGAACCGGAACGCTTGACTGATCGTCCATTCCTGATGGCGATCGAAGATGTGTTTTCGATCGAAGGTCGCGGCACGGTTGTAACTGGTCGTATCGAGCAGGGAACCGTCAAGGTTGGTGAAAAGATTCAGATTATCGGCCTGAAAGATACGGCTGAAACGACCTGCACCGGCGTCGAAGCCTTCAACAAGACCATGGACGAAGGTTACGCTGGCGACAACGTTGGTGTCCTTCTGCGTGGCACCAAAAAGGACGAAGTGGAGCGTGGCCAGGTCTTGGCTGCTCCAAACAGTATTACGCCGCACACCAAATTCGAAGGCGAGGTTTACGTCCTGAGCAAAGAGGAAGGTGGCCGCCATACACCGTTCTTCAGCGGTTACCGCCCTCAGTTCTACTTCCGCACAACAGATGTGACCGGCACGACCAATCTGCTCGGGGGAGCGGAAATGTGCATGCCTGGCGACAATGTCACGGTGGAGGTTGAGCTTGGCAAGCCGATCGCCATGGACGAAGGCAGCCGCTTCGCAATTCGCGAAGGTGGCCGCACGGTTGGCTCCGGCGTCGTCACCAAGGTTGTCGAATAAGCAGTTCTGAAAAAAGTCGGGTTGAACGGTGTGGGCTGTGCGAATAGTATTCGCGATTAACCCGCACCGCTCAATTTTTTTGAACACTTCAGTGTCGTTTGTTTCTGGCTTGTAAAGGTTTGGGTAAAGCCATGCGTGAGTATGTCTGGTTGGAATGCACCGAAACGGGCTTGCGAAACTACCGTGTGAGCAAGGAGACTCGCGGCACGGAACGTCTTGAGTTAAAGAAGTATTGCAAGAAACTGCGAAAGCATACTGTGCATAAGGAGTCGCGCAAGAAGTAGCCCGGTTTGCGGGAATTCTTGCCTCCGGTGCACATACGGGTGTAGCTCAATTGGCAGAGCACCGGATTCCAAATCCGGCGGTTGGGGGTTCAAGTCCCTCCGCCCGTGCATTTGCCGCCACCTGCGATGTAGCTGGCCTGGCGCGGCACTGGTTCATTGGTAAGACTGACGGTCAATGATGGCAAAATCAGAACGAGAGTCCTCGCTGCTGGGTGAGATGGCGTCGGTTTCGCTGTACAAGCGAAATCAGGGCCGGCTGACGCGGCAGCTTTCCGGGGTCGGGTTTGGTCTCATCCTGTTTTATGGTTGCTGGGTTCTGTCGCAGAATCTGGAAGGCGAGCCAGCGATTCGGATCGGCATCCCAGTGCTGATCGCTGCAATCGGGGTGTGGTTCATTTTTCGGCTGCTTAACTACTCCCGCTTCGCCGACTTCCTGATTTCCGTTGAGGCAGAAATGGACAAGGTAACCTGGTCCAGCAAGGAAGAGCTGTATCGGGCGACGGTGGTGGTGATCGTGAATATGCTGCTGCTGGCAGTATTTCTGCTGCTGTGTGATATTTTCTGGCAGTGGTTCTTCCGGCTGATTGGATTTCTTCAAATTGATACGCCTTAAAGGGCTGTTGTTCTTGAAATTGTGGCGGCGAAACGCCATGATAACCGTTTGTCGGTGACCTTCAGAGCGTCTTAAACGTTCGCGGAACACGAAATCTCAGCCACTTTCCTGCCGTATTGACGATGCATCAGGTGATGTTGGAGGGCTTGGCTTACAGGTTGATTTCAGCTTGTTGGTTAGTGGTGGTTGCGGCCAGGAACTGCTCGTCTTCGTGCTGATATCCTTGTGATTGATTTTCTGCGATCGGTTTGTCGCGACATGATGCCGTTCTTCCAGACTTTCGATTTGGCGGGATGAATCTGGTTGCTGCCACTGAAAATTTGCAATGCAGTATACGTTTCCGTTTGAATTCCTTCCGTTTGGATTTTGATGACGGCATTCAGGCCGCCTAATTCCCATGGACGAACCGACAACATCCGTTGGACAACCTGATAGCGATTCGGTCGAGAGCGCAGCCGCCTCTGCGGAGGAGGGTCAAGCCGGCGAGGGCGATGAATCACATCCGGATATGCTGTGGTATGTTCTGAAGGTGCAGAGCAACCGGGAAAAGTCCATTCGCAATTCTCTTCTGCGTGGTATCAAACGCGAAGGATTGGAAGAGTTCTTTGGCGAGATCATCATTCCAACCGAGAAAATTGTGGAAACCAAAGGAGGCAAAAAGCGGACAACCGAGCAGAAGCTGTATCCCGGTTACATTATGGTGCAGATGGTTCTGAACGATGATTCGTGGTACCTGGTACGGGAAACCGGCGGTGTGGGCGATTTCACTGGTTCGGCTGGTAAGCCGATTCCAATGCAGCAACATGAGATCGACCGCATGCTTGGTCGTGAAGAGACCAAGGAAGAGTCGAGTGCGAAAATCAAAATTGACCTTATGGTCGGTGATACGGTGAAAATCAACGAAGGGCCATTCGAGAGTTTCGAGGGAGTTATCGAAGCGATTGATCCCGAGCATGGCAAGATCACCGCGCTGGTGGAAATTTTTGGCAGGTCAACACCAACGGAACTGGAATACTGGCAGGTCGAAAAAATTTGACACCCGGAAAAACACTCCGCAGTGTTGATCGTACTGATTTGCGGGCATGCTGCGGGTCGGACGGTCACTGAAAATTGAGTTTGATTTGAGTCGCACGGTATCAGCGACATTCAGCGATAAAAGAAGTAGCGAACAAATGGCGAAGCAGGAAGTAGCACAGATTAAGGTTCAGGTTGTTGGTGGTCAGGCGACGCCTGCCCCTCCCGTTGGTACGGCATTGGGTCCGCACGGCGTGAACATTGGCCAGTTCGTTCAGCAGTTTAATGACAAGACCAAAGACATGGCCGGCACTGTTGTGCCGGTAGTGATCACGGTCTACAACGATCGATCTTTCGATTTCATCGTTAAGAGTCCGCCGGCTGCAGTGTTGCTGAAACAGGCGGCACAAATTGCCAAGGGGGCGGGTAACCCGCGAACGGAAAAAGTCGGTTCCGTCACTCAGGAGCAGTTGAAGGAAATCGCCAGGACGAAAATCGACGACCTGAATGCGTCCAATATCGATCATGCGGCTCGCATCATCGCCGGTACTGCCCGCAGCATGGGAATCGAAGTGGTCGATTGATTCAGGCGTTCGTTTTAGGCTTCGTTCGCGCACCATCCATCACGATTACACAGCATTATAATATATTGCCAGCACCATTTGTTTTGAGTTAACAGTCATGTCGAAGTACTCGAAAAGACAGAGTCACCTTCAATCGCAGGTCGCCGAGTTGGGTGAGGTGGATCTGGAAACCGCCGTAAAAACCTTGAAGGGCCTTGAAGATGGTTTGCCCAGCAGCGTGAAACCCTGCAAGTTCGATCAAACGGTCGAAATGGCATTCCGCCTTGGTGTCGATCCGAAGCAGGCTGATCAAATCGTCCGTGGTTCGATCGTGCTGCCTCACGGTATTGGCAAATCACAACGCGTGATTGTTTTCGCCCAGGGGGAAAAGCTGGCTGAGGCGGAATCCGCCGGGGCCGACGTCGCTGGTGGTAAGGAGCTGGCTGATAAGGTGTCCGGTGGTTGGCTTGAATTCGACGTGGCGATCGCTACCCCCGACATGATGGGTGTGGTTGGTCCGCTCGGTCGCGTTCTTGGTCCGCGAGGTTTAATGCCTTCACCTCGGGCAGGGACAGTAACGCAGGATGTCGCGAACACGGTGCAGGAATACAAGGCAGGGAAAGTCGAGTTTCGGGTTGATGCGGGTGGGAATGTCCACTGCGTGATTGGCAAGATGTCTTTTGAAGCGGAAAAACTGCTTGAAAATGGCGAGGCACTGGTTCAGTTGATCAAAACATTGCGGCCGACGACCGCCAAGGGGACATACATGCGAGGCGTGACTCTTTCAGCCACCATGAGTCCCGGCGTTGCGGTTGCCGTTTCGTAGAGCATCAGTCAATTTGTGTGCAGGCAGAGATTCAATCAAACGTCGAGCCGCCATCAAACACTCAATCATCTTTTTCGGGTTTCGTTGCCATGAGCAAGCGTATCAAAAACATGCAGATCGAAGACATCAAGTCGCAGATCGGTAATTGCAAAGAAATGCTGGTGGTCAATTCCTCACAGCTGGATGCGATTACAACAAATCAGTGGCGGCTGGCTCTGCAGGAAAAAGAGATCTCGGTGTTGGCCGTTCGCAATACGCTGGCTCGTCGCGCACTCAACGATGTCGGTGTTGATGCATTAGATGAGATTCTCGAAGGACCTTCCACTCTGATATGGGGTGGCGAAGATATCGTCGCGCTCTCCAAGGAGATTACGAAGTGGGCGAAGGAACTGGGTGAGAAGTTTGAGATTAAGGGTGGCACTGTTGAAGGAACTCCCCTCGATGCCGCCGGTATCGATGCTTTGAGCAAGAGTCCGAGCCGTGAAGAGTTGATCGGTCAGATCGTCGGTCTGATGCTCAGTCCGGGTGCAAATCTTGCCGGTGCCATGTTGGGGCCGGGAGGAACGCTCGTTGGTCAGATCGACAAGATCGGCGGTAGCGACGAAGACGAATAACACAACTCCGACAAAAATAGACAATCCGGCAGAACAGACAGCAGGACAATTTGGAAATCAGACGGTAGTTGGCATCGTGAAGGCGGAGAAATCCTTCCGTATCGAGTAGATGCCGACGAATCGTAACACACATTCAACCTCAAGAGAAACAGGCTCCTTTGAGGATGGTTCAACCGAGGCTGACGCCAGGCAGCCCGAGGAATTGAGAAAGGGACAGAAGACCATGTCTGAAGAAGCAACCGAAACAGTTGTTGAATATGATGATGCGACCAAGGCGCTCGGCGATCAGATCGTCGGGTTAACCCTGCTTCAGGCCAGGAGTGTTGCCGACTATCTCAAAGATGTGCACGGTATCGAGCCGGCTTCCGGTGGCGCCGTGATGGTGGCGGGTCCGGCCGCTGGCGATGGTGGTGGCGAGGCTGCTGCTGAGCAAACTGAATTTGACGTTATCCTCACCGGGTTTGGCGACAACAAAATTCCGGTCATCAAAGTTGTGCGTGGTGCAACCGGGCTGGGTCTCAAGGAAGCCAAGGAACTGGTCGAAGGCGCTCCCAAGCCGCTCAAAGAAGGAGTCTCGAAAGAAGACGCCGAGAAGCTCAAGGAAGAAGTCGAAGGGGCTGGTGGCACTTGCGAAATCAAGTAATGCCGGTACAGCCGTTCGCGGCATGATCCGCTCATGTCATGTGGGCCTGGTTTGTTCGCGTGCGGCTTCGATGAAGAACTGGTCGTGATCGAGCGTGTCGATGGCTGTCATCGTCACATGATGTCGCGGCAGGCGATTGTCACGAAGGCTTGTTTTGTGCTGCGGTGTTCATTTTGCCGCAGTACCCAACGTTTCGAGCAACGGTTTTGACGGCGAGAACCGCGGGATTTTCGACAGGCTTGTCCTCAGCTCATTGCGATTGGTATAAATCCGTACTTCCGGGTTTTTCTCCATCGCGATGCAGTTGCGGGATCATTGTGCGTACAGGGGGATTTCCCTCCCGCTGCACATTAAGTCCGCCTGATGGACAGAATCAGTCGAGAATTCATGTTCCTGGTTTCGACTTCCATTCAAACATGGAAGGGGACCGGGCAAATCCGAGTGCAGGAAGTGGGGCATTGGGTTTCCACGTCACAGGTCTGAGGCAAACCGATTCCGCCATTTCCTTTCTTCATCTTTCGTTGACGATGGTTCCACAGCGTTCAAAGCCAGGACCAGGACTGTGTCCGGACCGAGATGACCTGACCGAGCCGCAGGCTGTGGCTGAACCCCGACCTCTGGTTCTTATTTGAGAGACCAACGAATGCCTATTCCCGCCGATCGGATTCTGAAAACGGAAACAACCGAAAATTTCGGCCACGATCGTACTGATGTCGATCTCACCGACCTGACGCAGATCCAAACCGCATCTTTCGCCAACTTCCTGCAATTGGATAAGGAACCAACCATCCGTAAGGATCAGGGGTTGGAAGAGATTCTGCGCGAAGTTTTTCCGATCAAAAGTTATGACGAACAGTACGAACTGGAATACGTCAAATACGAACTTGGCAAACCTCGCTACACTGCGACGGAATGCCGTCAATTGCGTCTGACTTACGGTCGTCCCTTCCGGGTCTGGATGCGGTTGAACAAAGAGCAGCCGATCGAAGAGGAAGTCTACCTGGGCGACATTCCGATCATGATCGGCGGTGGCGAGTTCATCATCAACGGTGCCGAGCGTGTGGTGGTCAGCCAGCTGCACCGTTCTCCGGGTGTCGATTTCGTTCTCTCGTCGGAACCGGGCGAGAGAAAGACATATTCCTGCCGCGTAATCCCCGAGCGGGGAAGCTGGATCGAACTGGTCATCAGCAAGCGGGACAGTCTGGGCGTTCGAATTGACCAAAGCGGTAAGTTTTCCGCCATGACTCTGCTGCGGGCGATGGACGAACAGTATTCGACCGATGCATCGCTGGTGCGGCTGTTCTACGAAACCAGGAATGTCAAGATCACTCGCAACACGCCGGTGGAAGAACTGGTCGGGCAGGTGTCTGTTGATGACATCATCTACCCGGAAGGTCATGATCGCGAAGCGGAGATCATTGTCGATTCCTGCACAGCGATCACCAAAGAGATGGCTGAGCAACTGCTCGACTCGAAGGTCAAAACGATCGAAGTGGTGAAGGACCTGACCGATTCACTGATTTTGACGAGCATCGTGGACGATGCCACCTCCAGCCATGAAGAAGCATTGCTGCGAATTTACCAGCGATTGCGTCCCGGGAATCCGCCGCAACTCGACAAGGCGATCGACTTGTTCCACGAGAAGTTTTTCGACGTCAATCGGTACCGTCTGGGTCGTGTGGGTCGATTTCGTATCAACCGCAAATTCAATCAGGACATTCCCGATACGGAAATGACGCTCCGCCCGGAGGACTTCATCAACGCCATTCGGTATCTCGTTCGTTTACGAGTGGGCGATGGCCTGGCTTATGTCGACGATATCGACAATCTGGGTAACCGCCGTTTGCGGACGATCGACGAACTGGCGACCGATGAAATCCGCAAGGGGTTCCTCAAGCTCCGCCGTACCGTTCAGGAGCGGATGAGCCTCAAAGATGTCGAGGAAATGACACCGAGAACTTTGGTTAATCCGAAATCGGTTTCCGCCGCGATTGAATACTTCTTTGGCCGCAGCGAGCTTTCGCAGGTGGTCGACCAGACCAACCCGCTGTCGATGCTGACACACGAACGTCGGCTCTCCGCTTTGGGGCCTGGTGGTTTGAACCGAAAACGAGCCGGCTTTGAAGTTCGCGACGTGCACATTTCACACTATGGTCGCATCTGTCCGATTGAAACGCCGGAAGGGACGAACATCGGGTTGATTTCGAGCCTCAGTATTTTCTCGAAAGTTGACGATTATGGTTTTCTGATCACTCCTTACCGCAAGGTCAACAAAGGCAAAGTGACCGAGGAAATCGAATGGTTGCGAGCCGACGAAGAATCGGAAGTGTACGTCGCTCCAGCGGACACGACGATCGAGAAGGGCAGGATCACCGATGACCGCGTTCTGGCCCGTTATCATAACGACGTGGTCTGGATCGATTCGGGTCAGGTGGAATATATCGACCTTGCCCCGTCACAGATGGTCGGCATCTCTGCCGGTCTGATTCCGTTCCTGGAACATGACGACGCCAACCGTGCGTTGATGGGCTCGAACATGCAACGGCAGGCCGTGCCGCTGTTGGTAACCGAAGCTCCGATTGTTGGAACCGGTTTTGAGCGGGTCGTAGCCGAGAACTCCGGCATGCTGATTCGTGCTGAGCGAGCCGGCAAAGTGACCTATGTTGATTCCAATGTGATTGAAGTCGATGGCAGACGTTATCCCTTGCGGAAGTTCACCGGATTGAACGAACGAACCTGCCTGAACCAGAAGCCGCTGGTGAGCGTGGGCGACCGGGTGAAACGGGGCCAGTTGCTGTGCGACTCCGCCGCGACGAACGATGGTGAACTGGCTTTGGGCCGAAATGTGCTCGTGGCGTTCATGTCGTGGGAAGGCTACAACTTTGAAGATGCGATCATCCTGTCGGAACGACTGGTAAAAGCTGATGTCTTCACGTCGATTCATATCGACGAATTTGATGTGGAGATTCGCGAAACCAAGCTGGGCCGGGAAGAGTTCACTCGCGATATTCCGAATGTCAGCGAGAAGGCGTTGCGACACCTCGATGAAAACGGCATTGTACAGATTGGGACACGAGTGCAACCAGGCGACATTCTGGTTGGCAAGGTTTCGCCGAAAGCGAAGTCGGAATTGACGCCGGAAGAAAAGCTGCTGCACGCCATTTTCGGTCGCGCTGGCGAAGATGTAAAGAACGAATCACTCGAAGTACCATCAGGTGTCGAAGGGATTGTGATTCATACTGAGCGGTTTTCCCGTCGCATGAGCCTGGGCGAACTGGAACGGAAGAAGTTTGAGTCGGATCTGAAAAAACTGGAAAAGGATGGCAACGCGACCGTCACCGAAACGTTCCAGGAATTCCTGACCGAATTTGAAAAAGTCCTCGGTCGGCATCTGACCGACGAAGCCGGGGTGGAACTTCGCTCACACGAAGACCCCAGGGTGGTTGCCGACTACGCCCGCAACTTTTACGAAAACTTCAGTGCACTGGATATTCGCAGTCCGCAGAAAATGCAGGACTGCAAGAAGATGATCCGGGACGAGTGGCATCGTGTGGAAGATGTCATCGACGAATGCGACATGAAGGTCAACAGCATGAAACGCGGGGACGAGCTTCCCAGCGGCGTGTTGCAGATGGTGAAAGTTTACGTTGCCTCCAAACGGCAGATTTCCGTCGGCGACAAGATGGCCGGACGTCACGGAAACAAGGGGGTCATCTCCAAGGTACTGCCAGAAGAGGATATGCCTTATCTGGACGATGGCACACCGGTCGACATCATTTTGAATCCGCTCGGCGTCCCGAGCCGAATGAACGTGGGGCAGATTCTCGAAACCCACCTTGGTTGGGCGGCATCGAAGTTGGGCTTCCGGGCGTTGTGTCCGGTATTCGATGGTGCGGAAGAAGAGAAAATTCAAGGGTATCTGCGCGATGCCGGTTTGCCCGAAGATGGCAAGGCGGTGCTGTATGACGGACGGACGGGCGAGGAGTTCGAGCAAAAGACGACCGTCGGTTACATCTACATGTTGAAACTGCATCACCTGGTGGACGACAAGGTGCACGCCCGTGCGACGGGACCTTACTCACTCATCACGCAGCAGCCTCTGGGTGGGAAAGCCCGGTTCGGTGGCCAGCGATTTGGAGAGATGGAAGTCTGGGCACTGGAGGCCTACGGTGCGGCCTACATCCTGCAGGAGTTGCTCACCGTAAAGAGCGATGATGTGGAAGGCCGAACGAAAATTTACGAATCGATGGTGAAAGGCGAAAACACACTCGAAGCCGGTACGCCCGCCAGCTTCGATGTGCTGAATAACGAAATCCGTGGACTCTGTCTGAACCTGCAACTGGAAAAGAACCCGGTCTGACACTGACCGACGTTGAACTGAATTGAGTTTGGCGTGACACCTCCGCCTGGGTCAGTTGTCATTGATCATAAGGCAATCGTAACTTTTTTCGAGGAGCCTGATGTGAGCGTTGCTGAAAACACATACGACCGGATTAACGATTACGGCTCGGTCAAAATTGGCCTGGCCAGCCCGCACGACATTCGCAGCTGGTCATTTGGGGAAGTCAAAAAACCTGAAACGATTAACTACCGAACCTACCGACCGGAACGGGACGGCCTGTTCTGTGAACGAATCTTCGGACCGGAAAAAGACTGGGAATGCGCCTGCGGAAAATACCGCGGGATGAAGTACAAGGGAATGATTTGCGATCGCTGCGGCGTGAAGGTGACGCATTCCCGCGTTCGCCGTAAGCGTATGGGGCATATTGAACTGGCCGCACCGGTGGTGCATATCTGGTTCTTCAAATCAATGCCAAGCCGCCTGGGTGCGCTGCTCAACATGAAGACGACGTCACTGGAAAAAGTGATCTACTTCCAGGATTACGTCGTGATCGATCCAGGTGACACACCATTGCGGCAGTGTCAGTTGTTGACCGAAGAGGAAGCGCGTCAGGCGTTCGCCAAATATGGCCCGGATTCGTTTGAAGTCGACATGGGTGCCGAGGCGGTCAAGAAGTTACTGGGGCGTCTCGATCTGGTCAACCTCTCGAAGCAATTGCGGGTTGAACTGGCTGAGACCGGCAGCCAGCAAAAAATGAAGGAATTGATCAAGCGGCTGAAAATTATCGAGGCGTTGCGGGACAGCGACAACAAACCGGAGTGGATGGTGCTGGATGTCATTCCCGTCATTCCGCCCGATCTGCGTCCACTGGTGCTGCTCGATTCGGGCAATTTCGCAACGTCCGACTTGAACGACCTTTACCGGCGAATCATCAACCGGAACAACCGACTGAAAAAACTGGTCGACTTGAACGCTCCGGAAGTGATTGTCCGTAACGAAAAACGGATGTTGCAGCAATCGGTCGATGCGTTGTTCGACAACAACCGCTGTAAACGCCCAGTGCTGGGTTCCTCCAACCGACCATTAAAATCACTGACCGACATGATCAAAGGGAAGCAGGGGCGTTTTCGCGAAAACCTGCTCGGAAAACGTGTCGATTATTCGGCACGTTCGGTGATTGTCGTTGGCCCGGAGTTGCATCTGCATCAGTGTGGTCTGCCGAAGAAAATCGCGCTGGAACTGTTCCAGCCATTTGTCATTCGCCGCCTCAAAGAATTGGGCCATGCCGATACAATCAAAAGCGCCAAGCGAATGCTGGAACGGCGCGACGATGATGTGTGGGACATTCTCGATGAAGTGATCACACATCACCCGGTGTTGCTCAACCGTGCTCCGACACTGCACCGGATGGGGATTCAGGCATTTGAGCCGACGTTGATTGAGGGGAACGCGATCAAGATTCACCCACTGGTCTGCAAGGGCTTTAATGCGGACTTCGACGGTGACCAGATGGCCGTCCATCTGCCGCTCTCGATTGAAGCTCAAGTGGAAGCGACCACGCTGATGATGTCGACGAACAACATTTTCAGCCCGGCCAACGGTGCGCCGATCATCAGTGCCTCACAGGATATTGTGATGGGCTGTTATTACCTTACGCTGAAACGGCCCGATTTGCCTGGAGAGGGGATGGTCTTCTCCTCGCCGGCGGAAGTGCACATGGCCTTTTCGCAGGGGAAGGTGCATCGGCACGCTATCATCAAAGTCCGCATGCCAAAGGACAAGTCGATCAAGGGCGAAGGCGCCGAAGACTACAAACCTGGCGGTCTGGTCGAGACCACAGCGGGCCGTGTCTTCTTCAACGACAGCCTGCACAACCAGATGTCGTTCTATAACATCACAATGAAAAGCAAAGACCTCGCCAACGTAATCTCGGACTGCTATCTGGAGTTGGGACGTCGGGCGACGATTGATCTGCTGGACAGCATGAAGGAACTCGGCTTCAAATCCTCGACCAGGAGTGGCCTTTCCTTTGCCACCAGCGACCTGCGGACCGCCCCCAACAAGGATGATGAAATCCACAAGGCGGAGGCAGAAGTTCTTAAGAAGCAGAAACTGTACGATCGCGGGATCATCACCGATCAGGAGCGTTACGCTCAGGTGCTCGATACCTGGACGCATGCCCGCGAGTTGATCACCAAGTCAATGATGCACGAACTCGAACATGATATTCGAGAAGACATCAACTATGTGAATCCGATTTATCTGATGGCTCACTCAGGTGCTCGTGGTGGTGTCGAGCAGATTCGTCAGCTCGCCGGGATGCGTGGTCTGATGGCGAAGCCAAGCGGTGAAATTATCGAAACGCCAATTAAGGCGAACTTCCGTGAAGGCCTGACGGTTCTCGAATACTTCTCATCGACGCACGGTGCCCGGAAAGGTCTGGCTGACACCGCTCTCAAAACGGCCGACAGTGGTTACCTCACCCGTAAACTGGCTGATATCTGCCAGAACATGGTCATCAATATGCATGACTGTGGCACCACGCAGGGGATTACGCGCGGGGTTGTCTATCGGGGTGAGAAGGTCGAAGTCTCGCTGGCGGACGCCATTCGTGGCCGTGTCAGTCGTACAAATATCGTCAACCCGGTGACCGACGAAGTGATCGTGCGTGAAGACGAGTTGATCACCGTGGAAATCGCCCGCAAGATCGAATCAATGGGGCTGGAGAAAATCCAGGTCCGCAGCCCGATGACGTGCGAAGCGACGCTCGGCATGTGTCGGCTCTGTTACGGTATGGATCTCTCCTCCGGTTCGCTGGTGGAAGAAGGTCTGGCCGTCGGAATTATCGCCGCGCAAAGTATTGGTGAGCCGGGTACGCAGTTGACGATGAGAACGTTTCACATTGGTGGTACGGCTCACATCGATGTGGAAGAAAAAGACCTCAAGGCCAAACGTGCCGGTAAGGTTCGGTACGCCCGTGTTCGCAGCGTGGTCAACAGTGAAGGCCAAAGTGTTGTGCTGACGCGAAACGGCGAATTGATCATTCTCGACCCGAAAGAGCGCGAACTGGAACGATTCACCATCCCCAATGGTGCAACACTGCTGGTCAAGGAAGATGACGAAGTTGAAACGGGTCAGGTACTTTGTCAGTGGGACCCGCACTCTGTGCCGATTCTGGCGGAGGTAGGTGGTCGCGTGCGTTACGAAGACTGCATCGAAGGCAAATCGATGCGATCGGAGAAAGATGCTTCAGGCCACGTTCGCCGCACAATCATTGAGCACAAGGGTGATTTGCATCCACAGATCATTCTGGAAGATGAGACGGGCAAAATCCTCGATTTCTACTACCTGCCTGAGCGGGCGGAAATCATCGTCGAAGAGTCGAAGCAGATTACGGCTGGTCAGATTCTGGCGAAGAACCCGCGTGAATCGACCGGTACGCAGGACATCACTGGTGGTCTGCCGCGTGTGACCGAACTGTTTGAAGCCCGGCGCCCCAAAGACCCGGCCGTCATCGCCGAAATTGATGGCGAAATCGAACTGGTTGCAGAAAAGAAACGTGGCAAACGGATCATCAAGATCATCGGCGAGGACAAATCGGAAGTGGAACACGTCATTCCGCACGGCAAAGGATTGCTCGTCCACGCCAGTGACCTGGTACGTGCCGGTGACGCGCTGATTCGCGGGCCACTGGTTCCGCACGACATTCTGCGGGTTTCCGGTGCCGAAGCCGTGCAACAGTATCTGCTGCACGAAATCCAGAATGTGTATCGTTCGCAACGAGTGGAGATTGACGATAAGCATATCGAGATCGTCATCGCTCAGATGTTGCGCAAGTTGCGCGTCGATGACGTGGGTGATACCGATATGCTGCCGGGCGTTGTGATCGACAAGTTCGAGTTCAAAAAGATCAACGATGACCTTCAGAGCAGCGTGAAGATCACCGACCCGGGAGACACCGAATTCCCGGAAGGTGCAGTTGTCAAAGCCTCTCTGGTGGATGAAGTCAATGCTGAAGTCGAAGCTGACGGTCAGTCGCCCGCGCAAACGACCAGGCCACGCCCGGCGACCGGCAGCACGCAATTGCTGGGCATCACCAAGGCGGCGGTGCAGAGTGAGAGCTTCATTTCCGCAGCCAGTTTCCAGGAAACGACCAAGGTTCTGACCGAGGCGGCTTTGGCAGGCAAGATCGATCGACTCGTCGGTTTGAAGGAAAACGTCATCCTTGGCCACCTGGTTCCGGCTGGTACCGGTTTCCACACGCATCAGGAAGCGGAAGTTCGCATTCGCCCCGAGGCATTGATGGAATTGCAAGCCGAAAAAGAACGGATTCTGGCAGCTCGGCTCGATATGTTGAGCGAGAACATCGAGCATCCAGTCGCAACACAGGCTCCAACACCTGTCGCGACTGAATCCGCTCCGGAACCTGGGCCATTGGATGCGGTGACCCGAGAGGAACCAGGTTCCGAACCATCCGGTATGGATACATCTTCGTTTGAATCACAAATGGGGGACATGAGTTCTGACCTGCAAGGTTGACGCTCAGTATCCAAGCCGATACATTGCAATGTTCCTTCTCTGCAGGCTTCGTTTGCCGAGACTTGTGGGGATGACATAACTAATTATACCGGTGGAGGTAAGGTGCTTTCTGCCGGTTGAAAACAGGGTGGCCTGTCGCCTCTGTATGAGTACTGCGGCAATAATTCGCCCCGATATTTTGTCACATCGAGTTTTTACGAAGATCCTGTTTGAGCATTCTCCATGCCCACAATCAACCAACTGGTTCGCAAGCCACGCAAGAAACAAACCTCGAAGAGCAAGACGCCACTGCTGGAAAGTTGCCCGCAGAAACGAGGCGTCTGCCTGCAGGTGAAGACGGTCACGCCCAAAAAACCGAACTCCGCGTTGCGGAAGGTCGCTCGTGTGCGGCTCTCCAATGGTAAGGAGGTGACCGCTTACATTCCCGGTGAAGGCCATAACCTTCAGGAACACTCGATTGTCCTCGTGCGTGGCGGTCGTGTTCGTGACCTTCCCGGTGTCCGATACAAAATCATTCGCGGTGTGCTGGATACGCTCGGCGTAGCTGATCGTCGGCAGGCCCGCAGCCGCTATGGAAACAAGCGACCCAAATAGTTTGGCCTTCAAACAAGACAATCACACTTCCGATTTCGGAGCGGTTGCGAATACCGAAATCGATTGGCGGAAACTTTTATCAGGTGGGATAAATGCCCAGGCGATTTACGGCAAGTGCCACACAACTCCAGCCCGATCCTCGTTACGGATCGAAACTGGCATCGAAGTTTATCAACTGTCTGATGTACGATGGCAAGAAAAGCGTTGCGCGCAGCGTCTTTTATGACGCACTCGATATCCTGGGTGAGAAGATCTCCGATGTTGAGCCGATTGAGGTCTTCACGCAGGCGGTCGAGAACGTCAAGCCGAACATTGAAGTTCGTTCCAAGCGAGTCGGTGGTGCGACCTATCAGGTGCCAACGCCCGTCAATCCCAAGCGTCAGCAGACGCTGGCCATTCGCTGGATTCTGGCGGCGATTCGTGGCAAGAAGGGGCGGCCTATACATGTACGTCTTGCCGAAGAGTTGCAGAATGCCTACCGCCGTGAAGGGACTTCGATGACCACACGTGAAAACGTGCATCGTATGGCCGATGCTAACAAGGCATTTGCCCACTTCGCGTATTGAGTTGAAACAGAAAACGACAGGCCCGGCTTCTCAGGATGCCGGGCTTCGTCTGTTTACAGCATGCCGGTTTCTCTCTTCATATGTCCCTGGTATTGAATGGTTCCGCCGTGTCCAACATCGACGCCATCCGCAATATCGGGATCATCGCGCACATCGACGCAGGAAAAACGACGACGACCGAACGCATCCTGTATTACGCTGGTGCCTCGCATCGCATGGGGAACGTCGACGATGGGACGACGGTGACGGACTTTGATGAAGAGGAGGCACAGCGCGGGATCACGATCTACTCCGCCGCAATTTCCTGTGAGTGGGATGGCCACGCGATCAACATTATCGACACCCCCGGGCATGTCGATTTCACGGCGGAAGTCGAGCGCTCCCTGCGTGTCCTCGATGGTGGTGTTGTTGTCTTCAGCGCCGTGGAAGGGGTCGAAGCCCAGAGCGAAACCGTCTGGCGGCAGGCAGACCGATATCAGGTGCCGCGCATCTGTTTCATCAATAAGATGGACCGTATTGGTGCCGATTTCGAGCGAACGTTCGATCAGATCATCGATCGGTTGAAGGGTTCTCCGGTCGCGCTGCAGATCCCCATTGGTTCCGGCTCGCCTCCTGACCCTAATGCGTTCCGCGCCATCATCGACCTGGTGCAAATGAAAACGCTCACCTGGGGCAGAGACGATCAAGGCGCGACGATCACCAGCTCAGAAATCGACGGAGAACATCGCCTGGTCGCAGAAGAGTGGCGAGCCAGGTTGATGGATAAGGTGGTTGAACTCGATGACGACCTGATGGCCGCCTATCTGGCAGATGAACCGATTCCTGCCGAAAAACTGTATCCACTGATTCGCAAGGCGACCGTGCATGGACAGTTGCAGCCGACGTTGTGCGGGTCGTCACTCGACTACATCGGCGTGCAGCCGGTACTTGATGCCGTGACTCGATTTCTGCCAAGCCCGCTCGACATGCCGCCGGTTAAGGGGCCACACCCCAACCCCAAAAAAGAAGGGCAGGTTCGCAAGCCCGATTCCAGCGATCCGCTGTGTGGGCTGGCCTTTAAGGTGCAGGCCGATCAGCATGGTGACTTCTGCTTTTTCCGCATCTATTCCGGTGTCATCAAAACGGGTATGCGAGTGCTGAATCCGCGTACCGGCCAGAAAGAGCTGGTCAACCAGTTGTGGAAAATTCAGGCTGACTCCCGCGCCAAACTTGACGAAGCATCGGCTGGCGATATTGTTGGGATTGTCGGTTTTAAGGATGTCGTCACTGGTGACACGCTGTGTGATCCGCAGCGTCCCATTTTACTGGAAAACATTGCGTTCCCCGAAACGGTCATCTCGATGGCGGTTGAGCCGGAATCGAGTGCGGAACGGAAAAAACTGGCCGAAACATTGGCCCGGCTTTCCAAGCAGGATCCCACGTTTACGGCTCGTGTGAGCGAGGAAACGGGGCAAACGATCATCAGTGGCATGGGCGAGTTGCACCTGGAGGTGATCGCCAAACGAATGGCCAAAGACTTCAATCTCAAGGTTCGCGTTCACAAGCCGCGGGTCAGTTACCGCGAATCGATCCGGAAGAAAGTGACGGCCGAAGGAGAGTTTACCCGCAAGTCGGGTGAAGAATCGCAGTACGCAAAAGTCACCGTTCAGGTCGAACCATTCGTTGGAGAGAAAAACCTCACGATTGTCAATCAGCTCAGACATGATGCCGTCCCGCAAGCGGTTCGCAAGCAGCTGGAAGAAAGTGTTTTGAACGAGTTGCAGGCTGGCGGTATTGTGGGCTACCCGTTGATGAACGTCAAACTGACAATTCTGGATATCGGCTATCGGGAGATCGAATCAACCGAACTGGCACTGACCGCAGCCTGTGCGGAAGCGGTGCGAAATGCCCTGACGGATGCCGGAGTGGTGCTCCTTGAGCCGGTGATGAAGCTGGAAGTCGTCTCGCCCGAGGATTTTCTGGGCAATGTGCAGTCCGATTTGAACACCCGCCGGGCAATAATCGTCAATTCCGAGCGTCGTGGGCATTTGGCTGTGCTGGATTCGGAGGCACCACTCTCCGAAATGTTCGGCTATTCCACCCAGGTTCGCAGCCTTTCGCAGGGAAGAGCATCTTATTCGATGGAGCCGTTGAAGTATGCTGAAGCCCCCCTGGAAGTCCTGAAAGAGATGCTGGGAGAATGATGGTTTGCTGGTGAGAAGCTGCAGGTTTCGTGTCATGGATTGGGAGAACGGGACAGTAGCTGTAAATTTTTGAGTCGGATGTACCGACGCGACTATCGGTTGTCGGGGAATCTGTACGGTTGGTTGAGAAACGAAAATGCCTTTATCTTTTGAAAGAGAAGTCGCATTTCTTGACAAAGGGATAGGTCAACACTACCATTGCGAGTTTCCCAGCTATTGGTATGGTTGTGAAATCGTCGTAAATCTTTTGTGAAGGTGAGTTTGGGACCGTGGTTAGCCAAGAACGCATCCGTATTCGCATGGAGGCCTACGATCACTCCGTGCTTGATCAGTCGGCGTCAGATATCGTCGATACGGCCAAGAGAACCGGTGCGGTTGTGCATGGTCCTATTCCGCTCCCTACGCGTATTGAACGATACACGGTTTTGCGAAGCCCGCACATCGACAAGAAGTCGCGCGAGCAGTTTGAGATTCGGACTCATAAAAGATTGATCGATATCGTCCAGCCAACAGGGAAGACGATCGACGCTTTGAACAAGCTGTCGTTGCCTGCCGGTGTCGATATCAAAATTAAAGCGACGGCGGGGGGTGGATAGGGTTGCACATCAATCACCAGTTGGCATGGGTCACCTGAAGTTTTGTCGCGCATTGCTTGTGTCGGCGGGTTTCAGTGCCAGGGGACGGCAAACCTCTTTCCGGTTTTGCCGGTAAGCTGCGGGCAGGGTTGTTCTCGCTTTGTGTTGAGTTGTGCCCGTCGTCCGTTCTGCAAATAGTGTAACAGTTTTGTCTCGTAGTGCGACTGCTCGAAAAGCAAGTTGTGCTCAAGCCGGAACTGCTCTCATATATAGACAAATTGGTTATTGGCTTTACTTGTATTGCCACTTAGTGTTCAGGAAGGCTGAAGCATGCCTGTCGGGCTGTTAGGTCGAAAAGTTGGAATGACCCAGGTTTACGATGACGACGGGGTGATTGTCCCTGTAACGGTGATCGAGGCCGGGCCGTGCACTGTGTTGCAATTGCGGACCAGGGAACGCGATGGCTATGAGGCAGTGCAGGTTGGTTTTGAGGATAAGCCGCGACGACTCGCCAGTCGTAGCGAACGTGGTCATGTGGCGGAGTTAGGCAGCAAGCGTCAGAAAGAACGATCGGCCAAAGGCGTTGAGGCTGTCGTCAAGGCAGGTTGCGAGCCGAAGCGGCATGTTCGCGAGTTTCGCACTGATGGTGAAGATCATGGGTGTGAAGTCGGGCAGGAAGTCACTGTCGGTTCGCTGGCAGGGGTGGAATATGTCGATGTAATCGGCACGAGCAAGGGGCGTGGTTTTGCCGGCGTGATGAAGCGACATAATTTCAGCGGTCAGCGAGCCAGTCATGGTGTGAAGCGGGTGCACCGTCATGGTGGTTCGATCGGCATGTCGGCTGATCCGGCACGGGTCCTCAAAGGGACGCGCATGGCCGGACGTTATGGTGGTAAGCGTGCGACCGTGCGACATTTGAAGGTGTTCAAGGTTGACGAGGAAAACAACATGTTGCTCGTTCGTGGTGCAGTGCCCGGACCCAACGGTGGTTTGCTCTTGATTCGCCACACAAACAAAAAATAGCCCGAATTATAGAGATAGTCATGATTTCGGTACCTGTTCGAAATGCTTCTGGTGATGAGGTGGGGACGTACGATTTCGATCCCGGTGATCTTGCCTCCAGTATTAACAAGCAGTTGCTGCACGATGTGGTCGTAATGTATGAGGCCAATAAGCGTGTCGGCACTGTACGAACAAAATCGCGCGGGATGGTTGCCGGCAGTACGAAGAAGCTGTACCGCCAGAAAGGGACTGGTCGCGCCCGGGCAGGATCGGCTCGTACACCTGTGCGACGTGGTGGGGGTCACGCTTTCGCCAAAACGCCGGTTGATCACGGCTACAGGTTGCCGCGTAAAGCGATCAAGTTGGCGACGAAGATGGCACTGTTAAGCAAGTTTCAGGATGGTGAGGCAGTCGTGCTGGATGACATTTCGATCGATGCACCAAAGACGAAAGTTGTCGCCTCGGCATTAAAGGCATTGAGCCTGGATGCTTCCTCCTGCCTGTTGGCAATTGAAGGTTATGACGTCAACGTCTGGAAATCGGCTCGCAACATCTCTTCACTGCAGGTGTCGCCGGTTGAGTTTTTGAATGCTTACGACCTGCTTCATCAGCGGCGGTTACTGATTACGAAAGCAGCGTTGGACAAAGCACGCGGGCAGACTGCCTGAGGATAGATAACAACAGTCAAAATTGAGTGACGGTGAACGATAAGAGGAAACGAGGAAACAGTGATGGCGGAAGCAGTCAAATCGGGAGTTCAGCTGGAACCATATCAGATTGTGGTGCGCCCGCTGGTGACCGAAAAAGGGACGCACATCTCCGAACGCTACAACCACTACACCTTCGCCGTAAACCCTCTTGCCACCAAAGAAGATATCAAACGTGCGATTCAGGAATTGTGGGATGTACGTGTCGTTAAGGTTCGTACGCAAAACCGCAAAGGGAAGCCTCGTCGTCATCGGATGGCGGCTGGATACACGAAACGATGGAAGAAGGCGATTGTCGAATTGCATGAAGATGACCGAATCGCCTTCTTTTGATACCACTTTCTCCATGGTTGTCTGAGGGTATGGAACAGAGCGGGGGAAGATAAGGGAATTCACGATGGGAATTCGATTTTACAAGCCGACGACTCCTGGACGGCGCGGTGCTTCGGTTAGTGATTTTGCGGAAATCACCGATCGCAAGAAGAAGCCGGAACGCTCGCTGGTAACGCGCGTCAAGAAAAAGGGTGGGCGAAACAATCAGGGGAAGATCACCACGCGACATCGCGGTGGTGGTGCCCGGAAGTTGTACCGCGTCATTGATTTCAAGCGTAACAAAGATGGCGTGCCGGCAAAGGTGGCCTATATCGAATACGATCCGAATCGATCTGCTCGTATTGCTTTATTGCATTATGTCGATGGCGAAAAACGTTACATTCTCGCGCCTGACGGAATTGCCGCTGGTACGATGGTTGTCAGCGGTCCGGAAGCGGAACCAAAGGTTGGCAACTGCCTGCCTCTGAATAAAATTCCACCTGGAACGGAGATTCACAATATCGAAATGCAACCAGGCAAGGGTGGTCAGCTTTGTCGCTCGGCGGGAACATCGGCTGTGATGAACGCTCGGGAAGGAAAATGGGCTCAGATCACACTTCCATCTGGTGAAGTCCGGCGTCTGCCAAGTGCCTGTCGAGCAACAATCGGTGAAGTTGGTAACTCTGAGCATAGCAGTATTGTATTGGGCAAAGCGGGGCGCAAGCGTTGGAAGGGACGTCGTCCACACGTTCGTGGCACGGCGATGAATCCGGTGGCTCACCCAATGGGTGGTGGTGAAGGTCGCAACTCTGGTGGCCGGCATCCATGCAGTCCTACTGGCAAGCTGGCCAAGGGTGGCCATACCCGCAAGAAGAAAAAGGCTTCGTCGAAGGCGATTATCCGTCGCCGCAAATCACGTCGATATGGCACACTGAAGGTTTGATAGTCGCACGTTGACTCTTCTTCGTTTCAAACATTGGTACAGACAGAATAAGCAGGTTGAGGCAATACAGGAATCAGCCGGAACATCAGGTTGTGACAAGCAGAAGCATGACCACTGGCAGAGGAATTTGAGTATGAGTCGTTCTCTGAAAAAAGGGCCTTATGTCGATGAAAAACTACTGATCAAGATCGAGCGTCTTGATACTGCAGGTAAGAAAGAACCGATTAAGACCTGGGCGCGGCGCTCCACAATTTCACCCGATTTTATCGGTCACACGTTTCTCGTTCACAACGGCCGCAGCCATGTGAGTGTTTACGTCACCGAGGAAATGGTTGGGCATAAGTTGGGGGAGTTTGCTCCGACGCGAACGTTCCGTGGCCACGGTGCCAAGGGTAAACGTTAACTGGTTTGTCGGAGCATTTGTTTTACTAGAAGATCCGAATGGAACAAAAGATAAAGGGTTGGCGTTATGGCAGTCGTAAATGCCTGTCATCGACATGCAAGGATTTCCGCCACCAAGGTGCGGCCATTTACCGAGATGATTCGTGGCAAGGCGGCAGCGGAGGGATTGGACATTCTGCGTTACGAGCCCAATCGAGGGGCTCGCGTTTTGGAGCGGGTGCTCAAAAGCGCGATGGCGAACGCGGAGGAAAAAGGAGCGAGAAACGTCGACAGCCTGAAAATTGTCGAGGCACGCGTTGATGGCGGCCCGATGTACAAGCGGATTCGGCCCCGGGCACGTGGGATGGCATTCGTCGTGCGGACTCGGATGTCACACGTGCATATCGGTATCGATGCCCCGGAAGTCACTTAAATACGAAATTAACGACAGAACAGCGTGTGGATAATCGCACGGTTTTGCGAACAGACCAGCAAAGAGGATTGGCCAGGTTATGGGTCAGAAAGTAAATCCCACAGGTTATCGCATCGGCATCGTGGAAGACTGGCGCAGTCGCTGGTATGCCTCGAAGCAGGAATTCGGCCAGTTACTGGTCGAAGACCACAGGGTTCGTGAATTCATCAGCAATAAATATCAGTACTCGGGGATTCCCAAAGTGGTGATTGAGCGGACGCGTGACCAGGTGGTCGTGCATCTGCATACATCCCGCCCCGGGATCATTATTGGTCGCAAGGGACAGGAAATCGATCGCCTGAAAAATGACCTTGAGGAACTGACCGGACGCCGGATGGAAGTGAAGATTGTTGAAGTCAGCAATCCTCATCAATCTGCCGTACTCGTCGCAGAAGACATCGCTCAGCAGTTGTCGAAGCGGGGCAGTTTTCGTCGCGTGATCAAACGGGCAATGGATCAGGTGATGGAGTCCGGAGTCAACGGGATCAAAATCCAACTCTCGGGGCGTCTCGGCGGTGCTGAAATGTCTCGAACCGAAAAAGCCAGTCGCGGTTCAATTCCGCTTTCCACGCTGCGGCGTCATATCGATTACGGATTCCGTAAAGCGAAAACGGCGCAGGGAATTATCGGCGTGAAAGTGTGGATTGACCTGGGAGATTATTCAGACGAGGAGAGTGCCGATGGCACTAATGCCGAAGCGGGTCAAGCACCGCAAAAGTCAAAGAAGACGTATAAAAGGTAACGCGAGTCGTGGGAACACAGTCGCTTATGGCGACTGGGGCCTGCAATCGCTTGATCCGGGACACGTCAGTGCGCAGACCATCGAAGCCTGTCGTATTGCGGCAACGCAGTATGTACGCGGCGAAGGGAAAGTCTATATTCGCATTTTCCCGCAAAAACCTGTTACCGCCCGTCCGCTGGAAACGCGAATGGGAAAGGGAAAAGGGGAACCGGATCACTGGGTCGCCGTCGTCAAACCCGGGACAATTCTGTTTGAGTTGTCCGGTGTGGGCCGCGATGCGGCCCGCGACTGTTTTGCCCGTGTCGCTCACAAGCTGCCGGTTCGCGTGCGGCTGGTGGGCCGCCGTCCCAGTGTCTGAAAGTGTCAGGCAGGCCGCTGAACGGAATTGATGAAGACGAACTGGAATAGACGAGATTGAACGATGACCAAGGCTTCTGAGTATCGAGAAATGAATGACGAACAGTTGGAGTTCGCATTAAAGGAAACGCAGAAGGAATTGTTTCGTCTCCGTTTTCAGGCAGCAACTGAACGACTGGATGCACCGGGCAACCTCATGAAATTGCGGCGGGACATCGCTCGAATTAAAACTTTGCAAACCGAACGGGTCAAAAACATCGCTAATGCCGAATCGCAGGCAAGTTGAAGCAATCACAGTCAGAACATAACCACAGGCAAAACATAATTGAAAACACGTGTTGCGGGCTCAAGACTCGCAATCAGACCTCGCAGTTAAGATGCCATCATGAAGAAAAAACTGACCGGAACAGTCACCAGTGCCAAAGCCGACAAAACGCGTCGTGTCGAGGTGCAACGACTTTATCAGCATCCGCAATACAACAAAATTGTCCGTGGCAAGACGGTGTGTCACGTACACGATGAAGAGAATCAATCCAAAGAAGGGGACACAGTCGAAATCGTCGAATGCCGACCTCGTTCCAAAACCAAACGTTGGGAACTGGTTTCGGTGATCAAGTCGGCTCATATTGTTTAGCGACCGAAGTCCGGCGGCCCTGGCAACAAGAGGCCGTTTTCGCAGACGTAATGTCGCTGTAAATCAGTCATTGTCAGTCAGAAACAAATCAGCATCAAAACCGGTGGTGAGCCTCAGGGCGTCGATGGACGTGATCAGGAATTGGCCACTCCAAAGTTTTGAAAGATAAAAAAGTAAGGGAATGTCATCATGATCCAGATGCAGACACTGCTGGACGTGGCCGACAACTCCGGGGCGAAAGCGGCCCGTTGTATCAAGGTTCTTGGCGGCACGCGTCGTCGCACAGCGGGCCTGGGCGATATCGTTGTGGTCAGTGTTGTGAAAGCATTACCAGGTAGTGTCTTCACCGACAAAAAAGCCAAAAACCGTGTTGTCCGCGGTGTGATCGTTCGCTGCAAACAGCCGACACGTCGCAGCGATGGCAGCTATGTCCGTTTCGACAGCAACGCGATCGTTTTGCTGGATGCCGAGAAAAATCCCCGTGGTACGCGTATTTTCGGTGCTGTGGCTCGCGAACTGCGAGATAAGCGATTCATGAAAATTATCAGCCTGGCAAGTGAGGTTGTCTGAATCATGAGAATACGAAAAGGCGATTCCGTGGTGATCATTTCGGGCGAAGGCAAACGCATTGCCAGCAAGCCAGGCTCGGGCGGTCCTTACAAAGTGCTGCAAGTCCTCGATGGTGGCGAGCGTCTGCTGGTCGAAGGTGTGAACAAAGTGCACAAGCACGTTCGTCGCGGTCATCCCAAAAGCCCGCAGGGGGGACGATTGCATCTGGAAATGCCAATTGCGGCGTCCCGGTGTATGTACTTCTGTGAGTCCTGCAACAAAGCGGTGCGGGTTGGGTACCGTTACGACACCGATGGTCAGAAAGAACGTCACTGCCGTTCATGTGGTGCCTCTGCGGGATCCATCGGCAAGCCTCGTCCGCAGTATGCCAGCAAATAGTTTGAAACAGAAACAACATTTCGATCAGTCAACATAAAGATAACGAACGATGGCCCGGCTCAAGAAGTTTTATCAGGACGAAGTAGTTCCCAGGCTGCGAGAGGAACTCGGGCGCGAGAACGTGCATTCTCTACCTGCGTTTGACAAAATCGTGGTCAGTATGGGTGTCGGTCGCGCAATGCAGGATCGCAAGATTCTGGAATCGGCCATCAACGACCTCACTCAGTTGACGGGTCAAAAACCACAAATCTGCCGCGCAAGAAAATCGGTCGCCAACTTCCGCCTGCGAGAAGGAATGGAAATTGGTTGTCGGGTAACTCTCCGTGGTAAGCGGATGTACGAGTTTTTTGATCGCCTGGTTTCACTGGCATTACCACAGGTGCGCGATTTTCGCGGTTTGAATCCCAAAGCCTTTGATGGCCGAGGTAACTACAATCTCGGACTGAACGAACAAAGTGTGTTCCCCGAAATCAATCCGGACAAAGTGAAAATTCCGCAGGGGATGAACATCACCGTGGTGACGACAGCTCAGACTGACGACGAAGGTCGGTTGCTGTTGAAAGAAATGGGAATGCCTTTCCGCAAAGAGGGTGAAGGCGGAAGACGATAAACTACTCGTTGATTGGGCATCGCGAGCCTCATCCGCTCACAACAGGATGTCGCTCGGACAACACAAAGTCAGAAAAAGTCAGAATCAGAAATCAAACGCCAAACCTGGCAGAAACCCAATTGGTTAAATAACTCGGACTCGAGGCATGGCAAGCAAAGCAAAAATTGAGAAGGCGAATCGGAAGCCGAAATTCAGCACGCGGAAAGAGCGACGGTGTCAATTGTGCGGTCGTCCGCGAGCCGTTTATCGAAAGTTTACCATTTGCCGGATCTGCTTTCGGAACATGTGTCACGATGGTCTGATTCCGGGAATGAAAAAAGCCAGCTGGTAAACCAACGCTTGTGACCAGGACTGTGGAAAACAGGAAACCAGTACAATGATGACAGATCCGATTGCCGACATGCTGACACGAATTCGCAACGCTTTGCATATTGAGCGTCCCTTCGTGGATATCCCGGCATCGAACATCAAGATCGGCATTGCCGAAGCATTGCAGCGCGAAGGTTACATCTGGGACTTTGAGGTGATCGAGCAGCCGCCGCAAAATGTACTGCGGATTAACCTGCGTTATGGCCCCAACGGAGAACAGGTGATTCAGCACATCCAACGCACAAGTAAACCAGGCTGCCGCGTCTACAAGAAAACAGAAGACATTGGCGATGTGCGACAGGGTATGGGGATTCTCATTCTCTCGACCAGCAAAGGTGTGATCAGTAATCGCGAGGCCCGCAAACAGTCGGTCGGCGGGGAAGTCCTCTGCACAATCTGGTAGCCGGATATTCGGGCTGGTAGCCGGATATTCGGAGCGTTACGCCGCCGGGAAACGTCAAAATTAACAGGCAGACAAAACCCATCCAACTCGTCGGAGTTGAAATAACAGCTAAATGGTTGAGTGAACCATGTCACGAATCGGAAGAAAACCAATCTCAGTGCCAGCCGGTGTCGAAGTCTCCATTTCAGGGAATTCGATTACTGTTAAGGGTTCCGGCGGTGAATTGAAATGGCAGTGGGAACCGGAAATGCAGGTGGAATATGACGGGGAAGTGCGGGAGATTTCCGTCAGTCGCCCCAACGACGAACGTCGGTGCCGTGCCCTGCATGGCATGACCCGCAGCCTGATCAACAATATGGTGGAAGGTGTGACAAACCCTTTCCAGAAGAAACTGGAAATTCAGGGTGTCGGTTACAACGCAACGCTGGCCGGCGATAAAATCAATTTGCAGGTCGGCTTTGCCAATACCATAGCGTTGCCCGTTCCGTCAGGTGTGACATGTGAATTGCCAGACCCAACACACATTGTCATCAAAGGACCAGACAAGCAGGTCGTTGGCCAATTTGCGGCTGACATTCGCAGCGTTCGACCTCCGGAACCATACAAGGGCAAGGGGATTCGTTACCAGGACGAGCATGTACGTCGTAAAGCTGGTAAAGCCTTTGCCAGCGGTTAAGGCGGGTTCGTGTTCGGCGATCACAAATAAGACAACGGTCATTCCTCAGTGGATGTCAAATTCGAGAAGTACCATGAAAGCAATTAAGCGAATAGCCCAACAGCGAAAACGTCGCACATTTCGAGTGCGAAACCAGGTGCGACGTTCAGCATATGGCCGCCCGCGACTGTCGGTGTTTCGCAGTAATAAGCATATTTATGCCCAGGTGATTGACAATGTCGAAGGGAAGACGATTGTTTCGGCAAGCACAACCGAAAAAGATTTCGGCGGTCCTGGCGAATATGCGGGCAATTGCGATGCCGCATCCAAAATTGGCAAACTGGTGGCCGAACGCGCGAAAGACAAAGGGATCACAGATGTGGTGTTCGATCGCGGACCTTACAAGTTTCATGGTCGCGTTGCAGCATTGGCGGCTGCGGCACGTGAAGCCGGCCTTCAGTTTTAACAGCCGAAACAGATAAAAAACAAACGCAACCGGCAATACAAACGAAAATCAATCGAAGTACCTTGTGGAGTGAACCAACGTGGCGACTGATACACGAGCCGACAGTGGAGAAAAAGTAGTCAGCATTCGCCGTTGTGCGTGTGTGGTGAAGGGCGGTCGACGCTTCAGCTTCAATGCCATGGTCGTTGTCGGTGATGGCAATGGTCGTGTTGGTTGGGGTTACGGCAAGGCGGTGGAAGTTCCTTTGGCTGTGGAAAAAGCGGTCAAGGCGGCCAATCGCAATATGATGTCCGCCCCCATCGTGGAAACGACTATCCCTCACCAGGTGACCGGACGGTATGGTGCCGCCAAAGTACTGCTCATTCCTGCCCGTCCTGGTACTGGTATTATCGCCGGTGAATGTGTACGAGCGGTTGTGGAGTCGGTTGGTGTGACTGACATTCTCACCAAGAGTTTCGGTTCCAATAATCCCATCAATCTTGTCAAAGCGACCTTTAACGGGTTGAGCCAATTACGGACCCGGGAAGAAGTGGCCCGGCTTCGCGGAGTGGAAATCTGATGATTCTCGACGACGTCCATCGCGGAATACAAAAAAACAAAAAACGCAAACGGATCGGACGTGGTCCGGGGTCGGGGCATGGCAAGACCAGCGGTCGTGGCCACAAAGGTTACTACAGCCGCTCGGGGTCTTCACGCCGCCTCAGCTACGAAGGTGGCCAGATGCCTCTGGCACGCCGGATCGCCAAACGTGGTTTCAACAATCGCGCATTCGCCGACAAGGTTGTCATCTTCAACCTGTACCAGTTGGAAAAGGCGTTCAGCGATGGTGAAACGGTGACAGCCGAAACTCTCATCGAAAAAGGTCTGCTTAAAGGTCGATTCGATGTGGTCAAAATCCTGAGCGTCGGCGATCTGACCAGGAAGCTGACTGTCAAAGTGGATCGGCTCTCCACAGCTGCGGCAGAAAAGATCAAATCAGCCGGCGGATCCATTGAAGTGCTTGAACAGCCTGCCGAATCCTGAAAACGGCCTGGATATCAGGTGTCCGATTTCTCCGGAGTGGATTTGGAGAGCGTCAGAAAGACGTCTTCTATCCACAAATCTGGCTGCATTCGGCCAGATTTCGCCCATTTCCTGATATGCAGGGTGACACGAATTGGCAATTTACCTACATTAGGATCGTTAACTTTTTCGTGTAACGTTTCTGTCTCGCAGGAGCCTGTATATGCAGGCAAGAAGTCGTTCCTCGCGAACACGAGAAAGCGTAATTTTCTTTACTGCTTCACGTTTCGCTGTGACAATACGATAGTTTCAAGACTGCTGCTCCTGAGGGGGGGGGAAACACAACCATTCACTCGACCGGCTTTGATAAAGAATGGTGTAAGCAAAGGACTGACTGGTGATGTTATCCAAGCTTCTGACAATCGTCAAAATTCCGGAGTTACGGAACAAAATTCTGCTGACTCTCGGTTTGCTGGCGGTCTACCGGATGGGGTTTTCGATTCCCCTTCCCTTTATTGATCAGGCACAACTGGCAGAGACGGTCAACCAGATGACCAGTTCCGATGAAGCTGGTGGCCTCGGTCAGGTGATGCAGGTTGTCTCGCTCTTTTCCGCATCCAGTATCGGCAACGCCACAATTTTCGGGTTGGGCATCATGCCGTATATTTCGGCATCGATTATTTTCCAACTGCTTGGCAGTGTTTATCCACCTCTGGAACGACTTCAGAAAGAGGGGGAATCGGGTCGGAAAAAAATCAACGAATATACCCGTTATGCCACAGTTGTAATTTGTCTGGGGCAGAGTTTCTTCTGGATCCTTGCGCTCGAAAGAGGGCTCGGTGCGGGTGAGTCGATCATCATGGCCGACTTCCAGGGGAATTATTATATGTACCTCATGGGGACGCTGACGATGACGGCGGGAACCATCCTGCTGATGTGGATTGGCGAACAGATTGACGCGTATGGTATTGGCAACGGGATCAGCCTGTTGATTATGGCTGGCATTCTGGCCAGCATGCCACAGGCGGGATGGAGCATTATCAAACCAGCCGTCGATAACGGCCTGACATTGGGTACCGAAGGTGGAATCGACAAACTATTGTTGTTGACCATCACCTTTATCTTCGTGGTCGTCTGGGTGATTGCCATCACACAGGGACAACGTCGCATTCCGATTCAGTCAGCCAAGCATGTGCGCGGTCGTCGTGTGATGGGGGGGCAACGCCAGTCGCTTCCTTTGCGTGTCAATCAGGCCGGCGTCATGCCGATCATCTTCGCCTCCAGCCTGTTAATGTTCCCCTTCTTCGTCTTCAACTGGCTCGCCAACACGTTTCGCGAACAGGATTGGCTGGTGTCGCTTTCTCAGTCGTTCAGCCCGGGTGAAGGGTTCGTTTACAACCTCAGCTACATCGCGTTGATTTACTTCTTCTGCTACTTCTGGACAGCCATCACATTCAATCCCAAAGATATGGCGGAAAATCTGAAAGACTACGGCAGCTTCATTCCCGGCTATCGACCCGGCGGGCGAACGGCTGCCTACCTGGAACAGGTAATGGTCCGCATCACTTATGTCGGGGCGGCCTTCCTCGCCATCGTCGCGATCATTCCGACCATGGTTTCCATGTCGATGGACATCAATTTCCTGGTCGCCAGCTTTTATGGTGGCACCGGGCTGTTGATTGTCGTTTCCGTCGCGTTGGATCTGGTGAACAAGATCGACAGTCATCTCGTCATGCGGAACTACTCGGGATTGCTGGAAAGCGAAAAGTAATTTCATCGCAACTTGACGAATTGAATTGTTACCGAAGGATACGGTCGCTGGAATTCCGGTCGTGTCCTTTCATTTTTTGATCGCCACACTCATCCTCCAAAATCGGCGACCGTTGCAGATGATCGTCCTCAAAACGATGCAGGAAATCGAGCAGATGCGGCCTGCAGGTGCGCTGGTGGCAGAGGCTCATCAGTTGGCTCAGAGACTTCTCAAACCGGGCATCGCCACGCGCGAAATCGATGCGGCAGTAGAGGATTTGTTTGCCAGTCGGAATGCGATCCCGCTTTTTAAGGGCGTTCCGGCAATTGGCATCGATGATGATGGTAACGAAATCGAAGTGTTGTTTCCGGCGGTCACCTGTATCTCGGTGAATGAGGAGGTTGTGCATGGCGTCCCGGGGGATCGCGTACTCAGCGAGGGTGATCTCGTCAGTATCGATACCGGTTGCAGGGTCGATGGCTGGTGTGGTGACGCCGCCTGGACGTATGCAGTTGGAGAACCAGACGAACTCGGCAAAAGGTTGATATCAGTTGGGCAGAAGGTTCTCGCTGCGGCAATTGAAGAGCTGGGGCGGAAGTCGCGCTGGATGGAAGTGGCGGCGATTATGGAATCGATCGTCGATGAAGCCGGGTTTGGTCTGGTAGAGGAATTTGTGGGACATGGAATCGGTCGAGAAATGCACGAAGATCCGCAAGTCCCCAATTTCGTTCCGATGGGTGCGAATGAGCAGGACTTTGAATTGAAACCTGGACTGGTTCTCGCTGTGGAGCCAATGGTGAATGCCGGCACGGGCAATGTGTCAGTTTTGTCGACAGACCACTGGACAGTCGAAACCAACGATGGAAAACCAAGTGTACACTATGAGCATACCATCGCGTTGACCAAAGAAGGACCGGTGGTGTTAACTGCCGGGGTTGGCGAAACAGTGTAAGCTGACGGAATGATCTTCTGGCGAATTGAGAATCGGTTCATTGCCAGAAACTCTTGCAGGAAATAAAAAAAAGAGGTGAGCGAAACTTGAGTGATGGAAGCTGTCGCGCTTATAATCGCCGAAATACCTTCAGCTATGGTTGCGATTCATCAGAGTCGTAGAGGCTGTCGGCGCGCGTCGGCGGCAATTCACCGGATGTGATTTTTGCGTTCGGAGTTCGCAAGGTCGAATTTGAAGCCAATTGATGGTATTGGGTTTGTTGTTCCTGTTTGAATGAACCCAACCTCAACACAACGGAAAACGGCCTGTCAGTCAGACAACCATTGCCACCCGTTGGCAAACTTATCGATCACGCGAGGGGCGTACCTTCGTCGGTGATCGTTTTGCCGTTTTCGGGACAGGCAGAAATAAAGATGAGACCTGCTGCGATGAAAGTGCGATCCAGCGTTAAACGGATTTGTGAAAACTGCAAAATCGTGCGTCGGAAGGGCAAGATCTACGTCATCTGCTCCTCCAATCCACGTCACAAACAACGGCAGGGTTAAAAGAACAGGTCGATATCACGGATGAAGCCATGCGTCGAGATGTCAGTCTCGCGAGCAATTGATTCACGTCAGTGAGGAGAATTTGGCAGATGCCACGTATTCAGGGTGTGGATGTTCCCAACGACAAGCCCACATATATTTCACTGCAGTACCTTTATGGCCTGGGTCAGCACAAGGCGATCAGCGTCTGTTTCTCTCTTGGGCTCAACCCGCATCGTAAAGCCCGCGAGTTGACGGACGATGAGATCGCACAAATTAACAACCACCTCGACAAAGAGGAAATGATCGAAGGTCAATTGCGGCGGAATACGCAGCAGGCGATCGCACGATTGCGAGATATTCAGAGCTACAGAGGCTTGCGGCATCGCCGTGGCTTACCCGTTCGTGGACAGCGAACGCGAACCAATGCCCGAACCCGCAAAGGTATCAAGAAGACGGTCGCCGGCAAGAAGGGTGTAAAGGACATGAAGCATTAAAGCGTATAACGCTCTTCTGTTCCATGATGAGCGTCGTTTGGCCTGTAAACCAGGCAGGCTTCCACGAGCCAGGAACATCATACGAAAAGGTAAACTGCTCTAATCGATGTGGCCTTCCGATTCAGCCTGATGGACTCGCAAAAGATATGACGACTTTCACAGCAAACCAACTAACGTTAAGCTCAAGTTTCAGGAGAACAGCACGTGGCAAAAGGTAAGCGTAAAAAAGTACGCAGGAATGTCACGCGAGCCGTCGCGCACATCAAGGCAACGTTCAACAATACGACGGTGACGATCACCGATACCAATGGTGATGTCCTCTGCTGGGCCACAGCCGGAACTGTCGGCTTCAAGGGCAGCCGAAAGAGCACGCCGTTTGCCGCTCAGCGTGCCGCGGAAGTCTGTGCCGAAAGGGCCGTCAAATTTGGCGTCAAAGAGCTCGAAATCCATGTGAAGGGACCTGGTTCCGGGCGCGAAAGTGCCATTACCGGTTTGCAGGCACAGGGATTGACGATTAAAGCCATTGAAGATGTGACACCGTTGCCCCACAATGGTTGTCGCCCTCCGAAGAAGCGTCGCGTCTGACGTTCTCCCAGATATGTAAGATCAGCCGTAGTCAGCCTTGTGGCGGAAATTGGCATACGGTTTTTGAACAAAAAGAGTTCGCAGTTGTCGCCCGTTCTCTTATAGCCTTGGCTCGCTTTCGAGAATTGATGACAGCCGAACGCCAAACCAACCTCCAGCCATCGGTCAACCGAAACAGTTGACCGATGGAGATCCACCTCACCTCGACCAGTGGAGAAAAAGTCAATGCGTATTCGATGGCGTGGTTTAGAACTTCCCAGCCGTGTCGTCCCGGAACGGGAGAACATCACGACGACATACGGCAAGTTTGTTGCCGAGCCCTTCGAGCGGGGTTTTGGGTCCACCATTGGCAACAGTCTTCGCCGCATTCTGATTTCCAGTCTGGAAGGATGCGCCGTCACACGCGTCAAGTTACAGGGGGTGCAGCATGAATTCACATCCATTCCCGGCGTCGTGGAAGATGTGACCGACATCTGTCTGAACCTGAAATCGTTGATCGTCAAAAACCCAATGGGCGGCGAGAAAGTCCTGCGAATTGAACGTCACGAACGAGGCGTCGTGACCGGAGCAGATGTGATCATCGATGATCAGGTGGAAATCCTTAATAAAGATCTCGTCATCGCCACCATGACGGATGATGTTCCTTTCAATATGGAACTGACAATCAAAAATGGTCGCGGTTACATCCCGGCAGCAGAGCATTACGAACACGATCCCGAAGTCGGCGTGATTCCGCTGGATGCCTCCTTCTCTCCCGTCACACGTGTCCGTTACCGCATTGAAGATACACGAGTTGGTCAGCGAACGAACTATGACAAATTGATTCTGGAGATTTGGACCAACGGCACAGTCACGCCGGAGATGGCGTTGGTTGAAGCGTCAAAAATTCTCCGGAAGCACCTCAATCCGTTCATCACCTACCGGGAACCGGGTCCGGAACTTCCACCCGAAGGTGGCTTAAGTGGCATGATGGATGCGACTGGTTACTCACCGGTCGACCTGGAACTGGAAGAAAAACTCAACCAGTCCCTGGCAGAGTTAAATCTGTCGGTCCGAGCCACCAACTGCCTGGAATCCGAAGGTATCAATACGGTTCGAGACCTGGTTTCCCGTAGCGAAGACCAACTGCTGCAGGTACGGAATTTCGGTGACACAACGCTTACCGAAGTTCGCGAACGCCTGGGAGCGATCGGTTTACGGCTCGGCATGAAGGTGCCGCAGTCGTCGCCACTGTAGTCGATTTCACTGTATAGCCAATAGAACCCTGCAAGTTTGAATTCCACAACCGTTTGTGAGTGATCAGAGCCATGCGACATCGTATGCGAGGCCGCCGTTTAGGGCGCAATGCCAGTCACCGTAAAGCTATGTTCCGCAACATGGCCAGCAGTCTCATTCGTTCCGTACGGGTCGATGAGGATGATCCTGATCGTCCCAAGGTTCCCGGTCGCATTGTAACAACTGTTGCCAAGGCGAAGGAACTGCGTCCATTCGTTGAAAAACTGGTAACACTGGCACGCCGAGCCAGGCCCATTGAAGACGCCGCGCGAGAATACGCGACAGAAGCCGAACGCAATTCCGATTCCTGGAAAAGCTGGCGTGAGTCAGACCAGTGGAATCAGTGGAATCAGGCGATGGCTCCCGCATTGGCGTTACGACGTCGTGCATTCGACATTTTACGTGACAAAGAAGCGGTTGATATTCTCTTTGATGAACTGGCCGAACGCTTTCTCGATCGTCCCGGGGGTTACACCCGGATTGTTCGCCTGGCGAAAGTCCGTTTGGGTGACGCCGGTCAGCAGGCGCTCATCGAGTTTGTTGGCGAACGGGATCGTGTAAAGACATCGAAACGACAGGCTCCTGTTGTGGCTGATGATGCGACAGATGCCACATCCGACGAATCGACGGCGGCAGACGAATCAACTGTAGAAGACTCCAGTAAAAATACCGATGTCTCGGCTGACGAAACCGAAACGTCAAGTGCCAATGCCGAGGCAAATGCGAAAACCGATGCAGAGCCGGAAGCCTCCACGAACGACACTCAAGGTGACGAAACTGAAGAAGGGAAAAAGGATGGTGCGTAACCACCTCACTCTTCCGATTCGAGTGGACAGCGCCAACAACCAGACATAAGATAACGCCGCCGGGAGAAATCCTCGCGGCGTTGTTTTTTCCGGGTACCAGAAGGAACTGCCGGTTGTTGAACTCCCCTCAACCTGAAAACGTTTTCGATTTCACACAAGCCATGTGGAAGCTGTGCGAGGATGTTTCGCATCGGATGGAAGTGTTTCAGCACATTGACATGAACCGGGTTGTCGTCGCATTCGCCCAGGCACGCAAACGGGTAACGCATGGCCTGCAGGCCAAGTTGACACCGATGCGATTTGAGAATGGATCACTCACCGAGCGGCGTGGCAATCGGACGTGGACTGTGCAACGCGTGTTTCAGGGGGATCGTGAAATGCTCTACATCCTCACGTTTTACCTGCCCCGTTTTTTTGATCTGCCATTTCGGGAGAAGATGATCACCGTCCTGCACGAGTTATTTCACATCGGCCCGAATTTCGATGGCGATTACCGCCGTATGGGGGGGCGATATCATGTCCACACCGCCAGCGAAGCTGAGTACGATCGCCTGATGGCCGTCTATGTCGATGAATATCTCGGTCTGAATCCGCCGATGCATCTGCTGGAGTTTCTCACCCTTTCTCTGGAAGAGCTTCAGAAACGGTACTCGGGGATCGTCGGGACGCAGATTCGCATTCCCAAGCTCATTCCGGTCGATGTTCAATCGGCATGAAACGATCGATTGTCTCAAGGCAGATTGATGAATGGCCGGGATCATTTCGCATCGATAACAATGGATGAAACACACTGGAATCGAAACCAATCGACAGATTTTGGGTTGCGAGTGGTTCGGGCATCCGCGACGATGGAAAGATCACAACGATTTCGCTCTTCTGTGCCGCGATGAGCGTCGATTAGAGCGTATCCGAGATAACCGTAGCGTCATCCGAACGGGTGTTTTAGTTCCAAATGGTCCGCCAGCCGCTACGATAAAACTAGACGTAGTCTAGCCTGCAGATACAGCCCTCACGAGCCAGAGGCGTCACACCAGAAGGTGAACTGCTCCAGAATCGTTGTGCTTTTCGTTGAAATGGCTCCACGATGTCTCCTTATTCGCGAGGAAAAAGATGAAACAAGCCCTCATTGTTGTGCTCGGATTGAGCTGTGGATTCGTCTTCACCGGAACGGCTGATGCAGGCCTCTTTGGTCGCAGCAGAAATTGTTGCCGTTCCATCAGATGTTGTGATCAGGTAATTCGCGTTGTCGACCAATGTTGCCAACCAGTGGCAAGTTGTATCAGTTCGTGTGCGCCCAGGAAATCTCGCTGCGAGTTCTCCTGCCAGAAGTCCAGTTGTCATACCTCTGGCTGCTCACCTTGCAGCGGTGCGGTTGTGAAGTCGACAACCAGGAAACTTGAGCCAACCCCGGCTGAAAAGAAGAAGCCTTACGAAGAAACTCCGCCACCTCCGGAAAAAGAACCCAAAGCCAAAAAGAACCCGAAAAAGAAATCTGCCTGATCCACATTCCAATTTGGAACCTTACTGAGGGTCGGCAACGTGCTTCTCTGCCGGCCCTTTTTGCTGCGCCGTGACAACCTGTTGATGAGAGCCAATCGCATTCTTTTCCCGTTCGTGGAGGTTCGGTACAATGGCGAGAAAAGTGACTCCCCGAAATTATCTGCAATACCAGACGATCGAGCGCCCCACATGAGCGTGCAACCGGTTTTGATCAACGGGCAATGGCAGCCTTCTTCCGGCTCCAGCACATTTCAGGCGACCAACCCGACAACCTGCAAACCACTCGCTCCCACGTTTCCTGTCAGCCCACGCGAGGAGTTGGAACACGTTCTTGCTGCGGCGGATTCCGCTGCGAAAACCGTGCGAGGTTGGCCCGGTTCTCGCTTTGCCGCATTTCTGAACGCCTTCGCGGATGGAATTGAAAAGCAAGCGGCGCAGCTTGTAGAAACTGCTCATGAAGAAACGGCACTGCCTGTCAGCCCTCGCTTGAAGGATGTCGAGCTTCCGCGAACAACCAACCAATTACGACAGGCGGCCGATGCAGCGGCAGATGGTTCCTGGTCATTGCCCACGATCGACAGCAAAACGAACATTCGTTCGATGTTCGGATCGATTGGCCCGGTGGTGGTTTTTGGTCCCAACAATTTCCCGTTCGCATTCAACAGCATTGCAGGGGGAGACTTCGCCGCAGCGATCGCTGCAGGGAATCCTGTGATTGCAAAAGGACACTCGGCTCATCCTGACACAACACGGATTTTCGCCGAAACCGCCCAGGAAGCTGCACAGGCCACTGGCATGCCGGCAGGGTTTGTGCAACTCCTCTACCGCACCTCACACCCGGATGGCGAATGGCTGGTTGGACACCCGCATGTTGGCGCCACCGGCTATACTGGTGCGCGGCATACCGGGCTGAAACTGAAAGCGGCAGCCGATGCCGCCGGCAAGCCAATTTATCTCGAACTCTCCAGCATCAACCCGGTGTTCATTCTGCCGGGCGCCCTGGCCCAAAAAGGGAACGCTTTGGCGGAGGAATTCACCGGCAGTTGTCTGATGGGAACCGGGCAATTCTGCACCAATCCCGGCCTGGTTGTCGTGCAAAAAGATGCCAGCGCCGAAACCTTCATCGACGCCATTACACAGAATTTCGAGAACGCAGCAGTCGGAACATTTCTGGGGGAAGGAGTTCAGCAGAGTTTTCTGAAAGGGGTGGATTCGCTGCAACAGGCAGGAGCGATATTAAAAACAGGTGGCAAAGCGGGTGGCGGCAACGGTTACAGTGTGAAGAATACGCTGTTGACCGTCGATGGCGCAACATTCGTGGCCAATTCCGAAGCACTTCAGACGGAAGTCTTCGGCAACGGGTCTTTGATTGTTGTGGCGGACAATGTAGAGGAAATGCTGGCGATTGCAGAGACGTTGGAGGGCAATCTCACCGGCTGCATTTACAGTACAGAGTCAGGTGTCGACGATAATCTCTACGATCAAATCGTGCCGACCTTGAGATCGCGTGTTGGTCGATTGCTCAACGACAAGATGCCAACTGGCGTCGCGGTGTCGACAGCCATGAACCACGGCGGACCATATCCGGCGACCGGTCATGCTGGCTTCACGGCTGTCGGAATCCCTGCGTCGCTACGTCGATTTGCGATGCTGCAATGTTACGACAATGTTCGTCCGCATCGTCTGCCTGAATTGCTGCAGGACGCCAATCCCGAATGCCGCGCATGGCGGATGGTTGATGGTGAATGGACAAAAGATGATGTCGGCTAACAATGACCGACATTCGAATCGATCATCAAACGACACAAATTCCGATCACGACCAAGGGAGAATCCATCATGCACAAACGATTTCTTATCGCTTTGATTTTCCTGCCGCTGATCAGCTGCATCGACAACTCTGCATTCGAGCCTCAAACGCAAACCCTCAGCGACAAACGCAACAGTTTCACAACGACTTTGGCTCGAAAGGAATCATCCGGGATTCCACTGGCACAACCGCCGAAAGGCACGTTTGACGTTGTCACGTACACATCGCCCGCGGGTGAGCTGGCAGCGTATCTCACTCCTGATCCAGGTGACGGAAACAAACATCCGGCGATCATCTGGATCACCGGTGGGGAATGCAACACCATCGGCGATGTCTGGTCGCCCGCTTCACCCGAGAATGACCAGACCGCAGCGGCTTACCGGGAAGCGGGTATCGTGATGATGTTTCCCTCTTTGCGTGGAGGGAATACAAACCCGGGCGTAATCGAAGGGTTCTATGGTGAAGTCGACGACATCATCGCGGCAGCGGACTTCCTGGCAAAACAACCATTTGTCGATCCCGACCGCATCTATCTCGGTGGACATAGCACGGGCGGGACAATGGTGCTTCTCGTGGCGGAATGCTCTGACCGCTTTCGAGCGGTTTTCTCGTTTGGTCCGGTGGAAGATGTCCGCGGTTATGGTCCCGACTTTTTACCCGTGAGCATCTGGGATGCGGAGGAAACGGCGATCCGCTCTCCCGGTCCCTGGCTTGGCTCGATCAACAGCCTGGTGTTCGTATTTGAAGGAACTGTTGATGGCAATGTCGATTCATTGCGAACGATGCAGGAAATGACCACCAGCAAAAACATTCATTTCTTTGAAGTGCAGGGTGAAGATCATTTCAGCGTGCTGGCTCCGATCAACCAGTTGATCTCGCAGAAAATCCTGCAGGATACTGGGGAAAAGTGCGATTTGTCGTTCACGCAGGCGGAATTGATGCGGTGATCCAATTGACTCAGTGATCCAGGCGGACCGAAGTACGAAACAAAGAAAGAGCCGGTTGAATGACTCCTTGCCACTCAGCCGGCTCGAAAAACAAATCGTTTTGCGACGTCAGGCGTTCTCACCCTCTTCTGCTGAGTCATCCGTTTTGAGGTTAAAATCGACGCCGGAATTGTCACCCTCTTTGATCTCGACCGATAACTCGCTCTTTTCGTTGAATTTGTCCGGGATGGTTTCGATCACTTTTTCGGTGATCGTTTCACCTGGGTTATCCTGATCGGGAACTTCTTGCGTTTCTCCAGTCTCCCAGGAACTGTAGATCTCAACCTTTTTCTTTCCAGCCGTTGTTTCGCCCGAGTATTCGCCGTCCTTAATGGGACAATTGGCGGTCGGGCCGGAACCGGAGAACAAAACGTAACCTTCAGTCAGCGGTTTGCCGTTGCAGGTCACCTTTCCAGAGACTGGATACATCTGCGGACCATCGGATGGACAACCTGCAAAAAAGGAAACTGCAAAAATCGCAACCGTCAGAACTATCCCACGAAACATGTTACCGAAATCTTTCAAAAAAAGAGGCTTGCAGAGTCGAACCTGGGACGGCCAGTCCTCACGCACCATCGGCACGGTTGCCCATGTTCTGATAGACGGTCACATCAATCGCGTCGGGCACAAACTGAACAGAACCGTCCGCCATACCCATAAGAACCCCACCAGTGTGGCGGCTGCGTGAATTAACACGATAGAAGCCCAGACCATGAAATGACGGAGCATGGCTGGTGTTGATGATGCGCGCACTGCTTCCCTGGTCTGGTGCACCGTTCGGTGTATCCCGAAGCGCGAGTGTCACATTCACAGTCCCGAAACCGCTCGCGTAAAGCCCACCGCGACGATCATTAGGGTTTTCCACCAGGAGAATTTCCCCCACCATTGCCGTGTTGGAAGTCCCATCTTTCACGTCACGAATGCGTGTTGATGAGAGGGCAAAAAATATCCCCAGCATTGTATCGCGGTCTGAGTAAGCTGCGTTGTTTCGTACGCTTTGGCCGCCATGCACAAGCAGGTAATTGCTGTGAAATCCGATGCCTGTTACCTTGCCTGCATTGGGGTCGGAAGGACACATTAACGTGTCAATCACGGTGTCATTGTCCGGCAATGACCACGAATTGACTGTTCCGATTGTCGGAGACTGACTGTCGGACAACGGAGCATTGTCCAACTGGGGCCACAAATTCAGGATGCCGGAATGACGGTTGTGGTTGTGAGTTCTACCGTTTGGATTGGAGTCGACGCTGCTGTATACACCAGGTGGAAAATTTTTGTGGATATCATGATAGTTGTGCAGTGCGATGCCGATCTGCTTCAGGTTGTTGCGGCATTGTGTTCTTCGTGCGGCTTCGCGGGCCTGTTGGATGGCGGGCAACAACAGGGCAATCAGGATCGCGATGATGGCAATCACGACCAGCAGTTCGATGAGCGTAAAACCTCGACGTTTCATGGGAAGATCTCCTCAATAGAAAAAACAGGATCAGATCAACAGGGAAAACGGGATCAGAAATGGACAATGAATTGGCGGAA
>JANQSH010000038.1 GCA_028284145.1 Planctomycetaceae bacterium | reverse complement strand
AACATCGCGGATTCCCTGCGGTGAGAGCCGGAATTCCTCGCCCGGCGGCAGAACGTTCTGGAGTTGATGCGGTTTCCGGACGAACAGGGGAGTGCAGTGGTCGATGCGGCTTTGAAGATATGCCTTGAGCGCGTCTGCTGCACGATCAGAAATAAAGACAACCCGCACCTTGCCCCGTTTTCCACGAACCGAAATCTCCCGCGTTTTCAGATTGATCTGTTCGCGGTTGAGTGACCGCAGTTCGGCAAGCCGAAGCCCAGTCGAAAAGAAGAGTTCCAGGATCGCGGAATCACGAAGTCCGATACGGCTGCTTCGATCGGGCGCAGTGAGCAATGCTTCCAGTTGCGATTCATCGAGCACTTTGACCGTTCGCTCGTCTTCCTTAAAGAGCCGGACGCTATCGGGTGGAAGGACGTCGCGACCCTCTTCCTGGATCAGATGCCGGAGAAACGATCGAAGGTTTTTCAGCCGCAGATTCTTCGTGCCGGTGGAAAGACTTTGCCCGTGAACAGTCCGATGGGCATGGAGCTTTTGTTTCAGACGCCGAATGGCGGATTTGTCAATCTCGATGATGTCATTGACTCTGAGGGCATCTGCGACGAACTGAAGGTTCTGCCGGTAATTCTCGACCGTCAACGGCGAGACATTGGCTTCGGATTCAAGAAAGCTGAGATACCGGTGAATGGCGTTTTGAAGGTCGGTCAAGCAGGCTCAGCTTACCACAACTGTATAATACTTGTGTAATGCAAAGTTGGGCGTTGCCATTCCCCTTGTCGTTCGGATCACGAACCACGGTCCAAACAAACTCAATGTATTTGTTGGAACATCCTCGCAGAATCATATTCGGGGCGTCCCGCATTTTATAGGTCGTAAAAAGCGAGACCGTACAAAGTGATTTTTTCGCACGCTTTCCAGATACTTAAAGATCGGTCGGAGTAAGCCTGTCTTGCGAAGTGTGCCGAATGCTCAAGACAACAACAACATCGAAGTGAATGGTGTAGACCGCTCGATGTGTCGGTCGCGAGCCAAGACCAAAATACAGTTCACGAATTTCATAGGGAAATTCGTCGTTTTCATCGGCCAGAGGAAAACGTTCCGGATGCTCCTGGAGAGAAAAAAGAGAATCGGAGAAGCCAGAGAACCATCGGGCTGCCTGGTCACCAGAGCGATGTTCCGACCACCACTCCCTAGCCTCGTCCATCTGGGATTCTGCTCGTTTTGTCAATGCGATGCGATATTTCATTGACGGACCGGGAGTCCCAGTTCGGATCGGATCCGGGCATCAACTTCCTCTAAAGGAACAACACGACCCGCTTCCATATCATCAATTCCTCTTTGAATTGACTCACGGTCTTCTTTTTCCCGCAATGCCTGCATCGCCCTCCGGTGTGTCTGCTCGTCAATCACAATCCAGATTTTGTGCGTTTGCTCATCCTCCAGGGCGTAACCTTGCGCATCCTGATTCGCTTGGAGTTGTTCGCGGAGTTCAGCAGGAAGTTTTGCATTCATGCAGGAATTATAGCACAGAAAGCAAAACTAAGCGAACAAAAGACCATGAAAAGATTTCTCGATTCATCGATGGAATAATCATGTATGTGGTATCCCTCAGAAGAGTTTCCCCTGAACTGTCGGGTGATCATCGTCATCGTCACTCCCCTTCTCCTGAGGCGATGGGGATTTGTCCTTTGAAACGGCTGAATCCGGTGATTGCGATTTCGGATTCGCAGCACCACTTTTGCCTTTCAGAGCCGCGACTCGCTGCATTTCCATCCGAAACAGCCACTGAGGAATGCCGATGACCATGGACTGTTCCGCTGTTGCCTTGTCAGCCTTTGGATCATCATCGGAGGACAGTTCGTCATTGCGATCATGCTGTTCCGGAAGCACTGGACAGGACTCCGGTTCAATCGACCGAATGACACCCCGGCGGAGACCCTTTTCGGTTTCATGGAAGAAACTGCCGATCTCGTAGACGTGCCGCACTTCGCGGGAAAGCGTATTGCCGCAGATGATGTATCCGTAGAGTCCTCTGAGACCGAGATTGATACTCGCGATGTCGCAGCATCTGCTATCAACATCCTGACCGATTAAAGTTGCGTTGGGATGAACTCTCGCTGATTCCATCAGCATGATGCCCGTGCCGCAGCAGGGGTCTGAGATCTGAATTCGTTTGTCTTTTTTCGTGCCCTTGTCGTCTTCGGCATTCTC
>JANQSH010000014.1 GCA_028284145.1 Planctomycetaceae bacterium | reverse complement strand
ACGGTATCGTCACTCGCCGGACGGTTGATTTTCTGTCGAGCATTCATGCGGCTCCGTTCAAGGCCGAGCCGTTGCCGGTGAATGTGCACGGCCTGTCCGACAAGGACCGCGAACGACTGGAAACCGCCCGCGCCATGACCAAGCTCAACTGGTAGCAACTACTCACAACTGAGGGACGCAACAACGAAAAATGGTCTCCGCACAGGAGAAGGCCTACGGCAAGTACTGGCTTCAAAGAGTGAATGTGGAGGCGTTGTATATTGAGCCGGGATCACCCTGGGAGAATGGATATGCGGAGAGTTTCCACAACCGGTTGCGGGATGAGTTTCTGGCGGTGGAGGCGCTTGAAAGCCTGATGGCAGCGCGAAAGCTGACGCCACTTTGGAAGGTGGATTACAGCTGCGAGCGACCACATGGTTCGCCGAGCTGTTCGACGCCACAGGAGTTTGCGGCGAAGCCAGCTTCGTTCTCGGCCATGGATGCTCCTTCGTGTCGTAGTTGCCGGCTACCAACCAGCGGAACCGGGCACGGCGGCTGTTGACGTTAATTTCAGATTACGTGTGAATACGTCGTTTGCGTTCACGCAATGGTCACACATCCTTCTTCCGTTTTCTCTTCCTGGGTGCCTTCCTGCTTGTCCCCTTTTTCGTTGTTTTCTTTGCACTACGGCCCGATTTGGGGTCATCTTCGGCTGGCGCATATTGGTAACCATGCTTATGGAGCAGGTCGAGGTGGTTTGCATCGAGTCCCGGTAGCGTCGATAGAATTGTGAGAGCATTGTGCAGTTTTTCGGATTCCCCGAGTTCCTGGAATGTCAGGCATTGGTTGTATCGATACGGTGCTACATCAGGAGCAAGGTCAACTGCTATAGCTTCATATTTTGCACCTAAATCGAAGGCATCCAACATCCATGCAGTCATTCCGACGCAATTGGCAACGGTCGCCTTCAGGCGATCAGTGCAATTGGGATGTTCTATAAGTCGCTTGTAGAATTTTTCAAGTTCCTGAATCCCAACATCTGCGCGCCCCTGATTTACGTAATAATCCTTCATGACATGAGCGATCGTATCCAGTTTCTCCTCATTCTCGTCTGGGGCATCCATCAATTCCTCACGCTGTTCGATCAAAATGTCATAGGCATCCTTAATTCCGGCTTTAGATAAAACGCCGAGTCCGGCAATGTATTCTGAAATCCCAGCTGCGGTTTTCACTCGTTCAAGGGTTGAGAACGCAGTTTGTAAATCACCGCGTTCCAGGCTTTTGTAGAAAGCTTTTACTGGATGGGACGTCAACAGTTCGATCGTGCCTTCGCCACTGCCTTTGATCGCGGACCCTTGTATTGGAGTGGATACTGTACCTAGCCGGTTGATTTTCCTTTCCAGTCGTTCGAGCGCCTCGCCAATAGAACCCATCGTGTGCCCAGCTGCCTTTTCGCGGAAGTCCGTTGACACGATTTCTTCGATGAAGTCCTGGAGTGTCTTCACAGACTCGCGAGCCTTCCTTGTTGTCGCCAAGTCATACTCGATCGTACGGATGCCGGCGACATCGAACGGGATTGCGTTAGTCTTGCCAGTACGGATCATCTGCACAAAAGGCTTTCCAGTTTCATGCCGCCGGCCACACTCGTAGAACACGTTCGGGTTACTGTGCGTGATGTCGATGATGCAGACATCTGCCTCCTGTACAAGGCGAATAATATCCGCTGTGATTACAGTCGGACGTGGTATCCTGTCCGCTCGAACCACATTGAAGTCAAAGCGTTCCAATGCCGGCTCGATGAGCAATTCCAAGAACTCGTCCGCGTCCTTCCGGATGTCGGTGCCGGCCTGCCCAATCGGAGAGATAACGAAACATGTTCTTTGCACAGTTAGCCCCCTATAATAGATAACTTCTGTAAACAATCTGACTATCAATTGTCGGATATTTTCGTTTCGGCATAGCATTCAATAATATAAGTGAACTGAGTGGGGTTCAATCACTATTTTCTTATATGCTAAAGCCAAGGGGACAAAACTGCCGTTTCGTTCAAAAGCGGCGATGGATTCGGCATTTGTGAAGTGTTCTGTCCGGATGCTCTCAGTGATTTTCTCCGTACAATCTCACGCAGTGCCACCAGGTGCGCAGAGAGTGAGGTTCATTTGGTGTCGAGATATCGACGCACCCACGGGTAACTCTCGGTCATCTCACCTGCTCCGTTCCCTCCTCAAACTCCGTGTTGAAAATTCATTTTCTTTCAGCATGCTCACACAAGCGAGAGTATGTCACCCGCAATTCAGCAAACCTCATATCCCTTACATCCCGCACACTCCGGTCTATCGCGAATCTCAAAATCGATTCAATCCCTCGCGCGCCAAGGAATTTGCCCAAGTCGCTGAACCTGACCAATGTTCTGTTTCACAATACTGACTTACTCTTCCGATGGATGAGTGTAAGCCGTGTCATGGTGGATGCGTGCTGTTGAACCTCGTCGAGGGATGACGAGGATTCTGGAAAGGGACGTCCGATCTGATCATCCAGCAAACTCCGTCAACTTCCGTAATGTGCTGGTCGATCAGGCATCGTTTTTCTGTTGGTTCCAGAAAAGAACGAGATCGGGCAAATGCATCGAGACAAAAAGGTTGGTTTGGCGCTAGGCGTACTTCTTGTGGGCGTGGTGGGAGCGTTCTTCTTCCGCAACGAATCGAATTCGGATACCCAACCTCCGAAACTCCTCGACCCACACTCACTTAATCAGCAGATCGCGGAACGTCCATTGACGCCGTATCTCACCGGTTATGAAACCGAGGCGAATCCTGTTTCGCAACAGGGAGATGGGATCAATCCGCAGGCACAGCCACCCGCTCCGATTGCGAACAACGGTGCTCAGCCATATTGGGCTCTTCCCGAATTCCTTAGAGATGAGGATTCACACCCAAATCAGCCAGCCGATCCCCAGCCGATTGGAGGAGCAGCGCAATTGCCACGTCACGCTCCGCAGCACAATCAGCAATGGCGAGCAGATGACCGGGCAACAAATCGATATCGTGATCTGCCAGGTGAAGAGGCGCAGCGAGGTGCGATGAGCGAATCCCGTGACGTGGGGATGCAGCACCACCGCGTGCAACCGCGGGATACGCTCACCGGTCTGGCTCATCATTATCTGGGCAACAGCGATCGATTCATGGAGATCTTCAATGCCAATCGCGATCGGCTTACGAGTCCCGACCGGCTGCCAGTCGGCAAAGAGATTCGCATTCCTCTTTCGATGAAGACGGAATTGGCGAGTTCTCAAGATCGACGGGAACAGTACAATCCCGAACGATATCACAGTGACAATCGCCGCGCATCGGTCGACAGTCCGCGGGATGTCTCCGCACGTCCGACATCGCAGTCGAATCGTTCGTTTTTTGAGCCGTATGAAAAGCGTTACCCCGTCGGCACAACTCGAAATCGTTCCAACCCGTTCGATGGATATGGCAATCGACAGCCAGCAACACCTGTTGCACGCAGTAATCAGAGTTGGCAACCGATGCCACAACGTCAGCCAGCCGGATCATCGCACACTCATAACGCCGCTCCCTGGAAGCGGCATGATGCAGCGGGCAGCAACCAGGTTGATTCTCGGACGCCCGTGGGTCGCATCACGCAACGCCCGACTGCCAGAGGATATGAAAGCGGGACAGCCGGTATGCAACGCGGAATTGATGCCGCGCGGCTGCAGCAATCAGACTTCGGAATCCACCGTGAATGGGATCCGATTCTGGAGAAGAAAGTACCATCACAATGGCAGGCCCAACCCTCAAAAACACTTCCGCAGTGGCAACCGAATGCCGCCTTGAAACAGGGTCAGAATAACTACGTCATCCAGAAGGGTGATAATCTGGAAGAGATTGCGGAGCGGTTTTACGGTCGCCGCACGGCTGCGGGGAAGATCTACGCTGCCAATAAAGACCGTTTGCAGAATCCGTATCAGATGCGCGTGGGTACACGAATCGTGTTGCCGCTGGAATAATTGAATCGATGCAGGGCACCCTTTCTCATGCCAGATTTCACAGTCATACCCGCGAAGGCGGGAATCCTGTTTTTGATTTGGCAGGGATGGCTCAGACGTGTGTCCCCCCATATTTCTCGTTGATCGGGTCGTATGGACATTCATGCTGCTTGCGAACCTTGCGGGTTGGATTCGGTTTGATGCAAACTTGTGTCTTGAGATTTTTCCCTCGCTGGCGAATCGCATCGGATTCATAAGCCGTGTCAGCCACGATCGTCCCGATCTCTCCAGGTTCAAATTTGTCAGGAAAACATTCCCCTTGCGGAGCATCGCCCCGTTTGCCCAGCCGTAAGAACAAAGAGTAAGCGGCTCTATTCGCTCGGCGTCCAGATTTTGCTTCCTGTCATCCTGTCTGGAACCCTTCTCTGCGAACTTCGCGCTACTGTGTGAATGCACTTCCTCTGCATCGGCAAGCGGAAAATGCCCTTTACATAACTACTTCAACCGTTTACCGGCACGTTTTTTCGCCTGCTCAAAGACATCGACCTTCGGCTTCTCTTTCACTTTCGGTTTGGATGCAGAGGTCGATGGCGTGACAGCCGGTGGCGTCTTCTGTTTGGATCGCATTCTCCACTTCGGTAACCAGCTCGCCTTTCTCTCTTCACCTTCGGACTCTCGCTGGTCCTTCGACATCTGCCAGGCGACTCGTTCCCACAGCGACAGCCGGCGACCCGCAATTTCGATCACCAGCAGGACTAACCCGGCACTAAACAGCCATGACAATAATGATACGGTTTTCGCGGCGCGGGGAGGATCCTCCAGCACTTCCAGCACATCCACCCGCTCCAGTCCACCGCTCAAATCGGCAACGGCACCCAACGTCGCGGAACCGGAGAGCCGGTTGTGCCGGGGCATGAATTCCGGGGAATACGGAAGCGTGATCGTCGGCCCTCTCGCGAATGTTCCGGGATCGCTGCCGGAATCGGATGATTTCACCAGAGTTCGATACGTTCCTTCGCGATCCATGCGGAAACGTGCCTGTAGCGTGTTCGGACCGGTCCAGATGAAATCGGGGGTGAAGGCTTCGGCTCGTTCGCTTCCAGGAGGAACAACCACCAGTTCCGGCGGTTCAGTTGATTGGGCAATCGGGCTTTCCGGGTCGAGTTCGACGTTGATGACCGCGTCTTGTCCATCACGTTTCATTTGGGTGAACACCGTACCTGGTTTGCTGTCGCCGCTGAGCAACCATCGCGTGTGTGTGATGAGGAAATCAGCGTAGCTGTCCCACTTCCCGAACGGACCGGTGAACTGACCGTCCACTTCGATGCACAACGCGACAGCACGGCCCAGTCCTTTGTACCAGAACGCCGACCAGGGGGCGTTGTATTCATCGACCGACTGTACACCGATGGTGGCGTCGGGACGGGCATAACTGAGATTGTACCCTCCGACCGCAGGAAAGTCGCCGCTGGACAATTCGCCCATCAGTCGAATCTCCGGCAACATTGCACCGGCAATGGTTTGCCCTTCTTCGGGTTGAATGAACGTGCTGCGGGCCACGCTCATCGTATCTTCGGTGAACAGCCGGGGCAACTCTTTCGGATCGGTGGTGAACATGCACTGCCCGTTTCCCAGTTTGGCAATGTCTTCGAGCAGTTTGGCGTCAACATCGGCTTTGGTTCCCAGGCCGATTACGCTACAGGTGATGCCTGCCGCCTGAGCTTTTTTCAGCAGATCCTTGTATTTGCCCGGTTCTTCACTGTCCTGTGCATCAGAAAAAAGAATGATGTGTTTTGTCGCCTGTGGAGCCGCGTTGAGTTGCAGCACCGCGGCAACCAATGCCTCGTAAACGTAGATGCCGCCCCCCATGCTCTCGATCTTCTTGATGCGCGAGATGATGGCTGTTTTGTCTTCCACAGACGTCAACGGCTGGATGATATGAGGAGCACTGTCGACGGCAATCACCGCGACACTGTCGCCGGGCGAAAGGAGTTTCACACATTCCGCCGTTCCCAGATTGGCCAGGTCCATTTTGGTTTTTCCACCAGCCACGGGCATCGACATGCTGCCGGAACGATCCAGTGCAATCGCAATGGCGATTTGCGTCTTGCGGTGTTCCTCGCGGAGTTCCATCGACACGGGCAGGATTTCATCAATCGGGCTTTTGAAATAGCCGCCAGTACCAAAACTCCGCTGACCACCAGTCAGCAACAGACCACCGCCGAGGTCTTCCACGAACTGAGCCAGCCGTTCCATTTTGAGCCGGCCGAAATCTCCGGCGGGTACATTCTCAATTATCACGGCTCGATAACGGTCGAGCGAATCCTGTGTAAGCGGGTGTTCTTTCGCAGCGAACAGGTCGTACGGAATCTGACCGGCATCGAGAATGCGGGTCAAGTTTCCCGGTTGACCATCGTTGTTGAGCACCAGCACACGCGGGCCGGCATCGACCGTGATGACACCCGCTCCTTTATTGTTTTCCGCAATCGGATCATCCTGCAGATCGAGTTCGACACTGTATTTGTATGACCCGCCCGCTTCGAGCAGATCGCGAAAGACCAGTCGATTCATCCCCGGCGTGAAATCGTGTTCCACCCTGGTGAATTCCTGACCATCACGCAGCATGCGTACGGTTGCGGTGGTGACACGATCGGCATGGACCCAGGCAGAGAACTGGAACGGCTCGCGCGGAGAAACGGTTTCCGGCAACAACACCGATTCGACCGCCACATCACCCACGCGGACACGGTCATATTTCCGGAAGTCAATCGGCACGCCGAGTTCACGCGCTCTGCGACCGGCTGTCAGGGGACTGGCCCCATTCGATTCACCATCCGATAAAACCAGAATACGGGCGGGGCGATTCGGATCGACCAGATTGAGGGCTGTCAGCAGGGCATCGTTTAAGTCACTCCCATCTTCGTTAACCACCTTGGTGAAGTCGCCGAGGTTTCCCATCGCACGCAGGTGATGCTCAATCTCCGCCCGGTTGCCGAATGTCACCAGTCCGATCCGGTCGCCATCCGCCCGGTTGTTCTCCAGGTTCTGTATCAATTCCTGGATGTTCCGTTGATCTTCGGCGGTCATGGAACGGGAACGGTCGGCGACAATTACCAGATCGATCCCGCGACCTCCGACGTTGATCACCGGTCCGGTCAACGCTGCCAGCAACAGCAGCAAAACAATGGCTCGCAACCAGCCGGTGACACCCCGCACATAACCAACTTTGCGGTACACAAAAAACAGCGGTATCGCCAGCAGCCAGAGTTCCGGAAATTGAAATTGAATAAGATCAAACATGGGCACGTGGCCGTTGGTTGGGTATCCAGTCAGGTGGTGGTTGTCGTTGGTCGGTGCTGCATCCGCCTGGGTCGCAGTACAAACCAATCGGCGAAAACAACGAGCAAAATCAACCCAATCCCGGCGAGAATCAACCAGGTGAAGGGGCTGTCCAATGCATAACGTTCAGGCTCTTCTTCAAAAACTGCCGGTCGTTCGCCTTCGCCAAGACGTTTCAGGTCCGACTCCTGTGAATCAAAAAAATTGACAGCAAAGCGATCAACGAGATCCTCCCCGTCGCGGATCTCGTAAATGCCGGTCTGGTCTGGAGGAGTGACTTCAACAATTTCCGTTGGCACAAGTGGGCGGATCTCGTCTCCAAAGACCAGTTTCAGATCGCGTTCCGATTTTCCATCGGCGATCTCCGGTCGGCGAAACTGAATCGTTTCATTCAGCCGATAATTCCAACGCTGCATGCCGGGCAACGACTGCCGCCGCAATTCGACCAGATTGCTCAACAGGATGGGCCAGTCGGGGCTTTCGTTGAGGTTCGACCGGACCATGTCGATGTTCATAATGAAGGCGGTCGTTTCTGTCCCGTTCAGTTGTGCCAATAATGTTTGATCGCCCGCGCTGATCAGTGGCGAAATGTTCTGCAGTGGCATCTCCTGCACACCACCCCAGACAATTCCGCCCAGCACGACGCCTTCCAACAGCGGATGCCGCTTTTCCAGCAGGAAAGGACCGGTGACGTCCAGTGCAGCTTTGCGTTTTTCCTCGTCCGGGTCAATCGGGCCGATACCCAGCCACCACATTTCTTCATTGGAAGGTGGCAGGCTGCCAGCAGGTTCGATGATCAGGTCGGCCACAGCATCACTCACCAGATCGGCGTCGGGAAAACTGCGCAGTGCTTTTTCGGTCACACGATGTGCCTCGGACCCGGCAGGCAGACGCAGCGCGATTTTTAACCGCCGCAACTTCGGTTCGATCAACGTTACCCGGTTATCATGTGCGAGTCCGTCGAGACCGCTTTTGAGGGTTATGGTAATCGTCTTCAATCCTCCCGCCACATCGGTTTCTACGGGAACTCCGGAATTCCCCCGGATTGCGACCTGCTTTTGAAATACCGTCTGATCTTTCGCCTTCGCTGTAATTACAACCGAAGCTTCATTTTGGCTGTGGTTGTCAATCCACACGAACAGTCGGCCCGAAAGCGTGACCGGGTTGAGCGTCCATCGAGCAGCGGCAATTGCAACATTGGGAAGCGGGCGGCCAACCGCAACGATTTCCATTTCACGCGGCGCGGAAAAGTCTTCCGGCGGCATACGGTCAGTAAGAAACAACTGCTGACCGGTATTTCCGGCGATCTGACTCGCCAGATCCCAGGCGGGTTGAAATTCGTGCCGGGCATCTTCTGGTTGCCAACCGGCAAGCATCTCTTTCGCTTCAAGCCAGGGAACCGCCGGACCAGCCAGCATTGAGGGGCGCTGCCCCGACTTGATCAGAGTGACACGGCAATCCCGCTCCAATTCTTCGATCCGATCGTCAAGAATTTGAATTGCCCGATCGCGAAACGAAGAACCATCACCCGGCTCTGCCTGCATTGAAGCGGAATTGTCCAGCGCAACCACCAGATGCGTGGTCGTTCCCGCAGTACCAAAGCGGGGCTGACTGAGAACCAACGTGAGCAGCAATGCCGCGAGCAGTTCCAGCAACAATGTGGCGGTGATGGGGAGTCGTTCCCGTTTGCGTCCCGCGGCGCGGATTTCCGTCTCCATGCCCCAGAGGTGCGCACCGGCGATGTACATCTGCGGAAACCGTCGGTGATACAGATGAATCCCGACGATCACCGGCAGAGTCAGCAGTCCCAACAGTCCCCAGGGGTTTCCAAAAATCATGGCAAAAACAATGTCTCGATCTTAATTCCTTTAATGTGTTAAGCAGGGCGGAGAATCTCGGCCGCAGTCAGTTCATCCCGGCAGAGGGCCTCCAGTCCACGATCCGCAGTCAAAGCGACATACGGTGCGTGTACACGTCGGCAGCTGCGGGCCAGTTCTTCCTGTAGATGCGTTAAACGTCGTTTGTAGTTCGCGATCATTGTACGGTCGACCACCAGATCGGTTTCGGCATTGGTTTCGACGTCGATGAACCGTCTGCCCCCGATCGGCTCCGGATCGGCTTCCCATGCGGAGAGCAGTTGGACAATCCAGAGCGTACTCGCTTCGGACGCCAATTGCCGGATCAGAGAATCGGGATCGTGTGGAAAGAGAAAGTCGCTGATCACAATCCGGACTGATTGCCGCTTCAATGGAAACGCATGGTCGCCCATCAAATCGGCGAGAGTCCGCAATCCTTCAAACGGCTTCGCCGCCAGATCATCCAGTTCACGGATCTCATATTTGCGGATTGGTTGTTCGTCGTTAAGCAGCGACACCGAAGGCCGGCCGCCGACATGTCCGCATAAGATGGCAAACAAAGAAGCAAGTTGCACGGCAACACGAGCTTTTTGCCCGTTACCGGTGTTCATCGAACGGCTGCCATCCAGAAGAATTTCGGTTCGTGGGCTGATTTCCTCACGGTACAGTCGAACCATCAACGTGTCGGATCGGGCATAGGCGGCCCAGTCGAGATGGCGGATGTCATCCCCCGGCATGTATTCGCGGAATTCCTGAAACTCCAGCGACGAGCCGGTGCCTCGCCCCAGCAATTCACCCGAACGACCAGCCACTGGCGTTTTCGGCAGGCCCAATTGACAGGCATTGGCAACGCGTTGTACTTCCGGGTCGTTCCGCACGTTTTCTCTTCTTGCTGATTGTGTATCAGGTTGTCGTTGTGGCGATGGAATCGGGGTTGGCTTCCTGTCGTTGATACGGCTTGGCTGGTGCCGGTGGTTTGGCGGCCAGCACTTTGACAGCGTGAACCATTGCCGGGACATTGAGTGCCACGACGAGGAAGGAAATCCAGACAACGATGTAGGAGAGAAAGATCGTTGATGAGGATGCGAGCTCGACAACCATGATGGTTGCAATAATCGGGCTGGTGATCGTGACGATCGGGTTGTCGCGGAAGATATCCAGATCAATTAACAGAAAGAGCATCGGGAATACGGTCCCGCCGAGAATGATGAACAGCGTCAACACGCGGACATGAGCGGGGCGAATCTCGCTGGAAACCTTTTGAGCCAGTCGTCCAAGCAACGAACCGATGCCCAGATAGATCACCGCGTAACCCATCATCATCGAAAGCACACGGGTTTCCTCTTCCCACTGAAAGGTGAGCAGTTTCGAGAATTTCAGCAGAAACTCGCTGCTGGAAAATGAGGAGAGTGTCCATGCCTGATCGAGAGTGATTAACAGGTTTGTGGCCCACCAGCAGACGAAAAAACTCAACAACAGGTACAGATATCCCCGCGCTCCCCCTGGCATGAACGGGGCCTTCAGAATTCGCAACAATGTGTGCCGGGATTGTTGTCGACGGATGCGGCGGGAGAGAAATTCGCTTTCGGTCGTGGTAAACAAGCCAACAAAAGTGAAGTAGAATGTCGCCGCAATGGCCATGCTGAAAACAATCTCGTCGAAAAATCCGGGACGTTCAAAATAGAACAATGCAGCCAGGATCAGAAACAGGGCGATCAATTGCCCGAAAATGGTGCCCCGAATACCAGTGCTGCGATTGTCCGATTCAAACGTCAGCCGGGCGATTGTCAATTGCATGAACAGAAAGAAGAACGAGGCGGCTGCCAGAACAAAGGAACTGACGCCCCACCAGAAACCGGGTTCATCAAAAGGAAGTGGAGAGCGGAGAATTTCTGCGGCGATGCCGTAGGCTGGAAACAGCCAGAACAGCAGCGACCCAAGTAAGCCGATGAAGATGAGTGTCTGCAGAAAACGATGTTTGGCGAGTACGCTGAGAAACAGACCGTACATCGAAAGCGACATCGAAATGACCAATGCCATCGTCATCATGAATATCGTCTGGGCGAAGTCGAATCCTTCCAGCAGCGATGTAAACGCGATAAACGGGGCAATCGCCGAATAGTACAGGAACAACTGCACGACGCTGTTGAGCATTTTGCCGATCACAATTTGCCGGGGCGAAAGCGTACTGATGCTCAATACATCCCAGGTGTTGTCCTCCCGCTCAGCAATCAGACTGCGGAAAGCAAACGTCGGAACAACGACAAAAATCGCCACGCCCAACACATAGAAGAAACTGAGAAACAGCCAACGACCCACTGCGCCGAATTCAATCGCTTCACCAAACTGCAGCAACACAAACACACTGATGGTCCACGACGCGACCAGCAGCAACATGTATGTTGCCAGAAACTGCCTGCTCTTCAGCGCCTGCCGGGTCTCTTTGACGAGAATGGCATTGCAGTAATCGCTGGCAATTCCGAAATATCGGGTTGTGGCGTCGATGGTACTCATGGTGTCTTTTTTGCGAGATTCAAATGTTGCCAGTTAAACGGATTTGTGTGTTTCTATGACAATTGTGGCTCGTGGGAAATGACTGTTGCAGACTGAAAAGCATTCCTCGCGGCTACAAAAGAGCGCCATACGCCCTATTGGACAATTCCTTTGGTGATATTCATGAATGCGTCTTCCAGCGTTTCAACATGACCGAGGAATTCGACGATCGAGAATTCTTGTTCGATCGCTCCTTTGAGAATCTGATGCTGGGCCGCTTCATCACCAGAAAATTCAAACGAGACCGTGTACGCAGAAACGGTTACCATCTCGACAAAAGGTTGCTGTAACAACCAGCGTTCCATGTCATCCGCTTTGTCGATGACCCGCATTTTGAGCGTGACGGTGGTCGCCTGCCCCCGGGCCGCCCGTTGTGCCGTTTGTAGTTCCTTGATGCTGCCATGTGCGAGAATACGACCTGCTTCGATAATCGCGGCGGAATCGCAGATTTCTCCCAGTTCGGTCAGAATATGCGAGCTGATCAGCACCGCTTTGTTCATCTGCGTCGCCAGCAGATGAATCAGCTCCCGCAGTTCGACGCGCGCGCGAGGATCGAGACCAGCGGCTGGTTCATCAAGAATCAAAACGTCAGGATCGTGAATCAACGTTCGTCCCAGCCCGAGGCGTTGTGACATCCCCTTCGACAGGGACGTGATCGGCTTGTCAGCGATCTTTCGCAATTCCGTGAAGACGAGAACCCGTTCCACGGCGTCACGGCGCTCCTGCCCGGTAAAGCCATAGGCCCGCGCGAAGAAGTCGAGATACTCGGTGACATTGACGTTGGCATAGCGGCCGAATCCATCTGGCATGAAGCCGAGAATGTGCCGCACTTTGTCCGGATCATCGACCACGGAATACCCGCCCACAAAAACATCCCCGGCAGTGGGAACATCGAGCGTGGCGATGATCCGCATGGCGGTTGTCTTGCCCGCACCGTTGGGACCGATGAATCCCATCACCTGCCCGGCATGGAGTTTGAAGGAAATGTCGTTGACGGCCTTCAATTTTCCGAAATGACGATGCAGTCGGCGGATCTCCAGCAGCGGTCGTTCAGATGCTGTTTGTGGTTCTTCAAATGTCGTGGAGACAGCCGTCCCATCGCTGTTGTTTCCATCGGATGAAAACACAACGTCATCGTCAAGGAAAATGCTGTCGCTGTTGGTTGGTGAGGATTGAGAATCAGTCATGGACGATTATTGTTTGCCGGGTGGAGTTTGTCGGTCGGGCCGCAGCGATGGTCATTCAGTGGTTGAACGTTGCCTGTGATTTACAATTCCAGGTCAGTAGTAACCCAGCAACGTATGCAGGTCGTTGGTTGTTTTCGTCTTTTCCACTCCTTTATCGATATCCGGATTACCTTTCAGGATGGCGAAGTAGGATTTCTCCCGCAACGGCCAGCGGGTTGTCTCCTTTTGCGGCGCACCTGCCAAAACGGAAACGCCCATCAATCGGCGTTCGGCCATGTTCATGTTGTAATTCGCGGTTTGCCCGTAGTCGTAATAGCCGGGATAGCTCATGCCGCTCATAATCCCAAAGTCGGAATTCCTGCGCGTGTCTTCGGGCATCTCGAGTTTTTGTTCTTTCAACAATTTTTCGATTGCGGCGAGTTCGTTCCTGGTTGCGGGTTTCAATGTCACATTCTGACCGGCGGCGATCTCGCTTCCATGGAACATGCTGCCAGACTCGTCGACGACAATCAGATGCTGCAGGTCATATTCCAGGCCATTGGAAACCTCCCGCCCGCTGTTCACCTTCGCGCCAACGTTCAATCGACCGCGCGATGGTTGATGTGAGATCGTCAGAAACTGAGTTCTTGTTCGCGAAGGGAGAAAACCAGCCCGCATTGCCTGCGTCTCGGTCCAGTCGATATGACCGGATTCAAACCCGCGACCATCCGGCCACAATGGCAACACCGCGGTTTCCGGCGAAAAGACCAGACCGTCCGACGGAGTCAATCCGGCATGCAGTGCGACTCGACTCAGCGTGACGGAAGTTTTCGCCTCCTGATCGAGGATCGTCATGCTCCGAATTCGGGACTTCACGCCGAAGCCGTGATTGAAGACACTATAGCTGATCAGCAAGACGCTGGTCACGCAGGCGATAGCTGGAATTGTGACCAGCAGTGCGTACAACTGTTTTCGTCTCGCGAGAAAGTAGTAATTGACCGGGCCAATCACGATCGTGAAAACCGTGATCAACAAGACAAATGCAAAAGGCGGGATCGACTTGACGGTGGGATTGCGAAATTCCAGGAAATTTTCATCGCTATGCCGGGCGGAAATGCCGTGTCGTTTGGTCCACTGGTAATGGTTCGGGGAAATCATTTCCAACAACCAGACCCAGTCGACTGACGAACCATGAAACGGATTGCCGGAAAATGCGTAGACATGACCAAGCATAACTTCGCGGACGGCAAACGACTTGTCGAGATCCCATTTCGGTTTCATCTCCGGCGCGATGTCGTCCCAATCGATTGCTCCCGGAGCTGTTCCCTGAGCCAGTATCTGTAACTCCCGGAAGCGTTCCCGCAACGTATCGACATCGATTCCTTCCTGCAGATAGCCTGAGTCGAGACCGAATTGCTGCAGGATCGTATTCCGCAACGGAGCGGGCAGATTCAAAAAGGCCTCAATCGACTCCATCGCTGGCTCCATGTGCGGGCCATGTTCCCCCGTATTCCTCAATATCGATAGTATCGATTGCAGAAAGTGATGTTGACCGCCAGCCTCAGCTTTCGCCCATTCTGTTGAAATTGCAGACAACTTGTCGAATTCCAGCAATCGTGGCAGGTCTTTCGACTCCCGGATTGGCTTGCCGATATCGTAAACGATCAGATTTCCGCCGGTCTGCGTCCACTTCAAAATCGCTTCCCGTTCCCCCCGGCTCAATCGGGCCAACGTGTTCAGCGGAATCGCCAGCAAGTCGATACCGGAATAATCGATCCACTTCTGTGGCAGATTGACCGGCGGTATGACCTGATGGTTTTCGGTCACATGTCCACCGCCCCAACCGTAATAGCCGCTATGTCGGGAGCGCGTCGCGATGATGCCGTTGATGGCGTTCTCAAATTCTTTGCAGGCGACGTGATCCTGCGAGATGACCAGCAAAGAGGGCCGATCGAAATCGCCGTAACCCTGTTCGGGCAGATCGAGACTGGAGGTGAGTCCCTCAATCTCCTGGCCGCGATATTTGACCTTCAAAGTGCCGTAATACGAAGACCCCACCAACGGGATCGACAACGAAAAACGAACGGTTGCGTTCTGCTCAACGCCAACCGTTTTGGTCACTTTTGGCAGATCGTCGCCGGTTACTTCAAATGTCAGATTACGGGGCGGCCCCGCATTGATCACCGAAATCCGGACGGGGTAATAGCCGCCGTACAAACAACCCGTCCAGCGGCTGTCGACCTGCAAACGCAAATCGGCCGCTGAAAGAGAGACCTCACTCCCACTTGCCAATACCGACGATTTCCACGCACAGACGCATATCGCGACCATTGCGAACAATCGATTCATTCGGCTGCCGACGAAGAATTTTGAGTGGAAAACATTCATGCCTTGATATCCTGTGGGATTTCTCGGGCCACTTCCGGGACGGCCTCCAGCAGGCGATCCACCATCCGCGCGGGGGTCCAGTCATCCAGTCGAGCGGCGTAATCAAGAATCAGCCGATGCCGCAACACGCTGTGCGCCACCCGCTTGACTTCCTCAAACCCGGCAGCCGGTTTGCCTTTCAGCAACGCAGCTGCCCGAGCCGTTCCTGCCAATGCGATCGCCGCACGGGGAGACGCACCATACTTCACAAACTTCGCCACTTCTTCGGGTGCGGTCGGATCGTTCGGGTTTGTCGCTGTCACCAGGCGGGCAATGTAATTGGAAACGGCATCCGGCAAATGCACTTTCTCGGTCAGGTCAAACAATCGAGCGAAAGCCTCGGCATCGAGAACCGTTTCCAATTCCGGCGGTTGTCCCTGTCGGCGTGTGCTGATGATTTGCTGCAAGGTATCACTGGAAACCCCTTCGACATGAATCTTGAACGTGAACCGGTCGAGTTGTGCTTCGGGCAGCGGATATGTTCCCTCCAGTTCAATCGGGTTCTGTGTGGCGAGTACGAAGAAGGGAAATGGAAGTTCATGCGATTCGCCCATCACCGTCACGCGGCGTTCCTGCATCGCTTCGAGAAGTGCCGATTGCGTTTTCGGCGTGGCCCGGTTGATTTCATCCGACAGCACCAGGTTGGCAAAGACTGGCCCCTTGTGAAAGACAAGTGTTCGCGAACCGTTCCGCTCTTCGAGAATCGGAGCGCCGACAATATCGCCGGGTAGCAAATCGGGAGTGAACTGCAGACGTCGAAACTGCAACCCCAGTAACGACGACAGCGACTTCACCAGTTCGGTTTTTCCCAACCCCGGCAGACCTTCCAGCAGCATGTGTCCGCGTGCCAGCAGGCAGATGACGACCAGTTCCAGCAATTCCCGTTGACCGAGAATGGCCGTCTCCAAACCAGTAAGCAGTTTCTGCAAAGACTGTTGCGCCTCGCTGACTTCGTCCGGATTGAGCAGTTGACTGGAAAACGTTGACGCGGAAGACGGCACAATGGCCGATTCAGGTTGATTCATCGAGTTGGTCCATCTCGGTAGGTTGGAAAGTGTGATACAAGATCAATCTTGAGCGTCCTGCGTCGAATTTCACTCGTCATTGTCGAAATACTCGCCGACGACCTGACGATGGCGCGGGCGTAATTTCCGATTCCACGTTTCCCGTCCAGCAGAGGGATCGAACTGCCGACGTTCATCTCGTGGGGCATGCTCGGTGACATCAACTTCCGGCTCGGCGATTGTCACACCAAAGTTTTCGTTTTTGGGATCTTCCAGAAAACCGGGCGGCAGAATGACACTTTTGAACTTCGCTCCCTGTTCGTCGGTTTCGTTGCCATATTTCAATTCCGCATGTCCCGGGCCGCGCGTGACGCCACCACGACTTGATTGTCCGTTTCCTGCCAACTGCAGGTGCCCACAGCAGGGTTTCCCGGAACCTTGTCAATCACCACCCGGCTTCTTGCCACACTTTTCACATTCGCGACATTCCTGCAAGCGTGCCAGTTCTTCATCCAGCCATTCATCCAGTTCGTTCAGCAGACGTTCGCGATCCTCCTTGGAGAGTTCGCTCGCTGGCGGAAACTTGCGGTCTTTCATCAACCGTTGCAATTGATCCCGTATCTCCGGCGAGAGTTCGGAAAATGCCTCATTCCGTTTGGTCTTGTCCATTTTCATTAACATTTCGAGCACTTCTTCTTCCAACTGTCTGGTCTGCTCTCTGGTCAACAGCGGACCTTCCCCCTGCATTGCTTTCGCCAGCATCGCGACAGCATTCTTCGCTTTAGCGGCATCTTTAACAGCCGTGTCGATCCGGGTTCGCATGCGGTTCCGCAATTCATCGATCGCTTCCCATTTCTCGTGCGTCAGCGGTTTCTCTTTCGCTTCCTCAGTCAGTTTGGCGATTTCCTGTTCCAGTTCTTCCTGCTCCTTTTCTTCGAGAACGGCAACCTCTTCCAGTTGATCCAGAAGTTGTTCCAGTTCGGAAGTCGCCTTCGTCCCCGCTGCATTGATCAGGGGGGGGGCTTCCGGCAACGCTTCTCGCAATGGGACGAAGCAGGAACCGATGGCAAACAGCAGGGGCAGTATCAACACCTGCATAAAGCGGACCGGCCAGATCTCCGGAATGGCCTGCTGCCAGATGCCCGGATCATTGGGCAGTCGCTCCATCCAGCGATCATCCGGTTTTTCGGCCAAAGCCATCAACAACCCACCGGTTTCCAGACGACGATCCAGATAGGCAACTGTTTCGGTCCGGCTGAATCCCTGTGGACGAGACAACCACCAGGCCAGAAAGCAGACCGGCACAGAGGCAGTCGCCAACCAGAGGACATGCGGCCATGCCTGCGGAACAAGCAGCTTGACGATCAACACGGTCGTCCCGAAGACGAACAGGTAAATTGCCAGCAATTCGGCAGAGCGCTGCAAAAACCAGCCGAGGGAAATGCGGCGCATGTATTGGTCGACCCAGCGATCGAATGAACTCATGGTTTGTCTCCCAAAACGATTCAGATGCAAACGACGGGATGAGATGGAACCGATGTTCTCGTGAATCTTGAACCGACACGAGTATAACCGGTCATTCAGATATACGGTATCCAGACGTAAACCGTTGCAGTGAAAACAGATTCACTGTCAAAAACTGAAAATCTGCAAGAATATCGTTCTCCTTGATCTTTGTTGGATTTCTTTTTCCCTGCTGGAATTCCAGTGAAATGGATGTTCCGAATCAAATCAACGAGATTGAACCAAAGCGTATTACGCTTTCTCGTGGCCGCGAAGGATGTGTTTTTGCCTGCGATAGTGGATTCCCACGAGCCAGGAACGTCATGCCAACAGGTAAACTGCTCTAGCAGTATCGATTGCGCAACGGCACCCTGGGTTTCATCCTTACCGGGCGAAATCTGGCGGGAAATATCACGCCGACCAGATCGGAATTTCTCATTGACCATCTGATTTGCGTCGGGCGTTCAAAAGCCCATCAACCAGCAGTCGACGCCATCAGTCACCAGATGCCACAGGCAGCCGACCCCCACAGCTCTCCATCTCCACGACGGGATCACCAGCATTCCGGCATACACAACACCCGCCCAGATGGTGTGCAGCGGATGAAGCCCGAGGCTGCAGCGGTTGGGGTCGAACATGGGATCGGCCAGTAAATGATCGAGATCGATCAGCGTTGTCGCCAGCATGATCAACCCGGCCCGTTTCCATTTCGCCTTCCAGAAAGCCCATGCGAACAGAAACGGAACGACGAGATGACAGCCGTAGTGAATGATGTGTCGGAGAGTATCAGAGTCCATAGTCAAAGTTGGGGGATTTCGGATACCCCACATGCTCTGCCCGTCTGTGTGGATTCAGATCTCAGGCAGTGATACCTTGTTTGCAGAGAAAATAAAACCGGGAGCAGGAACTTTTCCACAACGCCATAAACCTGACATCCGCTCCTGCAATTGGATGAAACCGGGTGTCTTAATTATCTTCTCGCCAACAGATCCATTTGTTCTTGTTCGCTTGCGGATTGAAGGTCCGATATGTTCTGCTGGGGCAGGTTTACAGGATACACCAGACAGGGACCATAATGAATACATCGACATCCACCGCACAACTGATGGCCGCCGATCTTTGCAATCGGCTCGAAAGCCTGCTGCTCGAAACGGAAGAAAAGAATGAACCGCTCGAAATGGACCCGTACCGGTCCCAACTGTTTGAACTTTTCGTGACGGCTGACGCGACCGGCTACACCGCTGATGATTCCGAACCCGATCTTTCCGCCGATGGGTTATGCAAGGTGCTGGCCGAACGATGGGAACTGGGCAATGCCGCGAAGGAATCGGTTGCCCAGCAGACTCGTATGAGTCCGGAACAGCTTTCACGCATGCGGCTGTTGTGGTCGATGATGCGAATGTGGATGGAATGGACCTACGCCTGGAAACGGTACCCGGAGTTTCGCAATCAGACGACGGGGCAGGGGTAGGAAGCCGTTGCAGATCGAATGACTCAGGCGTGCACGTCGTCCCCCCTTTCCTGTTGATTGAAAACAGGTGCAGGAGCGACAACGCGGTCCCGAAGCACGTCATATCCAGGAGGGATAAGTCATACCCGTGCAGGCGAAAGTGGATTCCCCCACATCGGATTTAACACCGCACAGGAACGACGGAATTGGAAACCGTAGAACATCGTCTCACATGTTGCCTGGGCGCCATGCTTTGCACCGCGCAACAGGTATTGCTGGAACAAGCTGACCCTGGTACGCCAGACATCACGCTCCATCATCGGGCACCCAGTTCGCAGGGCGTTTGTTCAAGAACGCCTCCGTTCCTTCCGTCGCCTGGCCATCGGCGAAACACTTCGCGAACATCGCTGCCTCGTGAGCAAAGTCAGCGGTCTGGCATCCGCACAAATCGGCGATCGTCTGCTTGACAATGCGCGAGGCATCCGGTCCCGCATTGAGCAGATTCCGCACGGAGGCGTCGATACCTGCACGGAATTCCGACATCGGAAAGACCTCATCAATGATGCCGAGTCGTAATGCTTTCTCCGCTGGCATTAAATCACCCGGTAAAATCATCTGTTTGGCGACCGCCGGTCCGAACATTCGCGTGGCCCGCACTGTTCCTCCCCAGCCGGGAATAATACCTAATCGAATTTCCGGCAGGCCAATCCTTGCTTCGTCGCTGGCATACCGCAAGTCGCACGACAACGCCAACTCCGTTCCCCCACCAGCACAACTGGCATGAATCGCCGCCACGGTCACCGCACTCAGATTCTGAACACGGTTCATCAGCTTGTGTCCCTCCTTCGAGGTCTCTTCAGCCGTGGTGAAGCTGAGCATCTTCAACTCTTTGATATCGGCACCGGCGATGTATGTGCGGCCTTCGGATTGAAAGACGACAACCCGCACACTGGCATCGTCGGTAATGACGTCGAGAGCCGAAAAAAGCTGTTCGCGCGTCTCGACTCCGAGTGTATGAATGCCCCGTTCGTTCTGAAACGTCACCCGCGCGACGCCGTCCGCGATTTTGAGATCAATGGTTGTGGTCATGATGAATCCCTTGGCTGGCCGAAGTGATGCCCGGATTGTATCGCATCGAACGTACTGCCGACGAGACCAAAAACGCAGGGTACCCCGACTGGCTCGCCAGACAAGGATGACTAAAGCCATTAAGAAACTGCAGATATTCAGCCTTGTCTCCACACTGCCAGACAAATCCGCCCGTGACACCCCATAACCGAAATTTCTTTGTGGCGTTGCCACGCACACGGAGTTGATCATTCATACCGTTATTATGCAGCACTGAGTTACTCTTCTGAAACAAAGCAGTGCAACGCAGCTATCGGAATGTATTATCCTGATGACTTTGTCAGTTCACTTATCGATCCGGCCCAGCTCTGCATCG
>JANQSH010000002.1 GCA_028284145.1 Planctomycetaceae bacterium | reverse complement strand
ACAAAAAGAAGATAAACGCCAATCCGTCCCTCTTCCGAGATTGAAGATACCGGACGGTATTCTTGAAGCAATCAGGATTTTGGTTTCAACAGGCCCTCTAACGAACGATGGGGGGTTTCTGTTGCACAAAAGACACGATTTCGCACATGGAAGGGCGGAAAGTGTTTACAGCCGTTAATAAATCACCGCTTTTCCGGGCTCTTTTGGCACTGTCGCCACCACGGAATCATGTGGAATCAGGGGGCAGAAATCAGCTTTTCAGCGATGATTCTGTCTGAAATCGCCTCCTGAGTCGCGACAATTCCAACATGCGAATCGCTGTGGATTGACTACCGGGGCACACTGTGAGTCGGAGATGTGCACGGTGGACCAAAAGCGATCTTTTGGTCGATCGCCAGCTCCGCACATTTACACAGACAAGCGTTGGATAATTCTGTGCAAGCGAGTATTTCCTGCTGTCACCACTGAAAATTGCCTGCCTGGACTATTTGGACGCGTGGATCGTGCATGTGCCATTGAAGTGGTACTTCCATCTTGCAACGCCCACCTCGCATCCGGCGAGGGCCCGGGCCTCGGCTTCGGCAGTCGACTTTTGGTTCACCGATTCTGCGCAAACGAATCCCTTTTCGCCAAACCTCTGAAAATTGGTTGAGGCATAGGCAGAGTGACCTGACGCGGCGATATAGCGCTCGACAGATTTCGTGCAGTCGCCGTGCCAGTTCGAGCGTGGAAGGTTGCGTCGCACATTGCCTGCACTGCCGGCCAGAGATCCAGCGGCTGCGGTGCTGGATGATTCCTCCTGGCCAACCTCCGCAGTTGTGCATCCCGAAAGCAACAAAGTGGAAACAGCAAGAAGAACGGCACTCCGACGTGTAAAAGTATTCATAAAAGTCCCCAAATGACATTTAGCGCAATATGCAACAAAAAATTGTACAGAATCAGCAATACACGCTTACTTTACTGTCTTGGGTGACGTCAACAAACAAGCGATGACTTGGCTTGAAAAATTGCAGGCTCGAGAAGAGCGCTCACCACAGGTGACTGGCATATCCATGGGAGGGGGTGCCCCGTCCAGCGTCTGAAGTCTTGTCGGCAAACGAATGTCAGAGGTTCGCGCTGCAGCAAACGCCGCAATTGAAGGTTCCGCGGATAAAATCCAGGGACGACGGTCGAGGTCAAATTGACGATGAATTCCCTGCCGGTGTTTCCGGGGCTGCCTGTTCCTCGGGATGAGACACGAGCACAATGGCAATGCGCTGTCAAAAATTACTGCACGAAACTGCAAGTTTGGGGATTGCCAAAACCGCCAAAATCCGTAGAAAAACCGATGCCGGAGAGGTGGCCGAGTGGTCGAAGGCGCTCCCCTGCTAAGGGAGTATACCAGAGATGGTATCGAGGGTTCGAATCCCTTCCTC
>JANQSH010000182.1 GCA_028284145.1 Planctomycetaceae bacterium | reverse complement strand
GTCACTCTCTCGATCAGGCGTCGCGTTTGCTAAATTGAGTGATCTTGTCTTACTCTCGGTTTTGTCATGTGAAATGGCGTGACGTTGATGGGTGCCTGCTCTACTTTTTTCTGCTTTTCAAGCTGATTGTAATGCACAAACTACGCAGCGCGAGGCCGTGTTCGCCGCTGCCAGCAAGGTCCGAGTAGCAGCAGCACGCAACTCAGCAGCATCCCCGTACCAGGCTCGGGGATGGCAGCGCTGAAGGTCGATTCGAGTTTGCCGATAAAGGGTCTGGTTTGTCCACCGATGGTGCCAAACCCAGTAAACGTTCCATCGCGCCCCACCCCGGTAATGGAATTTAAGCTAGTAAACCCAGCGCCAAGGAAACTCAGTTCGTTGAGATCGATGATTTCGTTTTCAGTAGGATCGTAGAGGAACAGATCGGTATTCCAATTGCCTAGCAAGCCGCCAGCAACCACCGCGGTGGAATCGAATAGCCCAGCCACTGCCCCTTCCGTATTGCTGACATCTAACTTAGGAATCGCAAAGGGACTGGTATCGACTCCACCGGTGAGATGCCCAGGAACAAACAACCCGCCACTGAAAATGTTTCCACCGATTCGATTGGTGTTGTTGATATCGGTGGCTATGAAATTACTGTAGGTCGCATCGGGCGTGGTCAGATCCGAACCGGTCTCAAAGAAACTTTCAGTGGTCGCGTCTTTTTTCGCGACAAAGTTAAGCGATTCGTTGATGGCGACCGCGTCGGTTTCGCCGGTGATTGTAGTTAAGGCAACCGATTGAGTATCGTCGGTATTCCATATGAGTGGCCTCTTAATGCCACCACCAGGATCAATAGTTGCTAACACAGTACCATTGGTCGTTACGTCTACGGCTCTCTCATCCCCGAACGTACCAAGTGGGTTATCTTCATCTTCTACCGTCCCCACTTTGAAGCTAGTCGAGTTACCGGAAATAGTCGAAAACCCAGCACTAAAACTTCCTTTGATTGCTGTTCCTGCACTTGAACTCGGACGCAAAATGGTGACTGTGCCATTATCCCAAATCGCGGCTTCTCCGCCCAGGGTTCCCACTACACGATTGCCTTCGACGGCAGCCGGGTTAAACCCGTCGTCGACTTCCTGAATGACAACCCGCAGGCCTTCGGCCCAAGCCGACGAGGCGAGGGACAACCCAGCCAGCGCGACAGCCGTGCAAGCCAGCACTAACCCTCGTCTTAGAGATTGTCGAGATGGCGATTTCATCGGGGCACTCCGAAATGTTCGACGCCCAGATGCCGGTCAGGAACGCCCGCTCTGGAAGTCGATTAGATCAGCCCTTTTTACCCCCCCCTCCTAGTCTGTCAAATTTAATCGTAATTTCGTGATCTTCGAAAAAGCTAAAACGAGTCGAATCGGCTGA
>JANQSH010000180.1 GCA_028284145.1 Planctomycetaceae bacterium | reverse complement strand
TGATTTCCTCGTCGTTTTTCAACGGAACGGCGGTTTTGTCCCTTGGTTCCTGGTGTTCTTCGCTTGAGGGGCAGGGTGGAACTGTTATCGCGACGTTATGCGTCGCGGAATGAGGTTACGAAATGAAGTCGTGGCACCGCCGTGCGTGGCATGTCGACTGGAGACATACCCGCCCTGCCGCACGATGTTTGTCCTGACGGGAGTCACACTTACACTGTCAATGAGCCGGGGGTGGGCTGTCCTGAAAGGCACGGCCGCGGTACAGGAAGTCGATAATGTTCCCCTCGTGCGGTTGCAGCCAGTTCAGTTGAATCGTCTTCACCTCGCCGATGTTCAACCGGTCGATGTTCGTTGCATCGATCAACTGCTGTTTGAATGCTTCGTCATCGGTCAACGCACTGCAGACCAGCGTGTACCCCGCCTTCCTGAGGAATTGATCCTGCGGGCAATCAACAACCGAAGCGAAGGGGAACATGAACTCGGTGTTCGCGAATGGATCGTCCGGATCACTCACATGCAGAATCGTCGGACGAAGATAGTCGCACCGTTCCTGTTCCACCAGTCGGGAGCCATCGCGGTGCTTTTCGGTTACTTCAGTGACAGCCGGGGAAGCGACACCATCATCAATCTGGGTGTTCATTGCCCTGGCTGCGCCGGGAATGGTGAATGCGGCCAAACCCGATTCCGGATCAGCCATTGGTTTGGGCATGATCGGCCCCAGTCGTTCGGCCAATGCCTGGGCAATCTCCGCACCATGCCGCGGCGTCCAGATACCGGAGCAACTGATGCAGCTTCGACCGCTGTTCACGTAGATGCTGTCGGCCATCAGATCGAGATACTTTTCCCAGTCGTCACATTTGTCTTCGCCCAGAACGATCTTGCTGAATCCGGGACCGTGGGCCTGGACGTTGGGATTTCCCTTGTACTGATTGACGGTCGCCACGCCGCCGAAGATCATGGCCCGGTTGCACGATTCCAGCACAGCGGCTCCGAGTTCCGGACCTTTCTCCTGACTTCCTGGGTAAAGGCAGAACGCTTCCCGCGGAATTCCGGCTTGTGCGAATGCTTCGTACATGCGGTACGGCGTCCACGGTTCCTGCGGACCCGGCTTGAGGACCAGACCAATCTGCAACGGGATGACCGGCAGCCAGAGCGTATGCACGCCGGGACTGTTGGAGGGCAGCACCCATCCGCAGGCGTCGGCATTGGCCTGGTAGCTGATCGTCACGCCGCGATCTTCTTTGCCGTATCCGCGAGAGAGAATCTCGTACGGCAGGCCGCGCGTGAGTGCCTGCAGAATATCGCCCATGTGTTTGAGTACAAACGCATTTTTGGACATATTGAACCGGCACATGTGTTCCGGCAGGCCTGTGGTCGCCGACTGCATCGTGCAGAAATCGTCGGGCGTCTGTGTACCGTTGCCCAGCGGCAATTCCGCGTTTTCGTAAAATTCAGCCGCCTTCGCGCACATGGCGACCAGGTCATCGATGGAAAACTCGCGTAAAATGTCGCGGGCCTTCTTCGCCTTTTTCATGTCGATGCGAATGAGGCCGCCATTGGCCTGGTGTACCTGGGCCAACGCTTCGCCCGTTTCAAAGTGGACGACTTCGTCCTTCTCCATGCTTTCGTAAGGTTGACCCCAGCGGACAACGGGAATCTCGATCATGATAAACACTCTCTTGTATTGGGTGGATGTGCGGTGGTAACAACGTCGATTCGAGCGGTTGGCGGGCGCAGAATCAGCGGAAGCGGCGACAGCGAATTGCAACCGGGTCGGAGGGTGAGTTTTTTGGCGTTGCCCTCATTGTGTTCCGATCAGTAAACACCAACCGTGGTCGTTTTCGCCAGCACATGGAATGGTCGGACGCCACTGACACCTTCCCATGGATATTTCTCGTGCGGGGCTTCCCGTTCTCCTTCATCCCGTTCCAGAAAACCGGGGATGAATAATTCCTGCGTCAGCGTGTAGAGTTTGACCCGACCGGTTTCATCCACTTTGACGACTTTCGTGTGATCGTCGAAGTCAACAACTTCGACCACGGCACGAGGTTGCGGCGCGTAATAGGTAATCTTGAAATTGTCCGCCGGATCAAACGGCTTGCCGCAGGCGAGGCCCATCAACGTGTTACCGTAAGTTGGTGTGATGTAAACGTCTGGTCCGAGCAACTCCTCTTTGCAGAAGCGGTACCATTGCGGCGTGAACTCTGTGCCACCGGCAAAGATGCCCGTGATTCCCGCCTCGGCAATGTTTGAATTCTCTTCGATCAGCCGCATTGCCAATGCTTCGAGCAGTTTCGGCGTGGCAAACATCCCTTTGATGTTATGACCGGCACCGAGAATGGTCATCGCCTGGTCAATACAGTGATTGCTGTAGGCTTTCGCTTCATCGACTTTGCCGGCCTTCAACAGTTTGACGACCCAGCGGGGATCGAGATCGATACAGAAGCAGATGCCACCGCGATACTGACAGAGGTGTTCCACAGCCAACCGCAGTCGTCGTGGTCCGGAAGGGCCGAGCATCAACCAGTTGCTGCCACGGGGAAAGTATTCGTCCGGCAGGGTTTCGCTGAACTGCTCGTAGTCGATGCGGAAGTCGTCGACGACACAGCGGCTTTTGGGTACGCCGGTTGTGCCTCCGGTTTCAAACGCAAACTTCGCTTTGTCGTGCCACTTCTTTGGAAGAAAACGATCGACTGGACCGCCCCGCAGCCAGTCATCTTCAAACAGCGGGAATTGCCTGAGGTCTTCAAAGCAATTGACGTCTTTCAGTGGATCGAAGTCGTAGGTCTTCGCCTTTTCCAGCCAGAACGGTGCACCATGTTCGGGATCAAAATGGAGCTGGACAATTTCCACGGTCTGTGCATCGAGTTGCTTCTTCGCCTCGGCTACCTGTGCCTGCAAATCTGCGGTCTGTGTCACGGTGGGGTCATCTCCGAAGTGATTCGTTCAGGCAGGGTTTGGCGGAGTAATTATTCCGCCAGCCTGAATTCCAGGGCGGGGGTTCCAATCTGATTACATATCATTTTAGACAGCAACTTCCCGTTTTCAACGAAACAGGCCTTCCAGCGCTCATTCGTGCCAAAAGAAACCGCGTCTCAGTAATCGAGACTCGCTCCACCTTCAGTTTCGATCGCCTGACCGGTGAGAAAACTGGAGTCGTCGGTCGCAAGAAACAGTGCAACCCGCCCGATTTCCTCAATTGTTCCCATCCGACCGAACACCTGCAGACGCGAGACCCGATTCAGCGCCTCCTCGGGATCGTCGAGCGTTGCCGCCCAGTCCCGCATCAATGGCGTGTCGATATTGCTCGGCAGAATAGCGTTCACGCGGATGCCTTCCGGTCCAAGTTCGACTGCCAATGCTTTCGTCAAACTGACCTGTGCTCCTTTGGTCGCACAATAGGCACTCGATTGATCCTGCCCCAGCACGGCCGTCATGGATGAAATGTTCACAATTGTCCCGCACGTCTTTCGCAAATGAGGAGTCGCAAACTTGCAACCCGCAAAGGTACTCAGATAATTCAGCCGCATCAGCCCCTCCATCAACTCGATGTCAGTCTCGTCGATGGAAGTCGCGGGAGGATGAGTCCCCGCATTGTTGATGATGCAATCCAACCGACCGAACATTTGCACCGCTTGTTCAATGGCCGATTTAATTTGTTGCGGTTCACTGACATCGCATTGAATGAACCGGCACTTTCCGGGGCCGGTGCTGGTTAATTCGGCAGCGAGCGCTTCTCCCGCTTCGGCACCGCGCGCGAGAATCGCGATATTGCCTCCTTCGGCACAGAAGACACGCGCACATCCAGCCCCTATTCCTTTGCTGCCACCAGTGATGATTACCGCTCGATTGGCAAATCGCATTGCTTCATCTCGCTGCTGATTCCCGACGAGAGGGCCGTTTCGCTATTATGCGGTTGTCAGGCTGGTTGATCTCGCCGCAGGATACCAGGGAGTTCGATGGCCTGTTTTTTCACTTCAATTTTGATGACGGGCCAGCTTTCCATCGGCGTCAAGAGTTCAAATCTCTCTGTCCCGATCAGAATCGTGTCGCCAAGGCTGGTAGTGCCGACCGTCTGGTGCCAGAACACCGGCATACGTGTCGCCAGTCGAAACTCACTTTTAGGTACGAACGGTGCTTCGCAAGCGTGGTAGCCGGTGATCTCCCCCTGTTCGCATTCCCGCCAGTCGTCGGGAAATTGATACTTTTTGTAAATACGTTCAACCCGGTTCCAGACCTCGAAGACCTCCCAGTCGGGTTGGGAAAAGTACAGGCCGGTTGCCTGTGCCAAAGCCGCCCGGTGATAGGCATCGCTGAATTCCTTCGGTGGTTTGGAAAAACTGACCGTCCGTGACACACCGGTACAGAGGCCGAACCTCCGGCCGACCACCGAGATTGTGCACTGGTCCTGTACCTTTTTGTTACCATAAGACCAGTGCGGATACCGCATTGTTTTGGCATCCGCCCAGACCTGAATCCGTTCGGGAACGACTTGCTTCTTGACGAGCCGATGGGCCACCTGCCCGGCAATTTCCGCTTCGGTCATGCCTTGTTTGAAGTTCCGCCCCGTCGCCTCAGCTGCGTGCGCCACTAATTTGCCGAGTTCCCGAATATGCTCCGCCTCATACGGTGTCAGCGGCAGTCGCAACGAAGAAAGCTGGTGCGAAACATCGGTTACGTTTTTCCATGGCAAGTCCGAAGCCACGTTCCGACCGCGACACACATCATTGATTAAGACGTGTCGGTCCTCATACCAGGGGCGTTCCTTCAACTGAAACCCAAGTCCAGTCAACTCCTTTTCGAAAATCTGTGAAGAGGACGCGTTGTTGGTAATGACGACGCGGGCATCGCGTGTGACGAATAGAGAGGCAATCGTTTCGGAAGAGCCAGACCGGGAAAAATCACCGCCGGATGTAAACCACGCCAGGTTTTCCGGTCGCTGCAACAGGAGTGCATCGTACTCGTACGATTCCAGAAATTCGGCAACCGCTTTTTGCTTCAACCCGATGTCGTTCGCCCGCGCAGCGTCGATAGTGGGAAGCGAACCCGAAGAAGCGGGCGTTTGTCCGGTATTCTCTGACCCGGTATTCTCTGACACTGTCGCCATATACTCTTACCAGTCGATGATCATCATCCGCTGTTTGTTGACTGCGCCGCGACGATCAGCCAGCGATTCAAAAATCGCCAGGAAACAGCACCATGATTTGATGGGTTCGCAAAGTGAATCGCTGCTGTGCGAATTCATAACGATTGAACTTTTCGGGAACAATTTCGGAATCGGACTGAGAGGTGATCCCATTTCGTACGGATGACCCGGATTCAGGTCGGTCAGGTCTGCACGCATGAATGCTCCTGCAATCGTTGTCGTTGATGCAGGTGTGAATGTCTGGAGCGTGTTACGCGCTCTTCTGTGCCGTAATGGGCGTCATCAGGCTTGCAAACATAAGCCTTCCCACGAGCCAGAGACGTCATACCAGAAGGTAAACTGCTCTATTCTCCAAGATACCAAATGTGAGCGGCTGTCGATAGAATTTCTGGTCGGGAAACCAGGAAAACAGCTTTTGCAGTGAGTTTGTGGTGGCTTATATCGAATCCGAACGCGAAGACCTGATGGAAGAGGCAACCGCTCTGGTCCGCCGGATGGAATTACGGCTTGCTCATTACCACGAACCGGTTGTCATCGGGCAACGGCGTGAAAAAACGCTCTCGATCTACTTCGGGCAGGATTTGGTCTATCATTTCGATGCGACCCACCGTCTGCGTCGTGCGTTTGTCGATGGCCTGTTGTTCCGCACGCAAGGCACGACCCTTTCCCAACTGCAACGCAAGCGGAAACCAGGAGTGTCGGCTTTGATGCGAACCAACCTGTCCGACGATGAGTGCACTGCTTTTTTGCAAACAATGGACGAGCAATTGGTCCGGCTGCGGAACGCACTTGAAACGGACGACTTCCAGGTGCTGCGGAAAATTCCGGAAGTCGACAATCTGGAGATCGATCTGCCGCAAATTCTGACCGAGATACTGAGAGCGCAGCCCCGTTTGGCGCCTGCCATCAAAGGGAAGCGTTAGGAATGCGATTTCTCATTGTCGGTTGTGGATATCTGGGAGAACGCGTCGCACGGGCCTGGTTGAAAGATGGGCATTCTGTTGCCGCGATGACTCGTTCCGACGAGACGGCACGCCGATTTGAAGCGACAGGTATTGTCTCGATTGTGGGTGACATTACACGACCGCAATCTGTCGCCAATTTGCCGGAGTGTGACTGCGTGTTGCATGCAGTGGGATTCGACCGCAATGCCGGCCCCAGTTTTCGTAACGTGTATGTCGACGGTTTGCAGAATGTCCTCAATGTGATGAGACATCGTACTCAGCGTTTCATTGCCATCTCCAGTACGAGCGTTTACGGACAGCAAAATGGAGAATGGATTGACGAAGATTCTCCTGCTGAACCAACACGCGAAAACGGGGCAATTGTCCTCGAAGCCGAGCAAATTATCCGGGATGCCTTCGCGGCGCAAAAAATGAACGGCACAGCCCACGTTCTTCGACTGGCTGGAATCTATGGACCTGGGCGTCTGTTGAGGCGAATTGATGAGGTTCAAAAGGGCACGACGATCTCCGCAGATCCCGACGGGTTCCTCAACCTGATTCATGTTGATGACGCCGTTCAGGTCGTTCAGGCGGTGGCGAATCACCCCCAGCCGTCAAAGACCTACCTGGTCTGTGATGACCGACCGGTGTTGCGTCGTGAATACTACAACACGTTGGCACAACTGTTTGATGCTCCGATGCCCAAATTCGACACCAGTGATTTATCGAATTCAAAACGGGGCGGACGAAACAAACGATGCCGAAACCAGCGGATGAAGGATGATCTCGGCATCGAATTGAAATATCCGGATATCAAGTCGGGGCTGGCTCAGGCCTTGCCGCCGACAATCAGCTGAATCGGTTCACTCTGGTTTTTGACGTCCGGATCGTAATACTCGTAGACCGTCGCTGGAGGAGCGGTGATTTTCACCGGCATCGTCGCTTTGAGACCATACTTCAATTCCAGCTTCTGACCAGACGCCAAACCTCGCAGATAAATCACGGTGGTACGGGCGTTGATCTGAAATTTTTCGATCGATCCTTCATCACGCAACTTCTCAAGACCATCCCGCTGAATAGTGAACCCGGCAGGAATCGGCAAATCGACGATGACCATTGGTGCCCCCAAAGGCATATTGTTCGTCACCGTTGCCGTCACATTCACCCGGTCATTGACCTGCAACTCGGAACGATCGTAAGCCAGTTCGATCGTCAGGGGTTCTTCGAGTTCGGGGTCGGCATCGATGTTTGGGATATGGTACTTCAGCGTGATCTGATAACCGGTCGCCGAATTGCTTCGTTCTGTTACCTGCAGATGATGCATCGCTTCAACCAGGTGAGGAGTGATATCAATCTGCTGCACAACTTCCGACTGGTCCGGTTCGATAGTCAGTGCTTCGATATTCCTGCCATCCAGAGCGATATCGATTTCACGTGCCTTGCCATCCCCTTGACCAGAGGACGTTCCCCTGATGATCGCCTGCAAAGCGAGAATTGTTGCCTGAGTGGAATGCCAGGTTCCCCGGCTGTCACGCTGAGTGATCAACCAGTTCAGCGCTTCGTTGGCGGCATTCACGTGTGATTGGGTTTCGAGCAAGGCCAACGTAGCGAGTGCGGTCACTTCAATATCGCCAGATCGTCCGGCACCGTAGAATGCCGTCTCGCGGTTTTCTCCGAGCGACCAGGAGGTTTGTTTTTTCTCAGCATCCCGTTTCGCCAGTTTGACCAATTGGTTGACGTAGCGTTCGGCGGATTTGCCATCGGGATCGATGGCTGCCAAAGCATTGGCCACCATTGCCAGCGTGTAAGGATTGTCGATCTCCTTCGGGTCGTGTGCCAGTAGAAAATCGAGTGTCGCTTCAGACTGACGTTTCGCTTTCCCGCCGCGGAAGACTGCCCATGCGATGTAAGCTGTCGTACTCAAATCGAGGTCTTTACCTTTCTGCACGCTACCTGCCAGACCATCATTCAACATACCAATCTCGGCTTTCCAGGAACCATCCTGCCGGTTCCGTTTGCTCAGCAACCAGTCCCGCGTTCGGTTAATGAGATTCGGATCGACATCATGCACCTCAGCCATATCTTCAAATTCCAGCAGACCGTAAGCGGTCAGCGTGACATTCGCCGGCGGGCTTCCAAACCAGTCGAATCCGCCACCATCCACTTCAAAGCCGAGCAACCGCTGGTAGCCCAGATGAATGTATTGCCGGGCCTTGGCTTCCACTTCCGGCATGCTCCTGTTTGTGTCACGCAGATATTGCAGCGCCAGGATGTTGGGATAGGTCGTCGAAGAGGTCTGCTCGAAGCAGCCATACGGTCGCTGGAAGATGGCATCCAGACCTTCCACAAGCTGGCTGAAACTGGATGGGTAAAATCGTACCGTTGCCTTGACGCTTCCGGGGATCGCTTCGGCTGGAATTTCCAGCATGAAATCGACGGGATTGCTCAACGAACCGTTTTCCACCACTTCGATCAGATCACCATCCGGGACAACCATGATTTCTTTCATCATGGCATCTGCGATGTCGGCTGCGCGAGCCGTAATCTGGAAGGAATGGTTGCCAACCTCCAGAGCCTTCAAGCGATAACTCGTGGATCGAACTTCACCCGGTGCGAGGTCGATCCGCTGAAACGGTTCATCCTGTACGCTGGGATCGACAAACTCAAACCAGTCTGCTTTCGCCAATTCCAATTCAACCGTTTGTGGTTCGTTGAGGTAATTGTAAACCACCACCGGCACCGCGACTTCATCGTTTCGGGTCAGAGCGACGGGGAGATTCAAATCGACGAAGAAGGGTTGGAAGACGCGAATGCCCTCCTGTAATGCCCCCATCTGGCCATCAGCAGAGACCGCACTGGCCATCACTCGCCAGGTTGTAATGGAATCGGCCAGATCGATATTGAGCGTCGCGATGCCATTGTCGTCGGTGATAATCTGCGGCTTCCAGAGCAGCGTTTCGGGGAAATGCCGCCGGACGCGGACCGGCTTGTCACTCCCACTGCTCCCTTCACCTTCTTTCCCATTGTCCATCTCCGTGGGAGCTTCCATGAGAGCCATTTCCTCCATTGCCATCTGCGGTACGGCCATCATGTCGTCACCGAAGTCCATGTTCTCAAAAGCGCCTGCACCACCCGCGGCTCCCTCGCCCTCCATCACATTCATCACCGTGGCATCTCCCGATTTCCACGCTGACTGAATCGCCGGCAACAAGAGTGCAGTACACAATGCCAGGCCACCCACAATCCCGCCGGAGATCAGGAACCATTTCGGTTTCAACACGGCGAAGGCGAACAACAATGCAATCACCACACCACCTGCGAGATACCACCATGCATACGCGACCCATTGCAGACCACGTTTTTTCTGATCCGCAACCCGAACCAATTTGGCACCATAGCTGGCTTCGAACATTGTGATGGGCGAATCGGCATTGGCATTGTCGCGGGCAATCTCCTCCACTTCGCGAGCTGGTATTTCGACAGCGATGTTCTCTTCGATCATCGCCGGGACGAATCCCATTTCTTCCACCATCGGTTCAACAAAAACATTCTCCTCGAAATCGCGATCATCGCCACCATCTCGACGAACGTTCTCATCAAACCGGGGCAGGTGATGTTCCGCCACGATTTGCGAGGTGAAAGCGAACAACGCCTGCTGAAATTCGTTTCGATCAGCGACGGGAACATCTTCTGGAATGCCATGCAATTCCGGCGCCCAACCACCGTAGATCGCATACACCGGCTCCAGCAATTCCTGCTCCAGGGCAAAGAACGCCTGTTCCAGTCCGGGTCGCTGCTTCAGCACGTGATAGACCGCTTCATCCACGGCGGAAAGACTGATTGCACCGGGGACCGGTTTGCCTTTGGCGTCGGTGATGGTCAAATTCAATTTTGCCGATTCACCCGGCCGGTAACTTTCGCGGTCCAATGCTGCGGAAATCTGCAACTCTTCCGAACGTTGCACAAAGATCGTTCGCAGTTTCATGACCGGAATCGCATTTTGATTGAAGCGGTAGGCACACATCTGCACCGTGCCGAACAACTCGGCAGGCAATTCAAATTGCAATTCACCTCGACCATTGGTCACTTCGATCATCTGCGTGAGAATCGTCTGCCCATCTTTGAGGAAGTCGACCAGCACCGGTTCCACACCTCCACCGATGGTCATCAGTGTGATGGTGTCGCCTGTTTTGTAAACCGCCTGATCGGACCGAATGATAAAATCGTTGGCAATCTGTCCCACCTGCAGCGTCGCGGTTTCCCGGCCAACCAGCCTGTCTCCGCCCACTTCGGTCGCACGAACGGTAAACCGAACCGACTCTTCATTCTTTTTCGGGGTGAAGCTGAACGTCGCGACTCCCAGTTGACTCGTCGAAAACTCTTCCTGGCCGGGAATCTTTACCAACGTTTCTGCAGGTCGCCCGTCAGCATAGCTGGTCAATACAAAGATGCGATTCTCCTCACCTGTGACCAGTCGGCCCGATTCCGGAATCAATTCGATATCGATTGGGTTGGTTGTAATGATGCGAGAAACGCTCGTGTTTTCTTTCTGACCAGCCGAATCCGTCACATTCGCGACGAGTTGCACATGGGCATCGCCACCATGCTGCGGGCGACCCACCGTATAATCGGGAATCTCGACTTCAAACTCCGCCTTGCCGTTTTCATCGGTTGTCACCGAGTCCAGCGGCATCGTATTCAGGCCGACGTCAATCGTATTCAACGTCAATTCCACTTCGGCACTGGCGACCGGCTGCCCGAAAAAGTAGTCGACCTGAATAGTGCCTTTGGCGACATCATTCGGTTGATAGAACGGACGATCCAGCGTCAGCCCGATTTTGAATTTGGGCAGTGTGTACTGCATGACTTCGACCGTCATCGACGTTTCGGTGTCACCCAGAATTGCCGTGATGGTATACGGGCCTTCGATAATCTCCGTCGCAAGCGGGCAATCGGCTGAGGTGATCCCATAACCACTGGTCAGATTCCGCCGCCTGAAGATCACATTTCCTTTGGGATCGGTGATCGTGATGGTCGCTTCTTCATCGGCCACTGGTTTGAGATCCGGGCGACGCAAACCGAGCGTACGAATGTGGATCGTCTGCCCCGGCTTGTACACCGGTTTGTCGGTCGAAACCATCAACTTCCAGGAACGGGTCAGTGAGACCGATTCCGAAAGCACTTCCGGACCGGCATCGGTGTAAGCCACCAACTGCAGGTCGTACTCACCGCTCTTCCAGTCTGGCAGTTGGAAACAGGGTTGTGCCTGACCGTTCTCATCAAGTTGAAACGATAACAACTCCCGCGTTTCATCAGTCTTGCGGTTGATAAGCTTGATTTCCATAGGAACGTTGGGAACCAGTTCACCCGATGTCTGATCGTAAACCGCTACCCGCAACGAAGCCCCGGTGCCAGCCAGAAGATCACTCTGCCCCACCATTCGCAAATCGTAAGGTGAAGCCGTCAATTGCTGGTAATGAAACTGCAGACCGGCGAACAACACGACGCATGCGACCGTGATTGCCGCTACGCTTCGGAAGTAGACCCTCCTGAAAGTCGTCCGACGATTTTCCCGTTGACTGACCCTCTCAAGCGTTTTATGAATCAAACCTTCCGACGCCTCCACCATCGGTGCCGATTCGAGCGATTCCTTCCGAGCCTTCGCTTTGAGCATGTGCTCTTCCGCCTCGGGGTTCTCTTCAAGATGGCGTTCCACCCGCTCGGCATCGAGTTTGTCCAGCAGGCCATGCAGGTAATCGTCGAAGAGTTCTTCGACCGGCTTCTGTTCATTAGACATCGTTGATCTCCGTGAAATCAGATTCGTTCAACGAATCGAATCATGTTGTGTGTGTCACAGTCGGGTCTTGACCTGCGGAAATTGCCACTGAAAGTGGCCTCGATCAAATCTGGGCCGAAATCTTGTGACGCATCGCCTCCAAAGCGCGATGCATGTTGGAACGAGCCGTCCCTTCAGAAACACTCATCAGGTCGGCAATTTCCCTGTAGGTCAGTTGATTCCAAATCCGTAAGACAATTGTCGTTCGTTGCTGGACTGGTAAGTCGGCGATGACGTCAGCTACCAGCGTCGAGGTTTCCGTTGCAATGGCCATCTGAACCGGCGTTTGCTGGTGATCCACTTCGGTATCGGTCTGATCGGTTGGTTTGGGCCGATGGGTCGATCGCCGGTAATCATCGCGACATTTATTGGCTGCGATGGTATAAAGCCAGGAACGAAACGTTTTAGCGATTTTGTACTGTTTCCGCTTCTTCCAGACGGCCAGAAAGACATCCTGAAAAATGTCCTCGCTTTTGTGGCGGTCGCCCGTCATGCGGACAATAAATGTCAGCAGTGGGCTGGCATGTCGCCGCACGAGTTTCTCCAACGCTTCGCGATTGCCCCGTTGCACTTGCCCCATCAGATGCTCGTCCGATTCACTTTGCAGATTCATGAGGTCTGGCACTTTCCAATTGGTGTTCCGAACGGAAGAGGACCAGTCCCGGAATTGGAAAACCGGCCTCGATAAAGTTGTACGCGGCGACTGCGCGCGGCGTTGCATCTCATTTTTTGATTTTTGACGGGAAATCACAGCGGGCGGGAGAAAATTGTGTTTCGCCACCTGCACGTTTCACGCGGCGATAACATCGTGTCGGCCTGTGGGGGGAAAGAAGAGGGACATGATGAAAAGATTCACGGGATGATGACAGGGCCGAGCTTTGTCGGCCGTATGGATCGGAGGAATCAGCCGCAGAGTATTACAATTTCATGTGCTGCAATTTCACATTTTTCTACCATGACGCTGGACAAATTCCAACGAATCTTGCCATCATTGGCGTAGTGAAGACGTCAGAGAACATTGTTCGTGACGGTATTTGAATTTTGGACCAGACCTGGCTCCAGTGGATCTGGCCTCGGGATGGGTTGATTTTCAAATTGCTTGCCGCGTTTCATGTGGTGGATCGGTGTGAACTTTCGGTTTGGTTCCCCAAAGGGACATCGTCGAAGAAAAGACGAAAACCGCCCTGGCCTCGCATCGTTCGTTTCCCCTGCCTGAGATCAACCTGCCCTCTTTCCAACTTCCGGAAAAATCAGTGGATCGTCAAGACGAGGAAGTTGGAGTTGCAAGGGGCGACAACAGATCGGGTATGCAATCCATACCCTAAAACAAAGCCTCGACAAGGCACCAGGTGGTTCGCTTGTCTGGTGAGTTGTTGCTGGCCAGGCGATCGAGAGAATGACACAGGAGAGATTAAGATGACCGAGAGCGGTTCGCCGGTCGCGAATGGAAAACCGATGATTCGTGCGCGAGGTCTGAGCAAGTTTTATGGGCCATTCTCCGCAGCGAAGGAGGTCACCTTCACCATTCCCCAGGGACAGGTCGCCGCCTTCCTGGGACCAAACGGCGCCGGCAAATCGACGACCATGAAAATGCTCACCGGTTTCCTTTCCCCCAGTGAGGGAGAAGCCTTCATCGGTGATCACCCCGTCGAGTCCGAACGGATCGAAGCGAGTCGAATTGTTGGCTATCTCCCGGAAAACGGACCACTCTACAACGAAATGACGCCGCGTGGTCTGCTCAAACATGTTGGTGATATCCGCGGAATGTCATCTGCTGAAATGAGCCGTCGCCTCGACTTCGTCGCCCGGCAATGTTCGCTGAAGGAAGTCTGGACAAAACCGATTTCCAAGTTGTCGCGTGGATTCCGTCAGCGTGTCGGTATGGCGCAGGCGCTGCTTCACGATCCCGAAGTCCTCATTCTTGATGAGCCAACCAGCGGACTGGATCCGAATCAGGTTCACGAAGTGCGGAATCTCATTCTGCAGTTGGGCAAGACGAAGACCATCCTGCTTTCCACCCATATTCTGCAGGAAGTGCGTGCCGTTTGCAGCCATGTCGTGCTGATCAATAAAGGCAAAATCGTCTTCGATGGCTCCACTGATGACATGGGTACGGGCGAACGGGAAATGGAATCGAAATTCCGTGAGCTGACGAACTGAAATTTTGCCGCCCATTCGAGATCACTCGCCAACGTCAAAAATCAACCAACTTTGCAATTGATCGATACACCCGGGGTAAACGGAATGCTGCAGTTCCATCCGAATGTTGTTTTCGCCGTACTCAAACGGAATGTTGCCAGCTACTTCTCTGGAGTGCTGGGGTATTTGTTCATCGTTGTGTTTGTGGTTGTTGGCGGATATTTCGCATTCCAGCAGCAGTTCTTCACCAACAATGAGGCGAATCTCGACCAGCTGACAGGGATGTATCCACTGTTATTGCTGTTCCTGATTCCCGCCATCACCATGACCGCCTGGTCAGATGAAAAAAAGCTGGGGACCGACGAACTGCTGTTCACACTCCCCGCATCCGATTTGGAAATCCTTGTCGGTAAATATCTGGCGGTGTTAACCGTGTACACGATCGCGCTGCTCTTTTCGAGTACGCATGCCATCGTACTGGCCTACATTGGCGATCCTGAAACCGGGGTCATCTTTGCCACGTACCTGGGTTACTGGTTGGCGGGAGCGGCATTACTCGCAGCGGGCATGTTTGCTTCGGTATTAACCAGCAGCGCCACGGTCGCATTCGTACTCGGTGCAGTGATCTGTTCGATCCCCGTCTATTTCATCGAACAGATTGCCGGCCCGGAGACGGTCGCTGGTCGGTTGAGTGTCGCAACACAATTGCGGGATTTCAGCATTGGACTTGTCCCGCTCAGTGGAGTCGTCTACTTCATCTCTCTCGCGTTGTTCATGTTGTACCTCAATATGGTATTCATCAGCCGTCGGCATTGGAGTGGTGGCAAGATGGCCGGCATGGGAGCGCACTTCGCCGTGCGAACGATCGCTCTGGCCATCATCCTCATCAGTCTGACCGCAATCTCAACCTATGCTTCGGTCCGAGCGGATCTGACATCCGAAAAACTGTATACTCTTTCGGAGACAACACACAAAACAGTTGACCGGCTGGCCAATCCGCAGGCTGCAAAGACTGATGACGCGGACAGAGAGAACGAAGCCAACGGCAACGACCAGTCGAAAGAGGACAAAAAGGGAAAGTCAAAAAACGAGCCTTACGTCGTTACAATTCAGGCATTTATCTCAAAGGATGTTCCGCAGCAATATGTTGACGTTCGGCGACGACTGCTCGGTTTGCTGAGGCGATATGATCGCGAAGGGGGCAAGCTGATTGATGTCCGATATGTCGACATCGAACCTTTCAGCAAGGAAGAGGAAGAAGCGATCAAGCATGGCATCACCGCCCGAACAGCCAGATCGGAGCGAAATGGTCGTCTTGTGAGCGATGAAGTCTACATGGGAGCGAAAGTCGAAAGTCGTGCCGGCGATATTGTTATCGACTTTTTCGGCAACGCTGACCTGATCGAATATGAGTTGACGCGCGCCATTGGCACGGTCTCGAAGTCGGAACGCCGAACCATCGGGATTTTGAGAACTGACGCGGGGGTCATTCGCGGTGAAGAAGAGTGGCAAATCGTTACGGAATTGCGGCGTCAATACGACATCACCGAAGTCTCGGCCGATTCCAAAATCGAACCGGTACGGAAAGACGAACACGGAAAGGAAGAACGCGTATTTGACGTGCTGATCGCTGTCATGCCATCGTCACTCACACAGCCACAATTCAAAAACCTGGTTGATTACGTGAAAGCCGGGCATCCTGCTTTGATTTGCGATGACCCGTTCCCGGGTATGCTGCCGCCGCCGTTGTATCCGAGCCAGGAGAAGTCGCCGCAGCGCGATTTTCGTGGTCAGCCTTCTCCATCAGAACCGAAAGCAGACGATGGCACGCTGAGTTCCCTCACCCGTCTGCTCAAGATTGAATGGAAAAACGACCAGGTGATTTGGGATCAATACAACCCGCATATTGAATACGAAGATGTCTGGCCGCAAACATTCGTGTTTGTTGGAAAAGGCAACGGGCTGGAGTCGGCCTTGAATCCCAACAGTCCGGTAACGCAGGGTTTCAATGAAGTGTTGTGCCTGTTCCCGGGATCGATCAAAAAGTTTGAATCCAAAAAAGACGAAAAGAACGTGCCGACATTTGTGCCTCTGCTGCGCTCCGGCCGGCAGACCGGTATTCTGGAATGGGAGGAATTTACCCGCGAGGTTCCCGACGTGCAGATGACCATGTTCGGCCCGCAGGTCCGGACACGGTTTGAAGTCGCCCCCAACCCCGATTACCTCACCCCCCTGCAGAAGGAAGAAGAAAAGCTGGCGGAACTGCAAGAACAGTTGGAAGATGCCGAGGACGATGCCGAAAAGAAATCGCTCCGCAAAGAGATCGCGAAGGTGGAGAAGAAGATCGGCCAATTGAAGAAGACGCCGGAGATTGGCCACACAATCGCGGCTCACATCACGCAGGAAGACAAGGATGGCAATGCAACGCTGAATGTGATTTTTGTCTCCGACGTCGATTTTCTGGGGGATCAGTTTTTCGATATCCGCAACGAACCGGATGCGTTTATCGACCTGGATAATGTTCCTTTCCTGCTCAACGCGATCGATGTACTGGCGGAAGACGATGCCTATCTCGACTTGCGTCGCCGCAGTCAGCACGACAACCGGTTGACTCTGGTGGAAAAAACCCGCAAAGAGTTCGACAAAAAGCGGCAGGAACGCCGCCAACAGGCTGTTCGCGATGCCCGCAAACGACGACGAGAAGCCCAGAAACAGTTTGAAGAGGCACGGGAAGAAATCGCGAATGACAAATCACTCGACAATCGGCAGAAGCTCATGAAGCTGGCGAATGTTGCACAGGATGAATCGATCAAACTGAAAGCAAACGAGGAATCCATCGAGAAACGGAAACAGAAGGAAGTCGAACAGTACAAGGCGGAGTTCCAACGTGAAGTCCGCGAGGCGGAACGAGGGATCATGTTCTGGGCCATCATCATCCCACCGATTCCCGCCATTCTGCTCGGTTTGATCATGCTGGGCGTGCGTGTGACATCGGAGCGAAGCCACCTGGATCCAAGCCGCATGCGAAGTTGAAATTCCTCATCTTTTCACAGTCAACTTGCCTTTCACCAGTCCAATGTAATGACTTTTAAGTCTACGACCAAAAAGAACAACAAAGGCCTCAACCATGAATGAAGCCATCAAGACGACGATTTTTCTTGCTATTGCTGCAGTCATGGCCGGTGCTGGCTACTGGACGCACCTTTCTTCACAGCCAAAGCCCATTGGTGGGTTTGAACGGGTGGGTGAGCCATTTTTTCCCGATTTCGACGATGCGAATGCGATCGCGTTGTTGGAAGTAATGGCTGCCAATGGCGAGTCGGAAGGAGCCCGGACATTCAAGATCGAGTACTCCGACGGCTTGTGGCGATTGCCCTCACACAACAATTACCCTGCCGATGCGAAAGACCGTCTGGCGAAATTAGCCGCTGAGATCATGTCGATGGAACGAGACATGCTCGCCAGCCGCAACAAAAGTGATCACGAACGTTTTCATGTGATCGCTCCCACCGAGGAGGATTTGACGTTGCTCAAATCCCGTGGCATTCGTGTAACGGCATACAGGCGAAGTGGCGGAGAGAACGGCGAACTGGAAAAGCTGGCGGACTTCATCGTTGGTCGCAAAGTCGATGCAAAGGATGAAGAAGAGAATGCTTCCGCTGCCGATAGCGGAGAAGAAGAGCGAAACGCAGAGGGGTATTATTTTGTGCGCGCAGTTGATGAAACAGAAACCTACAAAGTCGATTTGAATCTCAATTTGAGTACCCGCTTTCGTGACTGGATTGAACAGGATCTGCTCAAAGTCACTCCCATCGACATCGTTTCGCTCAACACCAAAGATTATCGGTTTGACAAGTCAACCGGCGTTATTGGCCTGCGTGACCGGATTCGTCTGGAGAGACCCGACGCCACTGGTGACTGGCAATTGGAAGGACTCAATGAAGAGACGCAGGAATTGAATGCAACGAAGGTCAACGAGGTTCTTTCTGCGTTGGATGAAATGAAAATTCTGGGCGTCCGCCAGAAACTGCGGGGAATCAAACCCGACTTGACGATCGATCGCAATTTCATCAACAGTCGCAAAGACATGGAAGATGTGCAGATCAATCTGCAGTCCCGTGGATTTTTCATCGGTCCGGATGAAGACGGAAACCCGTATTTGTACGGCACGGCTGGGGAAATTACCGCTGCAACGAAGAAGGGCATTGTGTTCGATTTGCGATTTGGTGATGTCTTTACCGGAACGGAACTGGAAGTGCAGGTCGGTACTGAGGTGAATCAGACTGACGCGAATCAGAAAGAAAGTGAAACCGACGACAAAAACAAAGACTCGGCGAAGGGTGAGACGAAAGACACGGACTCCGAAAAGAGCGATGAACCTGAAGAGGAAGAAAGCCTGACAGAAAGCCGGTACCTGCTCGTGTCGGCTCGATACGACCCGCAACATATCGGTGAAGAACCCCAGCCACCGACCAAACCCCAACCACCGGTCGGGGAAAGATCCGACGATGACACGTCCGCTAATGACACGGAGGATTCCAACGCGGGGGAATCGAGTGAGGAATCGTCCGAAGAGAACGATGAGGCAAATTCCAATTCAGAACAGAATGTCGATCCGGATGCGGATAATGCGACCGGATCGGACTCAACCGAGAACGACACAGATTCCAGCGAAGGCGACTCGGAGAAACAACCAGCCAGGCCAAGTCCGGAATCGATTTATCAGGCCGACCTGAGAAAATACGAAGCCGATAAGAAGAGGTACGAAGAGGACCTGAGGGAATACCAGGAAAAACTCAAAGAGGGGCGGAAGCTCACCGAGGAGATAAATGAGCGTTTCGCCGACTGGTATTACGTCATTTCCACCGAAACGTATGAAAGGCTCAGCATGAATCGGGAGAAACTGGTGAGCCCCAAATTGCCGGAATCTCCGGACGGTGGAAACGGATTACCAACCGAATTGCCGGAAATTCCCTCCGATTTGCAACTTCGTGACGACACCCCGGCGACGCCGGAATAATGCGGATTGTGGTCCTTCGCAGGACACGAAGAATCTCGTTGAGGCATGGAAATATGGCTCGGATGAGCCAGAAACAACGTGAGAATGGCTGACGGGTGATCGAGCAGACTTCGTTCGTTTTTCCAATTCGGCACAAGTGGGCCGACAGATTGACCGGATGACGAACGAAGTGACTCACGGCTTGCATTCCCCCATGCGAGACGGTACGTTCCCTGTTTGGCACGCGGTTTTCAGCTGGCTCTTCCTGATTGGCTGCATCCTCAGAAGGATGAACCAGTTTCCCTGACTCGCGGCCAATCGATTCCGTTTTTCACAATTTGAGAAACCAAGGCGATCATCATAAACCAAGGCGATCATCATTACGATGGCAAAAGACCCCCTCAATCCTGACAATGCCAATGAAGATGACTGGGAAGGTCTGGCGTCGGATCTGTTCGGCATCGATTTCGACAATTCCGATTCGGCCAAAGTCCCACTGGAGGGAATCCTGCTTCCAGAAGAAGCGACTTCCATCCAGGATGCATCTGAAGAGGAAGCAGAAAACAATGTCGGGGTCGATGGATTATCCGACGAAGTGGAATCGACAGAATTGGAAGAAGCGGAGATATCCACGGAAACCGCAGACGTGTTGGCATCGGACGATGAGGCTGCCCCCGATGGGAGCGAAGAGGACGACAGTGGCGAGGATGACCTTGACACGCTCGATGAGCTGGATGACGGTGACGAGGATGACGACGAGCTGGACCCGTTCTGGAACGCTTTGCAGGAGTTCGATTGGGATTCTGATGATGACTCTGAGAGCGAAGAGAGCGCATCAGCAGCTGTGGGTGGTCCACCCACAACCGTTCGTCGCGAACGAAAGCAATCTGTCCCTGATGTTGTGCAGGACTGGAATCGCGATTTGAATGACGATATCGACTTCGGCACCGGGTTGTTCGGTGATGATGACGTCGGCGACGAGGAGGACAACGACGAAACGAAGGTTGTCTTCGAGGAATCGAAACTGGATGAACCGGCCGCTGACGAAGATGTATTCGTTGCCTCGGCGAAGAAGCGAAGTGACGAGACCAGGACGGACGGCGATGACGAGGAGGAAGAGCGTCCGAAAAGAAGACGCCGCCGTCGCCGCCGCCGCCGATCACGCGACGATGCCGACAAGGAAACGGTTGCCAAAACGGAACAGGACAACGATACAGACGGCCATTCCGATGTTGATGAAGAAGTTTCTGACGATCAGGCTGCCGACGACTTGATGGCAGATGATGATGACGATCGCGAACAGGAAAAGACGGGGCGCGGACGTTCTCGCCGTCGTTCCCGACGTCGCGGTTCGCGTAAGAAACATGAAGAAGAAAAAACGGCACCATTGGAAGCCGAGGACGATGATGATGACCTCGGTGGAACGGTTGACTGGGATGCTGATCCGAATGACGAAGATGATGAGGAATCCTCACCCCGCAGCGAAAAAAAAATGGCTGCGGCGTATCGAGATCTGCCGACCTGGGAGGAGGCCATCTCCTACCTGTTGAATCCAGCAGCAATGGAAACCGATTCAGATAATGGCGAAACGTCCGGCAAGTCGCCGAAAGGAAACTCGAAGCGTTCATCGGGTGGACGGCGTCGCCGTCGCCGCTGAACTGACCACATTCGTTCAGACCCCCCTTCGCAGAAAAAATGCCTTAGTATCCTCCTGGCTCCCCATGTTTGCGCGGATCGCTGCCGCCCCAAAGCCCCTCGTTTGTACGCAACACCGCCTGGCATGCCGATAGTTTGTCACGTAATCGGACATTATGAGAACGATTCCGCAGTGTGTCCGCCTGCATCCTCAGCAGTTCTTTCTCGAGCCAAAGAACGTCAGGCAGCCATTGGTGGTGAAAACGTGGCGCGGCAACCGCCTCCTGTGGCCGCTTGTCGAACAACGCGATATTGAGCATCACCTGCAGTGTCGAACTGATGATTCGCGGCCCGCCCGAAGCACCCATCGCCGCTACTGCTTTTCCGTTCTGCACCAAAATCGTTGGCGTCATGCTGGAAAGTGGTCGTTTGTCCGCAGCCACCGCGTTCGCCTGGCTTTGGATCAGACCGAAGGCGTTCGGTTCTCCCAGCACAGCAGCAAAATCATCCATTTCATTGTTCAGGACAATTCCAAATTCCGGGTCGACCACCAGACTGCCAAAGACCATATTAATCGTTTCGGTGCAACTGACGGCATTGCCCCGGGCATCGATCACCGCCAGATGGCTTGTCCCGGCATCTTCCCGCGGTAGAAAATTGCCATAGCTTTTGATCGGCTGTGTGCGACACAAGTCGATACGTGCGGCGGCAGCGCGGGCATGTTTATCGCTGAGCAACCTGTCAATCGGCACCGAGACAAAATCAGTATCACCCAGATACCTCGCTCGGTCTGCAAAGGCATGTTTCATCGCTTCGGTTGTGAGATGGATGTAGTCAGAACTGTTGTGCGACAGACATTTCAACCGGTAGCGGGGATGATTGTTTCCATAGGCTTTCAGAATGTTCAGCGTTTGCAGCAACGCGACACCGCCACTGGAAGGAGGTGGCATTGTGATGATCATCCGATTTTCAAATTTGCCTGTTAACGCTTTCCGAATGGTCGGTTCGTATTCTTTCAGATCGTCCAACGTCAAAATTCCGCCTTGTTGTTGAACCGTTTTGACGATTGATTTGGCGACCGGTCCCTCATAGAAACCAGCCCGGCCCAGTTTCGCAATCCGACGCAGTACGCTGGCCTGTGGAGAGGTTCTCGGTTTCTGAGGTTTCAGTTCGTTCCCATCGTTCAGGTACAACCGTCGCAGGACTGCGAACCGCTCTCGTCCATTGGGCAAACTGTCGACTTGTCTGATCGTCGAATTGGTTGCCGAAATCGATTGTGCATCCGGAAGACTTCCCTGCTCCGCCAGTCGAATGGCAGGAGCGAGTACGTCTGCTAATTCCAGCTTGCCATACTGTTCGACAGCCAGACAAAGTCCGGCAACATTTCCTGGCACCGCGACAGCCATTCCACCGAACCGGCTCTGCAGCCTGGTGTGTTCCCTTTTGTTTGATTGAATCGCCTGACGACCAGCATCTTTGGGGACGAACATGTCGGGCATTGATTTTCCGGGGGCGCGCTCGCGGTAGTCGATGACAATCGAACGATCTCGTTCGGCGTCCCAAATCACCATGAAACCACCACCACCGATGCCACCGCTTTCCGGTCGCAAAACCGAAAGTGCAAACGAGGTGGCGACGGCGGCGTCAACCACATTCCCACCCCGTTGCAGAATTTCAATTCCTGCCTGGCTGGCCAGAGGGTGATCTGCCGCTACGACCCCATTCTGAAATGGCTGATGATTGCGATTCGTACGTTCTTCGGCGGACAGCCGATTGCCAAAGTGAACCAGCGACAGCAAAAAAATGGCCGAAACAGGAAGCCACTTCATCTGGATTGTCATCGAACATTCTCCCCTGTTTCTGCAATGAATTCATAAGCCAGGCAAGACGCGTCAGCACCCATCCATATTATTGCGAGCCACATTTAAGTGTAGCGGCCTTCACATTGCTATTACAGTTTCAAATGAAGCTCAAGCCGACGCAGACAAAAGTCCGTCGGACTAACAAGTCGATTCTCACTGGCCTGGCGGACAAATGCACTGACAATCAGGTTGACGCTTTGGGGAACGACTTTTTCCAGTTATACTGAACCGGCAGGGAAAATTTCAAAATGAACTCCTTTCGGATGTACAATGTCGGTACGCACGTGCAAACTGGTCACTCTTGGTTGCAAGGTCAACCAGTACGAAACACAGCTGGTGAAAGAAGCCTTGTTGCAGCATGGTTTCGTCGAGGCGGACGAAAACCAACCGGCCGACTTATGTGTCGTCAACACTTGCACAGTCACCCATACCGGCGATTCCAAATCGCGGCAGGTCATTCGGCAACTGGCCCGGAAAAACCCTGGCACGCGGACTATTGTCATGGGCTGTTATGCAACGCGTGATCCCGAGACAGTCGCCGGGCTCCCCAATGTTCTGGAAGTTGTGACCGACAAACGGGAGTTGCCCGATGTCCTCAATCGCCAGGGCGTACACGACATCCCAACGGGAATCAGCCAGTTTGATGGTCGCAAACGGGCGTATGTCAAAGTGCAGGATGGCTGCATTTTGAAATGCACGTATTGCATCATTCCGCAGGTGCGACCCGGATTGCGCAGCCGGACACCGAAATCAATTGAAGACGAAGTCCGTCGGCTGATTGACAACGGTTACAGGGAAATTGTGCTGACCGGAATACATGTCGGCCACTTTGGTGTTGACACGACACGCGGTAAATCCGGTTTGCCCCCCTTCCGGCTGTGGCATCTGTTCCAGCGGTTGGACTGTATTCCAGGCGACTGGCGGATGCGGCTTTCCAGCATCGAGACGGCGGAAATCAATGCCGATTTCATTTCCGCAGCGGCTGATTGTGAGCACCTCTGTCCGCAGTTTCACCCTTCGTTACAAAGTGGTTCAGACGATGTACTAAGGCGAATGCGACGGCGTTATTACGTTCATCGTTTTCTCGAAAAACTGGAGATGATGCGCGAGCGGTTGGACAATCCGTCTTTCACGACCGATGTTATCGTTGGTTTTCCCGGTGAGACCGACGAAGAATTTGAGCAGACACTCGATGCCTGTCGGCAGGCCCGGTTCATGAAAGTGCACGTTTTTCCTTTCAGCGCTCGAAAAGGGACGCGAGCGGCAGAATTTGAAAACCAGATTTCACCTCACATTCGCAAGGAACGTTGTCGCGTCCTGGGCGAATTGGAGCGAGAGCTGGCCGTCAACTACTACCAGAGTTTGCAGGGACAGAAACTGGAGGTTCTCGTCGAACGTTCTTCACAAATGCAGCCAGGATGGTTTCGAGGCACAGACCGGCATTATGTCCCGGTCGAATTGCCTGGTTGCGACTCCGACGTGGGTCAGTTCGTGACGGCTTGGGGATTGGAAGCACAACGCGACCGATTGACGGCAACCAGGGGGCCAACCTGATGTTTGACTCATTCGATCCACATTACATTGCAGTGGGAATGGAGGGCGATATCTGCACCGCCACATTCATTGTCCCTCAACTCACCGATGACGAGAATGTCGAGCAGATTGGTCGCGAACTCTTTGCACTGGTCGATCAATACGGTTGCCGGAAAATCCTTTTGGATTTGGAGCGGGTTCGTTTCATTACCAGTTCCGTGCTGGGGAAAATCATTTCCCTGCATCGTCGGATGCACCGCGGCGATGGCAGACTGATCCTCTGCCGCCCCGAAGGAGAAGTGTCGAACGTGCTGAACACGAGCAAACTGAATCAGTATTTTCACATTGTGACAACTCTGGAAGAGGCCAAAACCGCATTCTCGGATTGAGACATCTTCACCGGGAATGTACTTCCCGCGTTCAACGAAGCAGGATTCTGATGGTTGCAAAACTGATTGCACTGGAAGGCATCGATGGCTCGGGCAAGGGAACGCAGGCAGCTCGTCTGCACGCTCGATTCGAGGAGCAAGGGCTGAAATCGGAACTCATCAGTTTCCCCCGTTATACCGAAACCCACTTTGGCCGGGCGATTGGAGATTTCCTGAACGGAAAATACGGGTCGCTCGGCGAGGTTGATCCGCATCTGGCATCGCTGTTGTATGCCGGTGACCGCTTCGAGTCGCGTGGCGTTCTGCTGCATGCAATGGACGAAAATGATGTTGTCGTACTGGATCGCTTCGTTCCTTCCAACATGGCGCATCAGGCGGCCAAACGAAAAGGAAATGAGCAGGCCGAATTGATCAACTGGATTGCGGCGGTTGAGTTTGGCGTCTACGCATTGCCGCGTCCCGATATGGTCGTTTTGCTGGATCTCCCCGCGGAAACCGCACAGGTGTTGATCGCCAAAAAAGCGGCCCGCGTCTATACCGATAAACCTGCAGACCTGCAGGAGGCGGATGCCCTTTACCTGGAAAATGTCCGTCAGGTCTACCGTAATCTGGCCCAATCGGATTCCACCTGGTGTCGGATCGATATCATGTGCGAATTGGAGGTACGCAGTATCGATGAGATCGGGGACGATATCTGGCAGGCGGTTCAACAGCAGGAATTGCTGCGGGGTTGAGGCGGCCCACACCTCTCCTCTCCCCTGCGAGAGGCCAGAATTCACCATCGAAACGAAGTTGGAAAACCGACGCAAGCGGTAGCGAAACTCTGCTATGCCTTTTCCGTCTTCCCTTTCGACTCCTTTATCGGAGGGGGGGACCTTCCGGGACGACATCCACCGAAACCTCCAGCATATGCTCACCACCTCCCACAATCACACCTTGAATGGGGGAGACATCCTGAAAGTCGCGACCATATGCGACAGTGATGTGATCGGTCGTGATCAAAGTATTGTTCGTCGGGTCGAAATCGACCCAGCCTGCATTCCCACAAAAGACGGACACCCAGGCATGAGAGGCGTCCGCTCCCACCAGCCGCGGTTTTCCCGGTGGAGGAATCGTTCGCAAATAACCGCTCACATATCGCGCGGCCAGCCCAAGGTTCCGCAGGCAGGCGATCTGCAGCCGGGTGAAATCCTGACAGACACCACGTCGATTTTCAAAAACTTCCTCCACGGGTGTATGCACGGTCGTGGCCTGGGAGTCAAACTCAAAATCCTTGAAAATGCGGCGTGTCAGGTCTCGCACTCCGGCAAGAATTTGTGCTCCCGGTGGAAACGACTGCCGTGCGAACTCCGTCAGAGCTGTTTGTTCGTGGTCTGCTGGCGACCCGAAAACGAACTGGCAGGCATCGAGAGTTTCCGAAGTGCGGCCATTCTTGAGCTGCAAGACAACCTCTTCCCAGGCAGGTGTTGCAATGTCTTCAGGATTTGGAATGGGGTGAACTTCCACCTCACTTTTACTGGTGATTGTCAGCCCCATGTGTGCCTGCTCGATGGAAAAGTAGGCTACCTGATTGCCAAAGTAGTCGTGGCGTTGATCCAACTCGAATGGCTCGGGATGAATGAGGAGTTGAAAGTGGTGACACGATTGATATGGCAACGATCGGGGAGCCAACCGGACAAGGTTCTGACAAACCGGGACCGCTTCGGAATAGGTGTATTTCGTGGTGTGGGTGATGTCGTATTTCAATTCGGTGCGATCTCCGCCAATTGATGCGCAGGACGGGCATGCACGAGATAAAATAGAGATATCGCTTCAAACAGCCTGGGAACCCGCAATTCAAAATCTTCAACCAGCGCTAATAACGTGTTGCCATCGTTCGCCAGTCGATGACGTTCGGCAATCTCTTCCACATCCATGAGGCGAATCGTGTGAAGCAGCGACATGGAGAGGCGTTGCTCGGTCGAAAACCCCGGCTGCGTTTTCTCCCGAGGCAGGTAATCGACATGCTCCTGCAATTTTAGAAACTGGAATGCCAACGAGCGCGGGTTTGTTTCGTCGGTGAGCATCAGATCGAGTACCGGTCCCAGCCGGAAGTTCGCCAGATAACGGGAGCGGTAGGTCATCAGGCTGTCGGAGATTTCGAGAATTGTGCGGAAGACCGGTCCAGGTCGTTCCGGCAGAGGAATCAAACTGTGTTTGAGCAGATCGAGAATCTGCAGCGATCGTTCAATCCGGCGTCCCATTTCGAGGAATCGATGCGACTGCGTGCGTGTCATGCTTTCGGTGATGATCCCACTGAAGGCGGTCACTTCAATCAGCAGATTGTCGGTCAAAGTCAGAATGTCTGACAGGTTGGTCGTCCCGCGCTCGAAGGGCCGAAACCGTTCGTCGATCCGATAGATGATCCGCCAGGTATCGCGGGTGAGGCGATCACGGACAATCGAGCCGAGACGACAAAGTTCATTCAGCACGGCCCGCAGACTTCCCTCGCTGCTGGAGTCAAATGCAACATGTGGAAGGACATCTTCGACTGGTGGCAGTTGATCACGCATCTCCGGAAGCGCATATCCTGGTTCAATTTGTCCCTGGCTGGCCAGACAGCGAATCAGCATTGGGAGTTCGACCAGACTGCTGACATCCGCTTCGCTCACCAACAGCCGTGCTGTTGCGCGAACCAGTTTTGCCGTCGATTCCGCACGATCCAACAGACGTCCCAACCAGAAGAGATTGTCGGCAACACGGCTGGGAAGATCATCTCCACTACGACGCAAAGGAATTGGACGTTCCGGTTCATCCAGCAGTGAGACATGTTTTACCGGTTGATCGGAGAGGATCCAGGTGTCTTTGCTCTGTTCGCCAAGTCGCCGGGAAACCTCCAATGACTCTGGACCTGACGACACTCTCGCCAGGGCACCATTCATCACCAGGTATTGGTCGTTGGTGCCGACACCGAATGCACGCAACGCGACATTTGATCGTCCCAGACCATCCTGCCAGACAGGAACGGTCGAGCGGGACATTTTTTCCCGAGCGGCATACTCGTGCGGATTTGCGAGAATCTCTTTTCGCAATTCATCCATTGACATGCTGCGAATTGATTCAAACGTGGCATCGTCCTGCCCCCGCCGGCGGAATGCGGGTTGAGCCACCAGCCCATCGAGATTGTTCAAAACAAACTCACGTGATTGCGCATCGCCGCACCACCAGGTGCGCGCGTTGGGCATCTGCAGGTCTTCTCCCAACAACACCTGGCAAAGTCGAGGCATGTACGCCATCAATGCCGATGACTCGACCAGTCCGCTGCCCAATGCGTTGGCGATTGCGACATTCCCTGCCCGAACCGCTTCGGTTAAGCCGGAGACCCCTTCGTGTGATGCCGGATTGATTCCCAGTGGATCGCATTCGTCGCTGTTCCGGCGTCTCAGAATGACGTCGACGGGCACCAACCCCCCGAGCGTCTTGACCATCACTTTTCGATTGCGGACGGCAAGGTCACCTGACTCGACCAGTGTGTATCCGAGATAACGGGCCAGATACAAATCTTCAAAATAATTTGTCGCTGTCGGCCCCCGGCTCAACAGAACGATATGAGGGTTCTCCCTTTGCTGAGGAGATAGCGAACGAAGCGTTTCCTGCACCTGCAGAAAAAATGTGGCGAGACGTTCCACGCGACATTGATGGAACACATCGGGAAACATGCGGGAAATAACGATCCGGTTTTCCAACGCGTAACCCATGCCCGATGGCGACTCGGTTCGATCTCCCACAACCCACCAGTGCCCATCGTTCGCGCGGAGCAGGTCGGTGGAAAACAGATGCAGGAAACAATTGTACGGCACAATCTGGCGGTGATACGACCGACGAAAACCGGGATGCGCGAAAACCAGTTCTGGTGGAAGAACATCATTCGTCAGCAGCGTTTGCGGTCCGTACAGATCGCGCAACACAAGATTCATCACCCGCGCTCGCTGTTTCAAAGCATCCGAAACGGTATACCATTCGCTGGCCGGGATCAGCACGGGAAAGGGATCAAGAGCCCAGGGGCGAGGCTTGTCTTGCGGTGTCGCGTAACCACTGTAGGCAATCCCGTTTTCCTGAATGGTATGCTGGGCCATCTCCCAACGCCGGGAAAACTCATCACGCCCCAGAATGTTGACCCGATTGACAAACGGTTGCCCGTGCGGACGGACGTTCGTTTCGTCCTGAAACAACTCGTCAAACGCGCCGCGCTGCGGCGCATAGCTGTTGAAAAAATCTGTCGCCGGTGGCTGCGCTGTGGACAAGAAATCTGCCTCCGAAAATAGGGTTGGTCTTTGCGGTCGGAAAGTTTCCGGAAAACAGACTCAACAAATCAAAAGGAATGAGCAACTCAGCGTGTCGCATCAACCTTCCTGCAACGCCGTGAAATGCGATAACATTGAGATTTCACTCATCGGACGTGCGGTCGACTGCGGCGGAGATCCAACGTCATCGGAAAGGCCGCATTCAATTCATCATACGGGATTCTCATCTCCCCGCCAGTATGACCGAACTCGGAAAATCGAGCCGCGCGTCGGCTTTCGGCTTCATAAGCATTGACCGGGAACGAGTCGGGATTCAATCCCCCCGGATGTCCAACATGATACCGGCAACCACCCATCGAACGGTGCATCCACGTGTCGAGCAGGTCAAACACCAGGGGTTCATCAACTGGTATTGTCGGATGCAGGCAACTCGGCGGTTGCCAGGCACGATATCGAATGCCCGCGATGTACTCCCCCTCCACACCGGTGGATCGCAGTGGGACTTTGCGACCATTGCACGTGATGATGTAACGTGTATCCGACAGCCCCTGCACCTTCACCTGCAGACGCTCGACTGAAGAATCGACGTATCGTGCTGTTCCCCCCGCAGCAGGTTCTTCTCCCAGCACGTACCAAGGTTCGATCGCCGTTCGCAGTTCGATCAGCATCCCCCGCGGTTCGATGCGACCAATCAGCGGAAAGCGGAATTCAAAATGCGGTGCGAACCATTGAACATCCAGCGGAATACCAAATACCCGTGTCTCGTCGATAACGTCATCCAGATCGCGCTGCAGAAAATGAGGCAGCATCCAGCGATCGTGAATCGATGTATCCCAGTCGGTCAGGCGTGTGTTGTACGGTTTCTCCCAGAAACGGGCGACTAATGCCCGCAGCAGCAATTGCTGTGTCAGACTCATCTGCACATGCGGAGGCATTTCAAAAGCACGAAACTCAACCAGTCCAAGCCGACCGGTTGATGAATCGGGCGAGTAGAGTTTGTCGATGCAGAACTCTGCCCGGTGAGTGTTACCGGTGAGGTCGACCAGCAGATGCCGAAACACGCGGTCGATCAGCCAGGGAGGGAAATCTCCCTTTTCGGGGATCTGTTCAAATGCAATCTGCAACTCATAGGCCGCATCACATCGGCCTTCGTCCACGCGCGGCGCCTGACTGGTCGGTCCGATAAACCGTCCGGAAAACAGGTACGAGAGTGACGGATGATTGTGCCAGTACCCGAGCAGACTGCGGAGTAAATCGGACCGTCGCAAAAAGGGGCTGTCGGCGGGCGTTGCCGCGCCCATCACGATATGATTACCCCCGCCGGTTCCGGTATGCGTGCCGTCAGTGTCGAACTTTTCCGTTCCCAACCGGGAATGATGTGCGTCTTCATAGACCGCAGAAGTGATTTCGACCAACTCATTCCAGTCGTGAGCCGGATGGACGTTCACTTCGATCACTCCGGGATCAGGAGCGACACTAATCCGCTTCAAACGGTAATCTGGCGGAGGGAGGTACCCTTCAATCACTACCGGCATCTCGGTTTCTTCGGCCGTCTGTTCGATCGCCGCGAGCAGTTCCAGATAATCTTCAAGCCGATCCAACGGAGGCATGAAGACATGCAACGTGCCGTTGCGGGGTTGAACGCACATCGCCGTCCGCACGACATTGCCAGGATCGGGCAACTCGTCACCATCTCCTGTTTTTCGTCTCGTTTCTCCTTCGTGACCCGCTTCTCCTGTTTGATTTTCTCCCGGACGCTGTTGGCGCAAATCTACCATCAAATGCCGCGGAGCCAGTGTCTGTTCTGCCAATCTCTGTCGCAAACGTTCGTATTCGGGCAAAGCGGCGGCGGCTTCAAAAGGAACGCGCGGGGTTGGCTCGTAACTGCCAGCAGAGGGAGTCGGCAGCGAATCAAGCGGCAAACGCAAACCCATCGGGGAATCGCCCGGAATCAGGAACATGTATCTGGACTTCACCGGCCAGGGACCAGCCCGCCAACCAGGACGTGCCTGCCACCATTGGAACATCAACGGTAACACACAACCAACCGGTTTCCCCAACCCCTGTTCCAACGCCCGTGCCAGGCGAACTCGATCTTCATCTTCTTGCATCTCGGCATCGTTGAGGTTGGTATTCATCGGTAGTCGATGCTCTTTCCAAAGGTAGTACAACGCGTCTTCGTATGCGGGGACGACATAATCAGCGTTGACGTTCAACTTCTCTGCGATCGATCGGCCGAAGGACTCGGCATCTTCCACCAGGTGGCCACAATGCTGATTCGGGTCTGCCAGCAGTTTCGGGTTTTTCCAGACTGGCTTGCCGTCCACTCGCCAGAGACAGGTTAATGTCCAACGCGGAAGTGATTCCCCTGGATACCATTTCCCCTGCCCATGATGCAGAAAGCCCCCTTTGGCAAAACGGTTTCCCAGTCGGTCAATCAAATGCCCGGCGAGAATTCGTTTCGTTGGACCGACGGCAGCGGTCTTCCATTCATCCCCGTCCATATCGTCGATCGATACAAACGTCGGTTCGCCTCCCATCGTCAATCGGACATCGCCGGCGTTCAACTTCTCATCGACCAGATGGCCAACTTCGTTAATCTGTTGCCATTGATTGTCAGTATACGGTTGGGTGACGCGCGGGTCTTCATGCACGCGGGTCACCTTCATCTGATGCTCGAACTTCACATCACACTGCGAAACCGTGCCAGTGATTGGGGCCGCACTGACCGGCTCCGGAGTGCAGGCCACCGGAATGTGCCCTTCGCCTGCGAGCAATCCGGACGTCGGATCGAGACCAATCCATCCCGCTCCCGGCAAAAAGACTTCCGCCCAGGCATGCAGATCGGTGAAATCATTCTCTGGTCCAGACGGGCCATCCAGTGATTTGACGTCCGGCTTGAGTTGAATCAGATAACCCGACACAAACCGAGCCGCCAAACCGAGATGTCGCAATGCTTCGACCATCAGCCAGGCACTGTCGCGACAGGAGCCCCGGCCTTTCTGGAGTGTTTCTTCCGGCGATTGCACGCCTGGTTCCATCCGGATGACATAGTCCACGCGTTCATAGACTTTCTGATTCAGATCGACCAGAAAGTCCATCGTCTTCCGCGTGCGCAAATCGATTCCCTCGACAAACTTCGCAAAGAGCGGTTCGGCTTCGGACTGATGCAGAAATGGTGTGAGGTCTTTGGCAAGAACCGATTCGTATCGGAAGGGAAAATCGGTCGCGGCCGATTCCAGAAAAAAATCGAACGGGTTGATCACCGTCATCTCGGCGACCAGATCGACTTCCACTCCAAACAACGGCGTCAGATCTTGAAGCACCAGTCGAGCCAGATAATTGCCGTGTGGATCCTGCTGCCAGTTCAGAAAATGTTTTTCAGGCTTCACGCGCAAAGAGTAGCTGGTAATCGGTGTGCGGCAATGCGGGGCAGGTCGCAGTCGGACAACTTGCGGCCCCAGTTCGGCCGGTCGATCGTATCGGTAGATTGTTTTGTGGTTGAGCGCAACGCGTATCATGCCATTCCAATCCTTCACTGGTGCGTACTACGCTCTTCTGTGCCGCGATGGGTGCCGTTTGACCTGCAAATACAGGCCTCCCACGAGCCAGAGACGTCACACAAAAAGGTAAAGTAACTACTGGTCCGTCAAGATTAAAATTTGGGTTCGGTAAAGTTGCAAGGAGCGACAACGGAGCGGGTTATGTCAACCCGCACCCCAAAACAAAGCCTTGACAAGG
>JANQSH010000132.1 GCA_028284145.1 Planctomycetaceae bacterium | reverse complement strand
AGCATGAAGACTTTGTGGGCCGAGCTTGCTCCCCCATTCCCAAGAGAAGACTGGTTGAACCGCCTGGTGCGGACCCGCATGCCAGGTGGTGTGGGAGGGCGCCCCGAGAGGGGCGTCCTTACCCGATTATGTAACTACGGTATCGGCGTCGGTGAGCCGCCATTTATGTCATTTTGATTGGCAAAGAACAGATTGAACACTGGCCCTGAAACCGAAGTCCCCGTGTAGTTCATCAGTACAGCTGGTTTGTTGAATGATTGATACTGATTTACAGTAGGCGGATCCTCCGAAACAAAGAAATCAACCTGAGAACCAAACAGTGGCAGATTCATCTGGCAATTTTTCAAACCGAACTGTAGGCCAACATTCGAGCATTCATCAATAAACCATTGTATGTAATCTTGTCCAATTGAATGTCCGTTGTTACCCGGTCCTAAAATGTCTTGATAAACGCCATTTAGGTGGGCGTCAAGGTTGTCGACATCAACGCCCTGAAAACCTTTGTCAACCGCCATTTGAAGACGGTCGGCCATAATTTGTTTGGTGTTAGTAGATGGCATTACATAGAATTCGTTAGACCAATTGCCGAGTTGCCGAAGGACATCGTTGCCAGTAAACCTCTTTGCATCAGTTCGCCAATTTTCAAGGTGGGCGGAGAAATAAGCTATGGGCATAGCACCCTGATTTACAATCTGCTGTACGTCAGAGTCGCTGAAGTCGAATAGATCAAGAATGTGGTAATCAACCGAATCAGTCGAGATTGGCCCTTGGTAATTGATCCGCCATGTACCTGGAATGGCTGGCATTTCGAAAGCCTCTTGGTTTGTCACATAACATCAAAGTCATCTCACGCCTGACCGAGGGTGGACTCCGATTCCTGGGTTAGAGGTTGAATGGTCATGATGCTTTCGGCTCTTCAAGGGTCAGGTGTTGAGATCGACGCCTTGTTCTGCAATTCAGAGTTCATCGATCTTGAAGCGATCTGGGTTTGGAGACTCTCCACTAACCTTGAACTCTCCCCCCATCAGCACAATCATTAGATCCTTGCCCATTTGGTAGTCAATGTCCTCGGAACTGATCCCTTTATGCCCGATGGCCTTAATGTAGCTTTCTATGAACTCGGTCAGCTTCTTCTGTGTCTCGGTAAAACCGATGAGCGTCTCTTCATCAGGAAACACTCTTGCCCCATCAACAACCCAACCACCTTCAATCTGCTTGAAAGGTAGAGGTATCCTCGGGAGCGCATCAAATACACCACCGTTCTTGTCGTCCGCCTCCCACTCGGATGAATCCCTACGGATCTGTTCTAGATCGGGCATTGTAAGGTTCATGTCAGGCCGTTTCTGGTCTTCTGGCAAAGGTGCCTGAAACGCAGTCCAAGCCTCATCACCGTAAACATCGACAAACTTCTCTCTAAAAGAATCTATCGCCTCAAACGAATCAATGACTGACGCGAAGAATTCTTGAGCCTTGGAACCACCAGAAACTGTCGACAGCAACGCATCACTGTCTCGCTGTGCCAGGGCGTCCAGCGTCCGAGCCAACGCTTCGTTGGACGTATCCGCCGGGGCAACGGGAACGGAACTCTGCTGTTCGGTCTCGCAACCTGAGAAGGCGAAACTAAGTAGGAGAAGAAATATCGGAAAGCGCGCCATCTTTATACAGAACAGGTATTCGACCGCATAAGTGCGATAAAGCAAAACCGCAGTTTTACAGTCCAGTATGGAATTGTGAACACTGATGTGTCATACTCAATCAGTCGTTGCGACGGATCGCTGGTTTGATTCCCCATGCTATGCCGCACGGTCTTGTCCCAACAGCGCAAACCATGCTATGCCGCAAACTCGAAAAGTCGTTGACACACGATCATCATATCTATCCACTCGTTCTGATGCTACGAGAAATCCAGGCGAAATTCGCAGGTTTTTCCAGAAATCACAGGCAACTCGACGATCCTGCGACGTGTAAAGATCACGTTGTTATACATCCAACCCCCAAATCTGACGTTCACTGAAATCTCCCAACGGAGGCAATTCCATGAAATCTGTATCACGAACATCATCTCAGTTATTACTCGCGATGCTGGTACCTGTCTTAATGTCTCAGCCTCTCCAGGCTGACGATGCAACGAGCCAATCCGCCACACAAAATCCTGTGGACACCAAAGATGCTGATCTCAAGGCGGCGCAGGTTGCAGGCAAAGATGAGCAAGATGCCATTCAAAAGAAAATTCCTGCTGCCCGGTTGATCAAAGTTTCCAAAGAGACCACGCGCCTCACCGAACCGTTACGAAAAGATGGCATGGTCGATTACATCCGCGCGTTGGATGAGGCCTGCGCAAAAGGTGTCACCCCTCAAAACAACGCGTTGATTGATATCTGGAAAACACTCGGACCATCGGAAATCTCCAGTGATATTCGCGAAGATTACTTCAAAAAGCTGGGTATCAAGCCGGTACCTGCGGAGGGGAATTATGTTCGACCATTGTCCGAACTGGATGACGAACTGATCAAACGACTGGGGGACAAATACGAGCGAAACTTCATTTTCGATCAGTATTCCGACTCGCAATCACAGCCCTGGAGCAAAGCTGACTCTCCCCATCTGGCGTCCTGGATTGAAGCGAACAACAGCCACATCGATCGTCTGCAGGCAGCCTCAAGAATGCAAGGGTTCTACTCACCGCTGCTGACCAGTGACGAATACGACCTGCTGATTGGCGTGCTGATACTGGAATTGTCTCCCATGCGGGAAGCGGCCCACATGCTCGCTTCTCGTGCGATGTATCGCCTTGCACAGGGAAAAATTGACGAGGCACAAGCAGACCTGTTTGCTGTCCATCGGCTGGCACGGATGGCGGACAGGAACCCGACGTTGATTGGCTATCTGGTCGCAGCCGCGATCGACTCCATCGCGTTTCAGGGAGACACGGCATTGTTGCATCATGGAAAACTGACGAAAAAACAGGCATTGGCATTCGCGAAGCAGGTTGACGCCCTGCCGCCATTGAAACCGGTTGCCGACACGATCGATACGAGCGAACGCTACATGTTTCTCGATAGCGTGGCTTATCTCGCGAAACATGGGCCTGAGGCGATTCAGATGATACAGGGTCTGGCGGCAGAGGAAGAGAACACAATCAGGAAAACGCTCAGCCGTTTTGCGGTGAACTCGATGATTGACTGGAACACGGTCATGCGAATCGGCAACGAACGATACGACACACTGGTTACCGCCATGCGAAAGGAAGATCGCAAAGAGCGGGAAAAACGGCTCGATCAGTTTGAGCGTGCGCTGATTGCATCCAAACAGAATTTGATCAACCCGCTGAGCATGGCCGCTTTACTCTTGAAGCAGTCGCCACGTCAGGCCGCCTCAAAACGGATGGCCGAAATCCTCTGCGCACTTCTTATGCCCTCCCTGAGAGCTGTCTGTCATGTCGAAGGCCGTGTGGAAATGCAGAACCGGTTCACTTTTGTGGCGGCTCATCTCGCGGCTTATCGCGCGGAGCAGGGCGAATACCCAAGGCAACTCGAATCACTGAAACTTGAGGTCGAACGGCTGCGGGACATCTATGCCGATGGTTCCATCAGATACGAAAGTGATGGAAAAAACTTTACGCTCTACAGTGTGGGAAAAAATGGAAATGATGAGAGAGGGAAACCTCGACATACAGAGGGCGACGAGGATGACATCACCATGACGACATTGAAGACAACATGGAAAAAGACCGACGAATGAGTTGGGATCTTGAACGTCTGTAAGAGAGTCGCCATGATGGGGTACATCTGGTGTGGTCTCCGCTGGCTTTGCTCATGTATGGAACAGATGTCGATGAACAAACGCCCTGCCGAAATGCCCAACCATAATTCGCCGACTCAGACCGACGGCGCGATTGACGAGACGGCAGGACTCGGTGCGGCTGCGGAATCAGAACCGGCAGGTGGCAAACGGGCAGGCGATGTTCCATCGCGAATCGGTCGATACGTCATCGCCAGCAAGCTGGGTGAAGGGGCAATGGGAGCCGTCTATCACGCTCACGATTCGGAACTCGGTCGCGATGTCGCGTTGAAGCTACCCAAGTTCGATGCGAATGCGACGGAAGATCAAATTGAACGGTTCTATCGTGAAGCCCGCTCAGCCGCGACTTTGCATCACCGTAATATCTGCCCGGTTTTTGACATCGGGGAAGTGGATGGTACACGCTACATCACGATGGCGTTTATCAAAGGGAAACCACTTTCGGCCTTCTCGCGATCTGAGAAAAAACCGGGACAGCGGCAGGTCGCCAATGTCATTCGCAAAATTGCCCTGGGTCTGGATGAAGCACACGCTGCGGGAATTGTGCATCGTGATTTGAAACCGGCCAATATTATGATCGACGATAAAGGCGAGCCGGTCGTGATGGATTTTGGTATCGCCTGTTCATTTCAAACGCCGAAGAATGAACGGCTGACACAAAGCGGGACGATCATCGGTTCGCCAGCCTATATGTCACCGGAACAGATCGAAGCCGAGCCAGATAAAATCGGACCTGCCAGCGACATCTATGGATTGGGGGTTGTGCTATACGAACTGCTGACAGGACGGGTTCCTTTTCAGGGTTCGGTGGCGTCAGTGATCGGTCAGATCGTCCGTGATCCTGTGCCATCACTCTCGGAATTTCGCGCCGACGTTGATTCCGACCTGGAATCGATCTGCCTGACAATGATGGCGAAGGAGCCGGATAAACGATACGCATCGATGAAAGACGTGGCCCGTGCGTTGGGCGAATGGTTGAAGAAAGTGAAACAATCCGGCATTCTCGCTGCTGGCTCGACGGCACAACCCGACGCGACTGTCGCAACGCCGAATTCCATTTCGATAGCGAACACCCCGGCGAACTCCACAACGGTGGAAGAAACAATCCCTTCAGAAGAGCGCTCGGAGAATTTGAGCCGTGCTGCCAAACCAGGGCGTCAACTCCCCCAATGGCTTCTTCCGGTTGCAGGAGCGGTCGTTTTGCTCATTCCCGTCGCATGGGGCATCAATGCCTTGATAACGGGTGATGACGCCACGAACAATTCCGAAGTGACTCAGGAATCGTTTGCAAACGAACAAGGCGACCCGCCCACGACAGTGAATGTCCAGTTCAATCTCGACGAAACCCTCTTCGGCGATCGTCGACTGCAGGTATTGGTTGATGACCAGCGAATACCACCGGAGGAAGTCGGTTCCGGCGTGATTCTGCCATCTGGTGACCACGAACTGGTTTTGAAGTGGCATGACCGAGTCATCCATGAAGCTTTGATCAACGTACAACGTGACAAAGTAACACGGGTTGATCTGGCAGGGGAAATCGCGAAATTCGTTCGCAGCGGTGTCGGTCGCCTGCGAAATCGGACTGGAGAAAGCCTGCCTGGACATCCACCTCTTCTTCCGTTGAAAAGAGGCCCCATTCCCGGCGACCAACCAATGATCGCCACATTTGTGGATCGCTTTGAAGAGATGGGATCGCTTTCCGAAAACAACTGGGAGATTCTCTCTAATGTCCCACAAGATGGCCGCCCCAATGCCGGGAAACCATTGTTTTTTGAGCAGCCGAAGCAGCAGGACGGAGCGCTGATGATTCGCCCCAGGCCAGGCAAATGGTGGGGACAGGAGGTGGGGGCTTACGTTTACCGCGAGGTTTCCGGTGATTTTGTGATGTCGGTGAATGTCCGGGTTCGGGATGCCAATTCTGAAATTCCGTCTGCTCCCCCACGTGAGGGAATTGCCCTGGCTGGCATCGTTGTGCGTAATCCAGATTCACGCAAAGGATCGGACAACTGGGTGTTGTTGCAAGTCGGTTATTTCAACAATCATTTTTGTATCAAGGCGGAAACAACGCACGACTCGCAATCTTCATGGTCGACCACAACTCATGGCGACTCCGCGCGATTGCGTCTCTGTCGAATGGATGGGCAATTCCATGCGTTTGTCTGGAAGAATCGCGAGTGGTTGCCACTGCAGTTCAAGACGATGAACAATCGACTGGTCGATCGACTGCCGCGTGACGATCTGCCTCCGATTGTGCAGGTTGGCCTGGCCTGCAGTACCGATCAATTTAACCTGCAGGCGGAGTTTGAACAGGTTAAAACTGCGAAGCCAAAAAGCCTTGAAGATTTGACGAACCCGATCCTGATGCTGCCCTGATTCTGGTGAAGAGGCGTATTTTTCGCTGCACCAAAACAACAAGAGCCGGACTCTCCGTAAGCCCGGCTCCTGTCGTTATGGCGCGTACGCAAGGTACGGTACAATTTGGTTCACTGTTTATATCGGATTTCCAGCCGTTACAACTTCATGGAAAATGATTGTCGCAAAAAAGGTGAATATCCCTGGCGCGCGAAGTATCCCAGCAAACCAGACAGCCAACTTATGTTGCCTTCTTCAGTCGATATCTCTGCCACATCGCTGCTTCACGGTTTTTTCAAGATGATCGACAACCTCGTCAGCCGACATCTGTGAAGTGTCAACGAGAGTTGCATCCTCAGCCGGCAGCAGTGGTGCAACATCCCGCTCGATGTCGCGCTGATCCCGTTCGGCAATCTGCGATCGGATCTCCTCCAACGAGATGTTCTGTCCCTGTTGTTCGAGTTCCTGCTGTCGGCGAAGGGCGCGTTGCTCGACATCGGCTGTCAGGAAGAATTTGCATATCGCATCCGGAAAAACGATCGTCCCCTGATCGCGACCTTCAGTCACCATGTTTTGCCCTTTTGCCGCGTTTTGTTGAAGACGCACCATTGCATCCCGGACTCTCGTGTTAATGGCGACTTTCGAGGCGACTTCGGTCACTTCTGGAGTACGAATTGCTGCGGAGACATCCTCGCCATTGGCAATCACTTTACCATCGCCAATTGAGATTTTGAGATCGCGAGCGCATCCGGCAACGTCGTCTTCACTCTGCAGATCGATTTGCGAATTGAGACATTGCCAGGCAACGGCACGATACATGGCACCGGTATCGAGGAAATCGAAGCCAAGTCTCACTGCCAGTTGGCGCGCGGCTGTACTCTTACCTGAACCAGCCGGTCCATCGATTGTAACGATGATTTCGGAATCTTCAGTCTCTGTTCCAGGAGTTCTCAAAACCGAATCTCCACATCGACGATTTCATAGGGCGACATGCTGATGCGAATTGTGTCAGATTCGATTGCCAGCGGCGTGATGGTCTGGCCGTTGAAATCAACAGTCTTCGCTTCCACGGGAGATCGATAACACCGAAATCTGAATTCCCGACTGCGACCTTCGGTTTCCGCAAAGCGGATTGTCAAACCATTTGTCGATTTATCGGGCTTCACCAAATTTCGGTTCGCGGCGAGATCATCGATTCTCAAAATCTGAACATTCCGGGCATTGTGATGAAAGAACCATCCACTTTCGCCTGTGGGTGGAGGTGTTGCACCAGTAGGAATGACCAGCGGAGGCGATGTCCGATCAAGTGCAGCCTCCTGCGGGTAAGGATGATCAAATGCGATGCTCAATCGGAAGCGCCGTGCAGTCTCCCCCTCTGTCAACAGGATCGTATCGAGCATTCGCGGACCAGTTTTTCGGTGAAAGGGCAGTCCACCGTTGAGAATCGTAATCCGTTCCTGGCCTTCAGCGATCTCAATGTAATCCGGACTCTCAATTCGATCTCCAAAAAACGATTGTGCCCCCTGTTGGATCGATCGAGTCAATGTTGCGGTTATATCGTTCCAGGCAAATCGCGAGGTGAAATAGTTCGACCAGGGATTTCCTTTTGGCAATATCTCAGTATCAATTTCAATCCCCAACTCCACGAAAGGCTGACCACGTCTGACTCGAACCTTCTGGCGAAAACCGGCAATGCGCGAATCATCCATCTGATCAATCAGATCACCATCACTCACGATTTCACCCACCGCTGGCCCTGTGCTGGTTACTTCGATATTCCGACAACGCATTTCGGAATAATAGCTGCGATTTTCGTTGCGCCCTTCATCTTCACCTGGAATCAGGCGTTCGGAAGGAAAGCGAAATGCCAATTGCTGGCTGAGACGATTCGGTTTGCGACCATATTCTTTAATGCGACTGATACCGCCTGTTGTCGGGTTGATGTGCACTTCAAAAAATTCGTTTCGTAGCTGCAACAACTCCCGATCAGCCAGCCAAACATCATTTGAGATGCCGTAGCTGGTCTGACTGCCGCCTGCCGGCAACCAGGCAAAACCTGAGCCGGGGACTTCGACGTCGGCGACTTTGAACGCCTTGTCGAATTGCACCATCTTGACCGGCCCCCTGATCGCAGGCGGTACAGAAAACGACGAGATATCAACATGGATTCGCCGTGGGAACGACAACGGATTGACGATCAGGAGACCTCCCGGTGAATCGCTCGTTTCGGGCAATTTTTTTCCCGATTGACCGAGTATCACTGATGCCAACTTGCGGCCTGCGGTTTTCGCAAACCGCTCCAAGTCTTCATCGGCTGCTGACTGCAGAGATTCTTCCCCCTCGCAACCCGCCAGTTCAATTTGTTGCTCCAAACCCTCGGCGTTACCTATGGCGGGAAACCGTGCCAACAATGCCGAAGCCATCACGCTTGCCCATTCTGATGCAAAAAACCGATAACGCCGAATCCAGTGTCGGCGGTAACGCGAAACAGGGTTCAATTCTTTTCGGGCAACCGCCTGCGACAAGAACGGTGACATGTATTCCCGCGCATCCCACAGATAATGATGATGCGCATCCTCCGTCGTTTCGGTGAACTCAGTGAATGTCGCGAATTTTCCGAGGGAAGGGGAGTATGACGCCATTCGGCGGAAGTCATCGAACCAGGGCGAAACCTGTTGTGGCCAACGAGCGAGAATCATCCCGGCGACCTGATCCCCTTCCATCGACTCCGCCATGCGATGTGCGAACTTCAAGTAACTGGTCGCGCTGTTGGCCGCCATCGGAATGCGGCTGACAGCATCGATGCCCGTTCCGTCACAACCTTCCCAGCGCGTCTTGCTCGATTCAGCTTCGGGATAGAATCCGTCATCCATCGCGTAGTGCAGGGCGAGTTCGTAACCAAACCGGTCAAGAACCAAAGGCAACAATGTGGAAAGCCCAAACCGACGACGCCCCCAAACCTTGGGGACTCCTCCGAACATCTCGTTCAACACATGATGCCCATGCCGAAATTCCCAAAGGACAGACTCGATTGGTAACAGGGCAGAAGGCGTTTCGCGATACTCACCACCAATCAGATCAATCTGGTCTTCCGCCCAGCATTCCTGCATCTTCACGATGGCTTCCGGTCTGGAGGCAGCAATCTTCTGGAGTTCATTTGGCGAGCATAAGATATTGACAGGATGTGACTCTTTTAGAATCTGATCGAATTTTTCGTCGACCAATTCTGGAGTGAGCAGACACAGATCAAGCAGGTGACAGTCAACCGGGTACATCTGCTCGCGCGTTTCGGTCAGTTGTTCAAAACAGGCTTTCAAATGGTGCCGCGTGGTGTCTTCATCGCCAGATAAAATGGCTTCCGCAGCCAACACTGCTTCCCGCTGCAGGATGCTCTCATCCGGGCTGACGAAATAATGCATTTGACGGGAAAGTAATTCCAACTGCAGCCAGCAACTGCCAAGTGCGAAAAAGTCCCGCACCAAATCGGAGTCAAGTGGATCGTCAACTCCGGTAGCATTCAACAAAGCAGAAGCCAACTCGTCGCGATCGTGAATTCCTTCGACAACAATCGCTCCCTTTTTTCGGGCGCGGTCCAACCAGCCATGTGACAACCACTCTTCCGATGCTGTGGGCAGCAGAAACAGGCTTCCTTCGCGAGGGCGCGGCGGATCATCCGCCCTCTCCCAACCGGGAAGTTGCGACATTTTGGCGATTAATTGAGGATGCCAAACAACGCTGAAGGCATTGAGCAATCCAGCCGCCTCGGTCTCTTCCAGTTCCATTGGGAAGTCTTCCAGGCCATGGCTGGGAATCAACACTGATATTTCGTTCAGTTCCATATTATTAAAGATTATTAAAAATCCAGATGACGAATTCGAAAAAAATCAAAACCTCAGATTCTCGTGGCATGCACGAAAAACATGCACAAAAAGTCATAGTAAGCTGGCCTCAATACACTGCGGACACGGAGTTTACCACAATTTGATCGCTCAGCGGTATTGTGCATGTCTTTGTCGTTCAACATGGTAGAAAACCGTCTGATTGACATTCCGATGACAATTGCAACAATTGCAAAAATGGATCCAGTGCAAAAATGGATTCAGGGGATGAAGATGAATGGTTTCAGGGCCGAAACGCCAACATGCTGGCAAAACGTAAGCCCTGACGTCATTTCATTGTACTCATCATAGCTGCCAGAACTTTCTTCATTTATCTGGTGGCTCGCCGGCTGACATGGTCGGCATCAAATGGTATGATATCTTTTGGTAGATTCTCACCAATGCCTTTCATTTATGTGTGACATTCAACTCCTGCGGGCCAAACGACTTTTGATTAATCAAGTGATTGCAGGTTTGCTGTATCGTTACGCGTCATATCTCTCTGTTCAACACTCAAGATCCCAAAAAACCTTTCAACGTCATCGACACGAAGGGGCAATCGCGCATTGACAGAGACAAAAACCATTAAATAGCATAGTGTTACAACAAACCGGCAGTTGAGCGACTCCATTCTCAGTTCGAAACCGTTTTCGAAATCACCTTTGACCGACTCGTTTCGGCGATGTCACATTGGATGATCAGCGAGATCAAAAGGATAGGAAACAGCCATGACTGACGGCAAAGCCGCATGGGGAATCGATATTGGTCAGGCCGGCCTCAAGGCAGTCAAGTTGCGATACGCCGATGCCGCTCAACAGGCCATTGCCGTTGGCTTCGATTATATCCCGCACCCGAAAATCCTCAGCCAACCCGATGCCGTTCCCGAAGAGATCATCGCTGAGGCGATTGAAACATTTGTTTCCCGAAATGAAATTCAGGGGGATTCGATTGCCATCAGCCTGCCGGGACAAACGGCTTTGGCTCGGTTCATCCAACTGCCGCCCGTGGAAACCAGCAAGGTCTCAGAAATCGTCAAGTATGAGGCGAAACAGCAGATTCCGTTCGCACTTGAGGATGTGATCTGGGATTACCAGACCATCGGTGGCGGTGTGGAAGAAAGCGGCTATATGCTGGAAGCGGAAGTCGGCCTGTTCGCAATGAAACGGGACCAGGTTTACGAGACGCTGCAACCTTACACCGATGCCAGAATCGAAGTTGACCTGATTCAGATCGCTCCATTGGCATTATATAACTATCTCAGCTACGACGAACTCGGCATTCGTCCAGGACAGGAATTCGAGACCGATGGCAGCCACACCATCATTCTCGATATGGGTACCGACAACACCACACTGATGGTGTCCGATGGCCAGAAGATCTGGATTCGGAATGTCCCGATCGGAGGCAATCATTTCACGCGGGCACTGACCAAAGAAATGAAGCTGACGTTTGCCAAGGCAGAGCATCTGAAATGCAACGCCACGAAATCACCCGACCCCCGAGCGGTCTTTCAGGCCCTGCGACCGGTTTTTAATGACTATGTTTCGGAAATCCAACGTTCGATTGGCTACTTCAGCAGCGTCCACCGCGATGCCTCGATTACGAAAGTGATCGGTTTGGGCAACGGTTTCAAACTGGCCGGGCTGCAGAAATTCCTGCAACAGAATCTGCAGTATGAAGTCGAAAGAATCGACAACTATCAGGGACTCGTAGGCGATTCCGTACTCAATGCTCCGCTGTTCCAGGATAACATCCTGACGTTCACTGTTCCTTATGGACTGGCATTGCAGTCACTCGGCCTGACGTCCATCCGTACGACGCTCCTGCCACCCGAAATCAAAACGGCACGGCAGATACGACAGAAAAAGCCGTGGGCGGTTGTCTCGGCGGCTGTGTTGCTGTTGGCGATGGCCTCGTCTGTGGCATTGGCCAGTCGCTCGTGGCACACATTCAAGCCGAAACAGTGGGAACAGCCGATTCAACTTGCAGATCAGGTGGAACGAAAACTCGGGAATGATAAAGAACGATACGAAAGCGCGGTCGAGGACAACGAAAAGACGAGCTACAAGGCGGGACAGGTCGTTTTGAACGCTGATGCCCGACTCTTCTGGCTTGATCTTTATACCGCAATTAACGCCTGCCTGCCCTTTGATCGCAGCAATCTCGATGAGAACACGTCGGTCGACAGGATGCATCGCATCAAAATCACCTCGATCACCACACAAAAAACCAGTAATCTGAATGGTTGGTTTGAAAGCCTCACCAGTGTGATGCGACAATACATGTCGCCACGTGAGCGTCGGCAGGGGCCAATCGATTCCGGATACGTTGTGACGGTTTCCGGATTGCATTATCACCACGAAGAAAGCAACCCCACTACTGGCGTGGGAACCAACTATGTTGTCGCCACGTTATTGAGCAATCTGCAAAAACCCAAAGTGATCGTCGATGGTGTCGAGGTTTCAATTGGGGAAATGGGCATTTCACACGCCACCATTACCAAAGAGTATCAGCAACGCCATTTTGAGTTCAAACCGGAAAAACGCCGCATGAGTTTCGATCCGATGGCCACACAGCCGGATGGCGGGCGGTTTGGCGTAGCCCCTCCCACCGTCACCCAGCCGGAAGAGGAACAAGAGCAGGAGTATCAGCGGCTTCGCGAAACAAAGTTCGAAATTCAATTCGCCTGGACGCCGCGCACTGCCAGACAACGCGAGTTGATCAAGCATTTGAACGCTTATCTGGATGAAATGGAAAAGAATGGGACAGAGCCGGTCTTCAAAAATGCCGCAGAGTATGTCCGCACACATGCAGATGCCGCGCTACGAGAGTCTTACTTTGAGAAATTCGTTGAACGACGCAAGGCTATGGAAGATCCCATTGTGGAAGAAGTCACCGAAGGGGTAGAAACAGAAGAGGTCCCCGAAAACTGACCCGTTCGTTTTTCCGTTCAGTTCATTCTTCCGTTCAAGAGTCATATTGAATCAGAAATTGAATTTGTCACGAAGGTTTCTGTCATGGAACATCTCGAAAAACTGAAACCAATTCTCAAATACCAGTTCTGGATTCTGTTCGGCGTCGCACTCCTGCTTCCCATGTATGCCTGGTGGAGTTGCGAGGGAGCACTGCAGGGAAAAATCGAACAACAGAAGTCGAAAATCAAGACTGCCAAAGGCAAGGTTCCTTCATCAACAGAACTCCCAAACCAAGCCTGGCACCTGGGATTAAAACGCCTCAACCAGCGCACCGAACAGACCATCAAACAATCCGTCGCCAGTCTCTGGGAAGCTCAGAAGCAGAGCATGGCCTGGCCCCCGACCGTCGTTGGCCTGATGCGAAAAATTCCCTGGCATGGACGAATTCCAGCAACCACCTGTGGCATTTACCGGAATGAATATGCCGCAGAGTTGGATCGGCTTTGGAACATTGTCGATCCTTACGCGCTGGAAACGGAAGAAGGGAAGGTTCGGTTCGATATCGACACGCTTGCCAAGCAGGAACCGGTCAACTATCGCGACCAGGTGTTCAATTTCCGCAGCCCGACTCCTGAGGAGATTTGGCATGCCCAGGAGGATATCTGGCTGATGCAGGCGATTCTGGAATCGATTGCGGAAGTCAACGATGGAACAACACGCATTACCGATTCCTACATCAAAGAGATTCAGGAGTTGCGGTTGTATGGTGGATCTCGTGAATCCGACATCGAACAGGATGGAAAGACAGAAGGCGAGGATGAGCCAGCCTACACCACCGAAGTTACGGAAAACTGGAAGCCGGTGAACGACACAACCCGGGTTGATTTCGATCCCAAGGAACAGTTCGGCAATCCGGGACGGGAAGAGGAGGTGGAGTTACCCTCCGGCGCAATCGAAGTGCGGAAATACAAGAGTCGATACATTGACGACGCGGAGGATCTCCCCTTCAAAACCCGCGGCTTTTACCTCAAGGTTGTGATGGATCACCGTCGCCTCCCACAATTATTGATCGTCCTTTCGAACATGAATTGGGTGACACGTATCGAACGGGTTCATCAGGTCGACTATAATCGCGAGGAGATCGGTTCGACCGACCCGCGTCGGCCAGTGCGACATGAGACCGAGAACTCAACATCGTCATCCTCCGATCTCGCCAGTGCCTCGATGAAAGACCAGAACCTCACAGTTGTCGTTATCGCCGGGTTAATGTCGATTTACAAACCGCCAACTCCGGGAGCCACGACTGCTTCGCTCGACGAATGGAGCAAACCAGCAAGTAGCCGTGTTGCCATCGCGCCTCTCGAAACACCGGAAACCAAACTCGCTTGTTCGATTGTCCACTCGGCAATTGTCGCCCGAAGAGACGGTAAAGCATGTGTATTGAGCACCTGTCGAATCGCTCCGGCCTATATTTTCCAGAAATGAGGGAACACAATGATGTGACAAATTGTCTTCTTTTTCAGGGCCGCTTTGCTACAGTCAATACAACTCCCAGCCCAATCAGGGCATTCACTTGAACATCTCCTTGCGAGGATGCGGACATGCAGAAATATCTCGATAAACTCAAATCGATCGATTACAAAACGCTGGTGATCAGCCACGTTGAAAAGGTCGTGTTGGCCCTCGTTTTGGTCTATGCAATTGTCACCGTTGTGGGGGCAAACTGGCCGAAAGCGGAACAGAAGCCGGAGGATCTCGCAAAGCAGATTCAACAGAAGGACCAGATGATCGTAAACGGCACGTGGCCGAAAGATCAGAAACAGCTTTATACGCCAGACACCAACGTCCAGACAAAGGTCGCCGAGATTTTGCGCAAACTTCCTCCCACTGCATACGGCTATCCGGATCACACTCCGATGACCTGGCCACTTGTCCCGCCAAAGGAGAAAATTCGGGAACCGACCTGGCAGAAAGTGGATGGTTTACTTGCCGACTTTGGGCTGTCATTGCTCAGCTTCCAGCCGCCCGCTGCCGCAAATTCCACCATCGGCACCGTGCCACAACCGGGGGCCCCGCAGCCAGGTCTTCCTCAACCGGGGTTTGCACCTGCAAATCCCGGGGATGTGGGGGTGAACACCGATGGCTCCACCGTCGTGAACGCCAGGGGAATGCGGTACGTCTCAATTCGTGGTGTCTTTCCTTTGCGGCAACAACTGGAACAAATGGCGTCTGCCATGCATTTGCGAATTGATCAAGCCGACCGCTTGCTCAAATTCGTCGATTTTGAGTTGGAGCGGCAAACCGCAGTGCCAGGTGCAGATCCCTGGGCGGGCGAATGGGAGCCAGTCGACATATCGATGGCCACGGAAGTCTTGCGCAATATCGAAGACTTCGAGATTGATCTGGTCAGCACGAATGTGATCGACCATGTCTTTACCATGCCGCTTCCGAAACGCATTGATCGCCCCTGGGGATATGAGGCTACACATCCGCAAGTTCAAACGGTGAAATTGAGCAACGAGGAAGTGTCTCAGGAACTCATCTCCATGGAGATGATGATCGACCAGTATCAGCAACAGTTGGCCGCATCCGGGCCACCGGCTGAACAACTCGTCGAAAAAGGTGGTTTTTCCACTCTCCAACACAATATCCGCGAGATTAAGACAGAGGTTAATGCATCGAACAATGCGGCCGAATTCTGGCAACGTGTCGGTCGGACGCTCGACCCTGAAGGGTTACGCCAACTGGCGATTGAACGGCTTCGGCAACGAACCACAGCCGGCGGACGCGTGCTGTTGTTCCGTTACTTCGATTTCGATGTTGTGCCGGGAAATGCATACCGGTATCGCGTCCGGTTGAAGTTGTTGAACCCGAACTACGAATTGCCAGTTGAGGACGTTGAAAAACGACAGGTTCGAGAGGGAACGACTCGTGAGACTCCGTGGAGTAACACGTCAAACCCAGTCGTTGTCGAACAGGATCTTCAGTATTTCGTTAAGAAGGTTTCGATCCCATCGTTTGCCCTTTCATCTCCCTATTCCAATGTCGAGTTGATGCAGTGGAATGAAGAATCCGGTACCTTCGTAAAAAATGAGTTCAAGGTTTATCCCGGCAGTTATGTCGGTGGCACAGCCGAAACGGATGTCATCACACCAGCTGCCAGTATGGTTAAGAAATTACCTGTGGAATTCCGGACGCACGATATCCTTGTCGATCTGGCGGAACACCCTCGCTTGATGCTGGGAGAACATTCCGACCTGATTGAAAATCCCGATCAACCTGGTGTGAGTCTGAAATACATTTCGCTTCCGGGGCAAGCGGTGACGATCAACCGGTTTGGCGAATTGAAGAAGATTCCCTACGTCGACACCTCAAAGCACCAGACTGCACAGGCCCTGATTGCAAACCAGGAACTCTTGTATCAGAAATTGATAGCGATGGCGCAGGCAGAAGCTGAGAGCAACCGACTGACGTCTGGTGAAGGTATTGACGACACCAGGCAGTTTGGCACGCAGCCACAAAGATCGAATCCGGTCAGAAAGAGCCCTTACCGTAAACAACCAGCAGGCGGGCAATTTCAACGATTTCCAAACCAAAGACAACCTTTTAACAGTGCCAGACAACCGAGAGGCTTCGCACCCGGCAATGCTCCTTAATGTTGTCCTTAATCCGGCATGCGGTCCGGCGTGGAGCCATCCGCACGTATCGGCTGAGCGGCAATCACCTTTTGCATTTCAGCGGCCAGGAAGAAAGATCCCGTCACGCAAATCAGGTCGTTGGGTTTAGCCAGTTGGGTACAGATTCGCCATGCTTCTTCGGGCGATCTGGCCTGTTGTGAGAGTATCCGGTCAGCATTTTTACCCAGCACAGGCGAAACGATTGCCGCCAATTTTTCCACTGGTAATGCCCGGGGATTTGAGAGGTATTGCGTCAGAATCACCTGATCAAAAAGGGCGACAAACTGTCTGATCATTGTGGCAGGTTCCTTGTCGCGCGTCGCACCGAAAACAAGAATGCGTTTGTGCGCCGGGAGCCTGGCCAAAGTCTTCCCCAACGCCGCAATCGACGCTTCATTGTGAGCCACGTCCAGCACGACAAGTGGGCACTGCGACACAACTTCACACCGTAAAGGCCAGCGAACGTTTTTTACACCGGATCGAATAGCGTCTTCATCGATTACCAGACCTTTGTCCGTCAGAAATTCAACGGCACGGATTGCCATTGCCGCGTTGCGAGCCTGATGCGCACCGGCCAGGGGAAGTCGAATCCCCTCGATTTGCCAATGCGATGACGAATAATCGATTTCCCCTTCGAGTCCTGGCAAACGTTTTTTTTCATCAGAAGACTCTTCCCAGGCAATGTTAAACTCCCGCCCCAGACAGTAGACCTTCGTTCCCTGCTCCGCAGCGATCTCCGCAATCACACGCTGTGCGTCTTCATCGTCCACACCGCTGATCACTGGTACTCCTGGTTTGATGATTCCTCCTTTTTCCGCTGCAATTTCAGTTGTGGTCTGCCCCAACAAGGCTGTGTGATCCCGGCTGATACTGGTAATCACACAAATTTTTGGCGAGCAGACATTCGTGGAATCGAGTCGTCCTCCAAGGCCCACCTCTATGACGGCGAACTTCGCCTCCGAGCGAGAAAAGTGCAACCACGCCATGGCCGTCACCAGCTCAAAAAAAGTCGGTTCCAACTCCGGAGCATTCCGGGTCATCTGACCAACTGCCTGATTGAGATCCTCTGCCAGAGCAACCACCTGGTCCTCCGTTGGCAGTTCGCCATTCAGCGTGAGTCGTTCTTCAAATCTGGCGATATGAGGCGAAACGAACAAACCGGTTCGATATCCGGCAGCGCGCAGGATCGAGGCGCAAATTGCGGCAGTTGTGCCTTTGCCTTTTGTGCCTGCAATATGAATCGTTGGCGTATCCAGCTGCGGGTTGCCCAATTGACGCAACAATGTCTGCATGCGTTCCAGCTTGAACGCTTCCGGTCCATAGCTTTGGGCATTTCGTTTTTCATAGTTGATACGATTGAACAGGAATTCCGCCGCATCTTGATATGTTCGGATGCGCTGGCGCATCACTCACAAACCTTTCCATCGAAAATATCTTGCCACCCGAGCGTATCATGCCTCGGTGTGACGTTTCCCGACATCGAAGATATACTAAAGCGTATTACGCTTGTCCGTGCCGCGAAAATCATCGTTTGGCCTGCAAACAAACACAGACTCCCGCGACCAGAAACGTTGCACGAAAAGATGAACTGCCCTGAGGCGTGCAATGCTTTCCCGCGTTGGTAAAGAATGCCGTTTGGACAGCAATCAGGGTTACAGGAACGTTGACATCGGTTTTGACAGGTTTTGAATGGTTGTTGACACACCCTTCCCAATCACCCTTCCAACCCACTGAACGATGCCCACAGTTTCCATTCATTATTGCGAGTTGTGCGGTTTTCGGAAACATGCCGAGGCCATCGGCGAAGCATTACGTGCAGAGTTCGATGTACAAATCAAATACCACACTGGTTTCTGAGGGACATTTCGCATCGAGTGTGATAGAGGGGATATCTTCAACCGTTGGAAGACGCGCAGCCTGCCGGGGTTATTTGGAATGGACAAAACACTCACGCCGACTGAGATTGCCGAGTTGTTTCGACACAGGAAAGCGACAGAGAATTGAATTCATCGACACCATTTTCGGCTGAAAATTCGGCAAAATGAGTTAATCTTACCGCGATTGTCCAATTCGACCGCGAGACAACCGGCACACAAGGACGATAAACATTGTAGACTTGAGTGGAAAACTCCAATTTCCAGGCCCAATTGGGCAGAAGGAGATTGCAATGAGCACAATCGGAACCGGAAACGTTGCTGGAATGAATCTCGCCGGGTCGATTGCGGGAGCACAACGAAATAATGCGATGACAGATCGTCTGAAAGAAGCGGCTTCGGACGCAAAATTTCAGATCGACCAGAATTCACTTTCATCCAAAGCACTGGACGACGTCGCTGAAGCGAGTGATCAAACCGAACGCGATGCGGATGGTCGGCTGCCCTACTCGCCAACCCGACAACGTCAGGAAGATGGGAATTCCCGGCAGAGCCATCACTCGACCTCTCCACGCGATGTAATGGGCGAAAGGGGAACGACTCTCGACCTTGAAGCGTGATCACCCATTGGCCATCCAACCACGACACAGAGAAGCCACGTTCATACCGATTCCAGCGATGAAGCTGGCGTTTTCCCGTGAACGTACATCCGAAACGCCAACAGACTCGTATTCCACGCATCGTCCCCTGTTCGTGGGAACCTCGGCATTAGAGCAGTTTACCTTTTCGTGTGACACTTTTCGCTCGTGGGAGCCTATATTTGCAGATCAAAGGACGTGCATCGCGCCACAAGAGAGCGTATTACGCT
>JANQSH010000100.1 GCA_028284145.1 Planctomycetaceae bacterium | reverse complement strand
TCTAGAGCAGTTTACCTTTTCGTGTGACACTTTTCGCTCGTGGGAGCCTGTATTTGCAGATCAAAGGACGTGCATCGCGCCACAAGAGAGCGTAATACGCTCTATTCACTTTGATTAAGAGGTTTTCGGACTGACTCCAGATTTTCCGGGATACCATTTTACGCTGAGGCGGGAAGTTCTCAGATTTTCCCGGGCACTCATGGCTGCAAGAAAAAGATCTCTCAGAATATCACCAGGACCACAAAGCGAACGCATAGCCGCATCGATATCTCGACGCGGAATGATCGTTGAACACTGTATTGCGTGGCAACGCAGCTATGACTTCAACCTGTCTCAGTGGCCTCCGCGCACTCCGTGTTAAACCATTTGTTACAACAACATTGTTTTTGCGACCGACATCATCGCAGTTTCGCTACGGCAATTGTGTCACGCCCATCAGGTAGCGGTCGCATTCTCGCGCCGCTTCACGGCCTTCGTTGATTGCCCATACTACCAGGCTCTGTCCCCGGCGGCAGTCGCCCGCTGAAAAGACACCCGGAATGCGCGTCGTGTATTTGCCGTACTCCGCTTTGTAATTGCTGCGGTTGTCGGTTTCGAGTTCCAACTGTTCGGCAATGATCTGTTCAGGGCCACGAAATCCTAACGCGAGAAAGATCAGATCAGCCGGCCATTCCTGCTCGCTGTCGGGGACCGGTGTAAAGGGGGCACCGCCATGACTGCCTGGCTGGGACCAGTCGACCAATTCGGTTTTGAGCGCTTTGAGATTGCCGTTGCCGTCGCCGATGAACTCCGTCGTTTGAATACTGAACTCACGTGGATCGTGTTTGCGGAGTTTCTGCTCCCAGTCTGTGTAATCGAACTTCGCCGCCGCTTCCTGGTGACCATAGTCGGAACGCAGAATTCGGGGCCATTGCGGCCAGGGGTTGTTGGGGGCTCGTTCCGCCGGTGGCTCGGGAACAATCTCGAAATTGATGAGACTCTTACAACCATGCCGCAAACTGGTACCGAGGCAGTCGGTCCCGGTGTCGCCGCCGCCAATCACCACGACATGCTTGTCTTTCGCGGAAATGTACTTGCCATCTTCATGCTGGCTGTCGAGCAGGCTTTTCGTATTGGCGTGCAGAAACTCCATGGCGAAATGAATGCCCTTGAGTTCCCGACCGGGCGTCCTGGCGAAGAAATCATTCGGTGCCGTTGCACCAACAGCAATGATAACCGCGTCAAACTGATCGACCAGTTCCTTTGAGTGAATGTCTTTGCCAACTTCAGTGTTGACGACGAATTTGACGCCTTCCTTTTCCATGATGTAGATGCGGCGCTGCACGATGGCCTTGTCGAGTTTCATGTTCGGGATGCCGTACATCAGCAATCCGCCAATGCGATCCGACCGTTCGTAGATGGTGACTTCATGTCCAGCGGAATTCAACTGGGCGGCAGCCGCCAGACCCGCAGGACCAGAGCCGATAACGGCAACTTTTTTGCCGGTCCGCGTTTTTGGCGGTTGCGCGACAACCCAGCCTTCTTCAAAACCATGATCGATAATCGAACGTTCGATCGTCTTGATGGCGACGGCTGGTTCGTTGATGCCGAGCGTGCAGGAGCCTTCGCACGGAGCAGGACAAACCCGACCGGTGAATTCGGGGAAGTTGTTTGTCTTGTGCAGACGATCGAGCGCTTCTTCCCATTGATCGTGATAGACCAGATCATTCCACTCAGGAATCAGATTGTGCACCGGACAGCCAGCTGCCATATTCGCCATGATGTCACCCGTGTGACAAAACGGGATGCCGCAGTCCATGCAGCGGGCTCCCTGATGCTGCAACTCAACAATCGGCATCGGCTCGGCGAACTCGTTCCAATCTGCGATGCGTTCCATTGGTTCCCGCTCGACAGCGGTCTGACGGTTGAACTCTTTGAATCCGGTTGGCTTGCCCATGATGTTTCTGCTTCAAAATGAAAACGACATTGTGTATGGAAATCACCACGTTGTTTGACAGCGCGGTCCGCTTTGTGTGGTCACACAGCGAAGTTTGATCAGGAAGTTTGATCAGAATGTTGACAGCCTACGTTGCTCCGGCGGGAGTCGGAGATTCTTCCCCCGCTGCGGAAGCCGCTTCCTCAGCCGCCAGCTCCGCCAATGCCCGCTTGTAATCGCGGGGCATCACCTTCACAAACTTCGGCAGGCTTTCCGTCCAGCTATCGAGAATCGTTTCTGCCACGGTCGAACCGGTGTAGCGTTGATGCTTCTCGATCATCTCCTTCAACTCGGCGACATCATCCATATCTTCGACCGGTTCCAGATCGACCAGTTCCAGGTTGCAATTCGCCACAAGTCTGTCTTCCGGGTCGAAAACGTAACCTGCGCCACCGGACATTCCCGCCGCGAAATTACGGCCAGTCGGCCCAAGGATAACAACGCGACCACCGGTCATGTATTCCAGGGCATGGTCACCGACACCTTCAATCACAGCCTCAACTCCGGAATTCCGCACGCAGAACCGTTCCGCAGCCACACCTCGGAAGTACGCTTCCCCTTCGGTCGCACCATACAACGCAACATTGCCGATGATGATGTTCTCCTCCGGCACGAATGTTGATTCTTCCGGTGGATAGACAATCAACTTGCCACCCGAAAGCCCCTTGCCAGCATAGTCGTTGGCATCGCCGATCACCTCGACGGTGACTCCGCGACAGGCCCAGGCCGCCACTGATTGGCCTGCCGAACCCCGGCAACGCAGGCGGATAGTATCCTCCGGCAAACCGGCGTGTCCCCACTTCCTGGAGACCTCGTGACTGAGCGTCGTGGCAAAGGCACGGTCGATATTCTGAACGTCCACATCGAGCAGAACGCGTTCAGCCTTATCGATCGCAGGACGGCATTCCGGGATGAGCTTCGTCTGGTCGAGCGTTTCTTCCAGACCGTGCTTTTGGTCGATTGTGCAGTAGGTTTCGACATTTTCATGCGGCTTCTTCGCCGGCGTGAGAATCATCGAGAGGTCGAGATTCTTTGCCTTCCAATGATCGACATCGTTGTCCCATTCCAACATGTCGACCCGACCGACCATTTCGTTGATGGTGCGGAAGCCTAACTCGGCCATAATCTCCCGCGTTTCTTCCGCCACGAGGTACAGGTAGTTGACCACCGATTCCGGTGCGCCGGCAAACTTTGCCCGCAATTCCTTGTCCTGCGTTGCAATCCCGACCGGGCAGGTGTTCAGGTGGCACTTCCGCATCATAATGCAACCCATTGTGATCAGAGGGGCGGTTGAAAAACCGTATTCCTCGGCACCGAGCAATGTCGCAACAACCACATCGCGACCGGTTTTCAATTGGCCGTCAGTTTGCAGACGAATACGGCTGCGCAAATCATTCATCACCAGCGTCTGGTGTGTTTCCGCCAGACCGAGTTCCCAAGGCAGCCCGGCATGCTTGATGCTCGTCAAAGGCGACGCGCCTGTCCCGCCGGAATCGCCCGAGATGAGAATGTTGTCGGCATGCCCTTTCGCCACGCCCGAAGCAATCGTTCCCACGCCCACTTCCGAAACCAGTTTCACACTGATGCGCGCCGACGGATTGGAGTTCTTGAGATCGAAGATCAATTGCGCGAGATCTTCGATTGAGTAAATATCATGGTGTGGTGGAGGACTGATCAACCCCACACCTGGTGTCGAATGCCGCGTCGCTGCGATAATTTTGTCAACCTTATGGCCCGGCAGTTCCCCACCTTCGCCCGGCTTGGCACCCTGCGAGATCTTGATCTGCAGTTCGTCCGCGTTGGTGAGGTACCAACTGGTGACACCGAAACGTCCCGAAGCCACCTGCTTGATGGCGGAGCGTTTGCTGTCACCATCGGGCAGTGGCTTGAATCGTTCGTAATCCTCACCCCCTTCACCCGTGTTGCTCTTTCCACCTACACGGTTCATGGCAACGGCGAGCGTTTCGTGTGCCTCTTTGGAAATCGAACCGTAGCTCATCGCACCGGTGCAAACCCGTTTGAGGATTTCGCTGGCTGGTTCGACTTCATCGATTGGAATGGATTCTCCTTTCTTGAATTTCAGCAATCCACGTAACGCTCCTTCGCGAACGGAATGCTCGTTGATCAGCGTGGCAAAACGCTGATAGGCGTCGCGATTGTTGCCACGGGCGGCCTGTTGAATCTCGGCGATCGTGAAAGGATTCCAGGCGTGCTTTTCTCCCTTGGCCCGCCAGTGCACCAAACCGAAATTCGGCAATACGGGCAAACGTTCCGACTCTGTTCGAGAGGGGAAACCGAGTTCGTGGCGTCGAATCAACTCCTCGGCCAGAATCTCGAAATCAACGCCCTTGATGCGGCTCGCTGTTCCTTTGAAGCATTTCTCAATCACTTCTTCTGAGATACCGACCGCTTCAAAAATCTGAGCCCCTTTGTAGCTCTGCAGCGTCGAGATGCCCATTTTACCCATCACCTTGAGCATCCCTTTGCGTACGCCTTCGCGATAGGTCTTGACGATTTTCTCTTCGTCGTACGTCTCTTTCAGCGAGCCGTGATCTTTGGCATCGCGAATCGCTTCAAAGGCAAGATAAGGGTTGATGGCATCTGCTCCATAACCGGTGAGCAGGCAGAAGTGATGCACTTCCCGTGCTTCACCCGATTCCAGCACAATGCCGATACGCGTCCGCAGTTCATTCCGCACCAGGTGGTGATGCACGGCTCCGCAAGCCAGCAGTGAACTGATCGGCACACGTTCGGCCGAACAGTTACGATCAGACAACACGACCAGACTGTAGCCATCGGTAATTGCCTGTTCCGCTTCCTGACAGATGCGGTCCAATGCCGGCTTCAGACCTTGCGGACCATCCGACTTTGCCCAGGTGATGTCGATCGCTTTAGTCTTCCAGTCACGGTACCCATCGAGGCCTCTGATTGCAGAGAGCTCCTCATCGGTCAGGATCGGATGTGGCACGCGCAGTCGATGACATTGATCTTCGGTTGCATCAAGCAGGTTTCCTTCCGGACCAATGAAGCACTCCAGACTCATAATGACCTCTTCGCGAATCGAATCGATCGCCGGGTTGGTCACCTGAGCAAAAAGTTGTTTGAAGTAGTCGTACAACATACGCGGTTTGTCCGACATGCAGGCCAGAGCCTCATCATTCCCCATCGAATTGATGGGATCTTTTTTCGCGTTCAAGAGCGGAATCAGCATGAATTGCAGCGTTTCGGTCGTGTAACCGAACGCCTGCATCTGTTCCAGCAGTGAATTACCCTGCACACGTGGTGTATCGGTCCCTTTCGGGAGTTCCGTAAGTTCCAACCGCTGGTTCTTCAGCCAGTCGTTGTAAGGGCGTTCGTTGGCGACTTTACTCTTCAACTCCTCATCGGTGATAATGCGGCCTTCTCCGAAGTCGACGAGGAACATCTTACCCGGTTGCAATCGGCCCTTGTATGCGACATTCGCCGGATCGATATCCAGCACACCAACTTCACTGGCCATTACGACCTTGTCATCTTTGGTTACATAGAACCGGCTTGGTCGCAGACCGTTGCGATCCAGGCAGGCGCCAATGTAGTGCCCATCGGTGAAGGAAATTGAAGCGGGACCGTCCCACGGTTCCTGCAGGGCGGAGTAGTATTCGTAGAACGCCCGTTTGTCGTCCGACATTTCATGATGGTTCTGCCACGCCTCGGGCACCATCATCATCACTACTTCCTGCAGTGTGCGGCCTGAGTGGTAGAGCATCTCCAGCGCGTTGTCGAAACTGCCAGAGTCGGAACAGTGCGGCTCGACAACCGGGAAGACTTTGCGGATGTCGTCGCTCCACAATTCACTTTCCATTACCCCCTGGCGAGCCGTCATCCAGTTTTGATTGCCACGCAACGTATTGATTTCCCCGTTGTGGCTCATAAAACGGTTCGGCTGCGCGCGGTCCCAACTCGGAAATGTATTGGTCGAAAACCGGGAATGCACCTTCGCCAGATGACTGGTGTAATCGGAATCCTGCAGATCAGGATAATAGGACGTTACCTGATGGGGAGTCAGCATCCCTTTGTAAATGATAACCTTCGTCGAGAGCGAACAGATATAGAACAGCAGCCGTTCGGAAAAGTTGCTCTCCTCACGAATTTTTCGACTCAGCCATTTCCGAATGATGAACAGTTGGCGTTCAAACGCATCAGAATCGAGTCCCTCCGCGGCACCGACGAAGAGTTGTTCCATTACCGGTTCGCATGCCCGGGCCGAAGGGCCAATATCGGCGACATCCGGCTCTTGCGGCAAATCCCGCCAGCCGATGAACGTCTGCCCCTGTTCGGCGATGATCTCCTCAACGATTTTCCTGCACTCGGCTCGCTGATCGGCATCCTGAGGAAGGAAGACATTTCCCGCACCGTACAAACCACGGTCCGGCAGTATCACGTCAAGATCCTGTTTGGCAACTTTTTCCAGAAAATCATAAGGTAATGCGGTCAACATTCCCGCGCCATCGCCCGTGTTTTCCTCACATCCACAGGCACCACGATGCACCATGTGACGCAAAATGCGGTCTGCGTCCTGAATGATCTGATGCGAACGTTCTCCCTTGATGTGCGCGACAAAGCCGACACCGCAACTGTCGTGTTCGTTCTCCGGATCATACAATCCATGGGCCTGGGGAAGCCCACCATTGGTACGGAGCTCGTTCAGTCGTTGCTGGCTGGGCATGGCGGAATGGTTCGTTTGCGAGGTGGAGTTCTGGTTCAGACTCATAACAATCACTCTCTATTCTGCAGTCATGTGAGGCCTGGAATCATAAGCCCCATCGGAGCGTTTTCTTCATATTGTTCAATTTGTTGCAGGTTATGCCGGCTCGGGCTGGCCCGTCGGCTGAGTGGTCTCGTTTCGTTCAGCCGAAATGCAGGGAACGATTGGCCGTTGCAACAACTCGACAAATTTCGATGCCGCCATCGATAGCGAACGTTGCCGTTTGAAGATAATGCCCAGTGGACGCTTCCACTCGACCTCTTCCAATCGCACAACCGCCAACGTTCCCATCTCGGTTTCACGAGCGACTGTTGGAATCGGCAGGAGGGAAACACCATGATTCACCTCCACTGCCCGTTTGACGTTTTCGACATTGTCAAATTCGTAGACGATATTGACTGGCACTTTCGCTTTCTTCAGCCAGCGATCAATTTCCTTGCGAATTTTCAAATCGGCATGCAGAGCGACAAAATCGGCGTGGCAGATCTCATTCACCGGAATCGACTCGCATTGTGCGAGTGGATGACTCGACGCAACCACCAGCCCCATCTCCTGATCCTGCCAGGGAATCATCCCAATCTCGCCCCCTTCCCTGGCGAAGGAAACAACGCCAAGATCGGCCTGATCGTTCCGAATCCGTTCGTCGACGGAACTCGGATGCAGGTAATCGATATGGATCTCGACCTTGGGAAACTCATCCTGAAATCGTTTCAGGTAAGCGTCCATTTGCAAAAGCCCGACGGAATAAATCGCGGCAATCCGCACTGGACCAACGACCTGATTCGCCATGCCTCGGACCGATTCCTCGATTCGTCGGAAGTCGTCGAGTACCTTTTTGCATCCGTCAAAATAAAGCGTACCGGGAGGGGTCAACTCCAATGGTCGCTTGGAGCGATCGATCAGTTGCAGCCCCAACTCATCTTCCAGGTGATGCACCACCTGGCTGACGTAAGACTGCGACAGGTTTTGTGCCTCTGCCGCTTTGGAAAAGCTGCGCTGAGCAGCCACCTCACAGAAGAGTTCGACGTTACGAAAATGCATAATCACTATTCATCAGCCAGCCTTGGGCTGGCATGCCTTAGAGTTGACCATCAGCATTCCCCTCCCTTCAGTCGGGACGTAATGATCACACTCGTGTTCCTTCACCGGGTCAAAATACAGGTCGAAAAACCTGCCTGAAAAGAGCGAAATGGCTCTGAAAGAATCGAGGGCCCAATGCGGTTTCGTCACACTCACCTGCCAGATCAGTATCGACCTTGGTAATGGGAGAGCAGGTAAACTATTGAAATAAGAAATAGTGAGTGTACCGCCGAAAACCAAGTGTCGTCAAGCGAGCGACCTGTTTTCAGGGAAGAATGTCCGGCGAAGGTCCTTACAACACCACGGTCAAAGGGGCAGACACCGAAACCGTGAAAGCCTGCATCAACACGACCAGAATGCAGTAGTCGCTGAAGGCGAATCAACCTGACGCTCGACATTCATCGTGAATGCCGGGCGGTTTTGTTTGCCGGATATGTTTTGACAGAAGAGCGTAATACGCTCTAACCGACTGGGGCACATTCACCGCTCGGTCGTCTACCTTTGTTCGGAAAGCGACGTCAGGAAGGTTCGGAACCTACTGCGAACTCGAGGCCAATGTCGTTCCCATTCGTTGATTGCCAGATTGAAGCCGCTCTGGGAGACACTCAAGCGCTTCGACATGCCCCAACTGTTCTCGCTCGCGAATGACATCCACCTCACCATCGCTCCCCAGCATCACTACAGCCGGACGATACATGATGAACTGCATCGACTGCGTGATGTTGTATGCCCCGACTGGATGCAGCACGAGTTGATCACCAGGTGAGAGAGGTGGAAGCGGAGCCGCGCTGCAAACCACATCGATGTTCATGCAGAGCGGCCCGTAGATCGTTGTTGCATCAGAATCACCGGGCAATTCCTGTGCTGGCCAGACGTTGAACCGATGCCAGGCGGCTGTGCAAAGCAAATTTACACCCGCATCAACAATCGCGGCGCGGGAATCATCATCCTTTAATCGAGCGTCCAAAACAGTCGTGATCAGATAGCCCGCCTGATCGACCAGCGCGCGGCCGGTTTCCAGATACAATTTCGGACGATGCATTCGTGGTGGAAGTTGCTCCAACAGTGTGCCGCAGATTGCCTTGGCGTAGTCATCAAAACTGGGAGTCACATCGTCGCCGGGCAGGTATTGGGAATGCAGCGTACTGCGAGATGCAAACCCACCCCCGGTATTGATGTATTTGATGGTGCAACCGAACTCCTGTGTGGCTCTCACAGCGAAAGCGGCCATTCGTTCCACCGCACGCCTGTATTGATTCGTATCCAGCACGAAAGTCCCAATGTGGCAATGCAGCCCGACCAGTTGAAGATGCCTGGAATCTGCCAGTCTTTGAAGTGCGCGCTCGGCCTCATCCGATTCGCAGGAGAACCCGAACTTCGACCAGGCCGGCTCCAACCCGGTTTCGATCGTCAGCCGAATGCCAACCTCCACAGTTGTGTTTGCGACTGCAGCAATCTGTTCCAGTTGTTCGATATCACGAAAATGATCGAGTTGAATCTGTGCCCCGTCATCAACAGCCTGCTGGAGCAAAGGCCGACTCTTACAGGGACCATTCAGAATGATGTCGCATCCGGCCACATCTGCGGCCCGGGCCTTCTCGTATTCAAATTCCGAAACAACTTCCGCAATCGCACCTTCCTGATGAAACACATTGCAAATCGCTTTGAGATAATTCGTCTTGTACGACCAGGCGAATTGCACTTCAGGATAACGCGAACTGAATGCACGGCAGGCATCACGGTATTGCTGCCGAAGCGTCTCTTCGGAAAAGACGAACAGTGGGGAACCATACTGAGATGTCAGGTAATCGACCGGAATACTGTCGATGGTATCACAAGGCCCGTCACTGGTAGCAACGTTCTTTCCGAACAGACCGTTGGCCACTTTTTGAATTGTTGGTGGAATATAAGGTTTTCGGGGCATCGCAATCTCAAATTGATGATCGAATGGATTGGTACGCGATCGAGTTCGCTGATCGTGTCGTCTGCCGAACGACAAGGCGGCACTTCCGCAAGCTCTTCTTTCAATTCCTGCCTGCGCAGAAATGACTCCAAAGTTGCACCCACCTGGAAAAATCGACGTGACCTGCCAGGTTGATGCGACAGTATCCTGGATACTCTTTAGCGAATTGATTCCTCCGGCAGACCTGATTTGATCCCCTGGTCGATGGGCATTTTTTCCGGTTTGCCATCTCCGTGCACCTTGATCAGGTGATCCAGTTCTTCCCGCAGTTCTTTCACTGTTTTGGCATATTTCGGATCGTTGATCAGGTTCCTGTTCTCGCCGGAGTCTTTTTTGAGATCGTACAGTTCCGCCATGTGGCGATCCGGGCTGCCATCGCCATGCGGATAACGGATGTACTTCCAGCGTGGTGTTCGCAACGCACGCACATTGGGAGTATAGGGGAACTGGTGTTCGTAATTGTATTCGTAGTAGAAACTGTCGCGCCACCCGGTGCTGTCGCCACTGGCGAGTCGCTTCCAACTCTTACCATGAACCTCAGGTATTGGTTTCGCTCCGCAAATGTCGACGATTGTCGGCGCGAAGTCGATAGTCGATGAGATTTCCTCAATCACGCGGGGTTTGTTTGCAGGAGTCAGCGTGGGATAACGCACAACCAGCGGTATACGAATGGAGGGTTCGTGGCCGGTCCGTTTGTCGACCATTCCATGCTCACCTTCCAGCAATCCATTGTCTGACGTGAAAATGATGAGCGTGTTGTCGAGTTCTCCCTCTTCCTTAAGAAACCCGTACAGCCGTCCGACGCTATCATCCACCGAACGCAACGTTCCCCAGTACGCCCGTACCATATTTGCGAAATCTGCGACCGCTTCGGGACTGCTGTCGGGAAACTTTTTTCGCCAGTCAAATAGCGGCCCATAGATGCCATGCCAGGTGTCCAGCCGTTTTTTGAACCAGGCTGGCTTATCCTCAAGGTTGAATGCGCTCTTCGGATATCGAATATCCACCGAGTCGAACGAGTTTTTGTATTTCTCCTCGGGCAGATAGAAACTGTGTGGGGCTTTGTGACCCAACATCAGCAGCCACGGTTTGTCACTTTGACGCTCACCAATCCAGTCGATTGCCATATCCGTCACAACGGTGGTGTAATAGCCTTCGACAACCTTTCGCTCTTTGCCGTTGAAGTTGAATTCGGTGTCGAAGTACTTGCCCTGCCCCTTGTGTGTAACGAAGTAATCAAAACCGGGGCGAGGATTGTCATTTTTCTCTCCCATGTGCCACTTACCAACGTAGGCGGTCTCGTATCCCGATTTCTGTAGTTGGATTGGGAAACTTGCCATTCTTTCGGGGTATTCGGTGAAGTTGTTCGTCACACCATGAGCGTGAGCATAAAGACCACTCAAGATCGACGCTCGACTGGGAGAACAGAGGCTGGTCGTGCAGAAATGGTTCCTGAACAGCATCCCTTCGTTCGCCAGCCGATCGATATGAGGCGTTTTCAGATGCGGATGCCCCATGCACGAAAGCGCATCGTAGCGTTGATCATCCGTCAGGATGAACAGTACATTGGGCCGTTGCTCAGCAGCCTGGGCAAATGACATCAGCGAAGAAGCAGCGATCAAAAGCATCAATATGGACCTGGTCATCGAATTCCCTTTTCTCATGTATGTTGGAGCGTATTACGCTCTTCCGTGGCGCGATGTCTTCAACGTCTCACAACGAGTCGGCGAAATCAACCGGAATGACAGGCATCAAATGCAAGCAATCTCAAATAGTGGAATCCGCAGCATTTTGAGTGAGGGCCGTTTCCCGGGCGGCAAAGCGAAGGAAGAATGTCGGAATCACAATCATGTTGAGCAAGGTCGAACTGGCCAGACCACACAAGACCACCACGGCCAAAGGCGATTCAATTTCGCTACCCGGCTGTTGGCCTGCTAACGCCAATGGCAAGAGTCCCAATCCTGTAGAGAGCGCGGTCATCAGAATGGGCGTTAATCGTTCCATCGCACCTTGACGAATGGCTTCCCGAAAATCGGTCACTCCTTCCTCGCGCTGTAAATGACGAATGTGGCTGACAAGCATGATGCCATTGCGAGTTGTGATGCCCAACAGTGTGATGAATCCAACTAACGATGCGATCGACAACACACCCCCGGAGAGAAAGACGCCAAACACTCCACCGATCAAAGCCATTGGCAGGTTGAGTAACACCAGGCAGGCGTCGCCCAGCGAGCGAAAGGCAATATGCAGCAATACACCAATTGCCAGCACCACACAAAACGTTAACACCAGCAGCAATTGAAACGCCGATTCGGCCGTCTTGAACTGCCCCCCCAGATCGAGGTAATAGCCGGCGTAGACCCCTTCACCAATGTCGACATTGTCTGCGATGCGCGTTTGAATGTCGGATACAATCGTGCCGACGTCCCGTCCCGCGATGTTGCAGCTCACCACAATTTTTCGCTGAACATTTTCTCGTGAAATCCGATTGGGTGTCAGACTGGTGTCAATTTCCGCGAGCGCTTCCAACGGCACCGTCGACCCCAGAGGCGTTTTGACCGGCAATCGTTTCACATCTTCCACGCGGAATTTCCGAGGCTCGCTCACGCGTACAACCAGATCGTACGGATTGCGGCCTTCCAATATCTGTGTCACGACTTCACCGGAAAAGGCGCGCTCCAGTTCATGACCGACATCGGAGACGTGCAATCCATTACGAGCAATGACATCCCGATGAAACCGAACCTTCAACGCCGGCACGTGCATTTGCTGCTCGACGTTCAAATCGACCACGCCTGGTACTGGTTGAATTGCCGTTTCCACCTGTCGGGCCAGTTCGCGTAAACGCTGCAAACTGTTGGGGGCGTCATCGGGTGCGTAAATGTTGATTGCAATCGCCGCCCGCGTACCGGACAGCATGTGGTCAATTCGGTGGGAAATCGGTTGGCCAATCTCGATGACGACTCCCGGCACAGCTTTGAATTCCTGACGAATGGTTTCGAGGAATTCCTCCTGTGCTTTTACGGGATCATCCGTTGCGAGGAATCTCTTCATGTTGAGTGTTGCAGTAATTTCGGATGACTCCACGCCCATCGTATGTTCTGCCAACTCTGCTCGTCCCGTCTGCCGTGCTGCCGATTTGACTTCGCCATGCCGAATCAGAATCCGTTCGACCTCCGCCGCCAGGCGGGATGATTCCTCCAACGATGTCCCCGGAAGTGCGGTTGCATTGATGGTTAAGGCGCCTTCGTTAAACTGGGGCAGAAAACTGCGCCCCATAATGAAAACGGATGCGGCGGAAAGGACCATCAGGACAACGGCACCTCCGCCAACCAGCCAGGGGTGATCCAGCACGCCATCCAGAATGGGCGCGTAAAGCCGTTTGGCCAGCCGTGCAGGAGGAGGTTCCTGCTCTCGGCGCAGGTCACGACTTCCGGGTAATAGAAAATAGCACAATGCCGGTGTGAGTGTGACAGCCACGATGAGCGATGCCGACATCGACATGATATAAGCAACTGCCAAAGGCTGAAGTAATCGCCCCTCGACCCCAGGCAGAAAGAAGAGGGGGACAAAGACCAACACGACAATCGCCGTGGCAAAGACAATTGATGAACGAATTTCAAGACTGCCGTTGAGTACAACCGAGAATGCAGACTTCCGTTCCTCTTCAGGAAGTGCTGCGTTCTGCCGAAGTCGCCGAAAGACATTTTCGACATCGACAATGGCGTCATCCACCAGTTCACCAATGGCAATTGCCATCCCGCCCAATGTCATTGTGTTGATCGTCGCACCAAAAAACCGCAATGCCAGAACTGCGCTCAACAATGACAACGGGATCGCCAGCAAAGTGATGACACTCGCACGTCCACTCCACAAAAACAGCATCACAATCACAACAACGAGGATTGCACCGTCCCGCAACGCGCGTTGGACATTGTGAATGGCATGTTCGATAAACCGGGATTGCTGAAAGATGTCCGTCTGCAGGACCATCCCCTCGGGCAGCCCGGTCGACAACTCATCCAGCGTCGCATTGATCCGCTCGGTGAGTTCGAGTGTGTTCGCGAGCGGCTGCTTCGTGACGGCGATCACAACGGCTGGCTTGCCCATTGAAGAAGCATCTCCGCGGCGCAATGCGGGGCCAATTTTCACATCGCCCAGATCGCGGACGAGAATCGGTGTCTTATCGCGAACGGTGACGACCGTCTCGCCGATTTGTTTCAATTGCTGGATGCGCCCCAAACCCTGAATGAAGTATTCCTGGCTGCCGGAAATCAGCACGCCCCCGCTGAGATTCTGATTGGTTTCGGAGAGTGACTTTGCGACGTCAGCTGTGGTCAGGTTGTACGCTCGCAAACGCGATGGGGAAAGGACAACCTGATACTGTTTCAACTCCCCTCCAATCGTCGAAACCTGTGCCACGCCCTGCACAGCCAGCAAACGACGTCGAATGACATTCTCGGCGAAGGATCGCAATTCAAAATCAGATCGGCTCTCCGAGAGCAACGCCAGCAGCATGACCTCACCCATCAGCGATGCCTGTGGCGCGAGAACGGGGTTGTCCACATCATCGGGCAATGCCCCCTGCACTAATGCCAGCTTTTCAATAACCGTTTGCCGGGCCACGGCAACATCGGTTTCCCAATCGAACTCGACCCAGACCATCGAAAAACCAAGAGTGGATGAGGAACGGACGCGCCGGACGCCCGGTGCACCATTCATCGAAGTTTCGATGGGAAACGTGACGAGTGTTTCGACTTCTGTCGGCACCATCCCATGTGCTTCGGTCATGATTGTCACCGTTGGAGCCGTCAGATCGGGGAAAACGTCGACCGGCATCCGGGAGCTGACATACAGGCCGTATCCCATCAAACAGACCGAGACCAGCACAACAATCAACCGGTTGGAAATCGAAGCTCGTATCAGGTAGGCAAACATGATGAATCGTGACTCAATGAAATGAGTAATGTGGAATGCAGATCACACTCTGAATCAGTGATGATGGCCAATATGTGGATCATCACTGGACAAAGTTGAAAGATAGATGGCGTATGCACCTTTAGTGACGACGCGATCCCCTTCCCGCAATCCTTCGAGAACTTCAATGCGATTTCCTGAGACTTCCCCAACGCGAACCGTTTTCCGGTGAAACGTTTCACCTGCTTCCTGAACGAACATCAGCATTTCGCCACCGTCGTCGATCAAGGCATCAGTGGGAACGGAGATCGCCTTCTGTTTTTTATCCGTCTCCAACAGCACATCCAGCGACATATCAACTTTGAGCTTCCGGTGCTGATTGGGAACTTCATAGCGGATGGTGACTGTGCGAGTCTCCGGATTGACAACCGAACCGACAAAAACAAGCCGACCGCCACCATCACCAAGAATCGGCACAATCTCATCCGGATGTGCGCCCAGACGGTAACTGGCTCCGGGGGCATCGGTGATTTTGGCCAGATCGAATTCCGACACCTCCGCATCGATAAAGAGTCGGTTCATGTTCAGCACGCGAAAAATCGGATGGTCATGATCGACATATTCTCCGGCGGTCGCGTCTGCCTGTACGATCGTCCCTTGTATCGGGCTTTTCAGGATCACACGGGACGGGCTGTTTTGTTCCGAATCCATCTCCTCATCAGGCTCTTCGACGAACGGTGCAATATCCTCGCGCGACTGTTGATACGCTCCCAGCAATTTTCGCAACCCATTCAGTTTCGATTGCGCCTGATCCAACGCGCTTTTCGCGGCAATGAGACGCTTGCCGGCCGTGACCCCCTGTTGCGAAAGTGACTGTTCCCTTCGGAAATCGGCTTCCGACTGAGCGATATCCAATTGCGCCGCAGCGATCTTTGTTTCGACATCCAGCCGTTTGGCATCCAGTTCTGCCAGCAACACCCGAAATTGCGCCCTCGAAAATCGGAGATCGGCCTGATCCTTGCCGAGGATTGAGGGACGAATGATGGCCAGCGTCTGTCCCTGTTTGACTTCATCCCCCACATGCGGGAAATGCCCTTCCTGTGGAGGCAGGATGTGGCCAGAGATCGGTGGTGGAATGAACGCTTCCGATGGGTGCGGTGCAACCACTTTGCCCGGCACAGACAAAGAACTGGTAAACCCGCCACGTTGTGCCACTTCCGTTTTGAGGCCCAGCAGCCATTGTTTTTCCTTTGAAAAACTGACATCCTCGGCTGCGTGATCGTCGCCATGCCCATCGTCACCGTGCGCATCATCGCCATGTGCATGGCCTGCATGATTATGTCCGCTGTGAAGGTGTTGATCCGCCTCCATCTCTTCCTGTGAAGAAAAGGCCCGAATCGCATCCAGCCGAATCACTCGGGACGGGTCATTCCCCAGCATCATCCAGCACTGGTAGGTTCCTTTGGCTGGTAACGTCAATTCCGGCTGATAAACATGCGCTGTGTTCGGTCGATCGGCAGATGTAGTGGCCTCATCGCCGGTCGGTCGCCGCGCCTTCAAATCCAACTTCTCGTTCTTCAAAGGCAAACCTGTCTTCAGATCAGTCAGGTGAATGTTAAGAGTCGTCGGCTGTCCAACAATAACCGGTTGGTAATCAATGAAGACTTCAACATCTTTCCAGACGATGGTCATCTGCTGACCGTGATCATGTTCGTCATGGTGATCATCGTGACTTTCCGCGCCTTCCGATGCAGCCGGAACAAGTAATGGCAGCCAGCGATTGCGGGAGATGAACACCCCGGCTCCGAGCACGGCCAGAAAACCAACACCAATCAATGTACGAATCGTAAGAGAATGCATCTGTTCGCCTCTTCAGAAACACCATCGAACGCTGCCTGCAAAGCAGAACGATGGAAAAAGGAAAATCAGAAAGACCGGTTCGGAGAAAACGCCATTTTGGAGAAAGCATTGTCAGCGACCAAAGGCAAAAACCTGGTCGATTACTCCGAACGCAACATGAGAAGCGAGTGAATCCGGCTCAGGCCAGCAGCACTCCGGTTTGCGCATGGCGCGCAGCATCACACAGTCGTGACGTGGGCGCGCCTGAAAAATGCAAGACCTCAACCGGGACACCAGGGCATCCATCGGCCCAGTCTCGGGAGGGCCATTCGTATTGAAGCGGTCTGGGAGAAATATCCAACGATCGCAAGACCACTGTTGCGACAATCACATCGCTGAGGTTCTCATCATACTCGTGAGACGGCCCGCGATGTTCCCCCGCTGGCAAATCCAATTCGATCCCCAAAAACCAGACATGCTGATGACAGCTCAATGACAGTTGGAACAAGTCTGCCGAAAGCGAATGAGATTCGCCATTTGCATGCCTCGGTTCATTATGGTGATGGCTGTGTCTGTGATGCGAGTGTCTCTGATGCTGATGCCCATGATCACAATGAGAGTGGAAAGCGTGATCGTGTGTTGCCGTTGCGCGGGCGTCTGGCTGTTCGACATGACCATGCAGATGGCAGTGCGACACACGTACCGGTGCATTGATCAGCAGCAACGCGAACCAACACGTCATCATCCAACGCACAAATTGTCTCGCTCGAATGAACAAACGAATGCTCCAATCACAATTACAGCCAGTTTGATTCCCCATTATGACGCATCGATGCCGATAGCGTCCAGACGACTTTTCGCGCGCGAAGGACTCTCCTTGTTCCAAACGTGCGGCAGGAATGGATTGCCGCACAATCGACACAAATAGCAAAGTTGATGGAAGCAGAACAACCAGCAAAGTCGATATTGTTGAAGGCTCACCATCTCTTCGTCCTCCATTTCCAAGACAACCATGTACCGTTTACCAACATTCATTCCTGCTCTCCTGGCGTCGATGGCAATACTCCCTGCACAAATCGTGGCTGGAGAATGGGTTCCATCGCGACGAACTCACCATGCGAACACCGGCCCCATTCGACGCACGTCCAGTTCACATCTGCCTGCGTTGGAAGAACCGCAACCGCTGGAATTGCCCAATACCCTGCCTGAAACGAGCCATCCACTACCGCCTGCCCCTCCCGTGGAGAAACCGGCAACGGCAATACCGACGTCTCTAACACCGATGTCTCTGGCCGATTTTGAAGCATTGGCGCTGAGTTCTCATCCTGCTCTGATTCGCGCATCAGCTCGGATCAACGGTGCTTATGGTCGTGTTGTGCAGGCGGGACTCAAACCGAATCCGACAATTGGATATCGAGGAGATGACATCGGCCTGGATGGCTCTGATGGGCAACATGGCGGATTCGTCAGCCAGACAATTGTCGCCAAAGAAAAGGTATCAACGGGTCGCAATGCTGCACGCTTTGAACAGAGCCGCGAAGAACACAATCAACAGGCGACTCGTTTTCGTGTTCTGAATGATGTCCGCGTTCAATTCTATGTCCTGCTGGCGGCTGAGAAACGACTGGAAATTGCCGGGGAATTGTTTGCACTCCACAAGCGGGATCTGGCCGCGATGGAACAGCGACTCAAACAGGAAGATGCCTCGCGCGTGGATGTTCTTCGCACTCGACTGGAAACCGAGGAAGCCGCTTTGGAAGTGGAATCAGCCAGGGCGTCTGTCGCCGCAGCCTGGCGGGAGATGACAGCCTTCGTGGGTGAAGCAGGTTTGCAACCGAGCCCTTTGGCAGGCGATCTCACCGAGAAAACGTCAATTCATTCCTGGGAAATGACACTGCAGACCGTGCTGGCAAACAGTCCGGAACTGGCTGCCGCCCGTGCCGACGTGCAACGTGCCTGCTGGGCCATTCGTCACGCTCAAGCACAAAATCGCCCCGATTGGGATGTCGGCGTCAGCGTACAGTACGACACGCAATTGGACTCGACTTTTACCGGCGTCGAAGTCGGCATGCCATTGCCGGTCTTCAATCGCAATCAGGGACGCATTCGAGAAGCTCAGGCGGAATTGGCCGGGGCACGAGCGAAAGTGATCCAAACCGAGCGGGCGTTGCAGATGCGTCTGGCAAGAGTCTACCGGGAGTACGATGCCGCCGTTCGGCAGTTGAAGCATTTTGACAAAGAGATCGCCCCAAACGCAAAGGAAACGTTGAAACTGGTGGAAGCTGGCTTTGTTGAAGGCGAATTGAGCGTTCTCGATGTGCTGGATGCCCAGCGAACCTACGCCCGTCAGAAGCAGAAGCATGTCGAATTGCAGCTCAACCGGCAAAAGGCGGCCCTGCAGATTGAAGGGCTACTTCTCACCGGCAGTCTGACTGTGGAGTGATGTTCGTCACAGCAGCAAATAGTTTTGACGCCGCCGGTTGCCTGCCGCAAATCTCAGCCCTCACTCTTCGTCCGACGGACTTTTCTGTGTGGCAGCTGAGCCTCATTTGGAACTGTGATGACAATGTGAGGGCCGCTACAGTTCAATGTGACTTGCAATAATCTTTCCGTGTCATTTCGCCAGGCTCAAATGGAGGGGGTGTATCCTGGCCACGTTGCCACGCAACTCAGTGGTACAGTGGCCACATTGCCTGGCAATGCGGCTATCTCGATTCTGAGTCCTCGTCGTTCCCGGTATACTTGAGGAAACTGTTTCATTCAAAACAGGAAAACCCCCGATTACCAATTCGGCAACCGGGGGGTGAATTCGTCTCAATGACTGCCGTCGATCAACTGAATTCCGGGCGACGGCGTTTCAGATGATCCTTCAACCGGGCAACAATGCTGGAATGCATCTGGCTCACACGCGATTCCGAAAGCCCCAACGTCGTGCCGATTTCCTTCATCGTCAATTCTTCGTAGTAGTAAAGAATGACGATCAGGCGTTCATTGCGATTGAGGCCCTTGGTGACAAGTTTCATCAGATCCCGTTTCTGAATCCCTTTGGTGGGATCTTCACCTTTGCAGTCTTCGAGGATGTCGATTTCCCGAACATCTTTATAGCTGTCGGTTTCGTACCACTTCTTGTTGAGGCTGACGAGATTGACCGTGCTTGCTTCAGTCTTGAGTTTCTCAAATTCCGGCAGCGGGAGTTCCATCTTCGTGGCGATCTCAGTGTCGGAAGGAGGACGCCCCAGTTCTGCTTCGGCTTTTTTGCGGGCGGCTTCGAGTTTGCTGGCCTTGCTTCTTACCAGACGCGGGACCCAGTCCATTGTCCGCAGTTCATCAAGCATGGCACCACGAATTCGGGGGACACAGTACGTTTCAAACTTCACGCCCCGTTCAAGATCGAACGCTTCAATGGCGTCCATCAAGCCGAAGACACCGGCCGAAATAAGATCGTTCAGATCGACACCTTCGGGGAGTTTGGCCCAGACTCGTTCCGCATTGTATTTGACCAGCGGAAAGTACCGCTCAATCAGCCTGTTCCGAAGTGCCTGGTTCGATTGATCCTTTTTGAATTCAATCCAGACATCGGCGACATCTTCGGTCAGCTTGGTAGCCATTCAACCCTCCATGGTGATCTGTGTACTCTCGGACGGAATCGCGACGACGTCCTTGTCGCATTATTCCGTTGATGTTTTCTCGGTTGCTTCTGTGGAATCCGGAATGATCTCCGATCTCAGAATCTGGAATTCAACTTCGCCGCATTCTTTGGCCAGCCGGTAACCAATCTCCCCAATCATCAATCCGATGGCGAAAAAGACGACCAGCACAATCATGGCAAATTGTATGGCACCGACAAAATCTGTTCGATCAATTGTCCCCCGCATCAAAGCGGTGGCAAAGGCGATCAAAGCAAGCCGGCTTCCAAATTGCGCTGCCACGATTTCATCCGACGAAAACCGAATTTCTGTGTCCTGGAGCGTCCGCAAAGACATTCCAGAGTGATTTCGTTTTCGTGTTATCGGCAGGAAGCAACGTTGAAATCCAGAAAAATCGCTATAAATGTTCCAGTTCTGCTAATCGGAAAAGTTTGACATTCGCCTCGGCAAATTCGGCCGGTGCGAACAAAGGCAGGGTGTCCATCGAAAGTGATGTTTGCTGTTTATTGCAGTTTACTATCTGGTGTGATGTTTCTGGCTCGTGGGAGCCTGTGTTTGCAGGTCTGGCAACGTCCAACACGGCACAGAAGAGCGTAATACGCTCAGGCAGCGGGTGTGAGCTTGTGAAGTTCGGATGTGTTTTGCAAAGCAGGAATCGGAATCGTTGAAGATAATACCTCGTGCGGTTCCAGAAGGCGGGAAAAATACTGGCCTGGTGTAGATCGATGCGAAGCGTAGGCTTCAACGCGCTTTGCCAGTCGACGCAGAGCCGCCGCCGCAGGGCAACCGGGGTGGGAAAGGAAAAACGGTTTGCGGGACATGACACCTGCCGGGATGTTGACATCCTGTGGAATATAACCGGCCGCTTCAACTTCGGAATGCAGGAACATGCGGGACGTTTTTCGCACATTGTCAGCGATCTTGTCGTATTGTTCCTGAGAATCGACCTGATTGACCACAACCTCGATACGAGGCGTCGCGCGGGTTTCGTATTCTTCGTGAATACTGGAAATCGCCAGTGATTTGATCGTTGCATACGAATTGGTAATGGAGGTCGGTTCGCCGGTCGTTACGACAAACACCAGATCCGCCGCAGTCAGAAATTGCCGCACCGAGTTGTGAATTCCGGTGCTGGTATCAATGATCAGAAAATCATGACTCTGCTCGACCTCGCTCAACTGTCGCACGAGATGTTTGCGTGCCGCAGGAGGACAGTCAGCCAATTCCTTGAGACCCGTCGCACCAGGAATAATCTGAATTTCGCTGGGACCATCGAGAACGATTTCCATCAAATCCCGCGCACCGGTCATCACGTGAGACAGGTTCCAGTAGCCATTCAAGCCACATAAAAGATCGATGTTTCCCAGGCCAAGGCTGGCATCCAACAGTGCGACGGAGTAACCCAATTCTCGCAATGCGAGTGAGAGATTGACTGCAACATTGCTTTTTCCCACGCCCCCCTTGCCGCTGGCAATCGCAACGGTATACCCTGAGCGGACATGGTCGGTGGACTCGGTCATCGCGTTCCTTGCCGCGCGTTGTTCAATCAAATCTCGCAGTACGTTGGCCTGATCTCGCATACCGTGGTTTCGTCCCGTTAAGTCCGTTGTTTTCAACCCGTGGTTGTCGCTCATTAGAGCAGTTTGCTTTTTCGTGTGATGCTTCTCTCTCGCGGGAATCTGTATTTGCAGGATGAAAAACGTCCATCGCGCCACGAAGGAGCGTAATACGCTCTATCGCGAATGCAGTTGATCCTGTCCGAGCACCAGTCGTGAGATGCGCGATGCAATCGCCGGCTCGATATCGTCCGGTACATCCTGTCCCGTTGTCAGATAGCTGATCGGCAGACGGACACGCTGACTGAGCGACAACAATGCTCCCATACCAATCGCTTCATCGAGTTTGGTGAGCACCATCGATGTGGTGTTCGCCTGTGCGAAATTGCGGGCGGTTGTTTCCAGTCCCTTGAGGCTGCTGGTCAGACTCATCACGAGGTGCACTTCGTCGACATCCGCTTCCGCCAGAATCGATTTCAGTTCCTGAATTTTCAAATCATCGCGCGGGCTGCGACCAGCCGTATCGATCAATACGAGATCCAATCCGATAAATTCGTCCATTGCCCGACGCATTTCCTGGGGACTGGTAACGATCTTCATGGGAAGATCGATGATCTCGGCGTATGTTCGCAACTGTTCGACAGCGGCAATGCGATAGGTGTCGACTGTGACGAGGCTCATCCGAATGTTGTCACGCAGTCGGAAGTTTGCCGCCAGTTTCGCAATCGTTGTCGTCTTGCCAACACCGGTCGGACCAACCAATGCAACCACTTTTCGGCGATTGGGTGTCGGCGCGATCGGTCCGCAACAATTCAGGTCAGACTCAACCAGACCGGTCAACAGGGTCCGAGCCATGTCGACATTCCGCAGTTGTGACATCGGAAACTTCGCTTTGAGACGCGTAATCAATTGCCGTGCCAACTCTTCGGCGACATCGGAATCGATCAAATCGGCATAGAGCTGGAAAAGTTCATCCGGAATGTCCTGCGATGAGGGATTGTGCCGGACGCGTTCCAGGTTTTCGAGAACCCGCTGGATGGAATTGAGCTTCTCCTCAAATGCCCTGGTCGTTTCCACGTTGAGCCCCTGCGATTTGACGGAACCCAACCGGTGAGGGGGGGGAGTGGCTTTCGGCGGTGAAATGTGCTGCGTTGTTTGCTGTTGCGAAAGCGGATGGCGACCGGTGGACAGAGGACGGCGCGGTACCTGTGGTTTTGGTGCTACTGGCGGTTGTGTTTCTGAATACGATTTGCCGGCGTGTGGAGTGGAGGATCGCGGTTTGGCAGGACGCGGAGGCGCGGTTGCGGGAGAAACCGATGGCGATTTTGGAGCAGGGGTAATCACTCTGGATGGTGCTGCTGTTTTCAGATGTTGTGAGATTTCCAAAGTATCAACCGGCTGTGGGAGGCGATCGGTCAGAGAAGTTCCATTTGTCCCCTTCGCCATGGGATGGCTTGCCTGCATCGAAACAGTATTCGCTGGGCGCAGTGGTGTTTTGACGCGCGCGGGGACCGAGGTGTCGATGCCCGCTGTGATTTCCACCTCCTGAATTGGCTTCTTCCAGGGAAGCAGCCGGCGTTGCGACACCTGCCTGGTGTGCAGAATGACCGCGTCGGCACCAAGTTCCTCGCGGACTCGATCCAGGGCTTCCTGCATTGTTGCGGCTCGAAAGGTGAGCACTTCTGTCATTGTATTCTTCTTTCCCGTTCGCTCGAGGCGAAGATGGTTCTCAATAACTCGATTGTTTTCTGGTTGTCATTTATCCCGTCGTCACCGGCTGGGGAGTCGCCAGCTCCTGAAGTGTACTCGCGTTGATCTGACCGACCGATTCAACCATTGTGTCCTCCGTCACTTCATTGAGACTGAGAACAGCCAGTTTTGGCAGTGATGCCGAAGTAACCTGTTTCAATAAAGCGCGGACTTGCGGGCTGCACAAGACAACCGGAGGATGCCCCGCCTGAACCACTTTCTCCAATTGCTGAGCAAGCGACCGCGTGACGGCTTCAGCGACCTGTGGCGAAAGTTTGATCACTAATCCGCGTTCGCCATAATCAAATCCCGCTGCGAGAATGTCTTCCAATGCCGGGTCCAACGTGACGACATGCAATGTACGATTGGCATCGCGGTATTGCTGGCAGATTGTTCTCGCAAGACTGTGCCGCACATATTCACTCAAAATCGCCAGGTCTTTTGTTCGGTCGGCGTAGTCGGTGAGGACTTCCAGAATGCTTTCCATGTCACGAACGGGAACACGTTCATTCAGCAGATTGTTCAAAATCTGATGTACCTGAGCCGGTCGGAGCAACTCGGGAATCAACTCTTCTACAACCTTGGGGGACGATTCCCGAAGGTTATCGAGCAATTCATGCACTTGTTGTCTTGTGAGCAATTCGGCTGCTTTGTCGCGAACAACTTCCGTCAGGTGGGTGATCAGAACAGCAGAAGGTTCGACGACGCTGAATCCCGCCAGTTCTGCCCGCTCTTTCATCCCGGGGTCAATCCAGCGGGCCGCACGTTGAAACGCCGGTTCGACTGTCTGAATGCCAGGGATGTCGCTGTTCGTTGCGCCGGTGTCGATGGCCATGTATGCGTCGGGATAAACTTCTCCCCACGCCACCGGGACGCCACGGATTTTGACTTGATAGTTGCGTTGATCAAGCCGGATATTGTCTCGAATACGGACCTTCGGCAGGATAACCCCCAGTTCCTGAGCAATCTGATGCCGCACCAACGTGACGCGTTCCAGTAGATCACCGCCAGAAGCAGGGTCAGCCAGTCGAATTAACCCGACACCAAGCTCCAACTCCAGCGGATCGACATGCAGGTTGTCTTCCGGCTTCGGTTCCGGTCTGGCAGACGCCTGTTCTTCCTGCTTGCGCTGTTGTGTGACAACCTCCGCTTTGCGGGTACGCGTCAATGCAACGCCGACAGTTGCACAACAAAGTCCCAGCGACAGCATGGGAACCGTCGGTAAACCAGTGACGGACAACGCACCGAGAAAAGCAGCCGCCAGAAACATTGCTTCGGGATGTGCGAACATCTGTCCGACAACATCTTTGGGTAAATTACTGTCGCTTGAGGTACGCGTGACGATCAAACCTGCAGCCAGAGAAATCAGAAAGGCGGGAATCTGCGTCACCAGACCATCGCCGATGGTCAGCGTGGTAAAGACTTCCACCGCACGTCCGAAATCCATGCCGGCTTCGACCATTCCCATGTACAAACCGCCAACGATATTGATCAGCGTAATGACAATGCTCGCAATCGCATCGCCCCGGACAAATTTACTGGCACCATCCATCGCCCCGTAAAAATCGGCCTGGTCAGTTACTTCCTCGCGGCGCGTTTTGGCCTGTTCCTGCGTAATCAACCCGGCATTCAGGTCGGCATCAATGGCCATCTGTTTGCCCGGCATACCATCCAACGCAAAACGGGCGGCGACCTCGGAAATACGCGTCGCCCCTTTGGTAATCACCAGGAATTGAATCGCCACGAGAATCACAAAAATGATCAACCCGACAACAATTTGACCAGAAGTGACAAACTCTCCGAAGACTTGAATCACGCCGCCGGCGGCTTCGGTGCCATCGGTCGCCCCGCGCGTGAGAATCAACCGCGTCGATGCGACATTCAGCACCAGTCGCGCTAACGTCGTGCCAAGCAGGACAGCAGGAAACACGCTGAATTCCAGCGGTCGGCTAACGTATATGGTGGTCAGCAGAATCACCACGGCGGCGGTGACGTTACTTGCCAACAGGAGATCCATCAGCACGGGCGGCATCGGGACAACGATCACCAGAACCGATGTCACAATCAAAACTGGAAAGAGAAGCGCACGGCTTTGTGCAAGTGCTGCCTGCCAGCCGCTATTCTGCTCCGTCGGCATCCATGCCTCCAAATACCATCAGATCACCGCCATGCGATCAATCCATTGACGCATGCCACGCATCGGTCGTTGACAAATCATCATGGACCGGGCGCAAGTCCGGGTAAGTCGATGATGTTTCGGGTGGGAAAGTGAGTAAGAAATCTGTGAGAGATTTGAGTGGGGAGGGAGTGATACCGAATACGCCCGAACGTGTCCAGCCGAGTTCATGCAAAAGCTCTCGAGTGAAGTTCGACGCGCACGGGCGTGGTTTTGAAACGATGCAATGTGGACGAAAAGTGACTGGAGTCTTGTCAAGGCTTCGTTTGGGGGGTACGGATTGACGTAACCTGCTCCTTTGTCGCTCCTTGCAACTTCATCAAGCTCAACTTTTGGTTTTGACGGTCGCCTTAATTTCTATCCTGCAATTGATATTTTGCGAGAAGAGAACACCTGAGAGCATCCGGACAGAACACTTCACAAATGCCGAATTCATCGCCGTTTTCGAACGAAACGGCAGTTTTGTCTCCTTGGTTTAAGTTTCACGTCAATGGAGCTCAAGGAGGAGCCAGATGTCACGTCACAATTTGGCAGATTCGGAATGGAATGCAATACGAGTTTTCTTGCCAGCGGAGCGAACAGGAAGGGCGGGACGACCGTGGAAACTCCGTCGTCGGGTCATTATAGCGACAAACGGATAAGTGTGGCGTCTTTCGATCGGCTGTTACCGTTCCAGATGAGGCGTAAGCCGCCACAGATAAAAGCCCGTCGGACTAGAGCGTATTGCGTCTAAGCGTAGCGGTATCCGCAGTGTCGGAAGTCGTTTCGGCATTCGGTTTCCGTGAAGGCATCGAGCAGTTTGCCACATGTCTCCCACAACGCTTCGACGGTTCGGTTGGCGGTGCTTTTCAGCAGCCACTTGAACTTGGCGAATGCGTTTTCGATGGGGTTCAAGTCGGGACTGTAGGGCGGCAGGAAGACCAACTTCGCGCCTGCGGCTTCAATGGCTTCTCGTACGCCTGCTCTCTTGTGGCTGGACAGATTGTCCATGATTACGACGTCACCCTGCTGCAGTGTCGGCACCAACTGTTGTTCGACGTAGGCCAGAAAGATGTCGCCATTGATCGCACCATCGACCACCAACGGAGCAGTCAAGCCGGAACATCGCAGGGCGGCCAGGAAGGTCGTCGTCTTCCAGTGGCCATGTGGAACACGTGCCGTGAGTCGTGTGCCTCTGGGAGAGCGCCCACGTGGGCGAGTCATGTTGGTCTTGGCCCATGTCTCATCAATGAAGACCAGATGCTCTGGATCGAAGTGCGACTGGTTCGCGTGCCATCGGGCACGCATGTCGGCAACATCTGGGCGATCTTGTTCCGAGGCGGTCAGGACTTTTTTTTCAACGTCAACTGCAGCTTCTTCAAAGCACGGCAGAGCGTTGATACATCCAGATCCGTTCCCAACGCCTCTTTGAGTTCCTGCAGTGTCATGTCAGGTTGCTCTGCGATCAGACGTTTGATTTCTTCACCGTCCCACTTTGTCTTTCGATTGCGTGTGGTCGCGTTGCAGGTTTTGCCCTGTTCCCGATACTCCTGTTTGACACGACGCGCCCACGCCGGAGAAATCTGAAACCTTGTTGAGATCTCTGCTGTCGATAAGCCTTCGTCATACAGAGCAAGGATCTCTTTGCGTGTCGGCTTCGGGACCGTTCGCACAACCAGTGATCGATTCATCCTCTGACTCCTTTCCTAAATGAGGAATCAGAAGCTTATCTAAACTGCCTCAATCGCGCTAG
>JANQSH010000096.1 GCA_028284145.1 Planctomycetaceae bacterium | reverse complement strand
TATAGCGGCAAACGGATAAGTGTGGCGTCTTTCGATCGGCTATTATCGTTCCAGATGGGGCGTAAGCCGCCACAGATAAAAGCCCGTCGGACTGAAGCCGAAAGTGAAGCTCGAAGAGCGAATGCAATTGCTCAGATTTTGTCAAATTGCTAGGATTCCGTGAAGATTTTCCAGCACGAGACATTTGTGCGGTGTGCGTTGAGTACAGGAATTGTTGCCCCACACTGGGGGGGAAATATATGTGGCAGGGAACGCCCGAGCTCTGGGTCTCGGATGACCTTGATCAATCTTCGATCGCGCCAGCTGCAGACCTTTATCAAGCGATCGCGATGACAGAACCGATCGATCAGTTCGTCAGCAAGCAGGGACGCACGACGGGACGGTATCGTCTTCCTTCAAATCAGGGCGAACTGAACGTCTTCATCAAGAAGTATTACCATGCCCCCTGGTGGTCACGATTACTGCCGGCGCAATTTTCAGAGGGAATGAAAGAACGCGAGAATCTACGCCTTGCGTCGGAGTTAGGTATCCGCGTTCCGCGGGTCATTGCGGCAGGCGCCGATCCCCAACACAAGTGCAAGAGTTTTCTCGTTGTGGAAGAGTTGTCAGGTTATCAGCCGCTGGATGAGTTCATCCCGTTTCGTTTCAGTGGCAAACTGAATCCGGAGACTCTGGAGTTGAAGCTGCAGTTAATTGAGGGTGTGGCAGATATCGCTCGGCGACTGCATTCAGCTCGGTTGTATCATCAGGATTTCTATTTGTGTCATTTTTTTATCAAGGAGACACCTGAAGCAAGCGCTCCATTTGATCTCGTGTTGATTGACCTGACACGACTGATTTATTCGACACGCGGACGATGGCGGGTCAAGGATCTGGGACAACTCCTCTTCTCCAGTGACTTCCCTCAAATTGATGATTTGGACCGACTGCATTTCATGAAGTCGTATCTGCAGTCGCCTCGCATGGATGCTCGCCTCCGCCGCCTTGCTCGGTCCGTTTCCTTTAAGGCGTGGTTTTACCGACGGCACAACCGTCGCGTGGCTGCCTGAAAATCTGGCCCCCCGGTGCCCGAAAGTACGGGCAAGACGTTACCACAAAGTGTTTGGTTTCTGTGAGCAGGAGGTGAAGATCCCTTGAGTTTCCAGACAGTCAAAGAAAATTCAACGAATCTTGATTGTGACTCAACAGGCTGTAGACGATACTGCGACTGGGGCAGTTTGCTTTCTGGTGTGATGTCTCTGGCTTGTGGGCGTCTCTGCCTGCAGGCCAATTGGCGCTCATTGCGGTACAGAGGAGCATGATACGCTCTAAGTCAAAAGGATTTCGACGGAAGCTGGTGAGCAAAAAGTGCCTGATACGACAACGATCAACACCGATGGTTCTGCAACTCGTGCGTCCGCTCACAACAGCGAAGAGACTCAACTGTCTCAAGCTGACGTAATTCCGGGTCGGCTGAACGTCCTGAACCCGAATGGTCGTGATCCGCATCAGGCTTTTTTGGATGGCCCGGCAGATCCGGGTGATTCCGGGCATGCACCGATCAATTTTCACGCGTACGCTGCCTGTACGAATGGGGTGTTTGCCAAAAATGCCGCTGACGTCATGAAACCGGGTGAACCGGTCCTTGTTCTGCTGCGAAGGCGGCTCGCCCCGAGTCTTGTGGCAGTGCAGGCGTTGAAAGCGGCCGGTCAACCGGTCTTTGTCTCATGGAAAGAGACCGGCCTGTTGCAGGTCACCGATCAATTGAGTTCACCTCGTGTATGGCGGGTCTTTCGGGAAATTTGTCAACTGGCCGATGGTGCTATCAGCGCCGTGCCCGGGCTCGTTGGCTTGTACGAAGCTGCATCGAATGGCGAAAAACCGGTCATGTTGATTCCAACACCCTACCCAGTTGATTTTCCACAATGGGATTTTTCCCGGGAGCTCAATGAACGCGAAGGAATCTTCATCGGCACGCGCCATTTCGGCACAACGTCCCGTTGTCATCTGCTGGCTCTCAATTGGGCGAAGGATGTTGCAGGGAAAACGGGTTGCGGCGTTACGGTGATCAATACAGAAGGTCGATCCGGAGAACGTTGGCTGCAATCACTCGAATTTGATCCAGGTGTTCTGCGCATCAGTACGCCACGAGCTTATCCTGACTATCTCAGCTTGATGGCCGGTCATCGCATCGTGCTTCAGGCTGACCAAAGCGCCGTGCCGGGTCAGGTGGCAGGTGACGCGTTGCTTTGTCGCATGCCCTGTTTGGGGGGTAATGGTGCGATTGATGAAATTGCATTCCCGATGCTCAGGCCAACAACATCCGGTGGCCCAACTCTGGGTGAACTCGCCGAGAGTTTGTTAATGGACGACAGTTTTTGGCTCGACACGGTTTCTCGTTCTCAGGAAATCGCAACCAGGAAATTGTCTTTTGCGTCGGTTGCGAAGATGCTTCGCAATTTCTGCTTCGACCACGTTTGAGGCTTTGCTGCCTGGCACAGCCGTTTTGTAGCTGGGTCATTATGCGATTCGGTATGACGGAAGTCGAGTCGCTGTTGTTGCCATCGTTGGTTATTCGGTCGCCGTGGGATCACACTTTTCTGTTGATCCTGTCTGACAATTTTCCCTCTGCGAACTCCCCCGCTTCTGCGTGCGATGATATCTCCAAAGAAGCGGTATACATTGCGTGCCCTGCTCCAAACCATTGCGATCAAACGGCGTCCTGGCAGACGATCGACGCAGACCAATAGTCCGACGGACTTTTATCTGTGGCGGCTTACGCCCCATCTGGAACGATAATAACCGATCGAAAGACGCCATACTTATCCGTTTGCCGCTATAGTGCGATTCTTACACTGCCCCGACGGCACTGCTATCGCTTTTGTTCCCCTTCAACCGGCACAACCTGCAATCTCACCGCAATGGCGCAAATACCCGATTCAAAAGGAATGACGCTTTTTTGCATCATGGCCGGTATGAGGTATGGTTCGGAGGATCGCGCAAACTGGACAGAGTTCCCATTCTTCCCGTTCTCTGTTTTTTAGATCGATTTTGAAAATTATTGGTTGATTTTGAAATATGTTAACGTCATTATAGCTGAATAAGATCAACTCCCAGATGCAATGAGTGCCAATGTTACGCGATGCCAGATGGAATAAAATAGTTCAAGTAATTGAAGAGAAAGGGTTTATATCTCTTCATGAGCTTGTCAGTGAAGTGCAGGCCAGTGAATCAACTGTTCGACGGGATTTGGAATATCTTGACGGAATTGGGCAGGTTCGACGTACGCGTGGTGGTGCAACCTATGTTGGAGAGTCGTTGACAGATTTTGAAGACCGGCGGCTGTCGGCTCTTTACCAGAAAGAGGAGATTGCCAGCCATGTCGCAGATATCATCCAGCCAGGCGAAGCCGTGCTGCTCGATGGCGGGACAACAACTTTGGAGGTGGCCCGAAAACTGATCGGCAAGTCGTTGCAAGTCGTGACTAATTCGGTCCCCATTATCAATCTGCTGGTGAATCAACCGAATATCGAACTCATTGCCGTGGGAGGTTATGTCTACCCGAAAACGGGGGTCGCCCTGGGACCAATGGCCGTGGGAACGTTGGAGCGAATTCATGTGCGACGGTTGGTTATGAGCATTGGAGGAGTCACCGAAGCGGGCCTGTTCAACAGCAACGCCATGCTGGTTGAAACCGAGCGACAAATGATGCAGTCCGCTGAAGAAGTGATTGTGGTGACCGACAGCAGCAAGTTGGGGCATTCCGCCCTGGCACATCTTTGTGAACTGGAAGAAGTCGATCGTTTCGTGATGGATGATGGAATCGACGAGAACTGGAAAAGCATCATTCGAAAGGCCGGCGTCAAGCTGGATGTGATCAACTCAAAATAACGCAGCAGGCAGATCATCAACATGACACAACTCGCTACTCCCTATTCCCGCAATGACGTCGAACGTGTGGTACGCGATGTCCTGTTGCAACATCTTGATCCGGCACAATCCAACGGCGTTCCTTCATCAACGCGAAATCCGCTGGTTGTCAACATTTCGGCCCGGCATGTCCATCTGACCGATGAGCATGTCGAAATTCTCTTCGGAAAAGGAGCGCAGCTCGAGATTCAAAAGGACCTCTATCAGGACGGTTACTACGCCGCAACACAAACGGTCGCTGTGGTCGGACCGCGACGGAGGATGCTGCCGAACGTGCGTGTGCTTGGTCCCTGCAGAGGTGATTCTCAGGTCGAACTTGCATTCACCGACGCAATATCGCTGGGCATCGATATTCCGGTGCGAATCAGTGGTGATATCGAAGGGACGCCCGGCTGCGTTCTCGTGGGGCCGGAAGGTGTGGTCGAACTGAAGCAGGGCGTGATTCGTGCCATGCGGCATGTACATATGGGGCCGGGTGATCTCGAACATTATGGCATCCAGAATGGCGACAGGATGGATCTGCGAATTGAATCACCAGGTTGCACGACCGTGCTCGAAGACCTGGTTGTTCGCGCGGGAGAGAACATCAAGCTGGAAGTCCACATCGATACCGATGAAGGCAACGCGGTCAATCTGGATGACGCAACGAACGTCGAACTGCTGAAGAAATCGTCCGATGCGTGCTCCTGCAGGAAGTAAGTTGGAAACCGAGTTTTCCAGAACTGTCACGAGTGGTCCGAGTGTAGACCTTCGGGCCCGAAATTAGAACCTTTTCGGAGACTTTAGAAATGGCGAAGGCGATGGAAGCATTGGGAATGATCGAGACGAAAGGTCTCGTTTGTCTGGTCGAGGCGGTTGATGCCATGTTGAAGGCGGCAAATGTCCGCATGACAGGCTGGGACAAAGTGGGTAGTGGTCTGGTAACGGCATTTGTCGTGGGTGATGTTGCCGCTGTCAAAGCGGCTCTCGATGCAGGTGCCAGTGCCGGCAGCAAAATCGGCGAAGTGGTCAGCGTGCAGGTCATTCCACGTCCGCACGAAGAGCTGAGCAATGTACTGCCCGCAGCAAAAGCCGCCAAATAACCTGGCGAATGACGTCGTCTCGCACGGTCGGGCAGGCGGCGCTGACAACTCGATTCACTCTGGAATTTGAAAAGAAGAAAACATGAGCGGTGAAGCAATTGGATTAGTGGAAACCAAAGGGCTGGTTGCCCAGATCGAAGCGTCGGATGCCATGCTGAAGGCAGCCAATGTGACGCTCGTCAAACAGATTCAAATCGGCGGTGCGTTTGTCACGACCGTCATTCAGGGCGATGTCGGTTCGGTTCGGGCAGCTGTCGACGCCGGTGCCTCTGCGGCTTCGCAGTGTGGCGAACTGGTCTCGGCTCACCTGATTCCGCGACCGGAACAGTCATTGCTGGATCAGTTTGTTTAGAGCAGTTTACCTTCCGGTGTGACGTCTCTGCTGGCTCGTGGGGGCCTGTGTTTGCAGGGCTGACGACGCTCATCGCGGCACAAAAGAGCGTAATACGTTCCAGGCGTGTTTGCAGATTGTGGCAGGCCGCCACGTGGCGAACACGCTATTACGGTAATGAAATCTCTCCCTTCAACCCGAGCACGGAATCAGCTCAATGAAAGTTCTCGTTGCCAATTTGGGATCGACCAGTTTCAAATACCGGTTGTTCGACCTGACTACTGAGGCGCAGCTGGCGCGCGGTGGAATAGATCGGATTGGAGAATCGGAAAGCAGTTGTTCGGTCGGAATCGGATCGCATACCAACACGGTTCAACAAAATGTACCGGACCATGCGGCGGCGGTGAGGATTTGCCTCGATCAACTGACGCATTCCGAATTTGGATGCCTCGAGTCTGTTGCGGAGGTGTCGGCGATTGGTTTCAAAGCGGTGTTCGCGGGCAATTTGAGCGGCGTACGACAGATTGATGATGCGCTGCTGGAGAAGATGGACGCGTTGTCGGACATTGCCCCGGCGCACAATCCGCCGTACGTCAAGGCGATGCGTCAGCTTCGCGAAGCGTTTCCCGAAATTCCTTTAGTCGCGTCTCTTGAAACGGCGTTTCACGAAACGATCCCGCCAGAGAACCGTACCTACGCGGTACCTTACCAGTGGCAGGATGAGCATGAAGTGCAACGCTGGGGATTCCACGGGGCGAGTCATCGGTATATCGGGCAGCGGATTGGGGAAATTCTGGATCGCGAAGACTTGCGCGTGATTTCATGCCACTTGGGAGGGAGCAATTCGCTCTGTGCAATTCGCAATGGTGAATCGCAGGCGAACAGTCTGGGGATGAGTCCGCAGACGGGATTACCACACAACAACCGTGTGGGGGACTTCGATCCCTTCGCACTGCCTGTGTTAATTCGCGCAACGGGAAAATCGCTTGACGAATTGCTGGAAGACCTGGCGAACCGCAGCGGACTGCTCGGCATGAGTGGTCTCAGCGGTGACGTGCGGGATCTGGAAGAGGCGGCAGCGGATGGTAATACCCGGGCAGACCTGGCGTTGAATACATTCGTTGCATCGATTCGGCATTACGTCGGTGGTTACCTGACAATTCTGGGAGGAGCCGATGCCATCGTCTTCACTGGTGGGATTGGGGAAAACAGCCGGCGAATCCGGGAAGGTACTTGCCGGAATATGGAATGGGCGGGCATCGAACTCGATACCGAACGGAATCAGAACGTGAGTGGCGAATCGTGTATATCCGCTGAAGGCAGCCGGACACAGCTCTGGGTTGTCCCGACAAATGAAGAATTGATTGTGGCGCGTCAGACGGCTGAAGTGTTGCAGGAAAAGTGAACCGGAGAGTCACCGATGTTTTTGGGACGAATCAAAGGCAGTCTGGTTTCGACGCAGAAGGTTGACGTGATGGTCGGCCAGAAATTGCTGATTGTCGAACCGTTACGCGTGAACGAAAAAGACCAGAGCGACTTGCAGCCCACTGGTCGATCGTTTGTGGTGGTCGATCCGGTTGGTGTGGGAGAGGGAGAAGTCGTGTTGTGCGTGCAGGGATCCAGTGCCCGGTTCACGCCCGAGACCAAAAACCTGCCGATTGATGCGGCTGTGATTGGCGTTGTTGACCAGGTACAGCTGGGTACAAACACGATTTTTAATGCGAGTGAGGATTGATCATTCCCGCAGGACAAGCTTCCACCTGCTACCCCAGTTGACAGTATTGAAATAACGGCACGCAAAAAGCGTGTTTGACATCATAAAGACGAAAAAGAAAGCAAGCCACCATGAGTGTTGCAACCGAAGACGCCATTCGCGCGGTCGTTCAGGAAGTCATTACTCAATTGAATCGCCGAAATGGATTCTCAGCCGCATCCCCATCAAAAGCGGACGGCGACTGGGGCGTATTCAAAAACGTGGATGACGCCGTTACTGCTGCCAACGACGCATTTCTGAAACTCTCCGAAGTGCCGATCAGCGATCGCGTCAAGGCGATCGAAATCGTCAAACAGATCTGCTTCGATCAGGCGGAAGAACTCGGTCGGGCGGAACTGGAAGAAACCAAAATTGGCCGACTCGATCACAAAATCGAGAAGTTGCAGATCATCAGGAACGTGCCGGGCGTCGAATTCATGCGGTGTGACGCCATGAGCGGCGATCATGGTTTGATGGTTACCGAGTATGCTCCCTTCGGTGTGATTGGCGCGATCACTCCTGTCACACATTCGTTGCCAACACTCGCTGGCAATGTCGTCAACATGGTTGCATCGGGGAATACGCTGGTCGTCAATCCACATCCCGGTGGTGCCCGGATTGCGTGCGAAGGCGTGCGACGATTCAACCGTGCCATTTATAAAGCCACGGGATTGGAGAACCTGGTCACGATCATTGGCGAGCCAACAATTGAGTCAGCAAACGAAATTTTTGAGCATCGTGGTGTGCGGCTGTTGTGTGTAACGGGTGGTCCATTTGTTGCACGAGCTGCGATGGAGAGCCGCAAACGGGCGATCGTTGCAGGCCCCGGTAATCCGCCCGTCGTCGTCGATGAAACGGCCGACATGGATAACGCTGCAAAATCGATTATCACCGGTGCCGCATATGACAACAACCTGCTCTGTATCGGCGAGAAGGAAGTCTTCGCGGTCGACAGTATTTTTCATTCATTGCTTAACGCCATGAGCCGACACGGTGGATATCAACTGAACTGTGAGGAGATTCAGCGGCTGACCGATCTGGCGTTTGATCCGCCCAAAGAGCCGGGTGGACATGCTGTGCTCAATCGCGATCTCGTCGGACAGGATGCGGCTGTCCTGGCGCAGAAAATCGGCGTCAACGTTCCTGCCGGAACGCAGTTGCTCTTCGGCGAGACCAACACCGACAACCCGTTCGTGCCGGAAGAACAGATGATGCCGTTCGTGCCGTTCGTCCGCAGTCGCGATGCCGAACATGCGATTCAATTGGCGAAGGAATTTGAACACGGATTCCGTCACACCAGTCTGATTCATTCTCGCAATGTACGGAACATGACGACGATGGGACGCCTGATGGACACGACGCTGTTCATCAAAAACGGGCCGTGTGGTGCTGGTTTGGGACTGGGGGGTGAAGGTTATCTCTCCTTCAGCATCGCCACGCCGACTGGCGAAGGAGTAACCAACCCGTTGACGTTCACGCGTGTCCGTCGTTGTGTGATGGTCGATGATCTGCGGATCGTGTGAGGGTATAGTCCATCACGATGAAGAAGCTGACCACAAAAAACACGAAATAGACGAAAACACGAATGAAAATTATTCCCGCGCAGGCGGGAAACCAGATCAAAACGTGGATTCCCATTTGCATGGGAATGAGAACTTGAAAATCGCACTGCCGGGCAAGCCAGCAGTGGCACGCGAAAACCGAAAAACCGGGGAAATTTTGTCTGATGCAACTGGCAACCGTCATCGGCCATGCGACGGCCACAGTCAAGCATCCGGATCTCACCGGGTGGAAGTTGCTGGTGGTGCAGGTGCAGGACATCAACGGTGACCCGGAAGGGGAACCATTATTGGTGATCGATGAGCTTGGTTGCGGTCGGGGCGATGTGGTGATGATTCACAGCGACGGTGCTTCAGTCAGAGAGATGATGAATTCCAAAGCGACCCCCGTGCGATGGGCCGTGTTGGGAGTGGCAGACGCGAAACAATGATCGTTTCAAAACCTCTGTGTTCTGCGATTTCACATCATGATTGATGTGTGAAAATCCGCCATCAACCGGTTTTGAAGGTAAGAAACAGCAATGAACGTCAACGATGAATTGATCAAGCAGGTCGTGGGAGCCGTCATGCGGAAACTGGCGGATCGGAGCGTCTCTTGCGCCAGCAACGGTGCCGATACATCGTTATACAACAAAGCTGACATTTGTGAAGCGGTCGTCACCGAAGAAACCTTGAGGAGCCGCGTCAACAGGTCTGGCGTGATTCGCATCGGGAAAAACTCGGTGCTGACCCCCTCCGCATTGGACTTTCTTCGAACGAATCAGATTTCCTGGCAGCGTGTCGAAATGCCGAATGTGGAGAAGAGGGAGCCTGCTTCGCAATCACGATGGCATATGATCTCTGTCGACAGGACTGAGAGCACCGACCAGCTGATGAACGACTTGTATTCGGGCCAATGGTCGCAGGTTTCGGCAGCTGACTGTGCCGAAGCCGCGGCAAAGGGGATCAGTGCGATCTGCCGTGCCGAGGCGACCGATGTTTTGATCATATCGCAACAACCGGTCAAGGCTGCCTGCCTCGCGAATCGAAACGACAAAGTGAGAGCGGTGGTCCTGAAGCAGGCTGGTGATGTTGTCGCCGCGATTAAGGAACTGAACCCTAACCTGTGGGCCATCAACCCGCTGGACCGCAGCTATTTTGAATTGAAGAATCTGTTGAAAACCCTGATGAAAAAATAAGAGAGACAAAGGACGGCGAGATGTCGTCGTTCAGGATGAGAACCGATGCGAGTTGTGGAAATCATTGGCAAAGTGACGCTCTCCAAAGCCCACCCCACTTTACGGGGGGCCAGCTGGAAGTTGGGTGTGTCACTGTCGCATGCGGAAATCAAAGGCAGGAAGAATGGTCGTGGAGAACCATTTGTGATCTTCGACGAATTGGGAGCCAGCCAGGGATGCAAAATCGCGGTCGCGGAAGGTCCGGAGGCATCAGCTCCCTTTCACCCCAATCAAAAACCGATCGACGCGTATAACGCAGCGATCCTGGACACCATTGACGTGGAATAGGAAGAACAATGAGCAACCCCTGGAATTCCGGAATTCATGATCGTGCCCTGAAAGAACAGATCTGCGAGATCGGTCGCCGTGTTTACAACAAAGGTTTCGCCGCCGCCAACGATGGCAACATCTCGATTCGTGTCGGCGAGAATGAAGTTCTCTGCTCCCCCACGATGATCTGCAAAGGTTTCATGAAACCGGAAGATATCTGTGCAGTCGATCTGGACGGCAATCAGATCGCTGGTACCCGCAAACGAACCAGCGAAGTGCTGCTGCACCTGACGATCATGAAAGAGCGACCCGATGTCAAAGCGGTCGTGCATTGCCATCCCCCTCATGCCACGGCTTTCGCGGTCGCTGGCGAAGCGATCCCGCAATGTGTGCTGCCGGAGGTCGAAGTCTTCATGGGCGAAGTGCCGATTGCCCCGTATGAAACGCCCGGCGGACAGGAGTTTGCCGATACTGTGATTCCCTTCGTCAAGAACGGCACGAATACGGTGATTCTCAAAAGCCACGGCACGGTGACATTCGGGAAAGACCTGGAAGATGCGTACTGGAAGACCGAAATCCTTGATGCCTATTGCAACATTTTGATGCTCTCTCGACAGTTGGGCAACGTCGACTACTTCTCTGAACAGAAGACGCGCGAGTTGCTCGATTTGAAGAAGCGGCTCGGCTTCGATGATCCGCGATTCCATGTCGAAGACTGCGATCTGTGCGGCAACAGTGCCTTCCGCGATGGATACAAAGAGAACATGCCTCAGCAGTGTGCGTTTGAAGAAGCGCCGAAGTATCCCGGTTATCTGCAGGGAGCGTCAAACAAACCTTCGGCGGCTCCTGCCGGACAGAATGGTAGTGCCAATGTCGATGATCTCGTCAAGACGATCACCGATCAGGTGATGTCGACTTTGACGAAAGCGTGATCTGTTTTCATCATTCCCGCGCAGGCGGGAAACCCAGATCAGGAAGTCATAGCCACATTGCTTCACAAAGCCGTACCGCGACACGTAGTGGTCGCGGCCAATGGAAGCGTATTACGGCTCTTCTGTGCCGCAAAATCGTCTTTTGGTCTGCAAACACAGACTCCCACGAGCGAGAATCGTTACACGAAAAGGTAAACTGCTCCAGGGAACAAACAGTTACGAGAATTGAGAGAGATCATGAAAGTCAGCATTATTGGTGGCGGAGGGCTTGTCGGTTCCTGTGCCGGGTTCGCATTGCAGGCAGGCGGCATTGTTCGCGAAATTGCATTGGTCGATGTCAATCAGGATCTCTGCGAAGGTCAGGCGCTCGATCTGCTGCACGGCAGTTCGCTGATCTCTGATCAAGTCATCACGGCTGGTGGAACTGAACAGGTCAAAGACAGCGATGTGATTGTGATCACGGCGGGATTGCGGCGGAAACCAGATGAAAGTCGACTCGATCTGATCAACCGCAATGTGGAATTGTTCCGCACGATTCTGGCCGACATCAAAAACCACAGCATGCGAAAGGATGCGATTGTATTTGTCGTCTCCAATCCGGTTGACGTGCTGACGTATCTTGCCGTCAAAGACCTGAGTTTGCCTCCACAGCAGGTGATTGGCCTGGGAACCGTCCTTGATACAACCCGCTTCCGGGGATTGCTGGCACAAAGATTGAACGTCCCGCCCACGCAAGTCGCGGCTTTGCTGTTGGGCGAACATGGCGACAGTATGGTCCCGATCTGGTCGGCCGCGCAGGTTGCAGGTCTGCCGATGGACAAATGGCCGGGCGTGAATGCTTCCGTACTGGCCGAAGTCGAAAAGAAAACTCGCGGCAGTGGAGCGGAAGTCATCAGGAAAAAAGGCGGAGCTGGTTTCGCAGTCGGGGTTTCGATTGCCGATGTCATTCACAGCATCGCGCTGGATCAGCGACGTGTTCTGCCAGTCTCGTCACTGCAGGATGGCGCGTACGGCATTCGCGACGTCTGTCTGTCCGTTCCGACGGTCATCGGACGAGCCGGTGTGATGCAGCATGTGGAAATCGACCTGTGGCCCAAGGAAAAAATGGGTCTGCAGAATTCCGCAAAAGTACTCCGTGACACGATCGACAAGGTGCTGGGCTGATGCCACCCGATTACCGATCATCAATATATCGCCTTGATGACGAAAAAAACCGACTCCTGGAATTCCCGAAAAATGGGTGTCTCCAGCAGTCGGTTGATAGTTGATCGGAAAAAACCGGTCGCGTCGCGTTACCCCATTCAATCGACATCGACGCGACCAGTTTCAGCAGGATTTCGCTCGCAAAGTGGATTGAACCAATTACTCATCCGTTTCGGCATGGGACTTCGTCTCGATGACTTCGATCTCATCGAACTTGCCGATTTCCATGTTGGCGCCGCCCACCATCAGCAATTGAGATTCATCCAGCGGCAGCATGCGATGGAAGAATCTCGCAGTGGGAGTTTTTGCGACAACCTTCCACGATTTCCCGTCGGAACTCAGTTGTTGGAGCGACCCATCAAATGTGCTGACGAAAAGTTTTCCGCCGGTTGCGAATGATGAGCATCCAAACCCGGTCATCGACTTGCCATGCAGATTGTCGATCTGCAACCAGGTTTCGGTTTTGGGATCATAGACATCAACACGTGTCGTCGGGCCACCTTCCGATTTCATGCCACCGATGGCGTAGACTTTGCCGCCATGAACGGCCACAGCAAGTGCACGCCGCTGGAACGGTGGCGCGGGGAGTGCTTCCCATTGGTTTTTTTGGGAGGTGAAATCAAGCGACCAGGCGGTCTTATGCCAGACTTTGTCCCCTTCACCCGACATGGCCCAGCCGCCAATCACGTAGATGTGATTGCCGAGCACGGCTGCATCGAAAGATGAGCGTGGTTCTGGAAGTGAAGGCATTTTCCGCCAGGCATTCGATTGGGGATCGTACATTTCGACACTGTTCTGCGACCAGAGATCATGATCTTCGCCTTCATCGTTCTTTGCGGTGAAACCACCAATTCGGCACAGTTGATCACCACATGACAGAAGTGTCAGACCTTGCAGGTGAGGGCCTTCGATCAGTTCTTCCCATTTCGATTTGCCATCGAGTTTGAGAGCCATTAAGACGTTGCCCTGTTCCTGCTTCGAATAGGAATGAGCTGCACCGGTGTGACCGCCGTAGGTGTAGAGGACACCTTTGTTGATGGCGGCTCCAAAACTGGTGATTTCCTCGGGAATCGCCGCGAACGGTTTCATCGTTTTTGCGACAGCGACGGACTCGTCGTTTGCCTCAGTCGATTGACCGAGCCGCAATGCCAGCGTCGAGTAGTGCCGGATTTCGTCGTAGGCTTTCTCCTGATGTTTGCCGGATTTGTCTTCGACCATCCTGGCTCGCAACTCGTACATTCCGGGCTTGCCGAATGCAAAGGTGATTTGCCCCTGCTTGTCGGTCTGCTTTTTGATGTCATCTGCACCGGGACGAGCCACGGTGACTTCAACATCCTTTGCCGGTTTTCCCTGCCAGAAAGCAGTCACTTGAATCTTGTCCGCCTCGCGTGACGGAACCAGATCGAGAGCCAGCTTCTTCCTGGTATTGGCCTGCCACGCAGACGCATCGATGCTGGGACCGGTCTTTGCGTAATATCGCAACAGAAACGTGGAATCGCCGCGGGTCATGACACCGAAGTCTTTCCGGGCTCCGAACACGGCTTCCGACTGGGTTCGCTTCAGTTTGCCAACCAGAGATTCTTCACCCCGCTTGACTTTGACTGAAGAGAACTTGCCATCGGCGGTAACGCTCCAGACCTCGGCGTTCTCGGCGTATTTCAGCAGATCGGGATCATCGGGAGCTGCCGATTCGCTGAAGTGGACATGCAGATTGCCATCGTCACCGATTGACAACCAGATGAAATGGGCCTGGGACGTGCCTGGCAGGGCACTTAGCAATCCAAGTACGGCAGTAAACATTACACTTTGCAGAGTGTTCATGGTTTCCCCTTTTTTCTAATTACTGGAAAGACATGTAAGTCGATAACCAGATCTTGCTTCTTTGGCCTAAAGAAACAGGTGGCACATCCTGCGATTGGTTATCAATCATCATCATTTCAGGATTTAATGTTGAAGTTGAAGCTGTTTTGTGATTCATCTTCAAGAACTTTGACTTCCAGTGTAGAAGCTGTGTTGTACTCTTCCGGTATTGAGATTGTGTTGACATCGGGGAGTGATTGACTATCTTCCTGAGCTTTCACAAACTCTTCCAGATCGAGAGTTTCGGGTTGTATTTTTACACGTGCAGTCCCCACGAGTGGCCCTGAGTGTGATGGGATTTCGTATGAGCCATTTACAATGCTCCCGACGGCTTTCACGCTGTTCTGGCCATCTGAGGATTCAAAAAGGATGCGTGCATTGTCCAGAGGCTGTCCGTTTAGTGACACTTCTCCTCGAACGCCGACCCGCACCGGTCCGTTTCCACTGCCATCACCACACCCCAGAGTGGTAATTGAGATTGATAATATCATTAACGTATAGTAGGCGAGCTTATTCATTGTTCTCTTCTTTTTTCGTTTCCTTTTGAACAGAGCTGGTTTTTCTGCAACCAGATTTTTGCATGTCGATACCCACGGACAAGATCGCGGGTCTCCGCTTTTATAGCTGCAATCGCAGTTGTCCTGTCATTCGCCACAACTCGGTGGTCGCAGCGAATGACAGGAAGGTTGATCATCCACGAGTAAACCTGTGGTGTTCTACCTGCGACTACACTGGATTTCTGGTGTTATAGAGAGCTTACTTCGCCACCGTCTCGCGTAGCGTGATCATCCAATGTTGCTGCATCAGTATTGTTACTGAAGAAGCGAACTGCCCCATCGCCCAGAAGAAAGTGGGCTCCTCCCACATGGTCGCTGCGCCACGTTGAGCGGTTAGCGCTCAAATTCACATTGAAGTCTCCACTGGTGTTTCCCAGTGAGACGCCAGGATAGCCTGGCCCCCATCGATGACCACCCCAACGAGTCTCGCCAGCTTTATCGGAACAAGAGAAATTTGACCAGTTGTAGTCTTCCAACTGGTAGTTGAACTCTCCCGCCATGATCGTGTTTGTCAGGCCATCTTTGACATCTCGAAACCGATGAGGTTGCGGGTTTGCGAAGCCGTCATACCCTGGGAACATGCCGTCTGCAGGATTTGGGGTTCCAGAAGTTGTTCCCGTTGAGAGTCCATAGCTTGATGGGGCACCAGGTTCGTTACACACAACGTCAGGGACTTCGCGTGGAAGGACCATCGAGGGGCAAAGATACACCGACAGCATGGTGTTAATTGCATTCAGGTTGTCAGCGTGTGTGTAATACTCATCAAAATTATAGAGATTTTGCAGGTTGGCCTGGTCAAGGTGAGGCAGAATGGCCACGAGTGGTCCATAAATTTGCGAGTTCGCGCCCATTGGCAGCGATTTGTATACGTCATGGTAATTGTGAAGCGCGATCCCAATTTGCTTGAGATTATTCTTGCATTGCGTGCGGCGGGCTGCTTCACGCGCCTGTTGAACGGCGGGCAACAGCAATGAGATCAGGATCGCGATAATGGCGATCACAACGAGAAGTTCGATGAGGGTGAATCCGCGTTTGGGGATTCTCTGGCGGGTGTAATGCATGGTGTACTCCTGCAAAATGAGCCAACAAAAAATCTTGGACACAAACCGTTTCGCGTCCTAAGTTGTGGTGTGGCTGGCATTTGGCGAGGAGGCACAGGCGGGCTTCACCATGAGAGACCAACGTCAAATGATTGACATTGAGTCTCAGTTTCATTATGATAGTGGGTGAGATCTCAAATTTCAACCAGGATGCCATAAAATTTCCGCAGAATTTTTCCTGCGGCATTCAGACAGGTAATGTCGAGAGTTCCCAGCCACGTTGGGGTTTTCCCTCCGCAGCCAGTGTCCGTCGACCTACGCAACGGAACGACAGCAATGCCCCAGCAAGATGAACCGAAATCGACAGGCGAGGCGATTCCGCGTACCGTCTCCAAAGCGCTGACAGATTCCATAAATGTGATTCACTCAGAGGATCTGTTTCAGGGAAAGCAGGAGCTGCTGATTCAACATGGTGATCAACTCTATCGGTTGAGGCAGACGCGCAACGGTAAACTGATCCTCACCAAGTAGGTTGCAGGTCCTGGTCATGCTCAGCCGGTCATCATTTTTCCTCTCTCTGCGAACTTCGCATCTTAGCGAGAGACATGTTTTCACAGCACAGTCAGGATACCCGTAGCACCCGAAAACTAGAGCGTATTACGCTCTTTCGTGCCGGGATGAGTGTCAATTGGGCTACACTACAGGCTCCCCACGAGCCAGAGACATCACACCAGAAGGGAAACTGTTCTAAGAAGAATTGACCGGCTTTTGTGGTGATCCGGTCGATGCGGATTCCCGTTGCCACAACCAGAACAAAAAGGCTAACCCGCTGACGAAGAGAACGACGCTCACCCATTGGGAAATTGTCAACGTCGTGTTAAATCGCCCTGGCTCGTCATTGCGTATCCACTCAATCACAAACCGTATGATGGGATAGGTCAACCAGCCAAACGCGAGAACGGCACCATCGCGGGGACGGTGGCGGAAATACCAACTCGAAACGAAGAACAGAATCAAAGCTGACAGTGAGGAATAGATCTGCGTGGGATGCAGAGGAATCGTCAGATCGCCTGCAACGAACTCGTGTCCACGCTGAGCCAATGCTCCGTAAGCCGCACTCCCGATTGGAAATTGCACGCCCCAGGGCAAATCCGTCGGTCCGCCGTAGCAGCAGCTATTCAGGAAACAGCCGAATCGCCCAAATGCCAGCCCGAGAAACCCGGAGGGGATAATCACATCCCCCATCTGCAATGGGCTGAGATTGCGTCGTTTGCAGAAGACAAAATACCCGATGGCTCCCAAAATTGCGCCACCATAAAACACGAGTCCACCATTGGTGAGATTGAAAGCGGCTTTGAAGGCTGCGGCTCCCTGTTTATTGGCAAAGATCTGCTCGTGATACTGGATCAGATAGAACAATCGAGCTCCCAGTATCCCGGCAAAAAAGAGCCACATGGCGCAGTCCCAGATGACCTCTTTCTCAATGCCGACCTGTGCCGCCCGCCGAGTTGCTGTCCAGCCGCCCAGCAAGAAGCCGAGAAACAACATGAACCCATATCCATAAACGGGAATGCCGTAAGGAACGCTGTCGCCCCTCCACCAGGGGGCCGTCAACAGTACGATCGAAATCATCGACCAGAAGAACAACGGGACAATCGTTTCCGGCTGTTTGATGTCGAAACGTTGTCTGTTTCGATACAGCCATAATCCCCCGAAGGCCAACCAGAGGAGGAACAGATATCCCGTGCCGATGGCATCGACCGGTCCCTCGGTCGGTACGTTGATGGCGTCGGCACTCCAGAGAAAGTCGAGACGGATTCGAAACAGAATTTGACGCATAAGTCAGGATTCGAGGGAGGAAAGGGAGACCGGCAGATTGTCTATCAACCGGGTAGAGCCGACACGGGCCGCGACAAGAATGACCATTTCGGCTTGCACTTGCGTGATGGATTCGAGTGTATGGGCGTCGGCGATGACTGCATAGTCCAGTGCGAGTCCTTTTTCACTTTCCAGCGACGCGTGGAGTTCCTGTTGAACCTGAGCAACATCCTCTTTGCCAGACCGAAGACGATCCGTGGCGGCGAAGATGCCGCGCGAGATTGCCAAAGCCGTTTGGCGTTCTTCTGAAGACAGATATTGGTTCCGACTGCTCAGCGCGAGACCATCTTCGTCACGGACAGTCGGACAGGATTGAATTGTCACCGGAAAGTCCAAATCGTCGCACATTCTCCGCAGAATCAACTGCTGCTGGTAATCCTTCAAACCGAAATAGGCGAAATCAGGCTGCACGATGTTGAACAGCTTGGCAACGACCGTTGTCACGCCACGAAAGTGAGAAGGACGGTGCACCCCTTCCAACCGAGTCGCCAACTCCTCGACTTCCACGAATGTGATGCCCGGTTTGGGATACATTTCCTCTGTCGAAGGAGCAAACACCAGGTCGACGCCGTGATCGGCGCATTTCTGTACGTCCGCTTTCAATGGGCGGGGATATTTTTCATAGTCCTCACCCGGTGCGAATTGCGTCGGGTTGACGAAGATTGTTGCGACCACGAACTCGCATTCCTGCCGGGCCTGATCGACCAGACTGGTGTGACCGACATGCAGCGCGCCCATTGTGGGAACACAACCGATTTTTTGACCAGCCTGCTTTGCCTCACGAATTCGCTCTCGCAATTCCGCAATCGTGGTCACAACAACCGGTGACGATAATTCTGACACCTCCTCTGGCATATGATCTCCCATCTCGCAGATTACAGGCCGTATTTGCGAGGATGGAAATCGGTATCGGTCAGCGCGTTATTTGCGCGGATATTGGTGTAGGTGTATTCCTCAATCAGCGGAGCTTGTGCACCGGCCTGACGTGGAAATCCATATTGCACAACCCGGACGGGAAAGTTCGTCTTCTTGTCGATGAACAACTGCGTCATGTGGAAGCGATGCCCTTCGACCGGCTTGTTATAGGTCACCTGAATCGCCCGGCACTCCATGCCAAAGGCTTTTGCGTGATTGTAATACACAACCTTGACGGCATCGGATTTCAACCCCTTTTGCCACTGTTGAATGACCGATTTGATCATCGATTTAATCCCAATCAGCGTGATGGGGTAAGGGCTTTCCGCCATCGCCTGTTCGCTGTTGGGTTGCAAACGCACAGTCCCCACAAGGCTGGCGATGCCCGTTTCCCTGGCGAGAATGTTGCCACCGTTCTGATTCTCGACGAACAACACCTGACGTCCCTTGTGCGGATTTTGAAAGTAGAGATAAACGCTCAACGGTTCGTGACGCAATCGCATGAACATCGTTTGCTGTCCCTGCAATCGACCACGAACGGTTTCCCGCTTGGTGAAAGTGGCTTCAAAACCATCAACATCGTCGATGGCTTTGTAGCTCTCCTGCGCGAGTTTGATTGCAGGTTCCAACGGGTGGGAGTCATTCGCGTCCTGTGCGGTCGCAAATTGTGGTGCGAGAAAAGCCAGCATTGTCAGAGAGCAGGCTAAGCTCGGAATACCTCGATGACGAGGCGTGACTGGATTCTCATTTCCGTCCGTAATTCGCATGGGAACTCTCTCCTGGATTCGTTCCTGTAACCCTGTAACGTGTTCGGCTCTATGTTCGACACTCGCTGCTGTACGATCGCCCGAAATCGGGCAACAGGCGATCAGGCCAAGGCGATCCAGCCGCAACAATTTTCTGGTCCCCCCAACATGGTTTCTGATTTCCTCCAACATGGAGAAAAAAGGAACGACGGCTGAAGGCAGGGAAATCGAGGAAGCCACCTTCACTTCATCGATTCCGAGCAGGTGCTGGAGCAGCTTCCATACCCAGCGACTGGCAATTTCAAATTCTTCCGATGGGGATAACCCCGACCATCGCTAACCGTAGCGAACCGATGTCAGAAAAGCAAACCCTTCCTGATGGAACGACGCAACGCAATCGCAATGACGAAAGCCATATTCGACCTGGTAGAAACAGGTTACGAAGCGTCTCTGCCGGCATTGATTTCCGTTTTGGGAGATGACTGACGAGTAAAGAAGTCATTGAAACTGTGGTTCAGCAATTCTCTCCCAGACGGATGAAAGCCCATTTTGACCGACTCAAGCCACAACAATTTGACATAACCCGCTCCGTTGTCACTGCTTGTCACTTCATCAAACTCTAATTTCCAGCCGAAACGCTGCACCAGATTCGGAGCCGATATATTGCAGATTCATAAGGTCAACCTTATGCCGCTTCGTCATCCGTGTCCGTTTCGAGCCGCTCTTCCTCAGGTTCGATGTCCTCGGTTTCGGATTCTTCCGGATTCCCCATACTTTTGGCTGGTTTTTGTTGAGTCAGGCGTCGTAACTCCTCGGCCATCGGCAGGTCAGCCAGATTTTTCAGGCCGAACAATTCCAGAAATTGTCGCGTGGTGACATAAAGATACGGGCGACCAAGCGAATCGTCCTCGCCACCGATTTTGACCAATCCTCGTTCCATCAGCAGTTTGAGCATCTCGGTGCATTGCACGCCGCGAATGGCTTCGACATCAGCCCGGGTGATAGGTTGGCGATAGGCGACGATGGTAAGCGTTTCCATCGCGGGGGGCGAGAGCTTCAATTGTGCCTGACGATGGTGTAACCGGTTCAACCATTGAGCGAAAACAGGTCGCGTCAACAGGCGATATCCGGTCGCCACACGTTCCACCCGAAACGAAGAACCGGTTGCGTCGTAGCAGGCGTTTAATTCTTCGACCAGCTGTCTGGCCTCTTTCGCATCAGGCAGAATGGCAAACTGCGCCAGCCGTGTGGGAGAGAGGGCCGTTTCCGCAACGAGCAAAGCCGCTTCCAATCGAGCCATGTTGGGCGTTCGAACATGACTGGAAATCGTCGCTGCAATGTCATCCGAATATATCTCGATATCGGGCCGGCGTCGCCAATTCGACAACTGCAACGCCGTGTGGTTGTCGGTTCGTCGCCACAACGCGGGGGCATCATTCACCCGATCGAACGTGATCGAATTTCCTTGCAAATGAGCCAGCGAATGCATGGGGATTTTCTCGGCAGCGGATCAGTAAGAAGTAACTCTTGGGGAATGCGATGACGGATCGAACGGGCGATACAGCCGTTTTCTTTTTCGTGTAAGGCTTCTGTCGCGTGGGTGTCTGAATTTGCAGGCCAAAAGTTGTTCTTCGCGGCCGCAAGAGAGTGCAATTCGCTTTATAACCCAGTCTGTCCCTGTGGTCGCATCTGTTGCCATTGATCGACCTGTAGCAGGACTTTTTCCACTGCCTTGAGCGGTTCACTCGCTTCGGCCTCGAAACGGCGGGAAATCCGCGGGTTATCGCCGGGAGTGTACGAGCAGGTAAAATAGAATAAGCCCGGCCTGCTTCCCGCTTCGAGTCGATAGTCCCTGATGCCGAGGCGATTCAACTGAGCCACCGCACTTCCCCAGGAAACTGGTTGATTATGGGACGGGTCAGCGGCAGCGGGCGGACGTGGCGTCCGTTCGCGCGACATGGCGGGTGTCATGCGGTATTCCTGCGGGACTTCAGATCGTTCATCAAACAGCGATTGTCCGGCTGGTTGGGATACGTTCTTCGTCATATCCACCTCGGTAAACATCTGATCGAGCGAGGCATGTTCGTTTTCTGCTGGTGTCCGTTCCACACGTGCTTCATTGAAACGTGTCGGAATAGAACCTTGGGCAAACAAATCTCCAGCCACCTGATCCTTCACAGGGTTGACATCATTCGAGATTGTCTGCAATTCCCAGCCGGTGAGGGATTCCGCTGGCGGAGACCACTGGTCGCGGTATTCCCAACGGGGGTCTCGCCGTGGTGGGCTGGGCTGGCCGATGCCTCCCTGTAACCCGGAGGAGTGATTGGCCCCCTGATTGCGAAAGTCATTCGCCGGGTATTGTTGATCCCGGTTATTGGAACGAATATCGACGGGAGCGAAAGAACGACTACGAACATCGCCAGATAAATCGACGGCACCTGGCTGCCCAGGCGAAGCAGCGGGGTGGTTGGCCTCGTTGAGTCCCGGTGATGCATTGACCGGACCAATCTGCGGGAGACCGAATAGTGCGATTCCCGCTACGACAACCAGGGGAAGAAAGATGAGCAACGTCGTAAGTGGACCGCTGGATCTTGATGGCATGATTGGCAACCTCCGTGTCGTCCAGTGTGGATGCCGGACTTCCTGTCCGACCTGAGGAACAAACTGTTTTCATCGCGAAAGTACTGATGGCGCGATTCAGGTTGTATTGAAACGAGTCAGGATATTCGGTGAGTGAGTGAATGACGATCTTGGCAAACGTCGTGCCAATCAGAGGGGAGTGAGTGTTGCCACCCAACGGAAATCATTTTGTGGCCGGGCTATATCAATTTTCGATTCAAGGGCGGGGGGATTCTAACGCGAGGTCATATTTGTAGCAATTGCAATTGGTGTCGTTAAGAATTGCAAATTCCGCCGGTTCTCAGTAGCAGTTTTTTTAACCGGCTGGAACGTCTTCCAGCCTTCCAATTGCACGGACACTTTTATCCGGTGCGCGAAATCCGCATCCATTCGCCGAAACGCCTGATCACGCGATTTCGCAGCAGGTCGAATTCCGGGTGATCAAACATCCGGGTTGAAATCAAATCGAATGCGGCCAGTCGTGCGTCGTGTAAAATTGTCTGATCCCGCACCAGATTGGCCACCTTCAACGGTAGCTTACCATGCTGTCGGGTCCCCAACACGTCGCCCGGTCCGCGAAGTTCAAAATCTGCTTCGGCGATTCGAAATCCATCGGAGAACTGCTCAAGCGTTGCTAATCGTTGGCTCGCTTCGTCGCTTTCGGTCATGCTGAACAGGAAGCAATAACTCTGATGGGTGCCACGTCCGATTCGGCCGCGCAGCTGATGCAGTTGAGACAGGCCAAATCGCTCCGCCTGTTGAATCAGCATCAATGTGGCGTTGGGAATGTCGACGCCAACTTCCACAACCGTCGTCGACACGAGAACGTCGAGCTGTTGCTCTTCAAACGTCCGCATGATGCGCGACTTTTCCTCACTCTCCATTCGACCATGAATCAGGCCGACGCGGTAGTTCCTGAGTTCGCCCCTGGCAAGTTCGGTTGCCATCTGTTCCACGCCTGCCGGTGAATCGGTGCCGTCTTCATCATCGATGCGCGGACAGATCACATACCCCTGCCGGCCTGCCGACAACTGTTTGCGGATAAATTCCCAAGCCTTGTTACAGGCAGCCGATGTTGAGACCCGACTGGTAATCACGGTTTGCCGTCCGGGTGGCAATTCTGAAATTGTCGAGATGTCGAGATCGCCGAACTGCGTCATGCAGACGCTGCGGGGTATCGGTGTGGCAGTCATCACCAGAATGTGCGGCGTCGGGCCAGAAGCATCGTCCTGGTTTTCGTCATTTGCATCATCACTCACCGTGTGAGAGGAAAATCGAGCCCGCTGCGCAACGCCGAATTTGTGTTGCTCGTCAATCACTGCCAGCCCCAGATTTGCAAATGTGACATCCTTTTGGATGAGTGCCTGTGTGCCGACAATCAATTGCTTCTCCCCTGTGCGAATCTGTTCGAGCGCCTTCTGTCTCTGTTTGGCCGTCAATTGACCAGTCAGCAAAAAACGTTCAACGCGGCTGTGGGTGAGTGTTTGTTGCACCGTCTCCCAGTGCTGCAGTGCGAGGACTTCGGTCGGAGCCATGAGAATCGTCTGGTACCCGGCGGCAACTGCGACCAGCATGGCGTATAACGCAACCACTGTTTTGCCGGCCCCAACATCCGCCTGCAACAGTCGGTGCATCGCCTCGCCCGATTTTAAATCGGCCACGATTTCCTCGATGGCCTGGTCTTGTCCGGCTGTGAATTCAAACGGAAAAAGTCGACGAATTCGGGCATCGATTTTCGTCGTCGTTTCCATCACAACCGACCGGTGATCCGACTTCCATATCCGACGACGTAACGCGAGTCCGAGTTGAAATTCAAAGAGATCGTCAAAAAGAATTCGCTCTCGGCTCCGTTTGTACTCTTCCATCGAACCCGGACGATGCACACCACGAACGGCCTCCGCCAGAGGCGGAAGTTCCAGCGACGTGCGAAACTTATCCGGCAGAGGATCGACAACATACCGGGCGTATTCCTCAACCGTGTTGCGGACAATCCGTCGCATTTCGAACATCCGAATGCCTTCGGTCAGGCCATACCGTGGCAGCACGCCCCCGGTTTCCTGGGCGTCTGCATCTTCCAGAAACTGAATTTGTGGATGCGAAATTTCCCAACGCCCGCCTCGTCGTTTTGGTTTGCCGGAAAACAGCACGGTTTGCCCATTGAAGAACCGCTTGAGCACCCATGATTGGTTAAACCAGACACCTTTTACATATTTGCCGTCGCAATCCAGCAGCACGCTGGTGATCGTCCGTCCGCGCGAAATTCTGCGACCATCGACATCCACGACCTGTCCTCGCACGGTTTGCAGTATGTCCGGTTCGATACGGTCCACGGACTGGACATCGGTCAGATCGAAGACATCTCGGGGAAGAAACCAGAGTAAATCTTCAGCCGTTTCCAATCCGAGTTTGGCCAGCAACTCGGCTCGTTGCGGACCGACCCCCTTCACGAATTGAACGGGAGTCAGCAGAGGAGATTCGGGGGAGACATCCATGACAGTTTTTTCGAAAGTGGAAACAGGACGTCCGAATTATAACGATCAGGTGGTGATATTGTCGCGTGCGACAATGACTTGACTGGGCCATTGCGGGATGCCGTCAACTTCGCCACAATCTGGCACGGAATGCATCCCCGAGTTCGACTGTATTTTTGGAAACCACCCCGCGAATGGATTGGCTTAACCTCATCCTGATGCTCACATTGGCAGCGGGTAACACCGAATTGCTCGTTTCGTTCGTCAACCGGACGCATGGACTGAAAATCAATTGTGGCTGGCTGCGACATATCCGCCACATCCACGATCTCGCACTGCTGCTCTTTCCCGTTCTATTCTTCGTGTTCGTCGGGTTACGTGGCCCCGGGTTGATCTGGGGGGGAAGTTGGTCGGACCTGTCCATCTGGTGGAAAATCTACGTCGCCCTGTGCGCCTGCGGGGTGGCGGGACTGGTCAACTCGATGATCCGCTGGTGGTGCCACAGGAATCCGAAATGCGTTACATCGACGAGTTCCACAGTTGTCGATATTGTCGAACAATTGCAAAGCAGGCCTTTGATGGACGGCCCCTTTTTCTGGATGACCCGCTTTCCTCTTAATGAAATTTTCCAGGTCGAATACAGTGAGAAGGATGTCGTGCTTCCTCGACTGCCACGGGAATGGGATGGCCTGACAGTGCTGCATCTCTCTGATTTTCATTTTATAGGAACGGTGACGAAGCCCTTTTTTGAGCGTGCTTTGACAATCGCCATGGAAAAGTCAGCCGACCTCGTCGTCTTCACCGGAGATCTGCTCGATGACCCGAAACTGATTGAGTGGTTTCCCGACACCCTGGGTCAGCTCGATGCCACTCTGGGTCGGTTCTATGTTCTGGGAAATCATGACTGGGAAATTGATCCGCCGCGCACACGGAATGCGTTAGATGAACTTGGTTGGACGGATGTCGGCGGCAAGACGACGTCGCTGCAACATGCAAATTCCGAATTGGTCATTGGAGGCAGTGAATGTCCCTGGATGGGTAACCCTCCTGACTTCTCCGCAGACAATGTCGACACCTTCCGTATTCTGTTGAGTCACACTCCTGACAACTTCAATTGGGCCATTCAACAGGGGGTCGACCTGATTCTCTCCGGCCATAATCATGGCGGTCAGGTTGTCCTGCCGGTTGTTGGTCCGGTCTATGCGCCGAGCATCCATGGAGTCCGTTACGCGGGCGGGGCGTTCTGGCAATCATCCACATTTCTCCATGTCAATCGCGGGCTATCGGGCCGATATCCGCTTCGTTGGCGTTGCTTCCCTGAAATCTCCCGACTGGTTTTGCGATCATCGAAAACGACATGATTCGATTGCAAACTGGAAAACCCATCAACCGGGACCACGAATCGAAAGCAATGCCGCTGCATAACCGATACCGAGAAGATTGAGCAACACAATCAGTGCGGCGACCCCGTAAATGGTGCGGAAACCATCGTCCGGCATTTTCTTCTTCGGTCCGATTTTCATCGCGATGACGCCGCAGATCCAAGCCCAGTGCAGCATCACATGCAGGATGACTGCGGCTGCAAACAGGCACAAAACAACGAACTGAAACTGCCGCCACTCGACGTAATTCCATTTCCAGATTGTGTAGCCATCCGCCAACGGCCCGGGCGGAAACACAAGTTGCACGACCGCTGATGCCCACGAGAGCACCATAAAAAGAATCAACAGAAGACAGTCGAGCCAGAAGTTAATAATTATCTTCGACATTGAAGTGGAATCAATCTGGAGCAGTTTGCATTTTGGTGCGACATCTCTGGATCGTGGTGGCCTGTGTTTGTAGTCCAAACGACGCCCGTCGCGGCACAGAAGAGCGTAAGACGCTCTATTCCAGAGTACCCGGAGGACACAACGGACAACCCAATGGGGATTCAGGTGAGAAAAAACTCCCGGCGTAGTAGCCACGCCACATCGCCAATGCTCCTGTCGCGACCACGCACCACGCTGCCACAGTCAGAATTTTTTTCCGGGCGGTAAGACTGACCAGCATGCCTCCGGTTCCCGTAGCGACCATCAACGGCACCGTTCCCAAACCAAAAGTGACCATAATGGCTGAGGCCGAGAGCAACTGGCCGGAACTTGCGGCCAATGCCAGGTAAGCGTACACCAGTCCACATGGCAGAAATCCGGTCAACAAGCCAGAGACGAACACATTCATTCGGTTGGAGCTGGTCAAAAAACGGGAAAAGAACGTCGATTGCAGGCAGGGTTTTTGTTGCTGCGCTTTTATGCGTTTCCAACGAAACATACCTGCGGCATGCAGCCCCTGAAGAACGAGCAAGACTCCCGCAACCATTGACAGCACCGCCTGCAGTCGGCTGATATTGAGTTTCTGAGCGAACTGAATTCCTAGAAAACCGACGACGATTCCGAGAAACGCGTATGTGAAAATTCGCCCCGCACTGTAGATAAGTTGCCGCTGCATAACAGAGTTCCAGCCATTTCCTCCCAAACCGATGGTCAGTGCAAAGCCGCCGCACATCCCGACACAATGCGCCGAGCCGAGCAGACCACCCACCAGAATCATGACCAGTTCCATCATCGCCATTCAGCCAACAGGCTCTTCCACTTCTGAGTTTATCGCCTTTTCCGACATCGATTCAGACTCGGATTCCTGTCCATTTTTGTTCGATGTTTCTTCGACTCCGATGCTCCGCAACGAATTTGACACGACCAACAGGCTGCTGCCCACCATCAGCATGGCTGCAAAGACAGGATTCAACCAGCCAGCCGCCGCCAGAGCAATCCCGAATGAATTATAGCCGAATGCCCAAAAAAGATTACGCCGAATGCGGTGAACTGTCGCGCGAGCGACTTCGATCGCCCAGGAAATATGCGACAGATCGTTCCCCGCCAGACAGATGTGAGCCGAATCGCGGGAGACATCCGCACCACATCCCATCGCAATGCCGATATCGCTGACTGTCAGAGCGGGAGCATCGTTAATGCCATCCCCCACCATCACGACGCCGTTGGTTTGTTGTTTCCAGAATTGCACCCGTTGTACTTTTTTATCGGGTAACAACCCCGCGTGAACGGGAACCTGCAGCGATTGGGCCAATGCTTTGCCGCGCAATTCATGATCACCTGTCAGGACTTCGGCTGTGATCTGCTGCGTTTTGCACCAGGCCAGCAATTGTTTGGCCTCTGGACGAATCGTCTCTTCAAACAAAATGATGGCTTGAACGTTGCCACTCCAGCCAAACAGACTGAACGAACCACCCGCTTCGCCTGCTCGTTCGATTTCCGTCACAAGCGACTCCGGACAGTGCATGTTCTGCTTCTCCAGGAATCGCCTGTTCCCCAAAAACACGCGGGCCGAAACCAGATCGCAAAATGCGGACAAACCAAAGCCGGCTTCCACTTTCAGATCAGAAACCGAATGCGATTCCCTCGTCGCTTCCAGATGGTTGCAAATCGCGCATGAGAAGGCATGTTGCGACGTCTCGCACAGCGACCGCAAGCAAGCCTCAATGAGTGTTCGCTGGCCTTCCTCCTGTACCTCGATCGTTTGTACACGCGGATCGCCGGTGGTGACTGTTCCGGTTTTGTCGAGGCAGATCACCTTCGTTTCGGCCAAACGTTCCATCGCCTCGCTGTTACGAAAATGAATGTGACGCCTGGTCGATTCCGTCAGCGCGGTCCAGACAGCCAGCGGCGTGGCGAGGCCCAGTGCACAGGGGCAGGCAATCAACACGACCGACAGGCCGGAAAGCAAACCGGATTCAATGCCGGAAAGCTGCCAATGGACGATAAACACCGCTAATGCAATGATCGTTACCGATGGCAGGAACCAACTCGTCACGCGGTCGGCCAAACGCTGGTAATGCCCCCGACTTTGACGCACATCCTGAATTGTCTGCAGCAGACGTCCAAAACTCCCTTCGCGCGGTCCAGCGGTTGCCTCAACTTGAACGTCACCCTCCAGGTTCAATGTCCCGCCAAGTACAGCGTCACCCACTTCTCGCAGAATCGGTTGACTTTCTCCCGTCAGAACCTGCTCATCGACCATGACCGCAACATTGAGAATACGACCATCGACCGGAAAACGTTCGCCCGGATAAATCCGCAGTCGATCCCCCACGCCAATCTGATCCAACGGGACCTCGACCTGCTTTTCGCCTTCCGATCGACGGACGACCTGGGGCAGCAGCGATTCCAACTGGCTTAGTGCGTCGGAGGCCCGTTGCCGTCCGGTTGCCTCCAGCCAGCGTCCCAGCGTGACCATCAACAGGACCATGCAACTGACTTCAAAGTAAACATGTCCGGTTCCGCGAACGACAGAAACCATCGAGTAGCCGAACGCCGCAAGCACGCCTGTCAGCAACAGAACATCGGTGGTGAAGGCTCGCCGCTGCAGCTGATCCCACGTGTTTTCCATAAGAGGAATACCCAGGCAAAATAGCACTGGCAGCGAAAAGATGAGGCAGAGATAGCGGAACAATTCGTACAAGGTGTTGGCGCGGACGTCGCCGGTATCGACGTCGTACACATCCTGCGTCCAAAGCGCCATGGTGAAAACCATGACGTTCATCGTAAAAAAGATCGCAATACCGAGACGAATGAGTGTGCGATGTGATGTCGCCTCGGAACCGCGGTCCGCAGCAACAGTCGCGGCAAAGCGACATCCAAGACAGCAGTATTCCGGTTCCGTTTGAGTGTCTTCCAATCGCTCCTTGTGAGATTCCCTGTTTCTGGCACGCGACCAGGGAAGCGACCAGTTGTCCGTCAGTGGCAGGCCGCAATAGTCGCACTGGTCACGGGTTGATACCAGGCAGGTCATGACGGGGAGATCATCTCCGTTTGTACGGCTGGCAGAAAATACTTCACGCTGTAATAGATCACAAAGATCCAGAACAGCAGCCAGATCAGCCGCACATACCAGGGAATCTGGTTGCCGGTGTAGTGGTGATACAACTGCTCGTCACGGGCGGAAGGGTCCTCGACTGGTGTACTCGTTGTATTGCTGTTTTCCTGATTTTCCATCAAACCATTCCTGGTGAATCGGATTACAATTCTATGGCGTTAAAAAGCGTATGATGCTTTCTCATGTCCGAGAAGAACGATACTTGACCTGCAAATACAGACTCCTGCGAGACAGAAATGTCACACGAAAAAGTAAGCCGCTCTAGTCGCGGCGATTCAGCTTTTCCTCCACTTCGAGCAGGTCGTATTTCGGCTGTTCAATATCACGAAACATGCCATTGAAGGCGGCCCAGCAGAGCATCATGAAAAAACCGGCACTGGCGAGCAGGTAATTCGTGAGGGGGGAAATGGCGAAAATCCCTTCAGTGTCTGTGCCGAAGAGAACGAAGAACTCAATCAGTTTGCTGCCAAAGCCGAACAGACTCGGCACGAGAATCACAACCGCCAGAACCAGCGTGATCAGGGATGTGCGGCGGGCATTTCCTTTTTTTTCATTCATTCGTCGGTCTCCTCTGTCGCGGGAGTCAGTTCGACATCCTTCAGGTCCGATGCTTCGTAATCTTCGTAAAGCGGGTAACTCTCCAACCAGGAACCAAGCCACTGCACATAGGTGATCAACGCCAGACCATCCTTGTTCGGCTTGTCGGGTGAACCATCAAACAGCCAGGGATACCGAGGCATGGGCGTTCCCTTGAGGAGCGATTGGGGATCGTGGAAATGAACCGCATGCCAGTCGTTGGAGCGGCGTCCTCCTTCGCGACTCAGATCGGGCCCCACCCGTCGCGTGCCGAACATCACCGGACGCTGCAATTCATTCTGATACTCTTCCGTTTTGGCAACCGGACCCCAACGGCGTTCTTCATTGGAAACAGGCCGGACAAACTGACTGTGACAATGCCAGCATCCTTCGCCCACATAGATTTCCTTGCCGCGCCGTAACGCATCGCCACACCGTTCGTTCCACCATTTGGTCAATTCCTCCTCGCTGGCATTGGCGGGCGGTTTTCCGAAGGCTTTCACGAATGGTTCCGGGTAGCGTTCCGCCAAATCTTCAAACTGATAACGCAGCTGACCGTTAATCAACTCGTCCACAGTCTGTTCCGGCAGATCCTCGTACATCAACACGGGAACCACCGCGTTGGAAAGAAACGCGAACCCGAAGAAGACAATTCCTGCAACGAACAGGACACCCGCTTTGCTTTCAAACATCGATATCGCTCTCTCACAGTTTTCGTACTTCCAGGCCAGGTATTGTTGTGGCGGTGGCGCACCATTTGAATTTGAAAAACCAGCTTGCAAGATGCTACGTTTAATCTGAGCGCGCGATCAATTCAGCCTTGCGCTGGAGCAGCCGTCTGCAGACTGGCCCTGGGTACGAGTTGCCACGTTTTGAACAGGTTGTATGCGAACACAATGAAACCGGCGAACATCACCAGCCCCGCCACAATCCGAATCGCCCAGAAGGGCATCGACAAATCAATGGATGCGTCCCAGGGCTGCAGCGCAGCCCAGGAATAGCCCTGGAACAGACCCGCCAGAATGAGATCAGTCGCCATCACCACCACGCCAACAGTCGAGAGCCAGTAATGCCATTCGCACAGATTGCGACTATACCAGTCGACTCGCCAAATGCGTGGGATCAAATGAGTCATAATGCCGAACAGCCACATGCTGAATACACCGAACATCACGAGGTGGGCGTGTCCTACGACCCAATCGGTAAAGTGAATCAGTTTCTGGAAGGTGAGTGTGGTCTGCATCGCACATTGCAGGCAAGTCAGGAAGTACAGAACCATACCGGTGTAGAACCAGCGGATTGGCAGGTTCGTTTTCACCTGGCTGCCCGATCCCCACAGAGTCGCGAAGAAGTTGATCACGACCGTCGTCACCACCAACTCAACGGCAATCGTGGAGATGATTGCTCCATATTGCAGGAACATCGGAATGGGAGTGTAGAGGAAGTGGTGAATGCCATTGAGCGGATAGAAAAATGCCAGACCCCAGAAACCAACCAGCGACAAACCGTGGCTCCAGATCGGTTTCTTTAGCAGAATCGGCACGAAATAGTACATCAAACCCCAGCCAAGCGGGGTGACGAACAGTCCGACCAGGTCGTGGATGAACAATCCACCAACTGCTCCGGCACTGATACCGGTTACGAAGTACTCCGGCATGAAGTTGCCCATTGCATAAGTCAGGAAGGTCCAGATGAACGCCGCCATGAAGTACCACAGCGTCACATACATTGGCCCTTTGACTTTGGCGATCGGTGCCATGAAGTTGATCGCCACCAGCAGTAAACCCGCCAGCGCGATCGGGTCAACCCAGGTTGGGGTTTCGCCCCATTCCAGACCCTGAGCCCCCCCCCAGGATGATGGACACCGCCGTTCCCAACACAATGAATTGCCACGTGAAAAAGATGGCATACGACAGTGGACGGCTGAGTACGGGTCGCAGCGTCAACCTTGGTACGGCCCAATGCAGGCAACCGAGAAAGGCGTTTGCGAGAAACCCATACGCAATGGCGTTGGTGTGAATCATCCGCCAGCGTCCGGGCGAGAGCAGTTCAACGCCATCCAGGAAGTTATGACGAATCAATTGCAGACCCATCAGAATCCCACCGAGCATCGAGACGAACATGAACGTCAATGCGGCAAAAAAATACCACAGAACCAGTCGCTTTTCGACCAGTTCCTCGGTGTGAGGAATCTGCTGTTGCGGCAATGTGGTTTCAGACATCAGAGCAGTTTACCTTTTTTCGTTTCGTAACGTCACAGGCTTGCAGGGCCACGTTCATCGTGCGATTCACATCGTTCAGGGCGACACGAAAGTGTGAAACACGCCTTAATACTCCATCGGACGTTTGTAAGGAACAAATCGGCCAAGTGGATACAGCACGGCCATGGCCCAACCAAAAACAAGATGGGTACCGGCAGCCACCCAGGGCGGCAGTACACTGGAATCGGTAATCCAGTTGCCTCCGCAGACAGCTGGCTGCAACCAGGAGAGAATCAGGTAGAAGTTCACGATCCAGACGACGAGCGAGAAGACCGACGCGACCAATAACCGTTTGACGAGTCCACTGGTTCCCGCGAGCTTCGCCAGCATAACCTGAAACAGCGTTCCCAACAGCATGCCGGTGCCAAGATACAGGCAGCAACCGATGGCCAGAATGATACCATCATTCAGCACATATGTTTTTTCCGCCTGATCAGTCAGCAGCAGGGCCTTTTCGCCCAGCGGGAACGTCAGGTAAACGCGAATCAGTTCCAGCGGATTCTTTCCGGCCATCGGAGCGAGAATCACATTCACCATCAGGCTGATGGCTGCGGCGGCAATTCCCAGCATGAAGCCGGTGGTGGCATAATAGGCCCCATAAAAAGATTCAGGCTCCCAGCCCCTTTCCGCCTGGGCATCTTGAACCTGCTGTTCGAGATCGCGAACTTTCGTCCGCAATTCCTGCAGCTCATGTTGCTTTGAATTGGTTTCCACGTTTCAGCTCTCGTCAATGGGGAAATGGAGGGGGTCACTCTGATTGTCCACTGCTCTCCAAACCAGCCAGCGTCCGTTCACCAGGAGAGGGGACTTCACCCGCCCGCCGCCGATTGGAAACGTACAGCACAAAGGCGACCAGATCCCAAATCGTTTCCGGCTCGGATACCAGCGCATTCTTGAAGCCGGGCATCGGCGTACCATTGATGCCCGATACGATACGACGGTAGATGTCCAGAGGTTCTGAGCCTCCGTGCAGCATGCCCGATGTCAAATCCGCCGCCCGCGTGGGATTGCCCCAGGAATCTTTCCCGATGTTTTCTTTCGTCTGACCGCGGCCATCTTCTCCGTGACACTTCACGCATCCCTTCGAGACGAACGCCGCTTGCCCCCGTTTAACATGCTCCACCGTAAATTCCGGTTGTGACGTCAAAGGCAAAACTTCCTGCGAGCGAGCCTGCTTCCATTTCCGCATGACGTTCTGCACGAGACCCGGAATATATTCGGAGTCCAATTCATCACTGGCATCTGCCTCGGCATACAGCTCGTATTCCAGTTCGCCGCGATGCGTCAGCATCAGGACATAATCAATCACCGCCTGCTTTTCGTTTTCGGGAAGCAGCGAAAAGGAAGGCGTCGAAGTACCGATCACACCATCGTGAATCGTCCGGTAGAGATCCTCTCGACGTGGCTTCGAGCCGTAGGGTGTTGACGTGAACTTATAAATCCCCCGGCGATAGTCGCGAGGTCTGGGATACAGGTACTTGGCCTGCGGGCCATTGCCATCGCCGCTCACACCATGACATTGCACACAACGCCGCTGGTAGACTTCCTGCCCCAGCTTGAGCTGACTTTTGGGTACGTTGACATAACCGAGTTCCCACTTTGCGGCGTTGTCCTCACCAATTTCCTCGATATCGGCAGCGGTGAATTGCAGCAGTTTAGGGTCCTGCGGTGTCCCAGTGCGATTTGTCAACTCCTCCTGAATCCCATTCTGCAACTCTTCGCGGAGCTGGCGAACGTCTTCGTCTACCTTTCCAAAACGCCCAGGAAGGGCGATGATCCTGCACCAACCGAGCCAGTCGTGTTTGATCAGAAGGGCTGCAGATTCATTCCACACGCTCTGACATCTCGGGTCGGGCAGAAAATTCTTGTCAAGAGTGACGACTCCTGCCAGCACAACGTCCACACCTTTCCGGTGAGCAACACAACCCTGAACCAGATCGTGCAGGCCAACGATCGAGAAGGTCTGGAGCTGGTTTACGAATTGGCAGAGCGGAAACCGTTGCAGGTAAAGTGCGATATTCACCCGTGGATGTCCGCCTGGCATCTGCCGCTGGATCATGGTTTTGTCGCGATCACCGACGAAAATGGCAAGTTCGAGATCCCGAACATCCCCGCCGGGAAGCACAAAATCCAGATCTGGCACGAAAAAGGGGATTTCCTGGAACGTGGCTACGAAGTGACGATCCAAGCCGACAAACCAGCGGAATTGAATCTGAGCTACGGCTCCGACAAGTTCACAGCCAATGATGCAGCAAACAAGACGATCACGATTTCCGCAAACCGTTGAACGTTTTCAAGCTTGTCTTGCACATGCCGGGCGTTGGGTGAATGATCATCCGATGCCCGGTTCTTTGCGCCAGCTTCTGCATCCATCTATTGAAGTACAAGATCGAGCATCCTCTGCGCGGCGACCGGTGGTTGCATTTCCTCGAAGATGACCGGTTTCTGAAACGACTGGCCGTCAAATGGGGGCACGCCACGCCAGGCGCGAACCAGAGATTCCGCCAAAGCTGTCGAGCTTTCCATCGGCACGAGTTCGCCACTTCTACCATGTTCGACAATCTCATTAATGCTCGCGCCATCCGTTCCGATTACGGGAGTTTTCAATGCCAGGCTTTCCAGCACGACATTCGGCAGATTGTCCAGTCGTGACGGGGCAATGGTGGCGATCGCGTTCTGCATCATCTCGTAGAGGTGGGGCTTGGCGATCGTTCCCAGGTGAATCACCTTTTTTGCACTTGTCTCGCCCCACCGTTGATGCAGACGATGCATGAGACTTCGCTCCTCTTCGTCACCAATCCACACCATCTTCAATTCAGGCTCCTGCTGCCAGGCAAGAGTCAACGCCTCCGCCAGAATGTCGGAACCCTTGATTCTGCCAAGACGCCCGACATGCAGCAGATATCTCTCTGGAATTTCGACATTCGACATTCGTTCCGGCTCGGCATCGAGAAAGAATGGCGGACGGACAACATGGACAGGAACACCCAGCTCCTGCTCAAAACGGGACGCTGTGTAATGGCTCGGCGCGTAAACAACGTCAGCCTTGCGAAAGACACTCTGCTCACGCTGCCACTCGATAGTACTGGAAATCGATTTCCCGATTCCGCGAATCTCTCGCGAATCGACATGGCGTGAACTGCTGCGGAGAACCACTCTGAAGGCGGGGCGTGCGGGCAACCAATATCCAGGTGCTCCCAGATCAGACGTGTGCACAATGTCAAATGGCTGTTTCGTGTGAACCGTCATTAACGCATCACAGATCGCCCGTCCAACTCTTCGCATGTAGAGACAATTGATGAGCGACAACCTCGGAATCAGGAGTCCCGGTAAGAGGATCGCCTTTTCCCATAGCGCGCAACCAGGATTTTTCAGCAGTGTCGCGCGGACATTTTCGACATCGACGATGATCTGCTCACTTCGATCGCGTCGAACCGAGAAGACCTCAACATCGTGTCCCAGCCTGGCACACGATTGAGCCATCCGATACACGAAGTTAGCAAGTCCACCGGAAGTGTTACCCTGCTCAACGTATTCGGGAGTCAGAAAAGCGATCCGCATCAATACGTTCACGATCTCGAATTCAGCATGTGGGCATCGTGGCCTGAGACCAGACGTCAGTTGTCTTTCCAGTCATCGAATGCGTCGCGCGTATCGTATGGTCGATATTTGTCGTACCAGCCAAACCAGTCCTTTTTGAGCCGGTCTCGCCATTGTTGAATGACACGCTTCTTCTGTGTCTCGGAAAGATCAGGTGGCTGACCATGCAGTGGCGTTTCCGGCGATCCAAACCCGTTTGGCGTCCGTGCAATGAAACAGAGCCCGTTGCGCGCCTCGACAACGACGGAAATATCGAGATCGGACAACGCACGCAACAGATGGGGCACGTTGCGAATGTTGTCTGACCGCCCCAGCACCCAAACCGCTGTCCGACGGACATCGGAACTCTGGTGATCAACCAGTTCCTTCACCTCTTCCACATGCTTGACCAAGTCCTCCCGGTCGCCCGATTGAATTTTTTCGACGATGGCGGATTGCACTTCCTGCACTTCCTCAGGATCTCCGTTCTCAAGCGAGACCAGCAATTTATCCAGTGGGCCAACGATTTTGCGTTCTTTGACCTGGCCGTCTTTCACATGGACCGCGTTGAGATCGTCCGGCAGTCCCCGGCCTCCCATTAACAATCCCGCCCCCAACGCTTCCCTGGTCTCTTTGACCATGCCTTTCGTGGCCCGCATCATGAACAGCATGCACAGACAGGTGCGCGGAATTTCGCCCGATACCTGCAGACCGCCGAGATCTCCCGGCACGCCGTTGGCCTGCTGCCTTTTCTTTATGAGATTGATCCCATCGGAATACCAGTCTCGCTTGCCGAAGTTGTCCATCCGGGACAGTGTGAAGGCTCGCTCAGCTGTGTAGAGATAATAGTAATACCAGCGCAGGCGATCACCGGTAGGTGTTGACCTGTCGCCAGATGGCGTCGAATGCAGGTTGTAATTCTGGTCCATCCACTTCCATGCCCGGTCAATTGCCACCAGGATCTGTTCCCGTTTGACCTGTGGTTGATAGGAAACATTGGCTGGAACAGCAGATGTCTGAGGCGCGGCACTCACCTCCTCAAGAAAGTCATAGGGCGTCGCCGGAGCTTCCTCTTCACCTTCCGGTGCTGGCTTTGCAAAATGCGGTTCCAGATAATTCAGGCAGACCTGCAAAGAACCAATTGCCGCGACGGTCATTGAATGGCGAATGTATCGCCGACTTTCCTTTTGCTTGTCAAAGGGATGGTATACGAATCCGCCACTGCTGGTTTGTGTCTTGATCATCCAGAGTGCCGCCTTGTCCCAAACCTGCGGAGGCGTTTGAAAACCTTCACGTTCCGCCGCCCATAATCCAAGCAATGCGTATTGTGTAATGCTCGTATCGCCACCGGAGTAGGGCATCTTTTTAATATAGAACCAACTCCCATTCTCACGTTGGCCTGCCACAATAAACTGATGCAGAATCCGAATTTGTGCTTTGTACTTATCCTGCTTTGCCGCCTGAAATGCCATCAGATCACAGGCGGCTTCGTAATAGTTGTGATGCAGTGGAGCGTACCGGGTTCCGTTAAACTTCCGATTGATGACCGAAAACAGGTGCTGGATTTCCGGACTTTCGGGATCCTGCCCTGCCTTTAACAACGTGTAAGCCACCAACCCCACCTCGCTCGGATCGACACTACGAGTAGTGGACAGCAGATATTCCTTCGCCTTATTGATGTTCCCGATGACCCGGTTATCCCACGTTTCAGCTGAATTTGCTTTTTGATTGAACAGGATCAGAAAGCATGCGAGCAAAGCCGGCAATACCAACGAAACACGAATATGGCCGGAAACAAAAATGCGCAACATGGTAACACCTGAACTCCATTCCAACAGCGAATGCCGTGGGGAGGAGGAATAGGGGGATTATTGAAAAAGTGAGAAGTGCCGCATTGATTGAGTCACGTCTCGCGGCCTGACCTGTTGATGTCCATTCTCTCCCAGGATTCACAGGACTTCAAGATCGCATTGCGAAGATTCATTGCTGGTTTGAAAAAACATTCGCATTTGAGAAGATAGGAGATTCCAGGAAGCTCTCCATCGCGACCCCTTTTTTATTCATGTTGAATTGAGCCCGCCGTGCAGTTGCCAGAATTGGATGTATTGAATTGCGAATGGGGTGCCACCGATTCACTCGTCACGCGAAATGCCAATGTGGTTGTTGCTGACAACGCCTGGGAGTTTGGCTATCTGTTGAGCAATGATCATATCGACAGCCGAATTCGGCATACGACATCGGATGAACTCAGCCTGATCGCCATCGGCAATCCGCATGTTCTGCACCTCATCGCCGGACTGATCCATCAGACCAGACTGCGTCGAGTTGTTTTTTGCGACTTCAACCCGTGGCAGTTGCATCACCTGCAACGAATGGGCACGACATTGATTGAATCGAATGACCGATTTGAGTTTCTGCAGAATATTTTCTGCCTGAAACTGAACGATCGGATTCGGCAGCAATTGACAACGTTGGACCGACCAGAGCCATTCCTTGTGAAACCAAAATGGAATGAGCGAAAGCGGCGCCAGCAGATCGAAGCGGAGCTGTGGACTCAGGGCCGATTCGATGAGACACAATTCCAACGACAATACCAATGCCCGACCAGGCCGAATGTCACTGATAAAGGTTTGCATTTGGCGATTCCCAATGCGGGCGATATTTCCGAATACTTGCTCTCGGTGGCGCGTGTTGATCGACGCCGGAACGATCCATACATCTTTTCGTTTTTCTGGGGGCAGGGATATCTGGCGAATGAGGACGTCTTTCAGAGTATGCGCCATCAGTTGCAAAACCTGACTGTCAGTTTTGTGGTAGGGGATATCTGCCGAACATTACCAAAGCTGTTCGAGATTCTGCGATATGAGCCGATCGCTCTATGGAATTCAAATGTATTCAAGGTTCATTTCACCAGACAGCATCTGTCTCTTCTGAAGTGCTATGAATCCATTGCCAGATTCGCAACGCAAAGAGCGCCCAGCTATCCGGAACTGGATATGTTGATTTTCAATGACCTCCGGGCGAAACTGGAGATTCCGAAATCGGCGAGACCACTTGGGAAATTGCGACGTCGACCATTGTCCAACCACTCCAGAACATTTCGACAAGTGGCCCGCCAACTGAATGGTGAGCCGGGGTTGGAAATTGTCAATGTGCAGGACTGGATTGATCAGGACGGTGGGGTTTCCAAGCTGCCAGGATTGGATTATTGCCATGTTGACCAGCTTGATGATCGACTTGTCTCATCCGAATTCGGCATTCTGTTTTTTCACATCCTGCGTGGGCATGGTATGCCAGGCGATGAATGGGCGTCGGCATTAAGAAAAGGTGTATCCTCCGGCGCGAAGATCATCGTCCTGGAACATTTTGCAGGCAGCAACGACCGGGACATTCAGGGTTTGGGCATTGACCCGAATGATGTGCGAACTGTGCTTGGCGAAGAGAAGTCGCTGAAGTGGATTCCGGGTGACCGTAGTGAGAAACGTAACTTTTTGATGGTTTTTGAGATCCCACAGGCAACACCGGTTCGATGATCCGTACTGGCTGCTGTTACGACAACGCGCAGTGGACGAGTGGTTCTTCTGGCCGCTCAAGCACGGATGGATGAAGTTCGAGACCTGCGACGACCTGGAGTCGGCACGCTGGAGCGTGTTCATGCGCATCGAAGCGTTCTACAGTTCCAAAAGAATCCATCAAACACTGGGCTGCCAGACGCCCAGCCAATTCGAGAAAAACCAGGGCAGCAGCGTAGCTGCCTGACCCAAAACCAGTATCCGTCAGTCCCTGGCTATAGACAGTTTACCTTCTGGTAACTCTGGCTCATGGAGGCCTTGGTTTCAGGCTTGACGACGCCCATTGCGGCACAGAAGAGCGTAATATGCTCGAAATCCAAATTCAGCGGAACTTTTTCCCGCGACAATTCGTCGAAGTCGCCAAAGTAAACCATTGAGCCGCCCTGCATCTTGCATTTGTTGAATGTCTACTATGAGGATTTGACGTTAAGATACCAGAGGCGACGTTTTTTGGCCGACTGAATTGTCCGTCCATGATCATGTTGCGAAGGATGTCCTGGTGTGATCATAGTGCATGCTGTCGGCATCCAAAAAAACAAGAACCCGTTTAACACCTCAATGCTGAAAAGATGTACGCAAATCGCGTGCGGAGTTACCCCCCTAATTCTTTGGAGAGAACAGATGAAGAGCCTGACTTGCCTGGGACTGATCGTATTCCTTAGTTTGACGGCGACCGATGCCTTTTCCGCGCATCCGCTGGGTGGAATGCGGCTTTTGGAGGGGTATAAGCATCGGGCTCTGCAAGGAATTGACAGCACGGTTGGCCAGGTCGAAAAGAAAGGCGGCATGACAATCCATTATGAAATCGGTCGAATCACCCCTCCGGGGGCTCCGGCAACGGGCGGAAGTTTTTCTGACAATGCAAAGATGACGCCCAGGAAACTCTTGCGTTGGTATCGGGAACAAACTGTCAATGGTCAGCCAGTACACATCGCCTATCGTAATGACAATGTGTTGCTCGTTTCGTTTCCCAGGAAAGGGATGAACATGAACGTGAGGGTGCGCTCGATCGACGAAATGGCCGATGCACTGACGATGATCTTGACCTACCCCGGCCCGGAAGTAAAAGACCGATCGCCAGACGACGAAATCAGCGATGATGTGCGGGCAGAGCCTCCTGTGCTCAAGGAACCCTGAGCCACCACCTCCAGACGCACGTTGAAGGCGTAATTCACCAGCATTCTGTTCTCCCTGATCGTTTGGACTACAAGTCAGAGATTTCCGAGATGCTTGAATTTGATTGCTTTTCAACGTCATGGTCTGCCAACTGACCTCACCCGTCGTTGCTGAGGAGACCCAGGTGGCATTTATGGCAGCATCTCCCCTGCCGGAACGAGTGACCTCGTCGTCCTTCATTTGATGCGAATACAAGTGAGCAAAATACAAATAAGATCCTCGATGCGCAGGGATTCCGCGTCAAGGGAAGATGGAGCAGGTTGGGATCAATGAGGATGCTGCCTGTCGATATCCCTGATGACAAGACGGTGGCCACTATGGTTGACTTGCTCGGCAAGCATTCAGACGTTCGTAGTGTTTCCCCGAACAACGTCTCCCATGTCAGGCCACGCAGTCTGTCGATCGTACTTTGATTGCGGTGACACGCTTCCGTACCACAACCTGTGATCGGTCATTTCGCATCGGTATACGACGACACTTCCACCAGATTATTGTCGGGGTCGCGAAAGTAGAATGATTCGAGAGGCCCGTTGGCACCGGTTCGCGGGACGATTCCTGCAATAATCTCGATGCCTTTCGATTGCACTTGCTCAAAAGCCTCCTGAATTTGCAGGTAAGTAATGAGACAGATGTCGGCGGAGCCGGGAGTCGGATGAGCGGCTTTCGGCTCAAACTCATTCCCAAACTCGTGCAGATTGATCTTTTGCTCACCGAATTTTAAGGCAACGCGCCCTGCCCCAAAGACGTGCTTTTTCATGCCGAGTACGTTTGTGTAAAAAGTGATTGTTCGTTCGATGTTTCGTACCGTCAGTACCAGATGATCAAAGTGAGAAATCATGTGTCCGACACCTTCGTTTAACCGGGAGTTCCAGAGCGTATTACGCTCTTCTGTGCCGCGATGACTCTAGCCGCGTGACCCTCGTCGTGATGCCCGCCGTGCGTGGCACGTCGGCTGGCAGAGGCCTCCCACGAGCCAGAAACGCCACACCAGAAGGTAAACTGCTCAATACTGCAGTTGCGTTTGGTTATTTTAATGGGTGGCCGCGGGTTCGGTAGTGGTATTTGCGCACAAATGCTTGATGTATCACATGGACGTGAGATCATCAGCGGCAACCACATCGTCCCCAGTCAGCCCCAGTCAATGGCAGTCGTGACATCTTCGAGGTCACGCTTTGGAAGAAGGTTTCTGCCGAGGGTGGCGACACGACCGATTTGTCTTGACCCCGACACCGGAATAGCTCCATAGCTGTCTTCTTTGTCGTTCGCAGCGAAGCATTTGTATTCATATCCACGGGAACTCGTCTTGTTGTAACACTTCAGCCGAATGAAGCGTTACGAAAGTATCACTTTTTGCTTCCAGTGGAGTGACCTTTTCGCCTGATTTGTCAATTGACTTACGACTTGTTGTTAAGATGGTTTCTATTTCGTTTTCCGCAACATCGAGGCCCTTATGGCATTTCGTAGAATCCAATGTTTGTCCGCTGTTGTGGTGTTCGCCACGTTAGCGGCTATAGTGACACCGCCAGTGCAAGCTCAATCGCCGACCACCGCCAGGCAACAACTGGAGGCAATGCGGCGAGATTTTGGGGCAGCGGCGCAGGCCATCGAGAGGTTGGACGAGCAGGTGAAAGCAAAGAAATTTGACGCTGCCATTGCCACACTGGAAGAGTTGTTGAAGCTCAAACAAAAGCTCGAAAAAGCGAAACTTCCGGCCGCGATCGCAAGGACGGTCAGGAGTTGGGACGAACGGATCACAGCGCAGGTAAAGGCACTCGAAGCCGCCGGTGTCAAGTTGCCAGAGTCGGTTGCTGCATTGACCCAGCCTGTCCCGGCAAACAGAGTAACCCGCCCCGACAGAAAATCGGGAGACAGCCGTTTTGATATCAGCGGCGCACAGGGGATTGCCGTCAACGGCGGCAGACAACTGGCCGATTTTGAAGCGGATACCTACGGTCCACTACCGTTCCCGGAAACGGTCTCAGGGTTTGTTGAAAGCGAAATCAACCTGTTGCTTAGTCGTCAAAACGAAGACGGTTCGTACCGATTTCTGTCCGGTCGCAAACGGGAAGCCGGCGGTACGGTCGGGATACTCCTGCAGGCAGCATTGTGTGGTTATTCACTCAGGCAACATGTCGAAGTCGCCCCGGAGCGAATCGAACCTGCACTGACGCGCACGGTCGATTATGTCGTTTACATGATCCGTTCGGGCAAGTTGCGAAACAACATATCGGACGCGTCGTGGCGGTATGTGTATGCTCTTCGTTTTCTCGTCAATGAATACCCTCATATCAAGGACGCCAAACGCAAAGCGTTGGTTGAAGATGCCTGCCTGTTGTTGCTGAATGAGCTGCAAGACATGCAACAGGGAACCAAAGGGCAAAAGTCAGCACCCGTTCAATGGCGGAGCGCCGTCTCGCCCGGGATGCTGGTTGGCGATCATCCCGATTCCGGACGTGCGGTCGTCAAGCAGTGCCCTGAGAATTCGATCGCATACAGGGCCGGCCTGCGGCCTGGAGATTTGCTGCGCAGTGCGGGCGGTGTTCCCGTTGACACGGCGTTGGGTTATTACATCGAGCAAATGAAGTGGGTCTCAGGCGACAAGATCACCTTGCAGATTTCTCGTGCCGGCGAGGAAAGGTCAATCGCGTTGCAACTGCCGCACAGTTTTCCCGGGGTGCCGGGCTTTACATGTCGCGATGACGGCGATGGCCGTGTTGTTGTGTCTGAAGTCGACTCGCCGGCGAAACTCGCTGGTGTTCAAGTCGGCGACCGTGTCATCTCGGTGGATGGCCACGATATTTCGCGACCTGCCGATATTGTCGGATTAAAATTATTCGCCGCTCAATCCATCGACGTCAAATTGGATCGTGATGGCAGGATACAGGTCATCCGATTGGAATGCATGCCGGCTGAGGCGGCCAATCTTGGAATCACAATTGCCAACGGGGTAGACCAAAGCACGGAAGACGGGCTGGCGATTCAAAAGGTCGCCGGCGATTCCTGCCTTAAGCAACCGGGCGTCGCACAAGGCGACAGGATTTTGCGCATCAATAACACACCGGTCATCAACCGTCGGCATTTTCGCAACTTCGAGCGGACGTTGTGGGCCGGTCAGAAGATCACTGTCACCTACATCAGCAAGTTGGATGGTAAGAGAAAAACCGTCGAGGCAATCGCCGGAGCGAGGCCCTACCAGCATTGGCTCACCGGGTATCACGGGCTGACCATAGAGCGCGCGGGCGAGAGTTCGGTGATTAAATCGGTCGATGCCGGTTCGCCGGCGGATGTGGCTGGCTGCCGCGCCGGGGACGTGCTGGTTAAAATCAACAACTTGACGGCGGACGACCACCATGCGATTCAACGGACGCTGTCCAGCATTTTCAGCGGCCAGAAGCTCAGGCTAAGTGTACTGCGCCAGGAAACCGTCAGGAACATCGAATTTGTTGCCAACCGTCCGACCGAATCGCCCTGGATCTCGGGCAATATCGAAAAGAGCGGTGGGTGGGTCTATTACACTTATGTCCGTGGCGGGACGGCATTCCTGACATCCGATGCGTTACGCGTCTTGATCCGTGGGCGCAAGAATCTGCCAATCCACATTCCCGACGAAATGGTCACACGGCCTTTCGTGATGCTTTCCAACCTGCGGATGAAACAGCCCAATGGGGTTGTCGAATCGTACCGCTACGACGCCGGGGGAAGTTTTTGGGGAGCACGTGATATACGTGCGGATGTAGGCCGGCTGAATGCTGCGGAACTGGCGTGCTTGATGTATTGCGACACGGATTTACCCTGCGGCGATTCCATGGCGAGAACCCAACAGGACTTGAAGGCGGCGCTCCGTGAGTTCATGCGACATCGCGGCATCCTGGAGTATGCCAAGACCGGTGGGCACCAGAAATTTTCCATCGCCCCGTGGTACTTGCCCTACAGCTATATGACGGCACTGCAAGCGGCGGATTACCTGGCAATTGATGACCAGTTGAAACATGAGGTACAACGTGCAGCGTTGAAGACATACTTCAAGTATTCGCGGTGGGAACACGTCGAAGACTTACAAGGTGAAGGTTGGCGAATCGGCTATTACCCCAAGAAGGAACTGTTGCGGCCCTGCCTGTTGCTCGATGGCTTGGCGACCATTAAACACCTTTACCGTCCGCAAATCACGGTGCAACACACGGCTCTCAAAGAGGCAATGTCGGAATTCAACGCCACCAATTACGGTAAGGCTTTCCTTCTGTTGCAGATAGCCGCAGAACAGAACAAAGACGCAGATGAGGAACTCAGCGCCGAAATCGAATCATTGCGCAAAGCGATTAACGATCGCTATGAAAGACGGCTGGCTGAGATCAGGCAGATCCACAACAAGTTCCCTCGCGACGCCTTGCGATATCTGGAGGAAACCAGGCCACATTTTGCGGGGTACCCACACACAGCGGAACTTGACGATTTGCTGGTCAAATGAAAGATTGGTATAAACAATAGAGTGCGCAGAGTGTTGCCATTCGCGCAGTGAAAACGACAAGTCAACGGTTGTGAATGGCCTACCGTGGCCAGAGGTCGCCGAACAGAAAGATCATCAAAAAGGCGATCGCCGTCCCCAGAATGAGTGTGATGCCGTAGCCGAGCAGGAACCGCGTATCCATCAGCAGTGGGGGATCGCCGGCTTTGGAAGCCACACGTACATTGGTCGCCGGGGACGTTTCGGTGTCGAATTCTGCGAATTCATTTTCGACTTCACCAGCACCTGTTTGCTCGGAAGCATTTGGGAGGTCGAAAGCCTTCTCGGTCAGCACTTCGATCGGTTCATTCGTCGGCGACTCGACGACGTCAGTTTGCATCTCTGTTGCAGCGTCTTGCTGTTTTGGTCGACGATGTGAAGCGGGGCGACCTGAATCATCTGTCGACACGGTGTCGGCAGTTTCGCGAGGGTGAACCGCTCTGCGGGATGAGGATTTCACTTTCCTCACAGCGATGGGGTCTTTCTGTGCAGAGACTCGTTTTGCCGACTCCTCTTGTATTGGGGGAGGTGGCAAATCCGTCGCATCTCCTTCCTCTCCGATCGGGGATGCCGCATTCGCCTCCTTGATAATCTGACTCTCCCTGTCGCCAATTTGGGTCCGCAGACGTGCGTCGTAGATCGACTTCTTTTTCGCATTCAGCAGACAAATTCGTGCGTTTTCGATCGCATCGATCAGTTTCCGACATTGTTCTGCATGTTCCCCCACCTGTACGGTACGCAGAAATGCGGTCTGTCGATTGGCGGCGATTTCAATCACATCCAGATCGTGTTCAAACAGTTCGATACCAAGCAACCGGTAATGATGGGGCGGTTGCTCATCGGGGGGAATGCTGAGCCAGAGATGATAAGGATCGAATGCACTTGCCATGATGGACGCCGGGAGGTTGTGAGCCGAGTCTGACGAACCTGTTTCGCAATCCCTCCATCCTACCAGTCGCAGTGATGAGAATCGACATTCCATGTGCCTGACGAACTGGAAAAGCCGACATTGGCAAGATTGAAACTGCGATGACGGCCCGGAGTGTGAGCGTTTTGCAGGGTGGTGCTGTGCCGGCCGTTTTCTTTCAGCCGACACGTTACACACGACGGAATGACGTGTGAATACTGCGTTGTGTGACAACTATTGTTGTCCGAACTCCAGGTACGCCATTCCGATCTTGACGCAAAACCACTTATTCTCGTACTCTGCTCACCTCTTCATTCCGCCTGTCTCTGCTCCTCCCCCGATTTTCCCGATTCGTCCTGCTCAGGAAGGTAATGCCATGCGCGCTGCAATCGGACCGCTCGTTTGTGCCACCGGCTTGACGCTGACGTTGTGGATTGGCAACGCGTTGAAACCGACACAACACGTTCGCGCCAAAACCGAAGTTTCCACCGAGTCATTCACACTTTTTCAAACCGATGTCGGACAGCAAACGGATTCTGTTCCGCAATCAATCAACGGCTCCGATTCTTTCGATACAGTTGTGACGACAACGCGTCATGACGTTGACTCGCTCGAATACCGTGAGAGCATCGCAGATATGCTGGAATTGAATTCGGAGGAACTGCAGCAACAGATGCCCAGGATTGTCTCGACCCGTCACCCGGCTGGGACAGAAGAGGGAGCATCGGGATCAGGCGACCGCGTTCAATTTGTGGCGAAGCGAGCGATTCGCGGCGCTTCGTTAAGCCAATTAGGGCTGGAAGAGAAAAGTCCAACTTTGAATCTGCCGTTCGATTTGCCAATGCCAATACCAGGCAATAGGGATGTCGCATTGACGGCCAGTCCCAGGCTGGCTGGCAAATTGGAGAGAATCATGTCGATTGATATGGATGAGCAGCCCATCAACGACGTGTTGCGACAACTCGCGACACAGTATGACTTGCAGATTCTCATCGACGATGCTGTCATTCAGTCAGGGACGATTGCGGGCAACCCGCCGGTCACTTTTCACGTGAATGGGATTCGACTCAAGAACGTACTGTTGCTGATGCTCGATACGCTGAAGCTGACGTTTGTCGCCGATGGCGATGCGATCCGGATTATCCCGCAATCGCCGTAAATCACGCCATCATAATGATTCAAGAGCAGTTTACCTTCTGGTGTGACGTTTCTGGCTCGTGTGGGCCATGTTTGTATGCCGGTTGACGACCATCGCGGCACAGAAGAGCGTAATACACCCTAAAGTAGAACGATGAAATTCCCACGCCTGATCGGACTCGGAACCACGGGTCACATTCATGATAACAACCCGAAACCGCCATCATTCCCCGGCTGACTGATGTGCATCCACTCGCCTGGTGGTGATCGCCGGGCCAGATGCAGACAGGCCGCTCCGAGCGCAAACGCGCGGTCGTCGTGATGCCGACCATCAGGCAAATGGTCGATGCGACATAAACCGGATGTCGATTGTTTCAACAGCAAAGAGGCCAACTCCGTTTCCAGATCGTCGCGATGTTCCTGCCCATCGAATTTTGTGACCGCGCCACAGCCGGGATACCAGACGATGCCGCGCTGCACGATCAGATTGCGTAGATGCAGCGTGAGCGCATGATTGCCCCGACCGCCGAGGAACTCGAACCGTTGCAGGTTGAAACTCCGTTCGTATTTCTGGATCGTTCCCAGCAGCTGATACTCATCCAGAACAAACTGCACATTGCGAAAACTTGCGGCGATGTTCTCCATCCAGCGATCAACCCAGGCGACCGGTGTCGGATTACCGGACGACGGCGCAACGACATCCATCCGGTCGACAACGACTCTCCCTTGTTCCTCATGAATCACGACTCCAACCGTGAAGTCGTGCTTCTCGGCATAGTCGATCGCGGCAACATACGCATAGCGCGATTCGCCCTGGTCGCGCTCCTGCAGTGAATCATCGCGGCACGCTTCGGCTTCTTTTAGCGTGACAAACTCCCCATCGGAATGCTGCCAGCGATTGTTCCACAACCGATCATAAACCGGCGGCGGCAGGAGTTGCCGCTGCTCGTCAAGGTGTTCATCACGAATCCAGGGTGCCTGTACGCCATCCAGCGAGGAGAAATGCCAACGCGGGTTAAGCCGGGCCGCCTCGCGAACATCCCAGTGCCAGCCGCGTCCAACTCCGGCATTGGTCAGCACGACGAGAATGCTGTCGGGCCGTTTGGCCGCTGAGGAAAGTAGCGAATACCACAGCTGTGGCTTATCCCAATGACAGAGCTCGTCGCAGATGACAAAGTCGGGCAATTGTCCCCACGAACTCTGCACGTCGGACGAAATGATCTCCAACTGTCCGCCTGTGCGCAAGTTGATGATCCGATGTTGCCGAAATTGCAGTGCATCGCAAAGCAGTGAATTGGCAGACGACAGTTTGCGTACCGCGTTATGAATGAGTAAAGCCTGTTCACGATCTGCGGCGGCTGCCAGACCGTGCACAGGATGTTGAGCTGCGAGCAGAATCCAGGCAATCTGCATTGCCATGTCAGAAGTCTTTCCATGCCCGCGCGGACGTTCAATGTAGGCCCGCTGAATCGTTTGCCTGGCGGACGACACTCCGGCAGATTGTAATCCTGCCAGTTTCTGCCAGCTTGGATCGAGTGCGGCAAAGTCAACTTCCTGCCAGGGTTGAACGGAATCTCGAAAGAGGAGCGGGGGTTCACAGGAGAGCCGCAAACTCCGACGAAACTCGCGCGGCGGCACTTTACCCCGCCTGAGACAAGCGGCTTTCAACTTCATCCGGCAACCCAACATCCAGCGCGTGTGCGAGTTGAACGAGTTCATCATCCGTGACGTGATCAAAAAGTTGTTCCAGTTCATACGAATCCTGACCTCGTGCTGTTGAAGTTGAATCCACAGGGCCACAGGCCTTCAGCCACAGCGATTGTGCCGTTGTGTTCCCTTCCATTGCCGCACGGTACACGGCGGCCAACACATTCCGGGTCAATGCGACATGCACATCTTCACACGCCTTATGGAATGTGGCATTTTCGCGTTCGGCTTTGAGGAACTCGATGTAGGAAATGCCCATTTGCTGGCATGCACCAAAAGGACTCGCACCGCGCAGCAACAGTTCGATAAATCGCGATTGACATTCCGCATCGAACACGCTCCCTTCATCCAGAGATTTGGAGTTCTCCTTTTCCGGTGACGTTCGCCTTTTAGCCGACTTCTTCCTGGCTGCCTTCTTTGCAGTTGGTCTCTTCCTGCGTGTCGGCGACTTTGTTTTGGCGGTTGTCGAAGATGTAGTAGACTGGCTGCGCGTACCGGCTTTTGCGGTGCGTTTCTTTTGAGATGAGTTGCGGTTTTCCATGTTTGTTGCGACGTCCTCCGTAGATGGCGGAATGATCTTCGCGCGTGGATGATTTTGTGCGGCTGATGCCAACACGAGTGAAACCGGACCGTTCAAAAAAGGGGTTCATGTGACCCATTTCGGTGAGCGTTTCAACCCAGGGCCATGAACACGTTTCACAACTGCGACGAATAAAGGGTGCCGCCACGCCCGCCCCACGATAGGTCGGATGCAACACAACGCGCGACAGCATCACCAATTGTCGGTTCAAAACCTGTAAGGAAACTCGCGTCCATTTACCCGAACGACCGAAATACCGATTGCGGGCCTGCAGTGAAATCGGCGGCACGGTGAAGACACAAATACCGATCGGCTTTTCACTATGCCACAGCAGCGTCACCCGCTGCACGAGCCCGATGTGATGACTGCGGTAATGCCACCGAGCGAAATACGACCAGTCGGATTTGGTTCCTTCGCTGACCCGGAATTTCTCGGCAAGCTGCAGCGTTTTTTTTTCGCGCTCCGCTCGGTCAGTTCATGCTGGCCATCGAGTTCGCACTGCAGATGCAATTCGGGTTGCAGGTCAGCAACGACATCCTCATGCGTGGTCGCCAGCAGAAAACCAATGCCCGTGCGTGAACAGAGTCGGCGGATATTGAATGCCACAATCTGTGCCAGCGTGCGATCGAGTGTCGCCGTGAATTCGTCCGCCAGAATCCAATCGGGTTGTTGTGCGATCGCCAATGCCAGCCGAAACCGGTAACGCTGACCATCACTCAGTTCGGCAGACGTTCGCAGCATGAGTTGCGCTTCTCCCAGGCCGCAGGCAGCCAGCAAACGGATGGCATCGTCTGCCGGCAGCCCAAGTGCATCGACAAGAATATGGTCGCCAAGATCAAGATGATCGATATTGATGACGGTTTTGGATTGGCTGAGACATTTTGCAGCAGCGCGCATCAGGCTCGATTTGCCCGAACCGGACGGGCCGGTGAAACAGACAATCTGATTCGGTTGAATGGGGAGTTCGAGTCCCGCTGCGATTTCATGGCGACCGGTTTCAAAACTAATGCCGAAATGATCCATCACAATAGAAGCATTGGACGATGGCCGCTTCGGAAGAAATTCGTAGTCGACTGTCAGTTGCATGAGTTTCCTTTTTCTTTTTTTCACGCTATGCGGATGGGTCAGACGTGCACGTCTGGCTGCCGGAGGCATAAGCGGAAATGTATTACCGCTTATCGCTGCGCGACTCAGTTCTTGCAGGGCATGCTCCCGTATGCCTTTCTTTCTGATTAAGAGACGACGACAGCGAAATCGCTCGATGAATGAAAAATCGTCACTCCCCTGCAGAACGACAGCAAGGCCGCTGTCCTGCAGAGCAATAATCATCATTAGAGCGTGTTACGCTTTTCTGTGTCGCGATGGGCGTTGTTCGGCCTGCAAACACAGGTCCCCATGAGCCAGAAGCGTCACACCAAAAAGTAAACCGTTCTAACCAGGTTGTTGAATGTGTACCGACAACCGATATCGAGATATCAAGTCGTCCAGTTCCGGCAGGATGTCCTCCCAGTCGTCCGGGGAGATTTCCATCTCCACGCGCACGCTGGTTTCAACTTCTTCCAAACCATCCAGCCGTTCAAAGTCATCATTCGGAATGAAAAGAAAGTCCTGAATATCCGCCTCGTCGAAGCCGGTGAGCGTGGCGTCAAAATCGGGTAATTCTTCCAGCTCGACAACGAGTGACTGCAGTTTGTCCGCATCCCAATCGCTGCCGACCTGTCGGTTGTTCATTGTAATGTTGAGCGCCTTTTCGCGTTCGAGCGAAAGAGAGACGGCGATCACTTCGACTTCTGTTGCTCCACGGTCTTTGAGAATCTGCAACCGTTGATGGCCTGAGACGACATGTCCAGTCCTTTCGTTCCAGACAATCGGTTGGACAAGTCCGAACTCATCCAGCGACCGGGACAGTCGGCGATAGCCGGGCGAATCCGGTCGCAGAACAACACGTGGATTGTACGGTGCGGCAATGAGTTTGTTCACTGCAACACGTTGCATGTTGCTCGAATCGGGTGTTCCATTCATGACCGTTCCTCCGGTGCGGTGTTGCCTTGACCGGAGTTGAAGGTCGGGTTGCGGCTGATGAAATGTTCGCTGTAGTCGTAATGGGGATCGAGCGGACGCTCAGGTCGTTCGATCTCTTCAAAATTTCCTTCATTGCGAAATCGTCGCCGCAGTTGCTTCTTCACCTGTTCGAGACATCGCACGACATGCCCTTTGCTGTGGTTGAAGACCAGGCCGATCTGTTCCAGCGGCCAGCCGGCATTCTCTCGCAGAGCAAGCATGGCGAGGTATTTCCATCGCAGCGGATCTTCCGTCGCATAATGCTCCTGCACGAGTTGCCAGAATTCATTTGCCCCGGTACGAGGCAGAATTACCTTCACCTGTTTTCGATTCATCACAGACAATTTGCTTCCCCTTCTTCGTTCCAGTATGTTGGTTGTTCACATTGAATTGACCAAGGGAAGAATCGCTCTGGTACCTCCAGGTGAAAAGATGATTTTCGCCAATTTCCGGAAATCATTTGCAAACAAAATCGACGTGAGCTGGTGACGGGTGATTCCGCTTTTAGCGGAGCGGTGCAATCTGCCCGGTGATTGTCTCGACCACGCACTCACTTCATATTGTCCAGAGGGCTCGTACTCTTCCGTCAGGTGAGCCATTAAAGAGGTCGTACAGGTTCTCGTAACCACGGCTTGTCAAAGCGTGTCATGACCAGCACTCAAGTCACGTTCTCACAAACGTGGTTACAAAAAACACTTTCGTGCATTTCGTCCGTTCCGTGGTCACTTTCTTTTCGGTCGAAAAACATTGCAAAGAACGGTCCTGTCATCCCATCCCATTCTTACTCTCAGACAAACGGCAGGCAGGGCGAACGACACCCATCGCGGCACAGAAGAGCGTAATACGCTCCAGGCTCGAGTCAGTGATTTTCACTTTGAGATTTTTCTTCCCAGACAGACTTGCCTGCCCAAACAAGAGCAGCATGCCTGGATTCAGGCGACCACTTCGTCGGCGAGAATCCGAATGCGAAACGCCACTTCGCGGCCGGGCAACAGGCTGCGCCAACCTGCGGAAATGTCACGCTGTTCGAGGTGAATCGCGTCTGTCGCGCAAGTGTAAGGCTCAAGACAAATCGTCAGACGATCTGCAGGCGTGTAGACGACAAACTCTCGTATGTTTCGATCACACAACTGTCGCACCTGCAGTCCAGAGGCCTCATCGAGAATACCACTTTCAAAACCCTCTGGTCCGTGTGTCAAACCGGTGTAGACGTGGTCGAGTTGAAGCGTGTCGTACCAGGTGCCCTCACGAAGGTCGATCTCCGGCGGCACGGGAACGATTTCCCCGGTCGGGAGGCAGTTCTCCAATTCCCATTGTTTGCCGGTGGCTGCGGAAATGAGGCAATTCGATGGTGAACCATTCTCTCCCAGTGGCAAACGAAAGTAAGGGTGTGTGCCAAACCCCCAGGGGAGAGCGACGGAGTCAGGATTCTGAATACGAACATCCATCCGTAACTCGGCACCAGTCACCGTGTAGGTTACGAAGAGAATGAAGTTGGCAGGCCAGAAGTCGCTCCGATCCGGTGCATCAACATGCAGTTCAAAGCGGCCATGCACCTGATTTTCCGTGACGTCAAAAAACAGCCAGGGACGGTCAAGACAAAACCCATGCATAGCATTGCCGAAGGCATCGAAATATCCGCGTTCCGGCCCAATCTCAAATTCCTTGTCCTGCCAGCGAAACCGGCCATCGCGAATTCTGTTGGGAAACGGAAACAGAATCGGAATGCCACTGCTGCTGGGACGTTGTGTTCCGGTTTCAAAATCAGGTACGGCATCCAGCACATTGACCGAGCGGCCATCCGGCAGGTTAGCAACGAAGGAAAAGCAGTTGAAACCGAGTTCGGGTAAAACTTTCGCTGTCGATCCTGTTTCCGGATCTGCGATTGTCAGAATTTCCATCCAGAAATCCATTCAATTTGATGGTGGTCGAGCTGCAGGTAATGAGTTGTCGCTTCAGAGCGTATTACACTCTTCTTCGCTGCGATGGACGTCATTTGGCCTGCAAACACAGGTCCCCACGAGCTGGAGGCATCACACCAGAAAGTAAACTGCTCCAGAGCCTTGTCAAAGCTTCGTTTTGGGATGCGGATTGACATAACCCGCTCCGTTGTCGCTCCGTGTAACTTTACCGAACCCAAATTTTAATCTTGACGGACCACTAGTTCCATTCGGGATGATCAGTATGTGGCAGGAATCGACAGGCGGCCTGATACTGACCAATCAGTTTTTCCCATATATCGTACGGTTCTTCGCAGAGTGTGAAGTCGGCCGAGCCGGAAAGCAGATGCCAGTCGCCTCGGGCCAATTCCTGTTCCAGTTGACCTGGAGCCCAGCCAGCGCAGCCGCAATAGATCCGAAACCGTAAACGGGGATCGCCATCAGCAGCCGAGTTGACGATGCGTTCAAACACTTTTTCGTTGCTGCCAATATAGACACCGGGAACGACCGGGCCTTCCGCTTCGTTGTATTCCTGCGAATTATGCACGATGAACAGCGCTGAAGGTTCGACTGGTCCACCCACATAGACGAGGTCTTCGGCCTCCGTCAGCGGAAAGTGTTCAGACAAGGCGTTGGCCACGGTCACGGTGGAAGGGCGATTGACCACGAGCCCCATCGCGCCGCTGGCGTTGTGTTCGATCAGCAATACGACCGCCTTATAAAAATTCGGGTCGCGCAGATGTTTGCCCGCCACCAGAAATTGCCCACGCAATGAATCAGACATTACAGCATTGCCCCTCCAGGCCAGTCGCCACCTGGGACCATCGGTCGGGTGTCCTCTCGCTTCGCAGAAACCAATGTCCATTATAGGGAACGAAAAATCGAAATCCCAGCAGTCTGTTCGATCAATTTGCCTTCCGCGTGAGTTCGCAGAAAATAGTAATTGCAATCCGAGTCGAGATGGTGCAGCGGTCGATTGTCTCAATCGAACCACGGTTTTGCACCGGCCATTCCTGCCGCTTTGTGTTTATTGCAAGCCGTTTCAGGACAACTGATTGAGTCGACTCATGATCGATCTTGACCCTGTTGAACCGGAGTCGTATTGTGCGTCTCCACCATTTCATTTCCTGTCTCTTCTGCGATCTGGGATTTGTCCGTCATGCAGTTTTTTCGCAGGCTTCAGAGCGTTTCTACCGATGCCGTCCCCACGACAGTTGGATTTGCCATCTGGTTGCTCGTTTCGTTCTGCTGTTTCCTCACCCCAAATCTTTCCGCTCAACAATCTGGTGCGTCGCAGTATTCGATGACGGAAATTCCAGTTCGCGAAAAGCCAGGTTTGCTGGTTTTGCATGGCGGTCGTGTCATTCGTGGTCATATCAGCCGGGGGATCAATGGATATGTTATTTCGACTGAGCAGAGCAGCATCATTATTCCCGAATTGCAGGTTCAGATTGAAGCGAAAGACCTGGTGGATGCTTATCGCAAATTGCGAAGCATGATCAAAACACCTTCGGCCAACCAGCATGTCGGTCTGGCGCAATGGTGTATGACGTACGAACTCTATTCCCACGCGCGGGTGGAATTGCGGGATGCACTGCATCTGACGCCAAGTCATGACCAGGCCCGCTCAATGCTCCAGCGACTCGAACAGAAACTTAATCCGCATAAAATCATTTCCACTCCCAAACCGAAGGCGTCGAAAATTGATGAGGATGGTTTCGACGAACCCGACTCACAATCGCTCTCCGGACTCTCGCGCGAAACAGCTCACCTGTTTATTCGTCAGATCCAGCCAATTCTCGTCAACAATTGCGGCAATGGCTCCTGTCATGGCAGCGGCGCGAAAAACCGTTTCCAACTGACACACGTTCGTATCGGCTACGGTGCGCACCAGATTCATGCAGAACGGAATCTGGCGATGGTGATCCGCGAGATCGATTTCGACTCGCCTTCGTCCAGTCCAATTCTAAAACGGTCCCAGGATGGGCATGCGCGTTCAGTGCGATATGTCTTTCGTGGATTCTCCGGGCAAAAACAGCGCGACAAACTGGAGGAGTGGGTGTACGGATTGATTAAGGAAAAAACAGGTCGCGAGATCCCCGAAGTTTCACCCTTCGCCCAGAATGGCGATGATGCAATTAACGGCAGTAGTGCCGTTAATGAAATGCAGAGTGTTGCCCGACCAATCGGCGATGCGGCGTTGAAACAACCGGGGCAGTTTTCCCCCATCGATTCGGGACCGATTCTTTTCGACCACAAGCCGGGTGGGTCGCAGTCGAAAAATGATGAAACTGCAACTTCGGTGCAAAGTCTCACTAATGTGCCGAAATCACTCGATGACCCGACACCTGCCACCACTTCATCAGACACGTCAGTACCCCGCACATTTCCCCCCGCGTTTCGGACGAAACCATACCGACAACCAGTCAAACCAGAACCACCATCGAGTGATCCGTATCTGAAAAAGATCCTCGATGAAGAGCGGGACGATCCATTCGATCCGGAGGAGTTCAATCGTCGTTTTCGGCGGAATGGGTAGGCTTTGCGACCGATAATGGGATTTCCCATAGCCCCGCTGCCATGCAATGCGGTTGCCCCAATTCGATACATCACATTCGGAAGGGTGATGGAGAGATTCGGGGACCAGAGGATACAGGAGATGAATATCCCATCCCCATATCTCCCTTATACACACATCAGGACTCAGTCGATTCGTAGTTCGCAGTTGGGTTTCTTCCTGTGGAGGAACGACAAAAACGCAGCACGAACTATTCGGCGACTTTCGGTATGCCGAGTTCTTCGAGTTTGGCAGCGATATCGGCTCCATGCGAGGTAACACTCACCTTGTTGTCGATGTGCAGGATTTTTCCATCGATGCCAATGATGAACGTCGTGCGACGCGGGTTGCCATACGCCTTGGCGGTCTTGCGAGCAGGATCGCTGAGGATGGCGTAATTGAGTTTGAGCGATTCGGCAAATCTGGTATTCGTCTCGTCAGTATCGCAACTGGCTGCGAAGTAAGCGACCTGAAATTTCTTCAACTGAGCTTCACTCTCACGGAGCGAAATACACTGCTTTGTTCATCCACCGGTAAAGGCTTTGGGATACCAGGCGATAACAACCACCTGTTTCCTGAGGAAGTCAGCCAGTTTATAGGTCTTGCCATCGCTGCCGGGCAATTCAAAATCGGGTGCCTTGTCGCCGACTTTCAATTCCGCCTGGGCCGTCACTGCCATCGCAGCGGCGATGAGCATTGCCAGACCCAATGTGACAATCGTTTTCATGGGGTATCTCTCTAACTGGTGGGATTCAAGATTGGCTGGATTCAAGCATAAATTGAAGTGGAGAGAATCCATTTCACACTTTTTGAAAAATATCTGAACCAATGTTCCTGCTTGTGAAGATCTTAACGTAGCTGCAACGCAACGACAACTCCTGAGAATGATCCAACGCGGCTGATGGTGACAGCGCAGGTTGTTTTCGGGTACGATGAATGGGTATCCAGGGCATCTTGGCGACGAACTTTCAGGCCGGCAGTTTGCATCGCAAAACAGGTGCGGAGATTGTGCATCAAAGAGAGTTCCAGCACGTAGTGTTTTATAGCGGCAAACGGATAAGTGTGGCGTCTTTCGATCGGCTGTTATCGTTCCAGATGGGGCGTAAGCCGCCACAGATAAAAGTCCGTCGGACCAGTGAACCGTCAAGACTGAAAAGAAGGGTTGATGAAGTTGCAAGGAGCGACAACGGAGCGGGTTATG
>JANQSH010000087.1 GCA_028284145.1 Planctomycetaceae bacterium | reverse complement strand
TTTGCCAATCCTTCATGGCGATCCTCCTTGCCCCAATGGGGCCTTCCTCAGGAGGATCGTCCTCTATTCTCGCAGGAAACGGCAGAGCCTGTACAATTCTCACCGGCAGAGCCGGTGGATTAACTTTGATTTAGCATTATCTTCCAACCCCGTGGGTTGGCCAATCAGTGGATCAAGCGGACCAGTCATAACGCTGGCATCAACCGAGCATTGCGCCTAGCCGCTCACCCGCAACGTTAAGTTAATAAGCCACCCATTGTCACAATTTTCCATGGAGTCACATCATGCGAACGCTGATCATCACCATCGTCACGTTTGTTCTTGCGCGGCCCGTTTTCGCTGGAACTGAACCGCCCCCGTTTATCACCGCCTCGGACCTCATGACGGATACCGATGCATTTTATTTTCGCTACCTCAATCCCGATCCCGCACTTACAGCTGTGTCCGATTGGCCCATCGTTGGCCACGTTCTCGATGTCGGTAGCAATATCATCGATGCGAGAATCATCGCTGATCGTCTGAACCAAGGGCTCCCGGTCGACGAACAACCTGCATTCCGGCATGTCAAGAAGATCGTTGATGAATGTGCGGCGCGACTAGGTGTGAAGGCGCCATATCTTTTTGTTGAGAACAATCCACACCCAAACGCGTACGTCACACGACTCAAAGAGCCTCACTTGCTCGTCCTCACATCGTCACTCTACGAACTTTACAAGGACCGCCCCAACGAACTTCGTTTTGTTATTGGCCACGAACTCGGACACCTCAAGTGTAATCACATTCGCTGCCATACTGTCGGGCACGCCTTGATGCGCTTCATCGTGGGTGATCAACAGACTTCGGGAATCAAAGAGGACTTTATCGCCCACGTAATGGTCGGTCAGCTCTTGTCATGGTATCGACACTCCGAAATGTCTGCAGATCGCGCGGGGCTACTTTGCGTCAACGGTGACCTCGAAACAGCTCAAAAGGCCCTATTGAGGCTGCAACACGGAACCAAGGAGGACGTCGATCCGGAAATTGCAGCCCGCGAACAAATCGCTTTCGAGAAGCTACCTTTCGTGAAAATAGTCCGCAAGATTCGTTCATATCGAACCACACATCCCTACATTCCCGATCGATGTCTTGCCCTAAAGCAGTGGACCACAACGAAACATTACACGTCAGTGGCTGATCGCAAACTTACTTCGCCCTCAAATCAGGAAATAGTCATCACCGAAATCCAAGTTACAGGTCTCCCTAATACGGATTTTGGCTTTGGCACAGAATCTGATCCGATTATCAAAGCGGCAGTTGGTTCCAAAGAATACAATTCAGGTGAATTCTCAAACAACAACAATCCAAAACTCGCAGACCTCGGATGGTCTGCGCCCTACGTCCCAAACACTCGAATAATCATCGAAGTTCTTGATTACGACGGCGCCTCCGGGAATGATTTTATCGGTTCTTGTGTTCTTCCCGTACGTAGCGCCAAGTCGGGCACTGGAAAGGCCCAACTCCGTCGCGATATCAAGGAACCGTCGAGCGAAGTCAATCTTCCCAATGTCATGGTCAAGTATCGCATAGTGACACCAAAGAAAAAGTGACCATAACACGTATATGGTTTTATGAATCAAGGGCGCGCAGGCTGCCCAAAAAGACGCAATCCGTCTGAAAAAGAACCATTGCTCTTTTTCACACTCTGTGGAGTCTCTTTGGGCCGATCACAGCACTCTCTGCGGGAATGATTTCATCGTTCGGGCGTCAACCTGGCACGGCTGCACCAAACACGTATTGAGAGTCGATCATTCCGGCTCAATGTCCGGAACAATTGCCTCGGTGGAAAGGACGAACGAATTCCGACTGAGCGACGCTCGACACCGTGACCGGTCACGATCTTGAGTTTAATTAGTCGAATACCGATGAGATCGCCGCCTGTTTGACATCGGGAAATAAATGTCGATACCGCCGCCGCATATCCTCAGTCGTGTGGCCCACGAACTCATCGATGAGTCGTTGGTCGATTGATCTGGATGCCAGATTGCTGATGAAGGAATGGCGGAGCGTATGCCAGCCCTTGACAACGTCCCATTTGGAATCAACAAGTACTGCCCGGAGGTTGTCTTGGGCTTCATGCCGAGTCAGAGCCCGGATTGGTACGATTTGCCTCTTGTTTGAAGGCTCAATGATCCCAAACGTGTGTGACCCACCCGGATGGATGTCTCGCCACTTTTCGAGCGTCTCTTTGAGCAAATTCGACATCGGCACCCGGCGGGTCGATTCCTGACCGCGACGACGCTTCTTTTCGCGGATGATCAAAGTCTCTTCCCGAATATCTGTCAATTGCGATCGCATCAATTCACTGCGTCGGGCTCCCGTGTGGGCTGCTGCGACAACCATTGGATAGAGAAATGCTTGCTGGGAGTTCTTCCGAACGTGTTGCAACAGTTCATCAATCTCTTTGCGGCGAAGATACAGGCACTCCCACAATTTGCTGGCTTCGTCTTCGTTTAATCCGCCCTGTGAGATCTGCAGCATGATTTCGTCATAGGTCTGAAAGGGTGGACTTTCAGATGACTTTGGCAACTGAATATCGCGAAGGTCTGGAAGGTCTTTCGTGACTTTTCCGCGTTTCCTGCCCCATCGCCACACGCGGCGAAGTGTGGAGAGTTCTTTCTTGATCGTCACGGCTTCGATGTTGCCACCCCGTTTCCCTTTTTCCTTGCGTCGATCGCGGGCGAATGTGTCCAGGGCATCGAGATCAATGTCGTCGGTGAGAATGTCTTCTCCCAAAACACGAAGAAGGTTCTTGCGATGCGTTTGCATGAGGGAAATCGTTGTCTCTTCAAGTGCATCCTCAATCAAAGACTCGAAGAATGCGTCGAAGAGTTCGCGAAGCTCGAGCGGTTGCGGTCGCTCGGTGTCGTCTTCGACGATGTGCGGATTTGAGAGTCTCCCATCCGACAGCAAAAATGTTGGAATGTCCGCACCGTCCGGTAGTGTGATGCGACCCGTTTTGACGTCACGGATCGTCTGTTCGAGATTGGCCAGAAGGCGATCGGCCTGGGCATCATCTCCCGTATGCAGAGACCGGGTGTACTTCTTTCCACCAAAGCGAAAGACGACGTTGTAATTCCCGGTTCTGTTTTCGAGAGAGGCCATGTGAGAGCGTCGCAATTTTGAAGCAGGGGAAACGGAAAATCCAGAAGTCGAGTTCACCGGATCAAAGGTCTGGGACCATGATTGAGAATCCGCTCAAGTTCGTTGTGGCTGATCCGCCATTCCCGTTTACGACCGTTTCGCTCTTTCTCTGCATCAACTCGACCGAGCCTGCACCACTCCCGGACGGTGAATTCCGCCTTGCCGGTACGCTCGGCGACTTCGGCTGTTGAGTACCACTCCTTTGCGCTTTCTTGTTTCACAATTTGCAGCAGGAGTGATTCAAGGCGATCGAGTCGCGTATGGAATTCTGAGGCGTTCATATCGAGCTTCCTCTCATGTTCAATGA
>JANQSH010000083.1 GCA_028284145.1 Planctomycetaceae bacterium | reverse complement strand
GAGCGTATTACGCTCTTCTGTGGCGCGAAAATCGTCTTTTGGCCTTCAAACGCAGACTCCCACGAGCGAAAACCGTCACACGAAAAGGGAAACGGCTCTATCTCCACACGTTTTTCAGGACTCCTGCCATGAAACGTCTCTCACTCACGGCGGTTGCTCTCGGTTTTGCGATATTCTGCGGATCGGGTTGCCAATTGATGAAATCGATGTCGATGGTCGCTCCCAGTCCGTCCGACTACCGCGACACAACCGACGAAGAAGACGATGAATGGGCGTCTGTAGGTGAAGAAGCCCGCGGGAATCGACCGGTGGAAAAAGACCCCGACCAATGGTGGCGAAACTGGCTGATGTCGGGCCGCGCCCGGGCGATCGAAAGAAACCTGGGCATTGAATGATTACCCTGAAAAGCCTCTTCAGGCCCAAATGCAAAAGGACGATGGAGAAGACTCTCCGCCATCCTTTATCGTTGGATTTCTGTTCTGTGGTCTAATTCGGCTACTCAATTTTCAACTGGTAGCTGAGCGCTCCAACCGGTACTCCCTCTTTCACACCGTTGTAGTTATCGTGGCAGAGCGTGCATTTTTTCAGAACGACCGGAACAGGTGTCGCCACTCGCAAGTAATCAACCCCATCCTTCTGGATGATCTGTTCGTAATTTGTTTTGCCTGCCAGCAGCGATTTGACAGCCGTTTTTTCAAAGTCATCTTTCGGGGCATTCGCCTCTTCCAGCGGTTCACCAGAGGCATCGATCAGCCGGACTTCGTGCCAGCCTTTCTTTTTCATTGCGTCGAATAATGCGATCGCAGCACCGCCGGCGGGGAAATCTCCCTCGTCTTCGACGTAATGTGTCGTGATGAGAACAACAGCCGTCTTGTACAAGTCATCCAGCATACGAACCTGTTTTCGTGTCCGCTCGACCGCCGCCTTGCTGGGGCCTTTGGCTTTCTTTTTCTCCTTCCTGTCGGCAGCATCGCCGGGAGAAAATACCAGACAAACACACAACCCCAGCGAAACGACCAAACCTGCGAGCGCATTTTTCCGATTCATGAAATGTCCTTTCTGATCGTTATTGTTGGAATGACGTTGCAATCCTTGTCACACGGGCAAACGTCAGACGAGTGAAAGTGAAACCAGTTGTTCCTCCGTTGGCAGAACGTCCACGAGAGTCACGCTGTTGAGGTATTCGGTCTGGATCTGTTCCGCCTTCGCGAGCACACCTTTGAGGGAACAGACCGGCTGAATGGCACAGATGTCATCGACGGCAACGCAATCCAGCAGATGCAGATTCCCCTCAAACGTGCGGATGACTTCACCCACGGTGATCCTATTGGGCTCCCGAGCCAGTTCGATCCCTCCACCAATTCCCCGCGTACTCCTGATATAGCCATGACGTGAAAGCAGGTTCACAACACGGGCCACGTGAGCCGTGGAAATGTCGTAAAACCTGGCGACATCCGCCACGGTGACGCGTTCCTGCTTAATCGCGAGAAAGATAAGCGTTCGCAGGGCAAAATCGGTTTGCAAAGCCAACCGCAAGTTGTCACTCCCGTCAGTCGTTTCTCAAAATATATATAAATCATACTTATTTTAGATGATTTTGATTCGCCATCGTCACGATGTCAAGAGAACGAGAGAATATCGCGAAATTCGTGCTATTTCAGCGACTCGCCGACTGTTTGCATTTCCGTATGTCAGTTCATCTCACCGCCAATGCCTTACGATTTCGCAGAAATCTGATCCCTGCGGAGAATTGGTGTTGACCCAACTTTCAATTTCCATTACATCGCGTCCCTTCAACTCACTCTCCTCACGAAAAACCACTCTCATGGTCCCAAAACATCGGGGCGATTTTCCTTTACTCACGAACCCCTTTCTGACCTCGCTGCTGAGATCACTTTTCTCTTGATAGAGATTCGAGACTGATGGCAGCCAACACTGTTTGACCCCTCCTTTCCCTTGCAGGTCGCCCAGACATTGCCAAAACAATGCGAACCGACCCTGCCCATTCCAATTAAGTGCCAACATCTGGTTTCTCATCCCACCACAACCCTTGCAACAGGTTGAGACGTGAACGCAACTCTTTTGTGTCTGATGTCGTTGTTCTCGGCTGATCTCCCAGCCGAAGAAACAGTCTCCGTTTACAAACCGTCGACGGAATTTGTCGACGCGATTCGTGGTCAAAGCCCGGACGCCGTCGTCGTTCCTGCAGACCCGATGACGAATCAGGCGATGAATTATCAGCCACCGCCTCCGGCGTACAGCGGACAGCCAATGACGTTTGATCCATTTATGGGTCCGCCAGCGGGCAACCCCTACATGCAACACGGCACTCCAAATGCCGGTATGTTTGCCTTTGGTGCCAACGGGCCTCAGCCTTACCGCTACGGCTGGACAACCCGCATCGATGCTGGAATACTGCCAAAGGAACAGGTCAAAGGACCGATGGGACAATTCGGCGTAACCGAAACCGATGTGGAACTGGAATTCACAGCCCCAACTTCAATGGGCGGCATCTTCTCGCTGACACCTCAATTCGGCTACCGGGGCTGGTCCGGTCCGGATAATGGCGGTACGGGATTACCGGGAAGTGTTTATCGTTTCGGCCTCGACATGGAACTCGCAACACCGGAGAACTGCGGATGTGGTCCCTGGAGCTTCCAACTCGGCTTTAACCCGTCGATCAACTCAGACTTTGAAGACAACACCACAAGCGATGCCTACAATTGGGACGGTCGCGGGATTCTGTTCTTCCGGCAGTCGCCACACTTTTTGTGGGCCTTTGGTGCCGGATTCTGGGATCGTGTCAACGACCGTGTGATTCCCTACGCCGGTGTCGTCTGGACACCGAACGACCGCTGGGAATGGCGACTGGTCTTCCCTGAACCGCGAATCAGCTACTTCCTTGGCAGCTATGGTGGTCTGGCACAATGGATGTATGTGCGAGCCGAATACCACGTTGAAGCATATGAAATCACCGAACAATCGACCGGCGTGAAAGACAAAATCGAACTGGAAGACTGGCGAGCCATGCTCGGATATCGCTGGGACAATGGCTTTGTGAATGGTTACATCGAAGGCGGCTGGGTCTTCGGTCGGAATGTTGGTTTCCTGACCAATTCGCAACTTGGCTTTGACGTCTCTTCGGGCTTCATTGGCCGCATTGGAATTCGATTCTGATATCCCTTTCCTGTTGCAATTTCCACCATGCTCGCCGCTTTCGCTGCGAGCATTTTTTTTCGTACTCGCAAATTCCCCCTAAACGGAAATGGTAAACGACATGACACAACCACTGGCGATTGTTCTGGCGGCTGGCAAGGGAACACGGATGAAATCTGATCTTCCCAAGGTTGCACACACCATCTGCGACAAACCGATGATCGAATACGTTCTGTCTGCCGCGCGCGAGGCGGGTGTTGGTCGGATCGTCGTCGTGGTTGGATATCAGGCGGATGTCGTCAGAAACACGCTCTCCGGACATGACGACCTGGGGTTCGCACTGCAGGAGGAGCAACTGGGAACAGGCCACGCAGTGATGATGTGCGAGAGCGAGTTGGCACAGCACGATGGCCCGGTGTTGGTCCTGGCGGGTGACACACCATTGCTCAAAGCCTCGTCACTGCGAGCTTTGCTGGAGGAACAGCAGAACAGGAAGGCGGGCTGTGTCGTCGGCTCTGCCACGACAGAAAACAATCACGGACTGGGACGAATCGTGCGAGATGACGCCGGGCAATTCCTGAAAATTGTTGAACAAAAAGACTGCACACCAGAGCAGCAGGCAATCCAGGAGATCAATACCGGTTGTTACGTTTTTGACAGCCAATCGTTATTGGCAGTCCTCAAGCAATTACGGCCCGATAATCAGCAATCCGAATACTATCTGACCGACTGCGCGGAAATTCTGAAACAGGAAGGCAAGACCGTCGCAGCCGCCAATGTATTCGACATTCAGGAAGCAATGGGCGTTAACACGACCGATCAGTTGGCTGACGTTGAACGGATTCTTACGGGGTCCTGACCGAAAGAGCCTGCAACCGTTCGGCAGCCTCTGTGGAACCATGTTTGGACGCCAGTTTGTAATGCAGTTTGGCCACACCCGGCAGGCCTCGGCTCTCTGCCTCCTGCCCCAGTTTGAAGTACTTTTGTCCCAACACCCCACCATTCGGCTGCTTCGCGGGACCAATGGGTGAGATCGCTGGTTCTGTGCGATACTGGTATTCGTTGTAGGGTTGATACCGATCCGCGACTGACTGATGACCAGGATATCGTGTTGATCGATATTGAGGCGCGGCATTCCGCATCCGGCCACGGTAGATATCGGAATAAACCGGACCACTGAAATTGCGCCGGTATGCTCCAGCGTTGCCATCCATTGCGGCACCGCCAAAAGGTTGAGAACGGGTCGCCTCGTCGATGATCATGCGATCCATCTCATCGAAATCGTGAATACGAGCGGTTGCCCAGATTTTCTGACTGCTTCGCTCTGATCCAATGCCACTGCGCGATTTGAAAGGCCCAAATCCGCTTTCACTGCGGAAATCGGCCGCTCGATTGACGCCCCCCAGGAGTGCTGCGCCGCGATCAGGAACAATAACCGTGGTGCCAACACGAATCGTATCCACCACTGGCTGCTGGACTGTCACGTTCTGCCCAGACACGGGATCGGCGGTCAAAAGGGCGGAAACCATCAATGCAAGGATGATGGGAAACCGATCGAGCATAGATCCATCTTTCATTCGGGAAACCAAAACATTTGTTTATGTTGAGAGAACGGGAACTGCAGCCCTTTAAGGAAAATACAGTTACTCAGATGCAACCCTTTCAAGACGCCTCGAAAAAGCGGGCATCGGTTCCACCTTCCTCCACAACCCGAATTCGCATCTGCCCCGCACAACGAGGGCACCACCCCACAAACGCGTCTCTCTGTACGTTCAGATAGGCCCGCGTATAGACATTGCAGCATTTCATGTGTACGCCAACGAAGGACCGCTCCTGAGGCTGCTGCGTATCATCGCACTCGCCCATCTCATCCTGCTCCTTCAGTTTGAGTTCAACCGTGTGCCGAATTCTACGTCTCAGATTGTATCACAGCCGAGAACTGCGCCGCTGTCAATGTATTGCGGAGGACCATTGCAATGGTCATTGGTCCCACGCCACCTGGCACTGGTGTGATCGCTCCGGCGATTTCGGCGACTGGCTCAAAATCAACATCTCCGCACAATTTGCCATCCACCCGATTAACGCCCACGTCAATGACCACCGCTCCCGGCTTGACCATCTCCGCTGTTACGAATCGTGGGATACCAATCGCCGCGACCAGAATGTCAGCCGACTTCGTAATGGCTGCCAGATCGCGTGTGCGGCTGTGACAAACCGTAACCGTACAGTTTGCAGATTCGCCCCGTTGCATCAGCATCATGGCCATTGGCTTACCGACAATCTCGCTACGTCCCATCACGACAGCATGGGCGCCAGCGGTTTCGACGTTTTCAATCCGCAGCAGGTGCTGAATCCCGTGTGGGGTACAGGGCAGAAAACGGGGCCGCCCCTGTACAATGCGCCCGACATTTTCCGGATGAAACGCGTCGACATCTTTATGTGCAGCGACCGCGTCGAGAATCGACTGTTCGCGGATTGATGCGGGTAACGGCAATTGCACCAGAATACCGTGCACATCATCCGCCGAATTCAATTCGGCAATCAATGCCAACAATTCCTGCCCGGTCGTCTCGGCGGGCAGTTGATGGACGGTGCTTTTCATACCCGCTTTTTCGCATGCCCGCTGTTTACTGCCAACATAAACCGCACTGGCGGGATCATCCCCGACCAGCACCGCCACCAGATGCGGCACAACTCCGGTCTCCGCAGTCAAAGCGGAAACCTCAGACGCGATCTCTGCCCTATACTCCGCAGCGATGGACTTGCCATCAATAATCTCAGCCGCCATGCCTGTCTCGTTCCGTCTCAATGCGTTCCGTCTCAGCGGAAACTGTCGGGGCTGAACTTGGCCCAAAGACTGTGATCTTGTCACACCCCGGTTGAATGCGTCTTTCTCTACAGCCCTAGCCCGGCTTTTGACCGACGTCGATGTCATGCACGGTCATCACCTGATCGAGTTTGGTGATTGACAGCACTTCCCGAACATCATCCGATGGGTTGTACAGGTGGATCTCAACCCCCAGGTCACGCAGAGAAGCCAGCAGCCCGAGTAAGCCGGAGGGAATGAGTTTCACGCCCGTCAGATCGAACGCCAGCGTCTTGCAATCGTTTTCGTGGACAATATCCGTCACCTGTTCGCGGAATTCAGCGATATTGATGTTGTCCAGAATGGGTTGTGTGCCGAAGCCAATGACGGTCAATTCACCAGCTTCATAAATTTTCAGTGGATCAGGCCCGATCACCATTGCGAGTGGCTCCCGTGAAGAGATATCAAAATCCAGAGCAGCTTACTTTCTGGTGTAGCGGTTCTCGCTCGTGGAAGTCTGCGTTTGCAGGTCAGGAGACGATTTTCGCGCCACAGAAAAGCGTAATACGCTCTAATAAATTTCATTGTATCGAGAAAGCTCGGAGGATCGCAAATCCAAACGACCAGACAACGCATTTCAGCATCGCAAACGGTCTTCAAATCGAGAAAGGTCCATCTGTTTCAATAAGAAAACCCGCTACTGTCAATGCACAGTAACGGGCCGGATTTGCGGGAATCCGAATTGTGAATGCCTGCTGTTCTCTCCCGGCTATTTCACTTCCGCCTGGAAGGAGATCACGCCGGTTTCCTTGCCCGGCAGCGGATCATCCAGGACGAATGTAAGAATCAGCGACCCTTCATCGTTGTCTTCCACCAGCAAGTCGCCCGGACGATCGGACGATGCGGAGTCCTCGACGTATGTCAGTCGGGGCGAAAGGTTGTCGACGATCCGAATTTCATTCAGCTTGTGATCCCCACGGTTTTCAAAGCGGATCGTAAACGTGATGACGTCACCTGGTCTGGCTTCGGCTTTGTCAGCCGACTTGACGATGTGCATGTCACCTTTGGTCAGTTTTTCATCCTCGCTGCCGACAATCGACTTTGGACGGAAGACCGCCATGTGTTCGTTCCGCTGATCGTCCTTCGCGAGAATGATCAGGCGGCGATCATGAGTCCAGTTCGCGGCAGCCTGTATGCGGGCAGAAATGTAGGCGGCATTCGTCTGATCGAGATCGGACGTCACAAGGTACGAACGTGTCATACGGGGATCTTCCGGTCGATCATGTTGTGCCAATCGCTGGGAGTTCTCCGCTTTGATGGAAATCGCTTTCGCATCCAACTGGCTTCCTCGTGACCGCATCCGCATGGATTGCGAACTCCCCCTCTGAGTCCGATTGTCGATCGCCAGACGAGATCGCAAATCTTCTCTGGCCGCCATGTTGTGCGTTCCAACAACCCGGTGAATGGTCATGTTGGCATTCAGATCGGTGATGGTACTCACTGCGCCAAACCGAGGTGCATAAACCGCAATTTTGTTCGTTGGTTTGACGTAGCTTTTGCCCAGATGATCTTTGTACTCGGCAATGGTATCTTCGGTTTCCAGCCCCAACCGATTGAAATCATCGTAGTGCACGGGATGATCGCGATCACCGCCCTGCAAAATGTACTCGTCACTTCGCCCTTTCGGAACTGAGGAAATGGGGATCGCAAGGTTGTCCTCCGGCCCAATTTGCACACGTTGCTCCGCTTGAGCAAACTGCAAGGCTCCGGCAGCAACAAGATCGTCACGTGTCAGCCGAACAGTACCGGGACGGACCAGTTGTTGTGGCCCAAACGATCTCGAAGAGAACGGAGGAGAGATTGAAGCGTGGGGTATTTGCGGGTGCGTTTTCGCTGATGGCTGGGCACCCGGTTCTGCCACTGCATCCATGAAGGGATCTGATGTCGTCGCCATCATGTTGGACGCCGTCATGTTGGCAATACCTGCACATGAACAGAGACTGAGCAACACGAATGGCCACGAAATCCGCAACCAGCGCCGGACGCTCATCATCAATTGGTAGATAAAAGTCGTGATCATGGTGTTGGTAGAACGTTATTGTCGGGGACAGCACCCACCGATGGCTCGGAAACCGGCTGATTGGGAGCAGGTTGAGCAGGAACCGGTTGAGAAGGGACAGCCACGGGTGACAACCGCCCAAAGAACGACGGATCAGGTTGCAACAGGTTGGGAACACGCCCGCCAACACGGAGAATCAACATCGGCCGACCACGATGCCCCGCTTCCTGCAGCAGATTGACGTTGTCCGGGTATCTGGCTGTGGGAATGAATTCCCCCTGCTCCAGGTGCGATGCGTTCTTCGGCTCTTCCAGGTAGATCACCTTGGTCACCAGCCGGCCATTGATCGCGTGCTGAATCTCCTGTTCCGACAGTTCGACCGGCACCGGGTAATTCGCTTCGCGTCCGGGAGGTGGATTCAATTTGCCAAGTACCTCGACGGTGGGATACAAGTCAACGCCGGGCAAATCGCGAATCGAATGAATTCGCAGGCGATAAACCTGTCCAACCTGCAAACCAAAAACTGCCGGTAATGGTCGTGTCGTCTTTCCCGGAAACTGTCCGTGCTGCCGCACTTCCGGTTTTGGCAGATGATAGACCGTCACCTTCGCCGAGCGAGGGAGTTGCACCCTGACATACTGAAACTGGTTGGGTGTGGGCTGTACACTCTGCAGCATACGCGCATAGTTTCCGACGCCTGAATGCTGAGAAATCGGCCAATACCGCTGGGTATGCTCATGCGATGGCAATTGCGCTGTTGCCAATTCCGAAATGCTCAGTTGCGCGACGAGACACAACAAAAGGATTCCGGATTTCTGATTCAGCTCGCGCATGTGGTTGGTTTTCATTCAGACGGCTGGAACAGCACTTCGTCGCATGCAAAAAGATCGGTTGAGAGATGTTCCCGGCCGATCAGAGTGGCCAGGCTCGTGTGGAAGACAGTGACTCCGGCTGAGAATCTGCAATCGATGGGAGGTGACTGAAGGGGATTTGAGATCTCGAGAATCAGCGTCCACTCGGTGGCCCAATCGGACCGGGATAAGGCGGGGTTTGATAACCCTGTGGATAAGTCCAACGAGGATAGGTCAACTCACCCGGACGGAATTGGGGATGATGTTCCTCATAAATGATGTGCTTCGCAGGAGCCGGTAGACTTGGTGCTGGTGTCTGCTTGACATCGAACAGGAGATGATCGGTCGGCTTGGGCAGACGGGCGGGATTCAGGTTCCGCATCGTGTGGCTTCGCAAACCTGCTGGCCCGCCAAACGGTAGATGCGCCGGGCCGGGCAGACCGATTGGGGTGGCGGTGATTTCCTGTCCCCAGGGAATGCCTCCCGGAGTATTGACGATCATCGGGCCGGGGATTTGTTGCATACCGACACCGGTGCGTGCAATCGGCACAGGTGGAACATGCTGGCCGGCGAAACTCGGCGGAGCAGTGACACCGTTACCATTGGCGCCATTGTCATTTGTTCCGTTTCTCATCTGACCATTCGCAGGTGGTTGACCGTTGGCCGGTTGTTGAAACGCGGCCAGTTGGACCGTTCCCGTGCCGCGAGAGCGTGAGAAGTAACCGGATTGTTCAATTCCACCTTCCATTGTATCAGGTGTTTCGGTCGGCTCAGGAGCGAAGGGATCGAAGCCTGGATTCGGAGTGGTTGGTTCCGGAGCAAAAGGATCGGGGTTGCCGTTGTTCGGATCGGGTGTCTCGGTTGGAGGATTTCCGTTGGAAGTCCCGTTTCCATTCTGGCCATTAATCCCACCGTTTCCGTTTTGCCCACCATTTGCCGGAGGTTGGCCTTGTCCCGGTTGGCCCTGCTGTGGTGCTGCGAAACCCAGCCCCGGCATTTCGTGGTCTTTGTTCCCCATTCTCAAGACAAGCATGATGGTTCCCATTCGTTCGGCTTCGGCCACCGGATCAACACCCGGCATCAGTCGGGTTGAAACAAGCGTCTCAACACCCGCCACGGCCAGTTCCTGATGTTTCGGATCTGGCAGATAGATTACCTTGGTCACAAAGTTGCTGCTTTCCACCTGTTCCAGGTCTTCATCCGTAAGTTCGATCGGAATGCTGTTGTGACTCAGGTAGGCTTCGGTCGTCGGATGCGACGGATAGATTTGCAAAGACGGATAAAGGACAAGTCCTTCCCGTCCTGGAATGTTCGTCAGTTTGAGGCGGAATGTCGCCGCTTGCAGGAAATTGTAACGGGCGGGAGCAACCAGCTGGTTTTCAGCATAGCGTTCGCCAACTTTCCAACCGATTTTCATGCCCATTGGTTCGACGAATCGTACCTGAGTGGTGCGGCCCATTTGAGCCGCCGCCATCGCATGCGGATCAACACCACCGTTGGCAGCGCCACCACCTGCACCATTGAGGTTGGGTTGAAAGCCTGGCGGAGGTCCACCCGGACCGAATGCACCTGGAGGGGGTGCAAATTGGGCCATTACGCCCGGCCCTGGCCCATCAACCATTGGCCCGGGTCGCATCAATTGCGATGCCGGCGGCGCGACATGTTGTTGGCGATTATCAATGCTCTGTTGGCCATCGCCCCAGCCACCACTGACTAATGGTCCACCGGCGCAACCACAACAGACAATGACCAGCACGGCCAATGCGAGGAAATAGTATTTCATCGTGAGTCCTTCACCCAAATTCGAGACGTTGACATCAACGAGATTGCTGTCGACCCAACCGGCGAAATGAGCTAAGTTTGCAGCTTCATCGCCGGGAGAATCTCAATCTTCCCGCCTCAACGAGGTCTCAACAAAGATGTCCTGTCTTCCACAAAGGGAGACATTCAGTCATCTTTTTCGGACCGGACTGACCCGAATCTTTGGTAAAACCTCTCTTTTCCGATGAATCCTCAAAAAACTCCCATTTTAACATTCGCCGCAATCACTCTGGTGTTTGTTGTTTACGCTGTTTCAAGACAACTTTCCGGTCAACAGAACATTCCCAGCAATCCTACGGGTTTAGACCAATCTTCTTCGCAATCTCTTCCGAGGCAGTCCCGTCAACCGGCGGAAACCGCCGGCTCACCGTTTTCCGGGCGCCCTTTGAAACCAATTCGCCGTGCAAAACGCCCCAATCGATTTCCCAACCAAAGTGGATCTCCCGGTTCTGGCTCCGAATGGGGGCGGGGATCTTTGCCACAGAAGCCGTTCGGCACTCCGGAGACCTCTCACCCACACACAAATGATCCCGCTTCGGCCAACAGTGCCGGAGAGATTCAACATTTGAAGCCGTTGAATCAGGTCTTCAGAACGTCCGAAGTTCCGACTTCGCCACCATCGGTTTTCCCTGAACAGTTGGAAGGCGAGCCAGCCTGGAATCTGCCCCCACCAGTCACATCCATTCTTCCGGAACTCGCACCTTCGGTGACGAGCATTCCTGAATTTGATCGTCCGGCGACGGAAGACGACACGTTTCATGTTGAGGATGGACGTTTTCCAGCCGATGCACACGACCCGCTCCCTTCTCCCGATCCGGTGAAACTCGTCGAATTACCACAGAGCCGGGCAAAGCCGGTTGATGCTTTACATGTTGTACTCAATGCGATTCAGACCAATGCCGGTCGAACCGATTCCGGTGACACCAATAACGGCGAGAGCCTTCCTTCCGCAATTTATCTGTTGCGAGACGCCCGTCGGAGGCTTTTGCTTTACCGTACGGTTCAAGCGCGCATTCAACAGCGAGCGCAGCTCAATGGTCGGGAGATGATTGCCGAGGGACATTACGTTCAGGACACCCCATTGAAACTGAGATACGAAACAAAGATGAAAGTCGGGACAATCGACGTTGTATTACAACAGGTGAGTGATGGTCAGGTGATGTGGAACCGCCGTGAGGTGGGGGCGAATCGCGGCATTACGCGTCACGACATTCGCCAGGTAATGCAGGCATTTGATCGCTCTGAACAGAACCCGGCTCAACTGTTGCAGGCGGAGTTGGCCATCGGCGGATTACCAACCCTGTTAGCACGCTTTGAAGGAGCGTTCGATTTTGACGAAACGGAAGTTGTGGAAATCAAGGGGCGATCGTTTCACAAACTTTCGGGCCGGTTTCAGGAAAAACACTTGAAAGCAGTACCCGATGGTAACGCCTTTCCCGAGAATTTACCCGATGCCATTGAAATCTATATTGAAACCGAATCGCTTTTTCCCCGTCGGATCGTCTTCCAGAGGCACGGGACCGAAAAAGATGTATTGCGAACCATTATGACGACGGACTTCACACAGATTACATTAAACGCGGAACTGGAAAACGAGGATTTCATCTTCGTCCCACCCGATGGCGTGATTCAGGAAGACATTACGAACCATTTTGTCACTCTGATAAAACAGGCAGAAAGCCAGAAAGCGACCGATTGACGCATTCGCAGGGCTGCTCGTAGAATTCATCATGCTGCTTTGTTTCCGATTCGTTTGAGTTCCCGATGTCTCACTCACAAAAATCCAATTCGACTTCATTCACAACACAACATCAGGCTGTGGCAGTGGCGGCTCCGGATCGTGATTCCGTCAGCGGTCGTGTCATCGGAACATCTCAGATAGATAACAGTTCCTCTGCACCATTTGCCCTTCCAGGGTGGTTGGCTTCGATCATCGTACACAGCTTATTGCTGGTCGGGTTTGCTTTCGGACTACGCGGATGTGGAAGTGGTTCGAGCCTGTCAGCTTCAGGAGAATTCGACAACTTTCGCGAGGTTGGAATTCACATCAGGAATTCCAAACCGACCGATCAACAGAACGAGAGTGAGTCCAATAACAAATCCAACGCCGAACCAAACCCGACTGAAACGACTCCGATTCCCTCTTCACAATCGTTGAATGTGGCCAACTCAGCGACAGCCGACAGCGAACCACCTTTGGCGTTGAGCCTGCCCGATTCCGGCCCCAACCTTATCGGCGCTGGCATACCGCAATCAACATCCGGAACAGGGGGTGGTTCGCCGGGAGAATTATTACGGCCCAACGCGATCAAATCCTCTGGTGGGTCTGCCCAGGCGGGTGGTACTTCCTTTTTTGGCATTCGCGACAGGGCGACACGATTTGTCTACGTGGTTGATCGCTCCGGCAGCATGCATGGGGCACCGTTAATCGCAGCGAAATCGGAATTGATCCGCAGCTTGCGTCAACTGGAAAGTACACACCAGTTTCAGGTGCTGTTTTACTCGGGTGATCGACAGGATTTGCTCAATCTTGATCAATCGCGCAAGCCCGGTCTTTACTGGGCCACGAACATCAATGTCACACTGGCCGAACAGCGGATTAGTTCCATCACCGCAGGTGAGGGAACGAATCATAAGCTCGCTCTGCTTCGCGCATTGCGGATGACGCCGGAGGTCATTTTCTTTCTGACTGATGCGGATGAACCGTCATTGACGGCAGCGGAACTCGAAGCTGTTCGAATTGCCAACCGGAGCCGAACGCGCATCCACGCCGTCCAGTTTGGCAAGGGGGCTGATCTCGCGTTGGTCAATTTCCTCAAAAAACTCGCAAAGCAAAATGGCGGCACCTACCGTTACCAGGATACGAACGTATTTCGCCGTTAGTCGAAATTGGCATTCAGCCTTCGCAGGGCGCGCACTTGCGTGCCGATTTCTTCGGAATCATTTCATGTAGAGCGGCAGATTTCGCAGGGGAATGGATCAGACAGGATTAACAGGATAACTGTCGCAGAGCAGGAGCCTCCCTGCCGTTCTTTCGATTCAAAAATAAACGACCACGAAAAGGGTAAACGACACGAACAGTAATGACCTGGATTCCCACTTTCGTGGGATGACGGATCGAATTTTCGAGCGCCATGTGCGGCGACAGTGATACATGCGGCGGCTGTGATGATCGAGTGTGGATACAGACCGGCACGCAGGAATGCCATACGAAAACTCAACGACTGTTAACGCCCGATCCATCCATCTGCAACATTCGGATAACATGATTGCAATTCGACAACGTTCCGATCTTTGGTACTCGACTTCAGTCGTGGGGCAGATCTCTTTCTGCGTGTTGTTGCTATCGATTATTCGCATTTCATCGATTGTCGCTCAGGAGCCATCTTTCAAGCCTCCGGACCGCGTCTATCTGCAACAGGAAAGCGGTTCGCCGATGTCGGTCGGCTGCACCATTCTGGACTACACCGGTGAGCAGATCCGTTTTCAGATGCGTCCCGGGTCTTCAGTCGTCACTCGTCCGGCCTCACAGGTCTTGCGCGTCGACACACCACAACTGCAAACCCACGTTGACGGAATCAGGCTGTTGGACTCTCATCGACTCAGGAAAGCCGAAGAACAGTTTGAAAAGGCACTCACCAGAGAACGCCGAGAGTGGGTTCGGCGGGAGATTCTGGCAATGCTCGTGCGGTGTGGCTTGCGGCAAGGGGACTACGTGAATGCCAGTGAACGCTTTGCAATCCTGCTGGCAAGTGATCCGAAGACGCGGTATTTCAAGTTGATTCCCGTCTGCTGGTCACCTGTACGAATCGGCGCAGGCGAAATGTTGCAGGTGAAGCCCCTGCTGACCGATGACAAGGAAGCGAAACGGTTAGTTGGAGCGTCCTTATTACTGCGTGATCCCAAATATGGACGCGAGGCCCAGACAGTGATGCATCAACTCGCGGGGAGTGGTGATCAACGGATTGCCAGCCTGGCTCGAGCACAACTATGGCGATTGCGTGTTGGGGCGAGTAATCTATCCGAAGCCGAGTTGCAGCGATGGGAGGATTCCATTGCGACAATGCAGGAGGATTTGCGCGGTGGTCCGCATTACGTGTTGGGGCAGGCTTTTCTGTTTCGCCGCAAATATGCCGAGGCGACCGCCGAATTTCTCTGGTTGCCGTTGGTGCACTTCGAGGACCATTACCTGGCGGCACGAGCGAGTATCGAAGCGGCCGAGACAATGAAACAGACCGGAAAGCGTCGCGGTGCCGAACTGCTGTTGCGGGAGACAATGGCTCGATTTGGCCACACGCCATTCGGCAGTGAAGCCCGGCAACTGTTGAAAGAAATGAAACCACAGGCTCAATAGTGTCACCCCGATATCGAGGCGTCTGAAAAAGTAACGCTCTGAGGAAAGAGATTTGGAAATGGACGGACGCCAGACCATCTTGCGACTCATGCTTTTCATCGCTACTGTTTTGATCCTGTTGATGACGGTACCGGAAAATGTCTTTGCCCAGGAAGGGACGAGTGAAACCGCCACAATACCTGATGGGCCTTTGAAACTGAGTGACCTTGTTCAGGCAGGAGGCCCGGTCGGAATCGTGATTCTTGGCCTGAGCATTGCGATGGTCGCTTTGATTGTCGAACACACTTTGAGCATTCGAAGATCGACCATGTTGCCCGACGGACTGGATGAACGAGTACAACACCTCATCAGGGAAAACCATTTGCGCGAGGCACAGATTTGTGCACGCGACAACGACAGTTTCCTTGGTCGTGTTCTTGATGCTGGTTTGGAGGAAGCCGGAATTGGTTACACACAAGTCGAAAAGGCAATGGAAGATTCGGTCGCTTCGCAATCTGCCCGACTGATGCGGAAGATCGAATATCTGAGCGTCATTGGCACGATTGCGCCAATGCTGGGTCTGCTGGGAACGGTCTGGGGCATGATTCAGGCCTTCATGGAATTCGAGACCAAAGCAAATCCACAGGTGGCGGAATTGGCACCGGGTATTTATCGTGCGTTGATCACGACATTATTGGGTCTGGGAGTGGCTGTCCCCGCATTGGCCGGTTTTGCAATCTTTCGCAACCGAATCGATGGGCTGGTTGACGATGGTGTGCAAATGGCTGATCGGGTCTTTTCGGAATTGCGTCGCGCGGCTGTGGCTCGAAAACGGGCCGGGCGAAGAATGCAAAGTGAACGCTCTGCACCCGTCAACGATGTTGCTTCTGTCGAAAACCCGACTAACGCCGGGGGAATTCCGGCAATCTCAGAGACTGAGGAAATGCCATGAGACTCCCGCCACGACCGCGCGAGGGTCTGCAATTCAATATCACGCCACTGATTGACGTCGTCTTCCTGCTGATTATCTTCTTTCTCGCGGCGAGCCATTTCTCGCGCAGCGAAACGGCAGAAGCGGTGGAACTCCCTTCCGGATCTCAATTTGATGACCCCTCGGAAGAAGTCCCAACACCGAAACTGGTCATCACCATCACGGTGGGTGAGCGAATGTTTGTCGGCAGCGATGTGTTCGACCTTGCCGGTATCAAACAGCGCATCGGTATCGGGCAGGCGGAATACGGTTCCGCGTTTGAAGTTCGTATCCGCACCGACCAAAACGTGCCATACAGGTTGGTCGAGCCAATCATGCTGCATTGTGCTCGGAGCGGCATTCGCAATGTGAAGTTCGCAGTCATCAAGGGGGAACGATGAGAGCCCCTCAGCGAAATACGTCGCGCGGATTTCAAAAAGACACGGCAATGACACCGATGATCGATGTCGTGTTTCTGCTGCTGATTTTCTTCGTCTGCGCATCGCTGGGACAAAAACCGGAGTTTCTTCTGTCGACGCCGCTCTCAGGAACAATCGAGAACACGGAAACCCATCCGGAAGAGATCCCACCTCCGGTTGACGATGTTTGGGTCGAACTGTCATGGCAAGGTGAACGGACAGTTGTTCATTTGAATGATCGTGAACTGACGAACTTTGAGCAGGTGCTCTCGACATTACATGGATTGGCTGAAATCGCACCGGAAACACCGGTGATTCTCGACGTCGGGCCGGATGTCCCCATGCGGGATGTGATTCGCACTTATGACACCTGCCGTGCCGCCCGATATGAATCGGTCAGCTTTGCAACGTCTGCTCCGGACGAGACACAGGATTCGCGCCAACCGGATGCTGAGTGAATCGTGTCCCATCCATCATGTGCCCCACCCACCGATTGAACAGCGATTCGATGTGTTCAAATTGCCGAATCAATTGGGATGGATGTAAGTCCTTGCGTCGTCTGGAAGAATTCGTATCCCAATCGCTTGAATCCCGTCTCACGATGTGGCATAGTTCACGCTTCCATCCAGTGCGGGCGCCGTTTTGCGCCTTCTCAACTGTTGAATGCTTGCCAAGGGGGGGGCCAGGTAATGCTTTCACGTTGTTCTGGCGGGCATGTTTTTCCATCACAATGGGATTGTGGTGGCAGGTTGTACTGGAATTGCTTGTGGACGACCAGATGCAATGGCGCGAGGGGCAGCAAGGCCTTTCGCTCGTTAATCTGTCTAAAGCAGTTTACTTTTTGGTGTGACGTCTCTGGCTCGTGGGGGGAGCCTGTATTTTCAGGCCGAACGATGCCCATCGCGGCACAGAAGAGTGTAATACGACGCTCTATTGTCCGGGAATTACAAGCTCATTTGACGCGGACTTTGCGGAATACACATGACGTCGCGTCCCGAGGTTGAAACTTGAAATGGATTCCATTCTGGCCGCTGACAGTATTGTCGAGTTCCTTTCCGGCAAATTGAGCGATCTGGATACAGTACTTGATAACGAATCGCTGGCCTTTGCCATCGCTGCGTTCGTGCATGCCTTTTTGCTGATCAATCTGTTCGCCATCATCCCGATGGTTTTCATCTGGGCTGAGCGAAAAGTCTCCGGACGAATTCAGGACCGCCTGGGACCGACCCGTGTCGGTGGGCGCTTTGGTTGGTTACAGGGGCTGGCTGATGGGATTAAACTGGTCCAGAAGGAAGATCTTGTCCCCAAAGATGCGGACAGCATGCTCTTCCGCATGGCTCCGTATATCGCCTGCATTGCATCATTTGGTGCGTTTATGGTGTTGCCGTTTAACTCCAGTTGGGTTGCTGTCGCTTCTGATGTCGGCATTTTTCTGCTGTTCGGTATTCTCTCGATTGAAGTTGTCGGCATTGTTCTCGCTGGGTATTCCAGCGGCTCCAAATGGTCGCTCTATGGAGGAATGCGAGAGTCGGCTCAGATGGTCAGCTATGAAATCCCGCTGGCGATTTGTGGTTTGATTCCGCTCGTCGCAGTCGGCTCGCTGAATCTGACAGAAGTCGGTCAGGTTCAGACTGGTACGGTATTGAATTGGCTTATCTTCAACAGTCCATTCACGTTCATCGGATTTTTCGTTTATTTCACAGTCGCAACCGCCGGTTGTAAACGAGCTCCCTTTGACCTCGCTGAGGCGGAAAGTGAACTGGTCGGCGGTTTCCACACCGAATACAGCGGCATTCGCTGGTCATTTTTCTTCATGGCAGAATATGCCAGCATGTTTCTTGTCTGTGCCGTTGCCGCTCTGTTGTTTCTGGGTGGCTGGAATACCGGGCTTGGAATTGAAGAGACGGCTGGTTTCCTCGCACTACGCGAAATGGGCCAGAATTTTCTGGTTGAAGGGTTCGTGCTGGGCAATTACATTGCCAATCTGTTCGGCCTGATTGTCCTTTGCCTGAAGGCGTCACTGCTGGTCTGCGTGCAGATCTGGTTGCGATGGACACTGCCCCGACTGCGGATCGATCAGGTGATGATGACCTGCCTGAAATACCTCACTCCGATGAGTTGTGCTCTGTTTCTGGGAGCCACCATCTGGCCGCTGGCGATGGCCGTGACAACCGGAAAAACCACGTTGCTCTCCGCGCCAATGGGTGAACGAATGGCACCGAAACGCGACGCTGCAAATGGTGAAACCAGTTCGACAAATTCGACTAAAGATTCGACTGAACCGAATGTCGTCGTCAACACAGACCCCGTTGGCGATGCCCTGGCCTCCACGTTGAATGAGCCGCAATTGAAGACCAGCGAGGGAGGCAATCGATGACAAGTGAACAGTTCCTCTTCTGGCTGTTTGCTGTACTCACCTGTGGTGGTGCTTTCGCCGTGGTGATTACGCAAAACGTCGTTCGGATGGCCTTCTGGCTGATCGTTTCGCTCGGTTCGGTTGCAGGTCTGTTCTTCCTGCTCAATGCTGATTTTCTCGGTGCGGCCCAACTGCTGATCTACGTCGGAGGCACCGTCGTTTTGCTGATTTTCGGCGTGATGTTGACCGCCAGCGGTCCATACCTGCAGATCAAAACATCGCCAGCGGAAGGTTTTCTCGCCGGAGGTATTGCCTTTCTGTTTCTGGTGCTGATTGTTTCAACCGTGTATGCCGTTGATTGGGATCACAAGTCCCAATTGATGGCCACACACGAAAATGGGCAGGCGACAGGAATCGGTCCTCAACCGGGCTACAACCCGGAACAGCAGGGGAACACCACTCGCCCGATTGCCTTCGCTTTGCTGGGCATGCGGCCTGACAAGGATTTGGCATCCAATCAACCGGCTGACCTGATGGACACTGGCGATGTGGATGACCTTTCGCAGGCAGTTTATATGGGCGACGAAATGGAACTCAGCACCGGCTACCTGCTGGTTTTTGAAATCATCTCTGTGCATTTGCTGGTCGTGCTCGTGGGAGCCGCTTATCTTGCCCGCGCGAAACGGCGGGTTGATGCCTCAGAGGTGGCCTGACCGGTCATTTGCGGAAAGACTTCAAGCGTGTTTTCAGACATCCAATTGACAAACTATCTGCTGGTTGGTGCGTTTCTGTTCGTGTGCGGCGTGGTCTGCATGACGACAAAGCGGAATGGAATCGGCATTTTGATGGGAGTCGAACTGGTCCTCAATGGTGCCAACATCAACTTCATTGCCTTCTCACGATACACACCGCTGGGACTTGATGGACAGATCTTTTCCTTGTTCGTGATCGTGCTGGCGGCGGCGGAAGCGGCTGTTGCATTGGCGATCGCACTCAACTTTTACAACAACCACCTGTCCATCGACGTCGATCGCGGAGATGAATTGCAGGGCTGACTTTTGATCGATCTACAACTTCGCAAGACACCGTTACTTCGGCATCGAGACATTTGACCTGACAGGACACTGATGTCATCCGAGACACTGACAATTGAGGAATTCCAGGAAATCGGCAAGGCGCTGAGATTCCTGCTGATGGTTGCCTGGTTGTTACCGTTGGCTGGCTTCGCGGTGGAGATCTTCGCCGGATACTGGGGACATCGCCGCAGCAAGATGGCTTCGTTTCTGGCTGTGGGCTGCATCTTCATCGGGTTTGCCTGCAGTCTGGGTGCTCTCATTCACTGGGGGACGCTCACCAGGTGGGGCCACAAGACTGTTGCCGAATCCCAGCATCACGAAGGGAAATCGGAAGGCGAAGGACAAACTGGCATTCTCGATGCAGGGAAGTTGCCAGTCGAGTTCGTTGCCCTGGCTGATAAACCGACTGCCCATAAAGATGCCGACAACGACGATCATCACACCACCAGTGGAGGTGGTCACAAAGACGCTCACCATGAAGGCGAGCATCACGACGATCATCATGGGCCAGGTACACCGGCGTTTTCTGGCGGGTTTTATCTGCTCGGCAGCTTTGGTGACATCGAAATCGGACTCGATTACTACATTGACAGCCTGACGTTGATCATGTTCACCATGGTCACGCTGATTGCAACTTGTATTCACATCTTCGCCATCGGCTACATGAGCGACGAACTGGTCGAGGATTACGTCGACCATCACGCCCACACGTCCGATGGCAAACATGTGCATCGCCCAGGACGATTTTACCGCTTTTTCGCCTTCATGTCGCTGTTCTGTTTCTCGATGCTGGGGCTTGTTCTGGCCGGTAACATCTTCCAGGTATTTGTCTTCTGGGAACTGGTCGGCATCTGCTCCTACCTGCTGATTGGCTTCTACACCGAACGAAAATCGGCCAGCACAGCCGCCAACAAAGCGTTCATCATGAACCGCGTGGGTGACTTCGGCTTTCTTATCGGGCTGATGGTCATTGTGACGTACCTTGGCACCTTTCGATTTGCTGACCACGAGGTCAATGGCGCAGCCCAGCCAGGCCTGTTCACCATGATTCGCGGCGCAGACGGGCATATCGATCTCGATCAAACGGTCGATGTCGAAACGGGCAACGATGTCAATGTTGTCCTGTTGAAAGGTGTCGATGGCGAAACATTGACTAATGCCAACGGTAAAAACCGAACCATTCCCTACTGGTTGCTCATTGTCGCTGGCCTGGGCGTGTTTGGCGGATGTGTTGGCAAAAGCGCTCAATTCCCGCTGCAAACCTGGCTGCCAGACGCAATGGAAGGCCCAACGCCGGTTTCCGCGCTGGTTCACTCCGCGACGATGGTTGCCGCCGGCGTTTATCTTGCCGGTCGGTTCTTCCCGATGTTCACCACCGAAGTACTGCTGACGATCGCCTACATCGGCTGCATCACCTTGTTCGTAGCAGCAACGATCGCCGTCGTTGCGACCGACATCAAACGGGTGCTGGCCTATTCGACTATCAGCCAACTGGGTTACATGATGCTCGCCATCGGCATCGGTGGTTGGGGGGCAGGTCTGTTCCATCTGGTGACACATGCCTTTTTCAAATCGTTGATGTTCCTCGCATCCGGCAGCGTGATCATTGGTTGTCATCACGAACAGGAAATGCCACGCATGGGTGGCCTGTGGCGAAAGATGCCCATCACTGCGTTCACCATGCTGGTTGGTGTGATTGCGATCAGTGGTCTGGCGATTCCCGGCATCTCAATTTTCGGCGAGAAGATCGCATTTTCCGGATACCACTCGAAAGATGAAATCGTTGCGACAGCGCTGGCGTTTATGCAGATGAACGAACAACATTTTCTGTTGTTCCTGGTTCCCCTCATCACTGCCGGTATCACCGCGTTTTACATGTTCCGCCTGTGGTTCTACACCTTTGCGGGTGAACCTCGTGATGCCGAACTGCATAGCCACGTGCACGAAACCCCGTGGGTGATGACCACGCCTTTGATTATTCTGGCGGTCTTCGCCGCCGGCTGTGCCATTGGTGGTACACATGGCCCTCTTTGGCTTGGCCTGCTCAACAGTGAACCGATCGGATTAGCCACTGGCCTTACTGGTCAACTCTCCGGTATCGCAACGCCGAGCCACGACGCAGTTCACGCCGTGCATTCCACAGCCGGAATGTACGCCTTGATCGTGGCAGCGACAGGTGCATTTGTGGCTTACCTGCTGTACGGAGCCGGTGTGATTGACCCCGGTGATATCAAGCAACAGTTCGTTTCATTGCACACATTTCTGGTGGAAAAGTGGCGGTTCGACGAATTATACGATGCGATGTTCGTGCGACCGGTCCATATCGTCGCCAGCTGGTGCGTGGGAGTTGATCGATATGTTTTCGATGGACTCATTCATCGCACGGCCAGGACAACCATCGATGTTTCTCGCTGGGATCGCAAATTTGATGAAGGCATTATTGATGGCCTGGTCAACCTGGTTGGCAATGCCGTCTTTTCAGCAGGACGTTCGCTGCGGGTTGTGCAAACCGGCAGTTTGCGACAATACATCATGTTTATTGCCGTTGGAGTACTCGTGTTGTTCGTGTTGCTGTTTGCCGTTTTCCCGAGTTGACAGTTTTCCACGAATCTTTAACGACTTCAAGACAAACCACAGATTGATCGAGCCGGGACTGGCTTTCGAGATAAGCGGAATTTGAAGGTGGCAACGACCCATGGGACCGATTTTACTACTGACATTGATCATCTTCCTGCCGACGATTGGGGCGATCGCGCTCCTGGCTGTGCCGAAAGATAACGACGAGTATCTCCGTATCGGCGCGTTGGGCGTCACAGTCGTCACGTTTGTTCTCACGCTGTTTCTACTTGGCGATTTCAACACCGACGACCCCGCAATACAACCGGTGTTTGAGGTCATCCAGGTGGATGGTGCCACCGAACCACCAGATCTGAAACTGCTCGCGAACTACGATCTGAGTGAAGGAAAGGTGATGCGCGACGGACAGGAAGTTCAGGTTCAGCGGGGCATCACCATTCCGTGGATCCGAACCTGGAACATTGAATACAAACTCGGTTACGATGGCATCAGTGTGCCGCTGTTACTGCTGACCAGTTTTATTTCCGTGCTGGCGATGATGGCCTCCTGGAGCATCAAAAAAATGGTGCGAGGCTATCTGATCCTGTTTCTGCTGCTGGAAACCGGGATGCTTGGCGTGTTCCTCGCGCTCGACTTTTTCCTGTTCTACGTCTTCTGGGAAGTCATGCTGCTGCCAATGTACTTTCTGATCGGCATCTGGGGTGGCCCGCGGAAAGAATACGCGGCGATCAAGTTTTTCCTGTACACGTTGCTCGGCAGTGTACTGATGCTGATTGCCATGCTGATGTTCTATTTCGGCAGTGCAGCCCATTCGGATCAGACATCAACGTTCGATTTGCTGGAACTGGCGGTGATTGCACAGAACGGTCTGTTCGATCAGCAGATGCAGATGATCGCCTTCGTGCTGCTGTTTATTGGCTTTGCCATTAAAGTGCCAACTTTCCCCTTCCATACCTGGTTGCCCGATGCACACGTTGAAGCCCCCACACCGATTTCCATGATTCTGGCCGGTGTTCTGCTGAAGATGGGGGGGTACGGAATCTTGCGAATCGCATTTCCGCTTTGCCCGTTCGGTGCCCACTGGGCAGCATACACGCTGGTCGTCATCGGGGCGTTCAGCATCATTTACGGTGCTTTCGCAGCAATGGCTCAAACTGACTTCAAGCGGCTCGTCGCATACAGTTCGGTCTCTCACATGGGTTACGTGATCGTCGGCATGGCGGTCTGGAAACTGAGTGTTGATACCAACGCACTCCATCACTGGCAATTGGGCATCAACGGTGCAATGTTCCAGATGATCGCCCATGGCGTCTCCTCCGCCGGGATGTTCTTTATCGTCGGTGTCATATACGACCGTGTGCATCATCGTGATTTGAATCAATTTGGAGGCCTCTCCAAATTGATGCCGTGGTACAGCGGCCTGGCGGCGGGCATCTTCTTTGCCGGCCTTGGTTTGCCCGGCATGTGCGGTTTCATTGGCGAAATTTTCGTCACACTTTCGGCCTGGAATTATTCTCCATTGCTGGCCATCATTGTCGCTGCCGGTGTCATTCTCACCGCCGGTTACATCCTCTGGACCATTCAACGTGTCTTCCTTGGTCCGGAATATCGAGGACCACATGCTGAAGAAATCACGCCGATGAATGGCCGCGAGTTCACCGTGGCTGCGGTTCTGCTCGCCTTTGCGATTATTCTGGGCGTGTACCCTCCCATCATGTTCGACCTGATGGGAGGCAGCATTGAACTGCTGACCGAGACACTGCAACAGGGATTGGAAAACGCCACCGACGCCACTTCGACCGCCGGGTTGCCGGGTAATTAACTTAATCCTGTCGCTGCAACTTGATTTACAAAATTGACATCAACGGAAAACCAGGAACGCTGGCTTGTTTGATACACTGTTAGAACTTTTCGTCTTTGATGTGCAGAACTCGCTACAGCGATTCGCACCGGAGTTGACGCTCTGTGTGACGGTCGTCGCCATGCTGCTGGTCCGGCTGTTCAACCTTGACCGTCACGTTCCCTCTTACTGGGTGGCATTGGGCGGCACGCTCATCAGCTTCTTTTTCGCATTCACCGATTTCAACATGCTCAAGATGGAGTCATTCGATCTGGCACAGCAAACCATCTTTACCGGCCTGCTGGTGTTCGATGGCTTCACAATTTTCTTCCGGCTGTTCCTGCTGCTGTTCTTAATTTTGGTGATCGCGCTCACAGTTCTCAGCGGTATCCCCGACAATGAAGACGGGGCCGACTTTTACGTGCTGTTGTTGGGTTCGACCATCGGCATGATGCTGATGTCAAGCGCCAATCACATGCTGATTCTGTTCCTCGGCATCGAAATGGCCAGCGTCCCAGGCTATGTGATGGTCGGTTTCCTCAAAGGTCGGAAGAAGAGTAGCGAAGCCGCATTCAAATACGTTGTTTATGGAGCCGGTGCTGCTGGCGTCATGCTCTACGGCATTTCGCTCCTCACTGGGTTACTGGGAACGGCCGACATGGTCGAAATTGCCAGTCGGATGAATGCCGTCTTCGCCGGAAGCGAATCTGTCGGTATGGGAGACGCCACTGCCCGAACGGTCATCCTGGCTTTGGTGATGATTCTCGCTGGTTTTGCATTCAAACTCTCGATCGTACCATTTCACTTCTGGTGTCCTGATGCGTTTGAAGGGGCCGCAGCGGAAATTGGCGGTTTCCTGTCGGTCGCCTCCAAAGCGGCGGCCTTTGCCCTGCTTGCCCGCTTTTGCGTAGCTTTCAGCACCGGCCAGGCAGACAATCTCAAAGAATTCTACATGTACGTTGGCATTGGGATTGGTGCCATCGCCGCATTGTCAGCAACGTTCGGAAATCTCGCAGCTTATGCCCAGACTAATGTGAAACGACTTCTGGCCTACTCGACGATCGCACATGCTGGTTATATGTTGATGGCGATTTCCGCACTTGTCGTTGTGCTGAATGAGCCTGCCGGCGATTTGTTTGCTCGCCTGGATGCTGATGGCGATGGTGTGTTGACCCGTCAGATCGCAGAACAACGCTACCAGTACGACGTCCCCGAATTGTATCGATCGGACATTGCCATCATATTCGATCAGCTCGGTAAAAACTCGATCACACAAGCGGAATTTGTCGAACAGGCAAAAGACCCCGCCGTTGTTCATACGTTGCATCGCGGCTTGGGAGCACAGGCGCTGGAAGGGCTTTTGTATTATCTTGCGGTCTACATGTTCATGAATCTGGGGGCCTTTGCCATCGTTGCGTTGATTCGTAATCACATCTTTAGCGAAGAACTGGAAGATTATAAAGGGCTCGTGCATCAGACACCTGCACTTTGCATCTGCATGCTGATCTGCATGTTCAGTCTGGTCGGTCTGCCTCCACTGGGTGGTTTCGTCGGCAAGTTCATGATTTTCGCCACGCTGTTCGAAGCGGGGGCGGTACACTGGTCGATGTGGGCCATCCTCCTGATTGGCGGCGTGAATACGGTATTCAGTCTGGTGTATTACATTCGCGTATTAAAAGTGATGTTCCTGGCCGAACGACCAGCCGACGCGCGTCCCGCACTGATCCCCTTCCGCTCGGCTCCTTCGATGTATTGTGTGATGGTAACGGTTCCCGTCCTTGCGTTAGGCATCTTCGTTGAGCAACTCAGTTACACGGCCCGTCAGGTGGCGTCGATTCTGTTTTGAGTCCTTTCTCCGCTACACAGTTGAAATTGCATGTCGGATCATCAGACCAATTTTGAATTGAATCAACTCTTCATCAGCAAAGGCCGCTGCCTGTTGCAATATGTGGGCGAGGCTTGGCCCTGGGCATCTGCAGATGATGAAACGGAACGTCAGGCGATTGAGGAATTGGTCTCGCGCCAGCGAAACATGATCGCACAACTTGCTCAGTTTCTGCACCAACGGGACTGGCCTTTGGAAGTCGGCACTTACCCGACCGAATACACCGATCTGCAGTATCTATCGCTCGATTATTTTCGTCGTCTGCTGGTTGACGATGCACAAGCCGTAGTATCCGAAATCGAACGAACGTTGTCGATGTGCCAGTCAGATGGTGAAATCACCGAGATGCTGGAATCATTTCTTGCAGAACAGAAGAGCATTCACGCTGCATTGCAGAAACAAGGCAGCCCGGCAACCTCCTGATCAACTTTCCTTTCACCAGCCTCAACCATGATCGAGTTGATCGACACCCACGCTCACCTGGATGAAGAAGCCTTCGATGTCGATCAGGCGGAAGTCATTGATCGAGCTGAACAGTCTGGTGTGCAGGCCATCATTACAATCGGTACGACGTTGGCCAGCAGTCGCCGCGCAATCTCAATTGCTGAAGGACACGATATCGTTTTCGCTGCGGTCGGCATTCAACCAAATTACGTGGCCGAAGCGCAACCGGACGACTGGAACGCGATCGTCGATCTGGCCGATCATCCCAAAGTGGTTGCCATTGGTGAAACTGGTCTCGATCGTTACTGGGATTATGCACCAATCGAATTGCAACAGAACTATTTTGACCGGCACATCGAATTGTCGGCCAGAGTGAATAAGCCGTTCGTCGTTCATTGTCGGGAATCCGAAACGGATATCGTCGCACAACTTCAAAGCCACACCAGAAATGGACAACCCTTGCGCGGTGTCATGCATTCGTTTTGTGGCGACACGACCACCGCAGAGGCCTGTCTTGATTTGGGCCTGTATATCTCCTTCGCCGGGATGCTGACGTTCAAAAAGAACGAAGACCTTCGAGCCACCGCCTGCCAGATTCCGCTGGATCGCCTGCTGGTCGAAACTGATGCCCCTTACCTTTCCCCAGTTCCGAAACGGGGCAAGCGGAACGAACCGGCTCATGTGTTGCACACGGCCAAATGTCTGGCAGGACTGCAGGCCAGTTCGCTGGAAGAATTTGCCCAACAGACGACCGCCAACGCCCGTTCACTCTTCGGGCTTTAATGCACATTTTCTCCGAGTTCAATTCTGGCTGTGTCATTTTTCACTGTTGGGTGTCGGTCGCATTCTATCGTCGGCCTTGGTATCTTCACGCATAACAATACCCTGATTCTGTAGTAAAACCTCTAATTTTTTAAGCGTATGCTTTTAACGGATTCGGACGCGCCTTGACTTCAACTGCCCCTTCACGTTCGGAATCACCTGGTGGCGACACGCCAGTTCGCTGGCGCGTGCACCTGGCCAAAGAGCAATCAGGCCGAGCTTTGGCAGCCAGTGCTTTTCTCATCGCGACAGGCTGGATCGTTGGCGATCTCATGCAGAGTTTGTACTGGGCAGGACTGACCATCCTTTTCCTGTTCGTTTCACTCCGCGTGTTTTTCCTGCCGACTGAATACACGATCGATTCTCTGGGGGTGACGATACGTCGTGCTGGTTTCAGGCAGCATTTTTCGTGGTTGGAAATCGGCGCGATCCGAAAACTCCAAAATGGATTATTGCTGCGCCCCCGATCTCTTCGCTGGGACATTTGGGGATTGACCAGTGTCCAGATCCTGTTCGGCAGCATGCCCGAAACATTCATGATATCGACGATTGCAGAAATCACACACCATCATCAGCAAGCTTCGTCGATGACAACAGACTCGATCAATGCGGAGGCCATCTCGTGAACTGGCTGAAGTACGCATTTGCCATTGAAGATCCCAAAGATTTTGAGCCATCGCCTCGGCAAAGGCAGATCGTTGACCGTATCTGCCATGAAGTCGTGCGACGACAGATGACGACTCCCGCATTGCTGGCTTTGGAGACATGCCGTCCACTCAATTTCGTTGGCTCTCAACTGATTCACTTTTTTGCCCCCTTTATTTCCGCGTTGAGCGAATCGGACGCACATCAGCAATTCGCACAATTTCTCGAGCATCGCGGCAGCATCGAGTTCCTCTGCCAGCGTATCGAAACACTCGAAACCGAGGCCGGACAACAGCGGGCTGCGAATAACGATCGGAATGTGGAATTAGAAACGGGCAAGGAGGAATAACATCGATCCCGAAAATATCAACGTCATTCTGGCGACAGACTGCGGAAGCACGACGACCAAGGCGATCCTGATTGAAAAGGTCGATGGTGAGTACCGACAGACGTTTCGTGGAGAGGCTCCGACAACGGTGGAAGAACCTGCCGCTGATGTCACCGTCGGCGTGACCAACGCTGTTACGGAAATCGCGGAACTCTCCGGTCGAAAACTGGTGGACGACAACGGTCAGATCATCCGCCCAGCTCAGGGGGATGTTGGTTGTGACGCATATATTTCGACATCCAGTGCCGGTGGCGGACTGCAAATGATGGTCGCCGGTGTGGTGCGGGAAATGACCGCCGCCAGCGCCAAGCGGGCAGCGCTTGGGGCCGGTGCGATCGTGATGGACGTGATCGCTTCAAATGATCGTCGCCTGCCGCACGAACAGATTCAGCGTATTCGTGAGTTGCGGCCTGACATGATTCTGATTTCCGGCGGAACGGATGGCGGAACGACATCGCACGTTGTGCAATTGGCCGAGTTGATTGCTCCCGCGAAACCGCAACCCCGCTTCGGCTCGGAATACCGTATGCCGGTCATTTACGCCGGCAATAAGGAAGCGGTTCCAATTGTCGAAGAGACTTTCGATAAAAGCGTCGAGTTGTCGGTCGTCCCCAACCTGCGGCCGGTTCTTGAACGAGAAAATCTCGGCCCGGCGCGGGACAAAATCCACGATCTGTTTCTCGAGCATGTGATGGCGCATGCACCGGGATACGACAAATTGATTTCCTGGACCGACTCCCCGATTATGCCGACTCCCGGTGCAGTAGGGGACATTCTTCGGACGATTGCGGAAGGACAGGGTATCAATGCAGTCGGTGTCGATATTGGCGGTGCGACAACCGATGTCTTCAGCGTGTTCGATGGCGTTTTCAACCGGACTGTGAGCGCGAATCTGGGAATGAGCTACTCCATTTCCAACGTTTGTTCCGAAGCTGGGATGCCCAGCATTCTTCGCTGGGTGCATCTTGAAATGGACGAACGAGAACTTCGCAATCGTGTGAAGAATAAGATGATTCGCCCAACAACCATTCCACAAACCCTCGAAGCGCTGGTGTTTGAACAAGCGGTCTCGCGGGAAGCGTTGCGGCTGGCGTATCAACAGCACAAGGAGTTCGCGACCACGCTCAAGGGTGTGCAGCAACAACGAACTGTTGGTGATACCTTCAGCCAGAACACATCGGGCCAGACGATTGTTGACAACATGAAACTCGACCTGCTGGTTGCCTCTGGTGGAGTCCTGTCGCATGCACCACGAATGGTGCAGACTGCCGCCATGCTGGTCGATGCCTTCCAGCCTGAAGGAATCACAACACTCGCCAAAGACAGCATCTTTATGATGCCTCATCTCGGCGTTCTGGCTCAGGTGCATTCCAAGGCGGCCTTGGAAGTTTTCGAACGCGACTGCCTGATCTATCTGGGAACGTGCGTCGCGCCAAAAGGTCAGGGTCAGCGAGGGAAGCCATGTTTTTCGTATTCCATTCGTTCTCATGCTTTGAACGAGTTGGGCGAAATTTCCTGTGGCGAATTGAAACAGCTACCTCTTGCAGATGGTGAGAAAGCGGAAATCACCGTCGAACCAGCTCGTGGATTCGATTGTGGAGCGGGCAAAGGGAAACCGGTCAGGAAGGAAATTCGCGGCGGCACGGTCGGTATTATTCTCGATGGTCGCGGACGCGAGCTGGAATTATCAACGAAACGGGAGCAGTCGGTCCCGGCGGTTACACAATGGAATCAGGCGTTGGATCTGTATCCTGAATCAAGTTGAAACGGTCTGATGTTTACGATCAAAAACCCCATCCATCCAATAGAGAACAACAAAGAAACCCGATAACGGTCAAAAACGGTAATTCTTATGGCACACGCATACACCCCCGGCTTGAAGGTTACCAATCGGGTGCGACACCGGACACGTCGTCTGCTACCGTTGCCGGGTGAAGTCCTGGCGGAAATCGGCAGCCATGTTCAGGCACAGGATGTCGTTGCGCAGGCCTTTATGCCGGGTGATGTATCTCCCATCAATCTTTCCAACGCGTTGTCACTCCCACCGGGCGACATTCCCGACATCATGACGAGAAAGGAGGGAGATGTCATTGAAGTGGGGGATGTCATCGCGGTCACCAGGGGAATCTTCGGGTTCTTCAAGACAGATTACAAAGCGAAGGTCGCAGGCAAAATTGAAACGATTTCCAAAGTGACCGGACAGGTGATCGTGCGGGGCGAGCCGATGCCGGTTCAGGTCAAAGCCTATCTCTCTGGCGAGGTGGTCGAAGTCCTGCCACAGGAAGGCGTGGCGATTGAGAACGAAGTCTCGCTGATTCAGGGTATTTTTGGGATCGGAGGAGAAACCTGCGGGCCGATTCGCATGGCCTGTGAGTCACATAACGACAAGCTGACGCTCGAAAAAATCACTTCCGAAATGAAAGGTGCAGTCGTCATCGGTGGCGCGCGAATGACGGGCGAAGCAGTCCAGCGCGCAATCGAGGTTGGTGCAGTGGCAGTCGTCTCGGGTGGGATGGATGATCAGGACCTGCGTCAAATTCTTGGTTACGACCTGGGAGTCGCAATCACTGGCTCCGAAAAAATCGGTCTGACATTGATCATCACTGAGGGCTTTGGCGACATTTCGATGGCCGCGAAGACTTTTGAACTGTTCAAGACGCGCGAAGGGGATGAAGCCTCGGTCAATGGTTCCACACAAATTCGCGCCGGTGTCATGCGGCCCGAAATCATCATCCCCTTGAGTGAATCGGAACTCGCGTCAGAGACAGAATCAGTGCATTCTTCCGGCATGCTCGATGTCGGAACGACCGTGCGGATCATTCGCGATCCGTGGTTCGGCCTGATCGGTTCCGTTACCGGCCTGCCGACAGATCCGACTACTCTCGGTTCGGGATCGAAAGCCCGCGTGCTGGATGTGAAAATGGAATCGGGGGAAACAGTGACCGTTCCCCGGGCCAATGTCGAGTTGATAGAAGAGTGAGGCGCCCCATGCAGGGTTCGATTCGGATACGAATGATGATGTTGATGGCGGCGTTCGTTGTCGTCTGCGGTTGGTCAGCGATTTCCAACGCTGCACCTCCGGCCCCGCCATCGGGTATTACGGTCAAAGATGCGCCAAACGATGCCGGTACAGGCTTGATTGTCGAATGGCAGCTTTCGCCAGATGACAGGAAGGATGCCGACCCGCGCGTTGTCGTTCGATACGAAATCGACCGGCTCGCCCGTCCACTCAAACCGGAAAACGAAACACCGATTAAGGAATCAAAGTTTGCCAAAGTTGGCGAAGTCAACTTTCAACTTGCAAAGTACCTGGATCAAAACGCCAATCGCCAACATGAGTATCTGTATCGCGTGCGGGCTGTCAGTGTGGACGGTGAATCGTCAACAGCTGTCGAGTCGACTGTCGCGGTCCAGCCTGAGTTACAGTATTTCGACATGCGACGTGCCTGGTATCTGGTCCTGCTGGTTGTTGTAGGTGGCGCGGTTGTCTATTTCATCCAGGTCGTGAAGAGCGGAAAGGACTTGAAGATCCGAAAGATCGCCGGGCTGGAAGCAGTGGAGGAAGCAGTCGGGCGGGCGACCGAAATGGGACGATCCTGCCTGTTCATTCCCGGCATTCTCGATATCAACGACATTCAGACAGTGGCGGGAATCACGGTGATGTCCCGAGTTGCCGGGCTGGTGGCCGAATACAACGCATCACTGGAAATCCCAACCTGTCGGTCACTTGTGATGACCACATCACGCGAAACGGTCGCCGCAGCGTATTTGTCAGCTGGCCGTCCCGACGCCTACCGGGAAGACGACATCTACTACCTCACCGACGAACAATTTGGATATGTTGCGGCAGTGACGGGAAACATGGTCCGCAAAAAACCGGCGGCCTGTTTCTATATGGGCGCGTTCTTCGCAGAGTCTTTGCTTCTGGCGGAAACTGGCAACGCGATTGGTGCGATTCAAGTTGCCGGAACTGCGATGCCCTCGCAGCTGCCGTTCTTCGTCGCCGCCTGCGATTACACCTTGATTGGTGAGGAGTTTTTTGCCGCCTCTGCCTATCTGTCGCACGAGCCACATCAACTTGGCAGTCTCAAAGGACAGGACATCGGCAAATTCATCGGAGGCATACTCATAATCGCTGGCTGCCTGCTCGCAACGGTTGTCGCTGTGATGACCGATCCGCCATCTGGCCTGGAGTCATTGGTGACATTTATCCGCGAAAACATTCTGGGTGAGAAAGGCTTCATGCCGTGAAGCGAACAATCCCCCTCATCATTGCATCCGTCACCGGCTTTGTGCTGGTCGGTACGTTCTTCATCCCTTACACCCGCGACTGGGGGGATGAAGTTCTGGAGTGGTTCAATATCCTTGCGGCAATCGCCTTTATTCTGGGTGGTGGCAATTTGATGAAATTGAGCCTGCAGAAGATTTCGTACAAACGCCCCGGTTGGGGTTATGCAGCGGTGACCATCATTGCTTTCATTGCCACGCTGGTTATCGGCCTGGGGAAATTCGGTGTCGCGCCGGTGAAGGAATATCCAACGTATTCACTCGCCGGTCCCTACGACGAACAGGGAAGTGGATTCTGGTGGATCTTTGAGTATGTGTATTATCCACTCGCCGCAACGATGTTCTCTTTGCTGGCCTTTTTCATCGCTTCGGCTGCGTTTCGAGCTTTTCGCGCCAAAAATGTCGAGGCAACGATCCTGTTGTCGACGGCGTTCATCGTTCTTCTGGGCCGAACTTATGCTGGCGTCTTTTTGACATCGTGGCTGCCCGATGACAACGTGCTGCGGCTGGACAACATGACAGAGTGGATTATGAATAACATGAACACCGCCGGGATGCGAGCCATTACGATCGGCATTGCTTTGGGCATCATGTCGACCTCATTGAAGGTGCTGCTGGGGGTTGACCGTTCCTACATTGGAACCGATGACGGATAAACCGACGCCGAAAGAAAAGTCCTGAACGACGAGTGAATCATTTCGAGGATGTAACACATGCGAGCCTTTCTGGAAAACCTGGATCGCCGGTGGATTTTTCTACTCGTGCTCATTGCCGTTTCCACGCCGATTCTATTGAAACTGACATTTCCCGAGGCACCCTCAAAGCAGGTGAGGACGGTCTTCAGCGCAATTGACGATCTCGATGACGGTTCGCGCGTGTTGATTGCGCTTGACTATGATCCGTCCAGTAAGGGTGAGCTGGAGCCGATGGCATCAGCCTTTACGCGGCAGTGCGCGTTGAAAAAGCACAAACTCTACTTCATGACACTCTGGCCACAGGGAACGCCGATGGTGAACCAGGCGATCGACATCCTCAAGAACGAATTCCCCGATTACGAATACGGAACGGATTACGTCAATCTCGGCTATCAGACCGGTGGCGAAGCAGTGATCAAAAAACTGGCCAGCGACTTGCATGGGACATTCAACGTTGATGCCAATAATGAAATCCTGAAAAATATCCCCATGACGCAGAACCTGAAAAACGTGCGCGACATGGACTTGATCGTCAATGTTTCCGCAGGCGATCCGGGAACCAAACAGTGGGTGCTGTTCATCTCCACGCCGCACAACATCAAAACTGTTGCCGGTGTCACGGGTGTCACTGCCCCTACGCTTTACGCCTATATCCCCCGTCAGCTTTCCGGCATTCTCGGAGCGATCAAGGCGGCGGCAGAGTATGAGTACCTGCTCATTCAGAACTACCCCGAACTCAAGGAAAATCCGAAGGCGAAAGAGGGGTTACGACGAATGGGACCTCAACTCGTTGCACACGTATTAATCATCGTGCTGATTATCATCGGCAACATCATCTTCTTCACAGGCCGGCGTCAAGGAACATCGGTATGAAACAGTCAACCCTCATTTGGATCGTGATCGTCGTGCTTTCCGGCGGTTTTCTGGCCTGGCGGACAGCACAAACAGGCATGGGCCGCGCTTATGTCGAAGCCGAAACCGTCATTGCAGAATCCGGCGAAACCTGGACCATCGAGAAAACAGCCGATGCGAAAAACGCTAGGTCATTCAACCCGACGACGGAATCCGAAGCTATTGTGAAGTTGAGCTGGCCGCGAACGATTGGTGTCTGGTGTGCCGCTGCACTAACAATCGCGATTTTTTCATTTCTCTGGGGCGACAACCCCTTCTACAAACTGGCAGAGGCAATCTTTGTTGGCGTTTCAGCCGCGTATGCAATGGTCGTCGGCTTCTGGACGATGATCGTCAATAAGCTGTTTTTGCACCTGTTTCCTCAATTCGTCGTGGATAACATTTTGCCGAACCTGAAAGGGGCCGATGGCAGTTATCCTGACGTTAAATACCTGTACCTCGTTCCGCTTGTTTTAGGAGTGATGTTGTTGATGAGGCTTGCCCCCCAGGGGGGGTGGATTTCACGGTGGCCGCTGGCTTTCTTTATTGGAGCAACCGCGGGGCTGAGACTCGTACATTATTTTCAAGCCGATTTCGTCAGTCAGATTCAAGCGACTATCATTCCACTGGTCGTGTTGACCGAACAAACGACAATGGAGAATGTCTCCGCGTCAATCAGGAACATCACACTTGTCGTTGGCGTCATGACCAGCCTGGTTTACTTTTTCTTTTCCTGGGAACACGTTGGTGTCGTACACAGGATTTCCCGCGTTGGCATTTGGGTATTGATGATCACCTTCGGTGCCAGTTTTGGTTACACCGTAATGGGCCGAGTTGCACTGCTGGCACAGCGTCTCGAATTTCTATTCGACGACTGGTTGTGGATCATTGACCCGGCCAGTCGGCGATTGATCGGTGGCTGATCAGTTGGACCCCGATTGTTTTTGCTTGCCGCGAGAAATTGGCCCCGCATGTGTGATGCAGGTCGCGATAACAAGAGTGCGAGAAGATGGAATGGTTTTTCGGATCTTGTCAAGACATGCCTTTTGGATCTGAAAGAACCATCAAAAAACGTCGCCAACAGCGCTTGCTCTTATCGCCTGAGTTCGTCAGAATGAGCAACCAGTTGAAGACATTATAAACGTGGCTATCCATTTCGCCGCGGATTTTCATAGATGTGATTGATACCCGGTATTCTGAATCGACTCATCTCGTAAGTTGTCAGTCTTCAGCCTGATCGTTTCTTTGGTGTCATTCGAGCGAAAGAGGCAGCCAGATGCGGACTTTTTTCCGTCAAGTGAATGAAGGTTTGGTAATCGGAAACAATATTCAAGTGACGGTTTTGGAGATTCAGGACGATCATGTCCATCTCGCATTTTCTTCAGACGACGACAACGGTTACTGGGAAGAAAAACTCTTCTTTGAAAATTCGGAAGCGACAGCAGAATTGCAACTGCAATAACTCGTCCGGTGTTCCGTCCTGGTGAGTTTCGGCTGACATTTCGTGACTCCACAGGTTCGCGTTCATCCCTTGCCAATTGACCGGCCTGCCTCGTATCCTGGACATCAGTCGAATTTCCATTGTTGGGCTGCCGCGCCTGACGAATCCTGGTGGACTGTCACGCGGGTGCCGATGCTGAAAGGTTCGCATTGTGAATGCCGTCACCGAATCGGTGGTTCACGAACTTTCCCAGATCGGGTTGAAGCCGGAGACGCTACCCAGGCACATTGCCATCATTATGGATGGCAACGGACGTTGGGCTCGAACACGCCATCTTCCCCGCATCGAGGGGCATCGGCGCGGCGTGAAATCGGTTCGCACAATTGTCGAAGAGTGCGCTCGCATCGGCATCGAGCAACTCACACTTTACTGCCTCAGCAGCGAGAACTGGAAACGTCCTCGCAAAGAGCTTAATCTGCTCATGCATCTGCTTGAGCAGTACGTCATTGAAGAACGTTCTGAGATCATGAGGCAGGAGATTCGCTTCGAAATGATCGGTCGGCGCGAAGGGCTAACCGACGGTGTACTGGATGAAGTTCAAAAGACCATTGATCTCAGCCGGGATAACAAGGGAATGGTGTTGTGCCTGGCGGTGAATTATGGCAGCCGCTCAGAAATTGTCGATGCGACACGGGCCATTGCAGAGTCAGCGATCAAAGGTGAAATCCTGCCGGAGGAAATTAACGAGATAACCATTTCGGACCATCTTTATACCGCCGGTATGCCCGATCCCGACCTGCTGATTCGTACGGCCGGAGAAATGCGCGTCAGCAATTATCTGCTGTGGCAGATCAGTTACGCGGAACTGTGGGTGACCGGGAAATTCTGGCCGGAATTCCGCACACCCGAGTTGTATGCCGCCTTGAAGGAATTTGCGCATCGTGATCGGCGATATGGCGGCCTGAACGATTGACATTATTCAGGACATCAAGACGACGGCAATCACAAACGACTGCGAAAGATTGGCAACACATGCTGCGTTGGCGCATTCTGGTTTCCTGTTTCGTTATTCCACTGCTGTTGGGCCTGTTCTGGCTCGACACCTTGCCGCAATCGCGAGGCACACCGCTGCTTGGGCTGGTGTTGATTCTTGCTGCCGGAAGTGTTTTTGAATTGCTTTCGTTAATCAAGTCGGAATCAATGCCGACACGACGTCTTCTCGTTACGTTTTGTGTGTTGGCTACCATCGCCTCCAACTGGCTCGGGATGCTGGCGGAACTACCCGATATCCCAGCCGAAATTTTTCCCGCTCTCGGTTTGCTCGGACCGATGGCTGCTACCTTTTCGCTCTCTTGCATGCTGCTGTTCGGCCATGCGCTGTTCCGCTTCAAAGAGCCAGGCGGAAATATGGGAACGCTCAGCATCGAAATGTTCGCGCTGATTTACGTTGGTTTTTTCCTTGGCATGACGACTCAGTTACGGTGGGTCACCGGTTTTGAGACTGGCTATTTCGTCATTGGCTCGTTGATTATCGCGGCCAAAAGCGGCGATATCGGTGCTTACACACTCGGAAGACTCTTCGGAAAAAAGAAAATGGCTCCGATACTGAGTCCCGGCAAGACATGGGCCGGTTTCGTTGGAGCGTTGCTGTTTTCCGGTTTCTTCAGCTGGCTCTGGCTGACCTGGGGCGGATTACTCTTCACCAGGGATATTGGCCCCTGCCCCTGGTATTGGGCAGTGCTGTACGGTGTCGCGATCGGTTTTGTGGGGCTGCTGGGGGACCTGTGTGAATCGCTGATCAAACGGGACTCTGAGAAAAAGGATTCCTCTATGCTGATCCCCGGATTCGGAGGAATCCTCGATCTGCTGGACAGCATTATTTTCGCCGGACCGCTGGCGTACGTTCTCTGGTTTCTGCTGCCGTTGCGAACATGGTAGAGAACGGTTCAATTGTCAGACACCGGGAACGCTGACGGGCTGACCGTTCTCTTTCGGACCTAAAGAGAGAATGAACGGCACCGCCTGGCGGCTCCACTGTTCAGCCTGAGGAAACGACGATGCCGAACTGCCAAAACAACTCTGCAACATGTCAGTGTTAATAATTCCCGGATTCAGAGGCACAGCCGCCATACCCGCTGGCATCTCCTCCGCCAGTGCACGGGTTAGTCCTTCGACAGCCCATTTTGTTGCGCAATACGGAGCCACTTCGGGGGAGACACTTCGCCCCCAGCCAGAGCTGAAATTCACAACAACGCCCTGCTCTCGCTCCAGCATTGCAGGCAGGAAATGACGAATCACACTTGCCATCCCCTTGATGTTGACATCCACCACGTCCGAGAATTCTTTGGCGGGTACCAGCCAGAGCGGCGCATTGACATTGATCAGCGCGGCATTGTTGATCAGCAGATCTGGCGGACCACACGAATCAAGCGTGCGTTGCGCCCAGTCAGCAACATCTTCGTCACTGGCAATGTCGACGACCGAAAAGCCATGCGGCGTCCCGAATTCCTCATTCATCTTCGAAATGCGTTGGGCATCGCGACCGCATCCAGTTACCGTTAATCCTTTCTCCCTGAAACGTCGGGCCATTTCCCGTCCGAGGCCACGAGTTGTACCTGTCAGAACAACCGTTCGATGTTCGCCAGTCATTTTTTGCTGCCTTGGAACGTATTACGCTTTTTGTGCTGCGATGGGTGTTGTCAGACCTGCAAATGAAGGCTCCACGAGCCAGAGATGTCACATTAAAAAGTAAACTGTTCTAGAGCAGTTTACCTTTTCGTGTGACAGTTTTCGCTCGCGGGAATCTATGATTGTAGGCCGAAAAATGTCCATCGCGCCACGAGAGAGCGTAATACGC
>JANQSH010000082.1 GCA_028284145.1 Planctomycetaceae bacterium | reverse complement strand
GCGTATTACGCTCTCTCGTGGCGCGATGGACATTTTTCGGCCTACAATCATAGATTCCCGCGAGCGAAAACTGTCACACGAAAAGGTAAACTGCTCTAGGCGGATTCGGCGAGGTTCAACAGGAGACCACGATCCCGGCAATTTTCAACAAAACTCCTGGCATCGATAAACACCTCAGCATCGAATCCATACGCGCGGGCTGCTGCGACATTCTCCGGCAGGTCGTCGGTGAAGAAACACTCCTCAGGTTCACAGTCGATCACACGCCAGGCCGCATCAAAAATCGCCGTTTCCGGTTTGCAACAACCAGTTCGATAAGACAACACGTGCGCATCGAACTGGTCAAGTAACGGGAACTGTTCCTGAATATGCTCAAAATGCGAAATGCAGGTGTTGGAGAGCATCACCAGGCGAAATCCATTCGCTCTCAATTGTGAAAGCAGAGGTACCATCGCTTCGTGAAGCGTGAAGATATCCGCCCCAGCCAGTCTGAGTCGCTCAAAATCGACCTCTCTCCCGACCAGATTCTGAAACGCGATATGAAAGCCGGACTCGTTCAACTGGCCCGTCTCGAAGCAATGAAGAATTCTCGATTCATCGAACATGCCCCGCAGTTCAGGACCAGAAAGGCCACACAATGCTCCCATCTGGCGGTACATCTGATCGTGCGAAAAATGGACCAGTACATTGCCCAGATCAAACATGAATGTCTTCAGCATGGCGGAATCCTTTCTCCAAGCGTGATCACATCAGAATGGGCCTGATCATAGCAGTTCGCTGAGCGAGAGTCTCGTTGACGGTTTCGTGAGTTTTTCTTAACTTGTTGCAATGGGGTAACGACGTCATGCGCCCCTCTTCTCTTCATCATTTCGCAACGGAATAAGACATCCATGGCCATGGATTTTGGTGAAAAGACTCCAACCGATGCGCTAACGGCCCGCGGTCGCGACTGGCCCTGCCTGCGGCAATTCTGCGTGTTCATCGAAAACCGAGTGGGGAGCCTGCTCGATTTGATGCGCCGGCTGGAACGCCACGATTTGCGGATCGTCGCGCTGAGCATCACCGATTCAATCGATTTCGCCGTGGCTCGCGTGATGGTCGACCATTACGAGCGGGGCAAGGAACTGTTTGAACTCTCCCCGTATACGTTTTTTGAGAATGACGTCATTGGCGTCGAGTTGCCGGACGAATCTCAGCCCTACGTCGACATCTGTCTCGCGTTGTTACAGGCAGAAATCAACATCCACTACAGCTATCCGCTGCTGTTTCGCCGCAAGGGTCGTGGGGGGATCGCCCTGTACGTGGATGATATGGATCTCGGCCTGAGGACTCTGACTGAAAAAGGGCATCGGATCATCACCGAAAAAGAACTGCTTGAAGACGACGAATACGTTTGATCCCCGGCAATAAACACTGGCTATTGTCTTCACCCTGAACAAGATCGGGAATTGCAATTCATGTCGGCTGAATACGAATCCTCCGCAGCCGATCATGAACGCGATGCCGCAAATGTCCGACCTTTGCGTTTTGCCGTCATCACGCTTTCGGATACGCGTACCGAGGAAACGGACCAGAGCGGATTGGCAATACAAAATCTCATTGCCGCGAAAGACCATGCCACGGTGTTCTACACCGTCACCAAAGACGATCCGGATGCAATCCGCGTAACGCTTGAAAAGTGCCTGAGCAACGAGAGTGTCGATATCGTCGTTACCAATGGAGGCACCGGCATCGCCAAACGGGACTCGGCCTATGAAGTGATTTCTGAACTGATCGAAAAGCGGCTGGACGGATTCGGCGAATTGTTTCGCATGTTGTCCTATGAGGAAATCGGAACTGCCGCCATGTTGAGCCGGGCTGTCGGAGGGATCGCCCGGAACAAAGTCCTGTTCGCGTTGCCGGGATCAACCAACGCTGTAAAGTTGGGCATGAACAGGTTGATTCTGCCTCAAGCTGCCCATCTCCATCAGGAATTACAGAAACACGCGTGAGGTATGACCGAGGTTTCACAGACGGAAAACCCCCAGAGCAAGTCGAGTGACGGGGAGATTTCGCCCGAAGAGGCGGCGTACAATCTCAATCGCCTTGGTCTTGCTCACTACATCGTGGGTGCTGTCACTGCTGTCTCGGCTCTCCCCATGATTCCCCATCTGCTCACGTCCTGGGAAATCGCACACCACACCGGCGATGCACCACTTTCCGAAAACGCGACGCAATTGCTCAAATGGGTCCGACTTCTACCCAATCTCGATCGGCCGGAATTCGACGATCCATTGATCGGCGTCACGCTGGTTATGGTCATCGCCCCGGTCCTTGCTATGCTGATTGTGCATGGCTTCGTGCTTGTCTGGATGGGAAAATGGGTAAAACGTCGCAAACGCTACCTGACGACGTTCATCATTTCGGTGTTCAATCTGACCAATTTTCCACTCGGCACAGCCGTCAGTGCCGTTACCGTTGCCTGGCTGTTGAAACCGGAATACAAACGTCTATACGGTCGTTTGCAAGTTGAGGAAGAGGGCAGAAAGTCCGCTTCCTGACAGCCATCTGCCTTTCGCACGCGCATCCGTGCGTCTATCATCCAACGCATGGCAGATGCCCCACTCTCCCACAACAATGCCGGTCGCCCGACCTCCAGAAAACGGACCATCATCACCGTCGTGAAGTGGACGCTGTTCGCTTTGGTGGCAATGTTCGTTGTGCATCGCGGTTACACATTGTGGGAATCGGAGAAGGAAACACTCACCGAAGCCAACTTGAAATGGCCCTGGTTGCTGCTGGCCAGCCTGCTCTATCTTCTCGGTTGGTTGCCTTCGGTCTGTTTTTTTGGCGAGATGCTGCGAAGGATCGGCAATCGAGCATCCTGGCTCGAAATCGCACGAGCCTATTATTGTGGACATCTTGGCAAATATGTGCCGGGGAAAGCGGCCGTCCTCGTCATTCGCGCGGGAATGGTCACACGGCAGGGTAAAGGCGTTGGAACTGCGGCGCTAATCGCCACCTATGAAACGCTGGCTGTCATGGGAGCGGGTCTGGCGATCGCCATCGCACTCTCTCCAACACTCCTCAGCAACGAATTGCGAAGCCGACTACCGAATTGGTTGCAAACATTAACGAGTCACTGGTATGCCCCCGCATTGATCGTCGGATTGGCAACACTGCTGCTGTTGCCGGTCGTGTCCAAATTGCTGACGCTTGCCACCCGCAAAATGACACCCGCTGAGTTTCAAACTGTTGAAAACCCGATTTCGATCGACAGCCGATTTCTCGCAATCAGGTTAACTGGATTTGTATTTGGCTGGGCAATTCACGGTTTAAGTCTGGGTTGCGTCATCTGTGGTGTCACAGATTGCCCATTTAATCTGGCCGATTGGCCGGTCTGGACAGGTGCCGTTTCGCTCGCGACAACGGTCGGTTTTCTTCTGATTTTCGCTCCCGGCGGATTGGGCATTCGCGAGGGTATATTACTGGAAACCCTTCTGTTGCAACCAGATATGACATCTCATTCAGCAGTGTTGGCGACCGTTTTTTTGCGAGTTGTCTGGTTTCTTGCTGAAATTGCCGGTGCATCGATGTTATATTATCTGTTCCCCGGAAACGACACACCGACTGCAGATGCAAAAACGGATCAAGCTTCAAACGTTCCGTGAAACGCACGTCAGACATTCCCTCTCCATCAAACTGCCTCCTGCAAAGGTCAATCAAAATGCTCTCGATCATCGTGCCAGTTTTCAATGAAGAAGAAAGCCTGAAGAAGCTGCACAAAGAGATCTGCCAGTCATGCGATCGGACTGAGCCAGCGATTTCCTTTGAAGTGATTTTCGTGGATGATGGCTCGACAGATACCTCCTGGAAGGTGATTGACGAACTGGCTCAGGATGATCATCGTGTCTCGGGCATTCGTTTTCGCCGCAACTTCGGCAAAGCCGCTGCATTGACCGCAGGCATGCAAGCCGCCGAAGGGGATGTCATGATGATGATGGACGCCGACCTGCAGGATGATCCGGCCGAGATCCCCAAGTTTCTCGCCAAACTCGACGAAGACGAATGGGACGTGGTGAATGGCTGGAAGCAGAAACGTCTCGATCCGTGGCACAAGGTTTATCCCAGCAAGGTATTCAACGGGTTGGCGGGATTGTTATCGGGGTTGAAACTGCACGATCATAATTGTGGCCTGAAAATGTTTCGCTGCGATGTCGCCCGCGAGATCCGCATCTACGGAGAACTGCATCGCTTCATCCCCATTCTCGCCCACGCAAAGGGATTTCGGGTCACCGAACTCGCCGTCAATCATCGGGAACGTCAATTCGGTTATTCGAAATATGGCATCCGGCGATTTCTCCGCGGTTTTCTCGATTTGCTGACCGTCAAATTTCTGACAAGTTTCGGCCAGCGACCGCAGCATGCCCTTGGGACAATCGGCCTGGTCTTTTTCGGACTGGGACTACTGGGGCTTGGCTATCTGATGTGTCTCTGGTTCGCCGTCAATCTGTTTGGCATCGCGATGATGTTCGGCAAGGTGATCGGACCAATCGGCAACCGCCCGCTGCTTGGATATTCCATCGCCAGCCTGTTGCTTGGGGCTCAGGGAATCGCCGCAGGATTGTTAGCAGAGTTAATGGTCTCCTTTATGGGACGCAAAACCGACAACTACAGCATCCGCGCGAAAACCCATCTCCGCAACAGCGAAGAAGAACCAGCCGAAAATCATTCCTGACCAATTTGGGGGGATTATTGTGAGCCACATTTACGTGTAGCGGCCTTCACACTGCTATTACAGTTCCAAACGATGCTCAAGCCGCCACAGATAAAAGTCTGTCGGAGTTAGAAGAGTTTTCCTTTTCGTGTGATGGTTCCCGCTCGCGAGAGTCTCTTCCAGCCGACGTGCCACGCACGGCGGGCATCACGACGAGGTATCTCGACGCGGCTAGAGTCATCGCGGCACAGAAGAGCGGAATACGCTCTAATCGGTCTTGCTGTCGGCGTTCGGAAAGAACAGCGGTTGCCCAAAATCCTCTTTGCCGAAGTCTGCGATTGCTGCTTGTGTTTTCTCCGAAGCGAGAAAAGCCACGAATCTCCGGGCCGCTTCGTGATTGACGTGCGGATGCTTCCCCGGACTGATGCAATAGGCTGCGTATTGATTGCGTAAAGAGGGGTCCCCCTCGAACAGGATCGTAAGTTGTATTTGTTTCCGACGCGCAAGAAATGTACCTCGATCGATCAGCAGATACGAATTCTTTTCGTTCGCAAGTCGAAGGGTGTGTGCCATTCCCCCACCAGCGGAAATGTACCAGTCCCCCCCCGGCTCGATGTCCGCTCGTCCCCAGAGCGTCTGTTCCTTCATGTGTGTTCCCGAATTGTCCCCCCGGGATGTGAAAGAAACCTTCGCCCTTCGAATTTTTTTCAACGCGTCGACCACGTTGTCCGCTTCCGAAATTCCAGCGACGTCGTTCATTGGGCCAACGATAACAAAATCGTTGTACATGATTTCGCGTCGCCCTTCGCCGAAACCCTTTTCGATGAATTTCCGCTCCGCTTCCGGCGCATGTGTGAGTAAAACATCACAATCACCTCGCCGCCCCAGTTCCAATGCCTGCCCGGTGCCATACGCAAGAACCTCAAGTTCGATGCCGGCCTGCCCCTCGAACATCGATTGCAGGACATCCATCAAGCCGCTGTCACGTGTGCTGGTTGTCGTTGCCACACGTAATGGGCGAATGCCTTGCGTTGTCGGATTTTCTCCTGATGATGGACAACCCCCAATCACCAGCAGCATCAACGACAGTCCGAAGATCTTACGAGCTACAAGACAAATCGACATCAGAAGATCATCCTGCCTTCCACAAAATCAGCCGTTCGAGAATCCTCCGGTCGTGTCAAAACAACATCGGTCTCACCTTCCTCGATCTGTTTACCATTGAGCAGGAATGCCGTTCGGTCGGAGATCCGTCGCGTCTGAAACAGATTGTGCGTCGCCCAGAGAATTGTCGTTCCCTGCTCTTGCTGAACCTGCTTAATGACCATCTCAACCAATGCAACGTGTGCGGGATCGAGGTTGGCGGTCGGCTCATCGAGGATCAGCAATTCCGGCTTCAACACCAGCGCCCGAGCAATGGCCACCAGTTGTTGTTGTCCGCCGGACAGTCGATCGGCTCGACGTTCGGACAGTTCCAGCAATCGCAGGTCATTCAGAATCCTGGAAACTTCGCTTTGATGATGCTTCGCCAAACCGCGAACCCGAAGACCGTAGGTTACGTTTTTCAATACTGTTCCCGTCAACAATTGCGGTCGCTGAAAGACCATCGCGACTTTCCGGCGCACAGCCAGCGAAGACCTGGGCGTTACCAACGGCTGTTCCTGAATCAAAATTTCCCCGGAGTCTGCCCCGTCCAGACCGGCAATCAGTTTCAGCAATGTGCTCTTGCCGGAACCGGTCGGCCCAAGCAGGCAGAGCGTCTGCCCCTTTCGCAACTCCAGCGATGAGACACACAACTGAAATGAGGGCGCATAATTCCTGACGAGATCGCGAACCTGCAGCATCGGCATCATATCGACCTGAGCCGGGTTCTCCGTCTGAGATGTTTGACGCTGCAGATTGAGACTCATGCCAGACGTTGACTCCTCTGCAGCAGCAGTATCAATGCGTTGACACCAAATGCAGCGATCAACAAAAAGCCCCCCAATACCAGAGCAAACTCAAAATTGCCCTGCCCGGTTTCCAACACGATGGCGGTCGTCATGACGCGCGTTTTGTCTTCGATATTTCCGCCGACAATCAACACTGCCCCCACTTCGGATATGCTGCGGCCCACCGCAGCCGCAACCGCCAGCAGAATTCCCGGAGACGCCTCCCGCAAAACGGAAGTCCGCACCTGCCAGTCTGACGCCCCCAGGCCACGTAACTGAAGTGCCAGATCAGAGGGTATGGCAGAAACGGAGTTCATCGTGATGCCCACAACAAATGGAATCGCAAGAATCACCTGTGCGAAAATCATCGCCTGAACGGAAAAAAGCCAACCCAATTCACCCCACGGGCCGCTGCGGGAAAGCAACAGGTAAATCAACAACCCCACCACAACAGGCGGCAGCGCCATTCCCGTGTGAGTCAAAACCCGCATCACGGCCCGCAATCGCGCATTTGTCAATCCAAGCCACGTACCAACCGGTATTCCGATGACAGCACTAATCAGCACCGCAATTCCGGAAACCTGAGCGGATAAAGCCAGGATGGGCCACAACTCTCCCCAATTCATTTCTCAGCCTGCCTCCGACAATGAGCCACCACCAAAACGGGTTCCCGATGCCCTGCATTTCTCTTCATCATCTCGATCAAGCCTATCTCATCGACGTTGGCTGTTCAAATCTCCCAGGGATTGACAATGAATCAACGTGCATCAATCGACACTCATAACCGAAAAGTCGCCAAGGCATTTGGACAATTGATCTTCCCTCGAAAGCGTGGCATAATTTGTTATTGAAGGATTTGGAATGAAATTCCGAAGTCCGATGAGGTCAGGCTGGGAGATGGACGGACGCGCGGGGTACTGGGACTTCGCCGCGAATCGACGCCCCGTCGCTGGTAACGTTCCGTTTTCACGCTGCCTTCCAAATTTGAGAATCCTTCTTTCCTGAACAGATCCGTTGCGCGACAAGACAATGGGCAAATGAGATGATTATGGCCACCGATACAAATGAACGCCCGGAAGTTGTGATTACCGGCATCGGCGTCGTCAGCCCCATTGGGATCGGCGTAGATGATTTCTGGGATAGCCTTTCCAATGGAAAGAGCGGCATTGCCGAGACCGAGTTCCTCTCTCATGTCGCGTTGCCCAGGAACATTTCCGGCGAGGTAAAAGGCTTTACGGACAAGATGCCAAAAGCTGCACTGCCAAAGCAACAACGCAAGTTCGTCCGCGTGATGTGCCGGGAAATCGAAATTGGCGTCACAGCCGCGATGCAATCATTACAGCAAAGCGGAATTGATCTGGAATCCATCGATCACAGTCGCTTCGGTGTCGACTTCGGCGCCAACTTGATGTTCAGCCCGCCAGATGTTCTCAAAGACGCCTGCTGGGAGTGTGTCGATGAAGGGGATTCACAACTCAAGTTTCAGTATGGTCGCTGGGGAGACGATGGTCTTCCCAAAATGGAACCACTCTGGTTGTTAAAATATCTTCCCAATATGCCGGCCTGTCATATCGGGATTGCAGTCGATGCCCGAGGTCCGAACAATTCGGTTACACTGGACGAAGCATCGGGCAATGCCGTGTTAGGGGAAGCATTTCATATTATCCGGCGCGGTGCGGCCGATGTGATGATCGCCGGTTCCACCGGGACACGTTTGCATCCCGTGAAATCGATGCATGCCAGGATGTGGGACGATTTGGCCGAGGGGGATGGTCCACCCGAAACCTGGTGCAAACCGTTCGACAAAAACCGGACCGGGCAAGTTGCGGCGGAAGGTGCCGGCTCGTTTATTCTCGAAGAACGAAAGCATGCTGAAGCCCGCGGAGCCGAAATCTACGGGACGATCAACGGCGTCGGCTCATCCTGCGTTGCCAAACCGAATGGCGAGGCGGACATGAAGCAGGCTTTGGTGAATGCGATGCGGGCGGCACTCAACAGCGCTGGAATGACGCCGGAAGAGATCGGACATATCAACGCTCACGGGTTGGGTAGTCCGAGCGTTGACAAGACCGAAGCCGAGGCTATTCGGGAAGTGTTTGGTGAACTCGCCGAAACGATCCCGGTTGTCGCATTCAAGAGCTATTTCGGCAACATGGGCTCAGGGTGCGGTCCGATCGAACTGGCCGCATCGCTATTGGCAATCAAGCACGGTCAATTGCCGCCAACGTTAAACTACGACGTGCCGGATCCGGAAATCGGGTTGAATGTCGTGCATGGTTTGGCTGCAAAGATCGATAAGCCAGCGGTGATGAAGATCAACGTCACCCGCATGGGTCAGGCGACCGCGGTGATTGTGTCCGGGTGATCCTGGGACCGTTTCCTCAACGTTTCCTGCGAAGACTGCAGTAGTGTTCCAACTGGAAGTTAGGTCTGGTGAAGTTACAAGGAGCGACAACGGAGCGGGTGATGTCAATCCGGCACCCTAAAACAAAGCCTTGACAAGGCACTACAGCCCACAATGACAACCTGGCTCACAGGTCGAGAGGACACCAAAACAAAGTCATTCCCACGCGGCGTGAAATCCAATGTGGGGGGGAATCCAGAGGTTGAAGAACGGGCTCCCCGCCTGCGCGGGGATGACAGAAAGTTATTCGGATGCCATGCTTTGCATCGCGCAGCAGGGCAAGCATGCCTCCAGCCGATGTGCTACGCACGGCGGTACCGCGTCGATCAATTCCGACGGAACAGACCACTTCGCTTGTTGGCCGTGTTATTCCAGTTCTTAATCGCCAGATTGGAAGCGCGAAAAGCCGACAGATGCGTGGCACGAGTCGCAACCGATTCCAGAAAATGGCGACGCGCCCCGTCCGTATCGCCCTGCTGCAGTTTCTTTTCCGCGATGAAGTAATGCGCTTCGCAAGTCTGGGCATTGTTCACGTCCAGATCATTCTTACTGACAGACTGCATCAGTTGTTTTTCCGTGGCTTTATCCGCCAGGAAAGCCAACACACGTTCCGGCCAGCGCTGCCTGGCGATGTCCTTGTTAATGACATCCGCATACATCTTCCGCGCTTTCGCCTCGTTGCCCATGTGTGTTTGCGTCAAATACCGCCAGGGAAAGACAAAGAACATATTGTCGCTCAGTTCTGTTGCTTTCGCAAAGGAGGCATCCGCTTTCTGATAATCCTTCAGAAAGTAATGCGCGAAACCAAGGTCGGCATGCCCCACAGAATTGTTGGGATCGAGTTGCGTCACGCGTTTGTAGTCTTCAATTGCTTCGTGAATTTTTCCCTGACTGAGTCGCGACGTTCCCCGCAAGCTGAAAACCATCGGTTGATTCGGACGAATCCGCAGTGATTCGTTGAAATCCTGCTCGGCTTCAGCAGCTTTCATCAGCTGCATCCGGGCAAATCCGCGGTTGGTATAGGCATAGAAATAGTCGGAGTCGAGTTTGATCGACATCGTGAAGTCATCAATGGCCTGTGATGAGCGCTTGATCTGCTGCAGGAACATGCCCCGATTGTTGTAAACCAGCGGCTCATTGGGAAAGTTCTCCACCGCATCGTCGAATGCATTGACCGCATCTTCAGTCCGTCCCGCGGCAACATAGGCATCAGCCAGCCCCAAACGAGCACCCATGTGCCCCGGTGACATCTGGATGGCCGTTTTGAAGTCGGCAAATGCAGCATCATGTTTCTGCAGGAATAATTGCGTATTGGCCTTTTGATAGAGAATGTTGGCCTTGTCAGCATTGCTGACGGCATCGATGGATGCGATTTGGGCCGCGACCGCGATGGCCGATTCAGCGTGTTCCTTGCGTCCCTCCATGCGAGATAATTCCGTCATGCCGTGCAGATACGGCAGGTAGTACATCACAATCTGGTTTTCACTCAACGCGACAGCTTTGCGAATATCGGCGATGCCATTTCGCAATTCATCAATCTGGCCGGTCTTTCGCCCCAATTCGATGCGAGACGCCCCACGCAGATAAATTGCCACATGGTCCTTCGCGTTGGCACGAATCGCCTGTTCTGCCAGTTCGATCGCCTTTTTGTAGTTGCCCTGATGATGCGCCTTGTCGGACTGCTGCTTGATCTCTTCGTAATCCGGCCCCGAGTTCAAGGTTTTGGGAATTCCGGGCAGTTGCTGTGCCGGCAAATTGGCAGCTGTCACAAACAGAGCAGCGACGAACGTCAACAGGCAGCAGATTCGGTTCATTTTGGGCAATTCCTTTTGCACAGGCACAAGAGACCAATGTCGGGCGCACGATCACCCTCATGAAGAGGGGGGAACATGCCTAATTCCCATCGGCAGAACGGCGGCATCTTATAAAACGATTCCCTTTCGCCTCAAGGTATAAATCGAGACTCAACATCGCATTCCGTTCTCAGAACAGGCAGAAATTGCCGACCTGAGCGTGATGAGGTCTCACTTCATCGCACAAGACTGCTGTGACAACAAATCAACGGAGCGAACATCGTAATATAATTTGCAGAAAATAAATAAAACAGAGAGCCAATCACATCCATTATCAGCGATGTATGAACGGTGATGCGGCAGAACGAATAATGGCCTTGGCAGCATACGCTGAACCCATTTTGAATTAGTTCCATCCTCTCTTGTCGCATCTTGACGAATCGCACATTTAGATTGTCCTAAGTCCTTGACAGGCCAGTGTCTGGTCAGTATTGTCAAGTTTTCCGAGAGGAAGGCCTTTCCCCAGTTTGCGCCCACCGACATAAATGTCGCTCGGGTTGCGATGGGGAAGTTGTATCTTTACGGTCAACCTGAAAACTGTTTTGGCGTTGGCGAGAAAGCAACAGAGCTTTTCCAAAGGGAATTTGTTCCGAACTCTTGTGAGTTCAGACGATCCATTATTACCAGAAGATTGGGTAATGGTGGTCCGAAGTTTGAAGCGGAAGATCGCATGATTTCGCCAGCAGGGTCTCGAGGAACGTCAATATGTCGGCGTAGTAGTAGATGCACTGGTTGAAAACCTCAGCGCCAGGAAATGAAAACGGAGCCAGGCTCAGTTTTGCTTTTCCTGTCGCTTGGACTCCGTGGGGCAACTCGTATCGAGTTGAGTGGCGGTGATCGTTTCAAAGTGGGACTTGTGCCCGCTTTTTTTCGTTGAAATGGGTAAGGAAAGTCATGAACGGCAATGAGGTTCTTCGCATCGTTGACGCGATTCATCGAGACAAGGCCATCGACAAAGAGATCGTGTTCGAAGGTATCGAACAGGCGATTCTTTCCGCAGCGCGAAAACACTTCGGCGAAGAGGACGAAATCATTGTCGACATCGATCGCGAAAGCGGCCAACCGACTGTGAAATGCAATGACGAAGATTTGTTGCCCGACGAAATCGGTGACCTGCTCGGTCGCATTGCCGCACAGACAGCCAAACAGGTGATGATTCAGAAAATCCGTGAAGCGGAACGTGACGCCCTGTTTGATGAATACACGGCAATGCAAAGCCATATCATCTCGGGTACGGTCAGTCGAGTCGAAGGAAGCGCCGCCACGATAAACCTCGGCAAGGTGGAAGGCATTCTGCCGCGCAGCGAGAGCATTCCAGGCGAATCCCATCGCGTGAATGATCGCATTCGTGCAGTGATTCTGGAAGTCCGAAAAGCAGGCAGTCGTGTCAAAATCATCCTCTCCCGAACACATATCGACTTTGTTCGGCGTCTGTTTGAAATCGAAATCCCCGAAGTGGCAGAACGCGTGATTGAAGTCCGTTCGCTGGCACGAGAGGCGGGATATCGCTCCAAAGTGGCCGTCTCCTGCTACGACACAAAAATCGATTGCGTTGGCGCCTGCGTTGGTGTCCGTGGCGCCCGTATTAAGAGCATCGTTGATGAACTCGCTGGCGAACGCATCGACATCGTACGCTGGAACGATTCCCTGCAGGTTCTTGTTCCCAATGCCCTTCAACCTGCCGAGGTCGAAGATGTCATTCTTTGTCCCATGCTGGGAAAAGTGATTGTCCTTGTTCGCGAAGATCAATTGTCCCTCGCCATCGGCAAAAAGGGGCAAAATGTGCGTCTCGCATCCAAGCTCGTTGGTTGGGACATCAACGTGATGACCCAGAATGATCTCGATGAAAAACTGGAAGACGCTGTTATGGCGTTCGCGTCTGTTCCGGAAGTTACGGAAGAATTGGCCGAGTCGCTCGTTTCGCAAGGCTTTTTCTCCTTCGACGACCTTTCGGTGATCGAACCGGATCAACTGGCGGAATTGGGCGGCCTGACCGAATCGCAATGTGATTCGATCATTGAATACGCAGATGAGGAAAGCGCAAAACTGGAAGCTGAGGAGATCCGTCAGGCACAGGAACGACGTCGGCAAGCCGCATTGGAATCGGAACAGGCGGAACTTGAGACAGTGACCAGGTCCGACGAACCCGAAGCTGAGGAACCGGCATCGACCGATGATACAGATGGCGGAGCAGATGCGAATCATGAATCGGCTGGCGAATCGCCTGAGGATGGAACAGCCACAGCCGTTGATGATGCAGAGCCCTCAAATGGTAACTCGGCAGACTCGACAGCAGACGAAGCTGGGACCACGATCGAGACAGAAAGTCCTGCAGACATCGGTGGTGAGAAATCACCGGAAGATGAAGAAACACTAAAGAAGGCCGAAGCCTCTGCTTCGGAAGAGTAGACATCGCGTTGAGGAATCAGACAAGGACAAATTGATTTTCTCCACGTGAAAGATGGCAATCGAAACTGGAACACGTTTGACTGATCGAAAAAGTTTGGAAGGAAAGCAACATCGCAAACAGATCACTCTGGCTCCTTGTCCTGCTCGTGCCGATGGCAGACCAGACCCAGCGGAATTGAGAATGATGTTTTGCGATCCGATAGTTTACACTGTCGCTTTCCAACGGATTGATTCGGGGAGTATTTGATTTTGAAGATACGAATCTTCGCCCTTGCCAAAGAATTGGGCCTGGACAGCAAAGACTTGATCGAACTGGCAGCCAATGCCGGCGTTCAGATCAAGAACTCGGCTTTGGCGAGCATTTCTCCGGAAGAAAAAGAGATCGTGCTCAACTACATCAAAGAGCGCGAGGCGGGTAGCGGTACGAACGAAGCCGATAATCAATTCGCAACATCTCGCCAGGAGACATCGGGCCAGTCCGGCATGTTACGAACGATCCGCCAGATGACTCCCCGCGCTCAAGGCGCGCGAAGTGGAACGACATCGGAACCGCCAACAGAGGACACTGAGACCGCCACTGCAACAGAAATCCCGCCAGAAGGAGATGAACCGGAAGACCAGCCTGTGGAAGAGGAAGCAGTTAAGGTCGCTGCAGAATCGGAAACAGAAACCGCAACCGAAGCAGATGCCGAACCTTCCCCTGAAGAGGAATCTCAGGAACCGAAGGTCAAGCCTATCAGTCGCGATGAATACGTCCCTGCTCCCACAGCCAGCAGCAATACGATTCGGGAAATGAAGCCGCGCGGCAACATCGGCGGACAACGCAAACCCAAGCCGAAGCCGGCGATGCCTGCTTTGGCCGCCCCCCCAACTTACACCCCCCCGGTGAAAAAGAAGAAAAAAGAGGAGCCGGTCGCCCAGAAGCCCGATATTCCACTGACGGCGGAATCGCTGGCACAACAAAGCCCGCTGCAGGCACACATGCAGCAGCAGAAGCAGAACAAGAAAAAGGGGGGCAAAAAGGAACCAGTCAACCTGCTCGAAGAAGCCCGACGCAGTGGTCGACCTGATGATCAACGACGCCGAAAAGGTCGTCGCGGACGGCAGATGTCGGATGACGACGATCGATTCCAACGCGGTGGTACGCGACGTCGCCGACGTTCTTCCGGTCCCATTGTGCACAAGACCGAAGCGGCAATCGATATTCCGATCACCCTTCGAGCGTTCTCCGAAGCACTCGGTCGGCCCGCGAAAGACTTTTTGACGATCCTGTTCAACAAAGGTGCCTCCATCACCATTAACGATCTTCTCGATGAAGAAACGGCAATGGAACTGGCGATGGAAGTCGGTGTCGATCTCGAAATCCGCCAACCACGTGATATCGAGAACGAATTGTCCGAAACCATGACGGCGGAAGAACCGGAAGAATCATTGGTTTCACGTCCTCCAATCGTCACCATTCTGGGTCACGTGGACCACGGGAAGACCAGTCTGCTCGACAAAATTCGCTCTGCGAGTGTCGCCAGCGGCGAAGCGGGAGGAATCACGCAGCATATCGCCGCATATCAGGTGAAGCATAACGGACAGAAGGTCACTTTTGTGGACACGCCAGGTCACGCCGCTTTCAGCGAGATGCGTGGTCGCGGTGCCAACGTGACGGACATCGTGGTTCTCGTCGTCGCGGCGGATGACGGTGTGATGCCTCAAACGATCGAGAGCATCAGCCATGCTCGTTCCGCAGGCGTTCCACTGATTGTCGCCATGAATAAGATCGATTTGGCGAGTGCCGACGAACAGAAAGTGCTCACCGAACTGTCACAACACGATGTGTTGCCAGCCGAATGGGGGGGCGATGTCGAAGTGGTCCGCACGTCGGCCGAAACCGGCCAGGGAATCGACGACCTGCTGGAAACGATCCTGCTGACGGCTGAGCTGCAAGAGTACAAAGCCAATCCCGAACGCAATGCATACGGTGTTTGTCTCGAGAGTTTCCGGGACGAAGGCCGGGGGGCATTGGCCTGGCTGGTTGTCCAGCAGGGAACACTCGCCATCGGCGATGTGGTGCTGTGTGGCCACGCTTTCGGGCGCATTCGGGCGATGTACAACGATCGTGACGAGGAATTGGAAGTTGCGCTCCCTTCAACGCCAATCAAAGTCGCGGGGCTGGATATCGTACCCGATGCCGGCAACCACTTCTTCGTGATGTCCGACATCGAAGAAGCACGTGAAGCAGCCGAATCCCGTCGTCACAAAGGTCGTACCGAATCACTCTCTGGCCGCGGCAAACCACGATCACTGGAAGACATCCTCGAAGCCGCCCGTGGCGGGGAAGTTCAGGATCTGCCGCTGATCATCAAAGCCGATACCCCCGGTTCGCTGGAAGCGATTCGCAGTGAATTGGAGAAATTCGAGCACCCCGAAGTGAAAGTCAAAATCCTGCACGAAGGCGTAGGTGGAGTAAACGAAAGCGATGTCACTCTCGCAGTCGCTTCTGGTGCAATCGTCATCGCGTTTCACGTCATCGCTGAAGAACGGGCCGAGACACTGGCCAACAAGGAAGGGATCGATGTCCGTCGCTACAGCATCATTTACGAAGTGATTGACGAGATCAAACAGACGCTGGAAGGAATGCTGAAACCGGAACGAGTGGAAGTGACTACCGGAAGGGCTCTTGTTCTGCGAACGTTCCACATCAGCCGGTTCGGAACCATCGCCGGTTGCCGCGTACTCAATGGAACCATTGAACGATCCAATCGTTGCCACGTGATCCGCGATCAGACTGTCCTCAAACATTACCCGATTGCTTCGCTGAAGCGTGAAAAGGACGATGCAAAGGAAGTCCGCGAAGGGATGGAATGCGGAATCCGTCTGGATGGCTTTAACGATGTCAAGGAAGGCGACCTGCTGGAAGCGTTTCGCATCGATGAGATCAAACGGACTCTGGAATAGTGGATAATATCGAGCCGGCGTTGGTGGATCGCTTCCGTATCCTCAGAGATTCTCAACAGGGCCTTCGCACTCGGCTTCTGGCAGTTCAGGCTTACCGATGACCTCACGACGAACAGAAAAATTCGCCCGTGCCATTCTCGAAGTGGTCAGTTCTGCGATCCTGTTCGAGATCAAAGATCCTCGTGTGAAGAATGTGACTGTTATTCGCGTGGAGGTCAGTCCGGACCTTCGCTCGACGAAGATCTACGTCTCGGTTATGGGGGATGACAAAACTCAGCAACTTTGTATGCACGGCCTGAATTCCGCCCGTGGTTTTCTGCAACACAAGATCGCAGACCGGCTGCAGACAAAGTACACTCCCGTTTGCCGGTTCATTCTCGACAGCAGCATCAAAAAGAGTTTCGAGGCGACCCGCATCATCAACGAGACTCTCAAAAAAGATGGCCTGCTTCCGGTGGATCAGATTGAGATCGATCCGACGAACGCAGATCAGATAGACATGGAAGAGGACGATGAAATGAACACGGAATCGGAACACCCAACCAATACACACGAGTAATGAGCTGGTGATTCCGACTCGAATGGATCGATCTAACGGCGATCGATTCCCTCCCTGTCGGTCAAATCCCCAGTCAATACAATTCATTCAGCACTTAAAGGCGCGACGGCATCACGAATGAAAGCCTCCGAAAAACAAGCAATCTGCAAGAAGCTCGTCACGTTGCTCAAGAAACGCTACAAGAGCACCGTTCCGAAAAACGATCGCCCCATTCTGGAAACGATTTTGTACTCCATCTGCCTGGAAGATGCATCTTATCATCAGGCGGATAACTCGTACCAACGACTGTTTGAGACATTCTACGACCTGAATGAGATTCGAGTCAGCACGATTACGGAACTGGCCACCATATTCGATGGGCAGGCACAGGCGGAATGGCGAGCCCTTCGATTACGCAACACGCTTCACTACGTTTTCGAAAAGAGCTTCGAGTTCGAGTTTGAGGTGATTCGACGGAAAACACTCGACCTTGCGCAAAAGAACCTGTCGCGCATCAAGGAGCTGTCGTCGTTCGTCAAATTACACACATTGCAGACGACACTGGGAGCCCATCTCGTTCCGGTGGATCAGTCGATTCTGAATGCGATCGCCTGGCTCGGTTTTGTCGAAGAGGGAACGCCTCACGACAAGGGGTCCGACGCAATGAAGTCGGCCACTCGAAAGGCCGATGCGCCGCTGGTCTTCAAACTTCTGCGAGATCTGTCCACCGATCCGAAAATCATGGACATGTTTGTCGAGAAGCCACCGGAAGAAGGTTACGATCTCAGCACGGCGCCGGAACGCCTGAAAGATCTGCTGGACAATGCCGACAAACGGCGTGTGAAAAAGAAGGCGCCCGCGAAAAAAGCCAAATCAACTGGCGCGAAAAAGAAAGCAGCGAAAACCAGGAAAAAGACAACAGCCAAAAAAAACACAAAAAAGAAATCGACTGCAAAGAAAACCACGAAGAAAAAAGCAACCGCCAGCAAAAAATCCAGGAAAACAGCCGCAAAAAAGAAGAAGACCAGGACATCTCGTTGATTTCCTCCCACTGCCACCGGGAACGATCCCTGCAACTTGTGCACCCCTGACCTGAAGCAGTTCGCATTTCCTGGATTTCGGCTGTCTCTGAGGATAACTGGTGCAGGCAAAGCGACGTTTTTTGTGGTGCCCTCTCAACGGACCGTGGATGAACCCACTATTGCGGTTTACTATTGAGTGTGACATCTCTGGCTCGTGGGAGTCTATATTTACAGGTCAAACGGCGTACATCGCGCCACGAAAAGGTAAACTGCTCTATTCAATTGCTCCATTCCATTCGGAATGAATGGATCGGATATTCTGCAGGAGATGACCAAATGCGTTGCAGTCTCGCTTATCTGTTTGTTGCCTTCATTGCCTGTCTGTTTGCGGACGATGTTTCGCACGGTTTCGCCGATGAAGTGCAGTCCTCCTCTCTGCTACCGAACGATTTTCAACTGCAACCTGGTGACGATGTTCTGGAACCGCTCGATCCGTTACAGGGTCGCGATGAAGCTGCCGCGAAAAAGCTGGAAGCGAAAGCCTGGTTTATGACTGGTACGCTGCTGGAATCGCGGAACAAATTCAAGGAAGCGTTGAAAGCCTACCAGAAGGCTTTGGAATTGGACGCAACTGCGATCGAAGTCTATCGCGCTGCAGTACCGCTCGCCTTCAGCCTCAACCAGGATGATTTAGCGGTAAAGTATGCTCTGCAGGCCATCAAGCTCGATCCCGATGATCATCGATTGTTACGGCGTCTTGGTGTGCACATGGCGGGCAAACGGCAATTGGGTGCGGCCATTGAGCTACTGGAAAAAGCGGTCCAGTCCCAAGACCTCGACAAGCAATCGGCGATCTTTGTGACCTTGAACCGCGATCTGGCATTGTTACATCGTGCGGCGGGGAACATCGAGAAGGCGGCAGATGCCTACGCCATCGTTTTCGATGCCTTTCAGGACCCACAAAAATACTCGCTCGATTTTCAGACGCGAGCCCGGCTGCTGGTCAATCCCGCCGCGACCTACGAACGAATGGGCCAGACTTTCCTCGATGCCAAACGGACGGAACTGGCGGTAAAGGCATTTGAGTTCGCGGCGAAGGAGAACAAGGGGAACCCCGGCATTCTCAGTTTCAATCTGGCAAACGTCTACTTCCAAACCGAACAACACGACAAGGCACTTAAGGAACTGGAGAAGTATTTCAAGGCCTCGCTGCAGACGCGGCAATTGCCCGCATTTCGTCTTCTGGGTCAGATCCTGGCCAAGCTGGATCGCTCCAAAGAGTTCATTCCTCGCCTTGAAAAACTGGCCAGGGATGACTCCGACAACGCACTGTTGCAGTACTATCTGGCAGAACAGTACCTCGAAGACGACCGAGTCGAAAAGGCACTGGAACTGCTGAAAAAAACGCTGGAAAAGACGAACAATCCGGCCGGCTATGCAGGCCTGGCCGGAGCCTATCGCCGGTTGAAACAGCCGGACAATCTGCTTGATGCGCTGGCCAATGCGGTCAAGTCGGGAAAGAATCTGTCGCTTGTCGAATCGGAACTTAAAGAGATCCAAAATGACGAAACACTGGTTGCTGATCTCTTGAAAATTGGTGAGAAGAAAATGACGGCGAAACCGGTCGAACTGGAGTTTGCCGGAGGAATCGTGCTGGCGAAGTTGGCAGCCTTCATCAAGGACACGCCAGCGACCATCAAATTCTATCGCTTTGTGCTCAAAGTACAGAGTGATCGTGCCGGACTGATTTTTGAAGAGTTGGGCGAATACCTGCTGAATGTGAAAGATTATCAGCAGGCAGCCGAAGTCTTTGAAGAAGCGGCTAACGACGCCCGTTTGAGTTCCTCTCGTCCCAATTCACTCTTCCGATTGTCCCAGGCGCGGGCGCTCAATGGCGAGACGGACAAAGCGCTCGAAGCCATTCGTACTGCACAGAAACTGCTTCCCTCCAGCCCGCTGCTGAAATTTCAGGAGGGCTTGATTCACTACCACGACGACCAGCTTGATAAGGCAAAGACGATCTACGAACAAGTCATCAAAGACCATCCGGACAACGAAGAAATTGTCCGCCGCAGCCAGACCAGCCTGTCGAACATCTACATCAGGCAGAATCAGTTCGAGAAGGGCGAGGCAATTCTCGAAGAAATCCTCAAGCAAGATCCCGACGATCCCGGAATCAATAACGATCTGGGTTACATGTGGGCCGATCGCGGAGTGAATCTGGAACGCGCCGAGAAAATGATTCGCAAGGCGGTGAAGGCCGAGCCGGAAAACCCGGCCTATCTCGACAGTCTTGGCTGGGTGCTCTACAAACTCGGCAAGTATGACGAGGCAGTTAAACATCTTCTCTCAGCAACCGAATTACCCGGCGGTGATGACCCAACCATTCTCGATCACCTCGCAGATTGCTATTGGAAATTGAATGAAGCCGAGAAAGCGATCTCCAATTGGACGACGGCACTTGAGAAGGCCAAAGCCGATCCCAAACCGGATAAGGATTTGATCGATAAGATGGAAAAAAAACTGTCGGACGCTCAAACCAGGAATGAAAAGAATTCCGAATAGCGGACACACAAACTGACGGCAATCATCACGGATCGCAGGCTTCCCGCGAACCGAAGAAACCAGCATCAGACGAAAGTACACGGGGAATGGCAGGTCATTCACACTGGGCGAACATCGCTGCGAAAAAGGGCGTTGCCGACAAAAAACGTGGGAAGCTGTTTGGCAAACTGAGCCGGGCAATTATTGTTGCAGCTCAAATGGGCGGTGGTGACCCGGCGAGCAATCTCGCTTTGCGGTATGCGGTCGACAAGGCCAAAAAGAATAGCATGCCCAAAGACAACATCGAACGTGCAATCCAAAAGGGTTGTGGCGAGTTATCTGGTGAGCAGTTTGAAGAAGTCGTTTACGAAGGATATGGCCCTGAAGGAGTCGCCGTGTTGTGCGATATCCTGACCGACAATCGCAATCGTACTGCTGGGGAGATTCGCAAAATTTTTGAGGTCAACAACGGCAACCTCGGCAGCACCGGGTGTGTCGCATGGATGTTTGAACGCAAGGGACTGTTCGTTGTGCCTGCGGCCAACGTCGATGAGGAAACACTGTTTGAGGTGACCATTGAAGCCGGCGCGGATGACGTCCAACATGAAAGCGATACCTATGAGGTCACCAGTTCTGTCGATACCTTTCAGGACGTTGCCGACGCATTGGAACAGGCACAGATTGCAACCGACCTCTCCGAGATCACCAGAATCGCGGCCAACACGGTGGAACTCGACGCCGACGCCGGACGCAAAGTCCTCAAGCTGATGGAAGCACTGGAGGATCAGGATGACGTGCAGAGCGTCACGGCAAACTTCAACATCCCCGATGAGGTGATGGAAGAAGTCGCCAACGCCGACTGAGATGGATGGCCATCGCCTCACCAGGTTGAAGCGATTTTTGATTCCCGGCATTCGCACAATGTCGTGCCAATTTTCCGACTCTTTACTGTCGTTTGGTACACGACTTTGGTAATTTACTGCAAACCATATTTAACTGTGGCGGCCTTCACACTGCCGTTACAGTTCCAGATGATGGTCAAGCTGCCACAGATAAAAGGCCGTCAGACCAGCATTCTGCACAATTCGGCCTGTTTTTGGGTCAATAATTCCCTATTTACGGCGAATTGCGCAACGGTATTCGACATTCCGCATTCCACCGATTTGTTCACTTTTCAAACATTCGTCAGGCTGGGAGAGTTGGAACTTGACGATCGAATTTCATTGCAACGATTGCGATAAACTGCTGCGCACCGATGATAGCAAAGCGGGCATGAGCGCGAATTGTCCCGGCTGCGGTGCTCCCGTCATCGTCCCCTCGATCTCCCCTGCACCACCGCCTCCTACAAGTTCCTCCGACGCCTTCGTCGATGACAGCCCCTACACATTTGAATCGGCCTCGGCATCAACGGCAGGAAATGAAAAGCCCTGTCCGGTTTGCGGCGCGATGATCAAGATCAAAGCAATTCGCTGCCGGTACTGTGGCGAGAATTTTGGCGACGTGGCAGCAACCGGCGGATCACCGAATGCTTTTTTGAAACCACATCGTGGTGGTTTGATCCTTGGCCTGTCGCTGGCTGGCTGGCTCTTTTGCGCGCTGTTCTCCATTGCAGCCTGGATCATGGGACATTCGGACATGAAAGAGATTGATGCCGGGCGAATGGCCCCCGAAGGCCGCAGCATGACACAGGCGGGAAAGATTATCGGGATGATTCAAACGGTTCTCCTTCTCGTCGGGCTGCTCTTTTTCTGTGTCATAATGGTATTGGGTGGAGTCGGCGGGGCGCTTGAACAGATGTGACATCGAAAGACCACACCGACAACGTAAACGATGTCGTTCAGATGCAAATAATTGAGTCTCTTTCATGACGATACGGTCTCATGACGATAAGGTTTAACTGCCCCGGCTGCGAGAAACAGCTCAAAACGGCAGATGACAAAGTGGGCAAACGCGCCAAATGCCCCCAGTGCGGCAAGGTGGTAACTGTTCCCTCCTCCGGCACGGCGAAGAGTGGCTCTGGCAAAAGCCGTGTATCAAAAAAGCCAACGTCAAAACCCAAAAAGAAACCCAATCCGGAACCGGAAGACGACTATGGCTGGGGCGGTGATGATGATGGGAGCGATGGCTGGGGAGACAGCGACGGCGGGGGCGATGGTTGGGGGAATGACAGCACGAACGGTAGCTGGGGCGATGATGAGTCTTACGATGACGACTATAGTAACGATGGCTATGAGGAGGAGGACGACGATCTTCCCGAACCAATGCCGTTACCACATGGCGGCACCCCCTGCCCCATGTGTGGTGAAGACAATCCTTCTTCCGCATCCCGCTGTCGTGGCTGCGGCGAAAGTCTGACTGGTGGTGGCAAAAGTGGTTTTTCATCGAGATCGAAGAAACGGGGGCAGTTCGATCCTGGCGAGGTGATTTCCACCAGTTACAAACTGTACAAGAAAGAAATGGGCACGCTCGTCGGCGGAATGATTGTCGCCGGACTCTGCAACACTTTGGCCTATGGCGTCATCGTTTTGGCTCCCATGTTTCTACTTGGATTTGTGATGGGTGCAGATTTGAATCCGATTGTCGCGATGGTCATCCTGGGAATGCTGGCCCTTATTTACGTCACCGTGATCAGTTTCATCTTCGCAGGTCAGGCCGTACTCCTGGTCAGCGTCGCCCGGGGTAACAACCCTGCCATCAGCGACCTGTTCGCCGGAGGCCCGTATGTCTTGAGGGCAATTGGCAATACACTACTGTTGAATGTCGTGATGCTCGCGATTTACCTCTTGTTATTCGGATGTGTTTACGCCGCTGTGCAGATCGCTCCCATGCTTGGCGGGATCATGGCAATTGTCAGTCCAATTATTCAACTCATCGCGGGAATGGCGTTCTTCCTGACGACATGGGCCTACATGTTCGTCCTGGTTGATCAGGATGCACCGAACATCCAGCCCATACTCGAATCCATCCGCCTCACCCAAAAAAATATCCCTTCTGTCATTCACCTGATGTTATTGTGCATCGGCTACATCTATTTTGGGGTTCTGCTTTGTGGTGTCGGAATCCTGCTCACGATGCCGTTGATTATGCTCAACTTTGCCGTCGCATACTGCAGGCTGGCGGGACGTTCGACAGCCGCATAACATGCGCAAAACAATCAATCCGATTCTGGCTCAAACGAAATGCAGCAATGACCATCGAATTCAACTGCCCACAATGCGATAAGCTACTTCGGACGCCGGATGACAAAGCCGGTGCACAGGCAAAATGTCCCGGATGCGGTGAACCGATTGTCGTCCCCTCTCCGGGTGGTGATACCGACTTCTCTGCACAGCCTCCACCACCTCCGCCAATACCCGCGGCTGGGTCAACGGACGATGAGAATCCCTACGCGTTTGAGTCGGCTCCTTCTCCCACCTCACCTGCTGCAAAGTCTGACGCTCAGAAACCCTGCCCCATGTGCGGCATGTCGATCAAAGCGGCAGCAATCAAATGCCGGTATTGCGGAGAAACTTTCGGCACCGGACCAACAGTTTCGGCCGGTACTCGTACACTCGACCCCGGTGATATCATGTCGGCCGGATTCAACATCACCAGGAATAATTTCGGACAGGTCATCGGCGGCTCATTTGTCGCCCTCCTGTTGATGATGCTGGGAAGTTTCCCGCTCTTCGTTCTGCTGGTTATGGTGGAAACCGGTGCTATCCCGGAGGAAATGTTTTTCATCCTGTACTTCCCGATGCTGATTCTGTCGCAGGTGATCTCCGTCTACTTCATGCTGGGGTATTGCATTTTCCTGCTGAACATCGTTCGGGGACAGCATGCAACACTTTCCGACCTGTTCAAAGGAGGCCCTTATTACCTGCGCGGGTTGGGGAACATGCTGCTGTTCATGCTGGCGGTGATGGTCGGTTACGTACTGTGTATTGTCCCCGGCATCATTGTCATCACGATGCTCTGGCCGTTCATGTTTATTCTGATCGACGAGAATCCACGTGGGATGGACTGCCTGACGCGAGCCAAGGAGATGACCGAAGGACACAAACTCATGTTCTTTGTGAATATGTTGATCATTGGGTTCCTTGGTCAATTGGGAATGCTTGCCTGTTACGTTGGACTTTTCCTGACGGGCCCCTGGATGTATGTCTGTTACACCGTCTGCTATTGCCGCATCGCCGGACAACCGACGGTGGAAGAGCGATCCACTTAGAGCGTATTACGCTCCTTCGTGGCGCGAGGGACGTTTTTCGCCCTGCAAATACAGATTCCCGCGAGCGGGAAGCGTCACACGAAAAGGTAAACTGCTCTAATCTCGCTGTCGTTGTGTGCCACTTCCGGGCCTGCCCAGCAGTGCTGCGAGAAGAGCTTCTCGTAAGAATGAGACAGAAAAATCGCGCGACCAGAAGGCCACGCGATGTATGTGAATCTCAGTTGTCGTTACGAATCAAGTGACGTCACGATTTGGCAGCGGCCAGGGCAGCATCGTAGTCGGGATGCTCGGCAATCTCGCTGACGTATTCCACATGCTTCAACGTCCCGTCACCATCGACAACGAATAATGCGCGGGTGAGACAGCGATCCAGTGGTCCCCCCTTGATCAGCACGCCGTAATCTTCGCCGAACTTCGTGCAGCGATGACCGCTGAGCGTATGGACCGATTCGACATCCTCCGCACCACACCAGCGTTTTTGTCCAAAAGGCAGGTCCATGCTGACGACGAGGATTTCGGTGTTCTCCAGGCTGCCGGCCTGATCATTGAACTTTTTGGTCTCCTCGTGACAAACTGGTGTGTCGAGAGAAGGAATCGTGGCAATGATCCGCATCTTGCCAGCGCTGGTTGCGAGGGTGATGTCTTCCAGCCCCGTGGATTGCAGAGTGAAGTCAGGGGCAGCGTCACCCATCTTCAACTCCGAGCCTGCAAGATCGACGGGATTTCCCTTGAGTGTAACCGCTCCGTTGCGTGTGTCTGCCATGATGTTGTTCCTGTGGTGAAAGGAGTTGGAAAGCGTCACGCCGCATCACATTGCCACGACGGACGAGTTCCAGGTCGGTTGTCTTTTCTGCGCTGAGTATGTCGAAACGATAGAGACTTTCAAGTGCCACACACGGATTTCCTAACGCATAAATTTTTAGTGCGTATTACAACTCTTCTGTGCTGCGATGGACGTCGTTCGGCCTGCAAACGCAGATTCCCACGAGCCAGAGACGTCACATGAAAAGGTAAACTGCTCTAATCATTCAACACGTGGCCAACAGTCCAATTGAAGCAAGTAGCCTGAAATTTGCTTCCGTTTGACCGTTGTTTCGCGGGAATCTGTGGGATCAAACAGCGGCTCTGCTGGACAATCGCTGCCGTCATTTCCCACAATAACTTCTGGCGATTCTCCCAGTTTTTCTCCTTTGAAGATTTCCTTGCAAGATGTCCCGAACTGTTTACCAATTTGATGTTGTTGTTGTCGGTGCTGGACATGCCGGGACGGAAGCAGCGATGGCCGCTGCACGTCTTGGTGCCAAAACCGCCCTGCTGACGATGAACTGTGACACCGTCGGCCAGATGAGTTGCAACCCGGCGATTGGTGGTGTTGCCAAAGGGCAGATTGTTCGGGAGATTGACGCCCTCGGCGGCATCATGGGCGAGGTGATCGACGAAACCGGAATACAATTCCGCATGCTCAATCGGGGCAAAGGCCCGGCAATGCACAGTCCCCGCGCACAAGCGGACAAAAAAGCGTATCAGTTCGCCGTCAAATGGCGTGTCGAACAGCAGGAGAACCTGACGCTCAAGCAGGAAATGGCTGAAGGGATTCTCGTCGAAGATGGCAAGGTGGTCGGTATTCGTGTGCGGGGCAATGCGGAATATCGCTGTCGGGCATTGGTGATCACCACCGGGACATTCCTGCAGGCCATCATGCACACCGGTGAAGCAAAGACATCCGGCGGGCGGGCGGGCGAGGGAACCACGGGGACGTTGTCCGATTCTCTCCGCGAGTTGGGGTTTGAGTTGGAGCGGTTCAAAACTGGAACACCGGCCCGTTTGAATGGACGGACGATTGACTTTTCCAAAGTGGAATGCCAACCGGGGGATAGTGTTCCGCAACCTTTTTCGTTTCTGACGGAGAAGATTGAACAGCCACAGATGGACTGCTATCTCACGCAGACCAATGAAAAAGTACACGACCTGATTCGAGACAATCTCTCCCGCGCACCAATGTACAGTGGGCAGATCAACTCAACCGGCCCGCGCTATTGCCCATCGATTGAAGACAAAGTCGTGCGTTTTTCTGACAAGAATTCACACCAGATATTTCTTGAACCGGAGGGACGCAACACCACCGAATACTACTGCAATGGCATTTCGACGTCTCTGCCGCGCGATGTACAGGATGAGATGATCCGCAATATCATCGGACTGGAAAACGCGGAAATCATGCGGTATGGCTACGCTGTGGAATACGATTTCGCCCCCCCCACGCAACTGAATGCGACGATGGAAACCCAACAAGTCACAGGGCTGTACTTCGCGGGTCAAATCAACGGGACAACCGGTTACGAAGAAGCGGCCGGCCAGGGTTTGTTGGCCGGTGCCAATGCTGCATTGAAGGTCGCTGGAATGGAAGCATTGGTTCTCGATCGCAACCAGGCTTATCTTGGTGTGTTGATTGATGACCTGATTACCAAGGGCGTTGATGAACCGTATCGCATGTTTACCTCTCGCGCGGAATACCGCCTGTTGTTGCGGCACGACAATGCTGATCGGCGACTAACGCCAATCGGCATTCGGCATGGGCTTGTCTGCAAGACGCGGACAAAACGTTACGAGCAGCACGAAGACGCAATCCGATCGGCTTTGAGCGTACTGCAGTCGAATCGGCATCAAGGGACAACTCTGGAGGAATGGTTGCGCCGTCCGGAAATCGGCTGGCCTGAGCTATATGAGATGTCTTCTGCCATCGCTGAGTTGGAATTACCCCCGGCCGCGGAGTATCAGGTTGTCATCGAGACGAAGTATGCAGGCTACATCCGTCGGCAGATGGCCGACATTGAGCGGCAGAAAAAAGTGGAGCATGTCCGCATTCCGGATACGTTCGACTACCATGCAGTGGCACAGTTGCGTCGAGAAGCACAGGAGAAGCTGACGCAAATTCGTCCGGACAATCTGGGTCAGGCAAGTCGCATCAGCGGAATCACCCCCGCCGATATCGCCGTCCTCGTGCTCTGCCTGAAAGATCCAAACCGAATAGTAATTTGATGTTATGTCAAAACTTTACTGCTACTTCCCGATCAGAACACCGACATTTCCGGATAATTCGCCCAATTTGAGACTGGTACACCACCAAGACTGAAAATTGAGCTTGATGAAGTTGTAAAGAGCGACAACGAAGAAGGTTATGTCAATTCGCACCTCAAGATGAAGCCTTGACAAGGCACCAGGTGTGCGCAGATGCTGCCCGGTTTTTCATCCCTGCATCGCATTTAACATCAACGTAACCAAAATCAGGAAGATGGTTTACGTGTGAATGGCGTAACCCGGTAGATGCGGTTTTTGGCGTGAGTTAGGTCAAGTGATTGCCTGTTGACCGAATCCGCAGAATAGATACAATCGGAACCATCGATAACGTTGGTAATTTCGATTCGGTGCAGTAAACAGGGAATGCAACGAGTCTTCTTATTTTCCACTTCGCCCTGCTGTGTGTCATCGACGCACAGACTCTTCAATCAACATTGCACTGGAGTGTTGTCCTTAGATGGGGGGATCCATCGCGTATGGCGCATTCGAGTGAGATGCTCCCAGAATCGTCAGGTCAGGGATGAGTTAGTCTCCAGATAGGGAGATTCCTGTTCGGTTTTAATCTAGTCCATGTCCTCCGGAAAGGGACGGATTACTTCAAAGGATGAACGAGCAAGATGAAGACAGTTTTTACCACGGGCGAGGCCGCAAAAATCTGCAAAGTCAGTCAGCAGACAATCATTCGCTGTTTTGATTCCGGTCAGCTTAAAGGATTTCGTGTACCTGGTTCGCGTTTCCGCCGTATTCCACGCGATGTTCTGTACAAATTCATGAAGGAAAACGGCATCCCGACCGATTCGCTCGAAAGCGGAAAGCGGAAAGCGCTGGTCGTGGACGACGATGAAGAACTGGTGGAATTGATTCGTGACGTACTTGAAGCGGATGGTCGCTTTGAAGTCCGCGTCGCTAATAACGGGTTCGATGCCGGGATGATGGTGAAGGAATATCATCCGGACATTATCGTACTCGATGTGATGCTGCCGGACATCAACGGCAAGGAAGTCTGTCAACGTGTACGCAGTGATTCCGCATTGGATGATGTGAAGATCATTTGCATCAGCGGGATGGTCGAGGAAGATAAAATTGCCGACCTCAAGGTAGCTGGTGCGAACAAATTCGTCCAGAAGCCGTTTGAGGTGGAAGCGCTTGTCGAGGAAATGTGCCAGTTGCTCGATGTTGAACCGATTCCGGCCTGATTGCGATGACAGGTTTCCGCGACCAGGCCCCGGAGACCGAGGCTCCACCGAACGATTCTGCAATTCTGCCGGACGTTTCAAAACTTGAGGCGATGGCGGAATTCGCTGCCGGTGCCGGACATGAGATTAATAACCCGCTCGCCACTATTACGGGTCGCGTGCAAATGCTGTTGCGCGGCGAGACTGATCACGATCGTCGACAAATGCTGGAGACGATCGGAGGTCAAGCGTATCGCATTCGTGATATGATTGGCGATGCGATGTTGTTCGGTCGCCCGCCAAAACCGCAGCCGGAACAAGTTGATCTTTCGACGATCGTCGAGTCCGTGTTGGAAGCGTATGCCGAACGCGTCCAGTCGATGAAATGTCATCTCGACCTGCAACTGATGGACGGCCTGTCGCTCTGGGCGGACCCGGTTCAACTGAAAGTCGTGATCAGCAACTTGCTCGACAACAGCTTGAATGCGATTTCCAATGGTGGCAT
>JANQSH010000081.1 GCA_028284145.1 Planctomycetaceae bacterium | reverse complement strand
GCGTATTACGCTCTTCTGTGGCGCGAAAATCGTCTTTTGGCCTTCAAACGCAGACTCCCACGAGCGAAAACCGTCACACGAAAAGGGAAACTGCTATAGAACATCAGCCTTTTGTTTGCCTCGAACATGCTTCCCGTTTAGAGCGCATCCGAGATAACCGTAGCGTCATCCGAACGGGTATTTTAGTTCCAAATGGTCCGCCAGCCGCTACGATAAAACTAGACGTAATCTAGCGTAACGTTACGAATTCACACGCATTGATCTTCAAACCGTAACGAAAGAACTGATGTGACGCGACATCCATTTCCCCCTTGTGCTCTCTTCGCGCTGGCTTTGGTCTGTTTTTCTGTCGGCACCACAGCCACACTCAAAGCGGCTGACGATCGGCCCAATATCATCTTTTTCCTGACTGATGATCAGCGGAATGACACGTTGAGTTGTGCCGGGCATGATATCGTTAAAACGCCGAACATTGATCGGCTGGCGAAGGAAGGCGTTCGATTTGAAAATGCCTTCGTCACAACATCGATCTGCTGGATTTCGCGATCGACATTGCTGACCGGTCAATGGAACGGTTCGCATTCAAAGTCCGAGAATGTAAACCTCGTCAACGATGCGGCTGCCAGCACGATCTATCCGCAATTGTTGAAGGAAGCTGGTTATCGTACCGGTTTTGCCGGCAAATGGCACGCTCGCATGCCGAAGGATTTTGATCGCAACAAAGTGTACGACATGTACGAGAGAATCGGGCGGAATCCGTTCCATAAAAAAATGCCCGACGGCAGCACCCGGCACGAAACGGAATTGATCGGGGATGCGGGGGAAAAGTTCATCAAATCCAACCCCGAAGGAAAACCGTTTGCACTGCAGTTGTGGTTTAACGCGGCACACGCCGAAGATGGCGACCATCGCCCCGGCATCGGCCATTTCCCCTGGCCCAAAGCGACTGATGGACTGTACGAGGATATCAAGATCCCCGCTCCGCATCTGAGTGATCCGAAGATCTTTGAAAGTCAGCCCGACTTTTTGAAAAAGTCGATCAACCGTGAACGGTATTATTGGCGATGGGACACGCCCGAGAAATACACAATCAACATGCGGGCTTATTACCGCATGCTGACCGGCATTGATAACGTCGTAGGACGCATCGTCAAAACACTGGAAGAGCAGGGGCTGGCGGAGAACACGATCATTGTCTACTCCGCCGACAACGGTTATTACATGGGCGACCGTGGTTTTGCCGGAAAGTGGTCGCATTACGAACAGTCCATTCGCGTGCCGATGATCGTCTTTGATCCTCGACTTTCGATCGAAAAACGGGGACGGGTTGATTCGCATCTGGTGTTGAACGTCGACCTGCCCAGCACTTTTCTGGCAGCCGCCGGCATTGAGGAGCCAGAACGTTACCAGGGCAAAAACATGTTGTTGCTGGTCCGTGGTGAGAAAACGGATTGGCGGACTGATTTCTTCGCCGAGCATATTCTTCCCTTCGGCGCCAGAATTCCGAAGTGGGAAGGGGTGCGGAATGATAGGTTCATCTACGCCCGGTATTACGAATATAACTACGAGTTTCTGCACGATTTGAACGCAGACCCCGATCAACTTCGTAACGACGCCAGCAATCCGGAGTACTCCAAAACTCTCAAGCAGCTGCGCAGCCGGACGGACGAGTTGAAAGCGGTTTACGAATCGCGGCGGGGCAAGTAGCGAACCTGCTGTTGATCCATCACACGCTACCTCCAGCCTGCAGAGTTTTTCAAAAATGATTCGACGGTTGTACTGCCTGTTGTTCTGTGTATTCGTGTTCTGTGGTTTGTCGCGCGATGTTCAGACAGCCAACGCCCCACCCAATATCGTGCTGATTATTTCCGACGATCAGGCCTGGAACGACTACAGTTTCATGGGACATGAAGCGATCCAGACTCCGCATATTGATCGCCTGGCGAAAGAAGGTGTGCTGTTCCGTCGAGGATATGTTCCCACGGCTCTTTGCAGGCCTTCTCTGGTCACTTTGGCCACTGGTCATTACGCCCACAAACATGGCGTCACGGGAAATGACCCCTCTCCCAAAAGTGCGGGAAAGGGATTGGAGACTCACGCCCAACAGCGACAGAAGCTGATCGATTATCTCGACCGCTTCGACACGTTACCGGAGTTGCTCGGTGAAAAAGGTTACCTCAGCTATCAGAGTGGAAAATGGTGGGAGGGGAAATACACGCATGGTGGTTTCACGCACGGCATGACGCGCGGTTTTCCCGAACCGGGCGGACGGCATGGCGACGATGGTTTGAAAATTGGCCGCACCGGTAACAAGCCGGTGACCGATTTTATTGACATGGTGGTCAACAAACAGAAACCGTTTTTCATCTGGTACGCTCCGTTTCTGCCGCACACTCCACACACTCCTCCGGAACGACTGATGAAGAAGTACACCATGCCGGATCGCCCCAAGTCGATAGCGCGGTATTACGCCATGTGTGAATGGGCGGACGATGTGATCGGGGATCTGATTCAACATATTGATGATGCAGGCATCCGCGAGAATACGTTGATCTGTTACGTCACCGACAATGGCTGGATTCAGAACCCTGATGGCGGCGGTTATGCACCTCGCTCGAAACAGACACCGTACGAAGGTGGCGTGCGAACGCCCATCATTTTCAATTGGCGCGGGTATCTGAAACCGGCAGACCGCGAAGAACTGGTCAGCAGTATTGATATCGTGCCGACGTTGTTGGCGGCGGCTGATGCGAAAATTCCGGAAGGCCTGTCAGGTCTCAATTTGATGTCACGCCTGGAATCGGACAAGTCGATCAAGCGGAATACGATTTTTGGCGAAGGCTTTGCACATGACATTGCCGACATCGAAAACCCGGAGGCATCGTTGTTGTACCGCTGGTGTATTGAAGGCAACTGGAAACTGCTGCTGACCTATGATGGCGAAGTCAATCGGTATAGAAGCTCGCATCCCCGAACAGAACGGCGACCGCAACTGTTCGATCTCTCGGTCGATCCCTGGGAAAAGAAAAATCTCGCCGGGGAACATCCGGATGTTGTGGAACGCCTGGTGGAGAAAATTGAGAACTGGTATCCGGTGAAAGAGCGGAAGACGATCACGACATTTAAGTCGTGATCCGCAGGGCAGGGTTCTTCCCGCTGTCTCCACTGATCGACCACGATTATCATTTGCCGAGTGGATTGGTATTCGCTAGTGTCACCTGTTGATTCGGAAAGGAAGGCATACAGGAGCATTCATCAGAGCAGTTTGCCTTTTCGTGTGATGGTTCCCGCTCGTTCCGCTATCGCAGGAAAAAAACACATCCTTCGCGACCACAAGAAAGCGTAATACACTTTAGGGGAACTCAACCTCCCATCGCCTGTTGCAACGCCTCTTTCGCAGCATCGCGGACACGTTCGCTCTCGTCCATCTCAGCGATCTTCTTCATGGCTTCGATGACTGGTGGTCGGTTTTTCCCGAGCAGTCCCAGCATCTTGACTGCTTCAAGACGGACATCGACATCTTCATGTTTCACCGCCTGCACCATCAAAGGTCGGGCAATCTCGATGAACTCTGGTCGTGGATCAATCCGCACCAGCGCCCAGGCGGCTACGGTCACTTCAAATTCATCGTGGCTTTTCAGAATGGGTGTCAGCGCATCGACAGCATTTTTCGCTTTTGGTCCCAACAAACCGAGGATGTAAACACCCGTTAAACGGACGGTCTGGTCGGAGTCACGCAGAGCGGCAACGGAAATCATTTTCAACTTCTCGTCATCTGCTCCCATCTGCTGCAAAGCATAAATCGCTTCGGACCGGACTTCGGGATTTTTGTCCTTCGCCAACGGCATCACATCAGGAATGGCTGCGTTTGCAACGTCGCCGCTGGTGGACAACGCTCTCAAGGCTTCAAGCCGCAACAAGTCGTGTTCACTCTTCAACGCCAATTGCAAACTGGGTAATGCCGACTTGACAATCTCCGCATCTTTTGGTTCAAACGTGACCAGCGCCCAGGCGGATGCGATCTGGAGCATTGGATCGCTTCCATCTTTTACGGTTTCTTTCAGCGTGGGAATCACCTCCCGGGTACCGATTTTTGTCAACGCATACACGGCTGCTCCGCGGTTCTTTCGCGAATCATCGTTCAGGATCTTCAACAGTTCCGGTGCAGCCGATTTCCCATCTTCGCCCATTCCGGCCAAAGCCAGATAAGCCTCCAGTCGCAGGTCTTCGTTTTCGTCAGCAGTCAGTTCCAACAATTGCGGGATGGCTGCTTTTGCTGCCGGGCCAATCGAACCGAGGACTGATACAATGAGCGGTCGCAAATGAGGGGACTTCAATTGCTCGACCAATGCAGGTACGGCAGGACCACCGATCTGTCCCAGCGATTCAGCGGCGTTGAGGGTTACAGCCCCCACCGGGTCGCGTAACGCGGCAATCAATGAAGGGATGGCTCCTTCGGCTGCCGGGCCGATTTCTCCCAATGCACGAGAGGCGAACAGCCGGACGTTCACATCTTTGTCGCTCAACAGTTTTGCGATGTCGGCAACGGCTGGTTTCGATTTCTCACCAAACTGACCCAGGGCAGCGGCGGCGTTTGCACGCAATGCCGGGGTTTCGCTTGTCAGTGACTGTTTCAGTGCAGGCACAACGATAGCATCTTTGGCACCTATGGTTCCCAACGCACGGGCGGCACGCCAGGAAAGACGCGGGTTGTCTTTGACGAGCGTCCACACCAGAACATTGACGGCTGGCTCAGCCAGCGGACCGATCGAAGCCAGGGCATCGCAGGCATGCCCGGCTGACCGAGGGTTGGAAGAATAGACTTTCGCTGCCAACGGCGCCACAGCGGCTGCTCCAATTTCAGAGAGTGCCACCATCGCATCGTTGGCGATTTGTCTGTCTTTGTGCTGCAACGCCTCAATCAGAATCGGAATGGCGGTCGATACAACCCGTTCATCTTTGGGACTCAATACTGAGAATGCCCACGATGCGGCAACGCGATTGAAATCGTCCTCACCCTGCATCTGTTTCGCTAACAATGTGATTGTACGAGGCGTTGGAGAACCAATCATCTGCAAAGCGTACATGGCACTGTATCGCAGAATCTGAGACTTCCCCGCAAGAATGTCTGTCAACGGTTCGACAGCAGATTTCGCTGCCGGTCCCATTTTTCCCAATGCAATCACCACTTCGTGCCGAAACGCCAGATCATTGTTGCTTAACGCTTTGATCAAATCGGGAATCGCCTCTTTCGCAAGAGCGCCGAGGCCACCCAATTCGATGGCTGCCTGAATTTTTGCAGCAGGGTCTTTCCCATTCAGTTTGCGGGTCAAATCCTCGACATAATTATTCGCGGCGAAGGCAATCGAGTTGGCAAAACCGAAAGCCAGAAATGCAAAAGTGAGGATTTGAAGCCGCATGGGGCATCTCCCTGAAGAATGTTGCAAAGCAAAAACCAGACAACCTCAATTATGCCGGGGATCTCAGGCGGAATCCACCGTGTATTATCTGGCTTTGTGAGAAAAAACCGTGTGCAGACGTGCGGATTGATCCATTTCATCCGCCAGATTCCCCAATTGGCAGATTGCGGACTGGTTTCCTGTCGACGGGTGGGCCATAATCTAAAAAAGGAAAAGAGCGATCATCAATGGGCATTCAGTAGATTACTCCTGTGAGACCCATTGATCGAATTGGGAATCATTCACCTGCTGCGAGGTCATTCCTCATGAAATCAATCCGATGGTTCATTGCCTGCTGTGGCGTTGCCGTGTTCGGTTTCGATGCCGGTTCCATCTGCGAAGCACAACGTGCCAATACGTCGGCTAATCGCAATAACAATTACCGTCGCTGGTACCAGCCGCCACGTAACACCCGGTATATGCCTTACCCCTACACGAATTACACATCCAACCCCGTGGAGGGTGCGCGGTACGGGATGGCTGATGTGATTCGAGCACGGGGAGAAGCGGCGGAAACAACAACTGGCGCCATGATTAACTACGAGCAGGCCAAAAGCGCCTACATCGACAATACTCACAAATGGACTGAAACCTACTGGAAGCGTAAACGTCTGGGCGAATCAGAGATTCAGAAGGATCTCGACAAACAGCGTGCGACAACTGACTATTGGCGCGCTCATCGAGAATCGGGCGCACCGCCCCGGTTGACCCCCAGCCAGCTCGACCCAACCACGGGAAAAATTTACTGGCCCAACACGCTTCTCGATCCGGTGTTTGCCAGGGGACGACAGGAAATTGAGGAGTTGTTTGTTCTGCGGGCACACACGACCTCAGAGCCAACCTTGTCTCGGCAGGTCCGCACGCTCTCCATCGAGATGCAGAACGAACTGCGCAAACATATCCGCGATATGACGCCCAACGAGTATACCGCGACAAAACGGTTTCTTGACAGCCTGGCGTATGAAAGCCAGTTGCCCGCTGCCTGACCTTCCGTAATTCGTAGTGACGCGGGAAAAGTGGGTGCTCATCCAACTCGTTGGGCTGCGTTGCGGTTATGGGTTCGAGATTGTATTCTCGGAACTGCTAACCCATTTGCATCCAATTGTTCGCGACAATTACTTGCGTGAAGTTACCAAATCCGGCTGGATACTCCCCCTATGCCCCTCGTTCTAACCCGCACCACCGAGTCGCCGATTCCCCTGGAAGTCGATGCCATCCAACTGGAAACAGTGCGAGAACAATCCATCGACGACGTGAAGGGAACCCTCATCTACCACGGTAATCGGCACGTCCCTCTCGGTGAATTTTTTGACGTGTCGGGATCTGCCGATGATGAGGAACTTATCTGGCAGGGCGATTGTTCCAGGGTTAAACAGATCGGTGCCAAACTGTCCCGTGGAAAGATCTGTGTCGAAGGAGATGCGGGCATGCATCTCGGTGCTGAGATGACCGGGGGCGAAATTATCGTCAACGGCAATGTCGCTGATTGGGCCGGGGCGGAAATGCATGGTGGTCGTATTCACATCAAAGGTCATGCGGGGCATCTCGTCGGGGCCGTCTATCGTGGTGGTCGACGGGGCATGACCGGGGGCGAAATTCTGATCGATGGCGATGCAGGAAACGAAATCGGCCACACGATGCGGCGGGGAACGATCGCCGTAAAAGGAAAAACAGGTGACGCCGCCGGGTTCAACATGTTGGCTGGTTCGTTACTGTTCTTTGGCGAGACCGGCATTCGACCTGGTGCGGGAATGAGGCGGGGAACGATTGCGTTGTTCAGTGATGCGCAGCCACCGGCAATGCTGCCGACGTTCAAATTCGCCTGCACCTGTCAGCCAGTGTTTCTCCGGTTCTACCTGCTTGAACTTCGGAAACACGGGTTTGATGTGCCGTCACATCTGCTGGAAGCCGAGTATCATCGTTACTGCGGCGATTTCCTTGAATATGGCAAAGGTGAGATCCTGATTCGTGCCGACTTGAACTGACACTCTCTCGTCGAAGCGTCATTCAAACCGTATGGCCTTCCTTACGTGGTCTCATCTGCAATGTCACAGCAATCTGTTGCCCAGCACTTCAACATTGCCGACCGACTACGTGAAAGCGCCGCGAAGTATCCGTTTTCCAAAGCGGTCATATTTCCTGACAGCCGCGATGCCGCTGATCGCGTGCTGTATTCTCATCTGACGTTTGAACAGCTCGATCAGGAAAGTGACCGGCTGGCGCGCGGCCTGATTCAGATGGGGGTGAAGCCCGGTACACGACTTGTGTTAATGGTCCGCCCATCACTGGAATTCATCGCGCTGACGTTCGCGCTGTTCAAAGCGGGGGCCGTTATCGTATTGATTGACCCCGGCATGGGACAGACGAATATCTTCAATTGCCTGGAAGAAGTTGAGCCGGAAGGATTCGTTGCAATTCCCATCGTCCAATGGATTCGGCGTGTCAACGCACGGAAATTTCCCAAAGCGAACTTCAATGTGACAGTTGGTTCGGGCGTGCACGGCAAGCCGACCTATCAGCAATTGCTGGGCGGGAAATGGGCGTCGTTTGAGTTTCCGCAGACGAAAGCGACGGATGACGCGGCCATCATTTTCACCTCCGGCAGCACCGGCCCGCCAAAAGGCGTTCTCTATGAACATGGCATGTTCAATGCACAGGTCGATCAACTGCGCGAATTCTATGACATCCAACCGGGAGAGGTTGATCTACCGGGATTTCCGCTGTTCGCATTGTTCAATTCGGCGATGGGCGTGACGACCGTCATCCCCGATATGGACCCGACCAAACCGGCACAGGTGAACCCGCTACGAATTATCGAAGCGATCCGCGATCAGGGTGTGACGCAGGCGTTCGGTTCCCCGGCGTTGTGGAATCGCGTCGGTCGGCACTGCGAAGAACAGAACATCCAATTTCCTTCTCTGCGTCGCGTGCTTTCCGCCGGAGCGCCAGTACCACCGCACGTCATCGAGCGGATGACGAAAACCTTTGTTCGCGCCGAAGAGAATTCCGCGGTCGATATTCACACGCCTTACGGTGCGACCGAATCGCTGCCAGTCTGTTCGATCTCCGGGCAGGAAGTGCTGAGTTCCACCATACAGAAAACGCGGGAAGGAGCCGGGACGTGCATCGGTCGTCCATTCTCGAAAATGACGGTCAGGGTGATTGAAATTTCTGAAGGGCCAATCTCACATTTTCGCGACGCGCGACAGCTTCCTGCGGGGGAAATTGGTGAAATCGTTGTGAAAGGCCCGGTAGTCACTCGGGAATATCTGGCACGGCCCGATGCGACTGCTGCAGCAAAGATTCCCGACGACGATGGCTTCTGGCATCGCATGGGAGACGTCGGGTATCTCGATAACGATGGGCTATTGTGGTTTTGCGGACGCAAAGCGCACATCGTCGATACGGTAAACTCTCGCATGTTCACGATTCCCTGCGAGTCGATTTTCAATAATCACTCCAACATCTACCGCAGCGCATTGGTGGGGGTGGGAGAGAAACCGAATCAGCAGCCGGTCATCATTGTCGAACCGGAAGCGGGACGATTTCCGAAAGATGCAACGGCGCAACGGAAACTGCGAGACGAGTTATTGGCATTGGGACAGGCCAACCCGCTGACACAATCGATCGAGACGGTATTGTTTCATCCTTCGCTGCCGGTCGACATTCGCCACAACGTCAAAATTTTTCGTGAGAAACTCGCACCCTGGGCGGAAACGCAGTTGCAATAACGAACGTGAAAGCACGATATGAAGACGCTGGTGACCGGGGGGGGCGGTTTCCTCGGACTGTACATTGTGGAGCAGTTGGTCGCGCGCGGTGACGACGTCCGTGTTTTTTGTCGTGGCCGGTACGATCAACTCGATGCGCTCGGCGTCGAAACAGTGCAGGGTGATATCCAGAATGCCGCCGATGTCGCAACGGCCTGCGTGGGAATCGAAACCGTTTTCCATGTCGCTGCAGTGCCGGGCGTGTGGGGGTCGTGGAAGAAATACCACGGCATCAACACAGTCGGAACGGAAAATGTGCTGGCTGGTTGCCGGACGCACGGCGTGTCAAAATTGGTTTACACCAGTTCGCCGAGCGTTGTCTTCGATGGCCAACCACACTTAAATGCGAATGAATCTCTGCCCTACCCCGATTCGTATCTCTGTCATTATCCGCACAGCAAAGCGTTGGCCGAAAAAACGGTCCTTGCGGCGAACGATGCGCAACTGGCAACCGTCTCTCTCAGACCGCATCTCATCTGGGGGCCGCGCGACAACCATCTCATTCCCCGCGTTATTCAGCGGGCGAAGTCGGGACGTTTACGTCGCGTGGGAGATGGCAGCAATGTGATCTCGATGTCGTACGTTGAGAACATCTCCGCTGCACATCTGCAAGCAGCCGATGCCCTCACACCCGATTCACCAGCTGCGGGCCAGGCCTATTTCATTAACGAGCTGGAACCGGTGAACCTCTGGAATTGGGTTGATGAGATTCTCACAACAGCGGGATTGCCGAAGGTGGGAAAATCGATCTCCACCAAAACAGCCAGAAAAATCGGTGCGGTGATGGAAGGGCTTTACACCGTGATGCGACTGCACAGGGAACCACCGATGACCCGTTTCGTCGCATCGCAATTAAGTCAGTCGCACACTTACGATGTTTCCAAAGCCCAACGCGATTTCGGTTACGATCCACAGGTCAGCATTGAGGAAGGCATGCGACGGATGGAACCGGAATTAAAGCGGCTGGGGGCCGGTTGAGTGCACTGTTATGCGTTATGCAGCCGTCGCTACTGCCTGGCCAACAGGAAACGACCCATGTCGTACGGACCAGAGGAGCGATAGCCGCCAACAATCATTGTATCGTGAGAATCGCTGGTGGCGATGTAATCAATGATCTGGACAGTTGATCCATTGCCCTTGAATTTGAACGTGAAATGAGGCGGGACGATTACCGGCGAGTCAGTATTTGCGCCGCCGCCTGATTGATCTGTGTCGAGAAACGCAACGATTCGCCGCAGCACGTTCCAGCCTTCAGTGTCGTCGTGGATGTGATAGAGACACTCTGAAATCTGCCGTACGCTGTTGTCGGAAGACTCGCCGCACTCGGAATTGCGATCATCGAATGCGAACGTGCCAATCGCGCCGGTCATGTATGCGACGAGTGATTCTCGAAGTTGACTGCGAGCGATTCTATCGACGGCCACGGCACGGATAGCCCTTTGCAGATAACGCCCCTGTTCACCGAGCCGAGAGAAAGCGTTGAGGAGCGCAGCGAACGCGCGATACAATTCGGCTCCGCGTTTATCGCTTTATTATACATTATTCAGGTTTGACCTCGGAAGTGACAATCCAGAAATCATCGTCGATGTTCAGCGTACCATCTTCGTTTCGTGTGCGGTGCTGCCGAACGACATCTTGATCCAGCCCATCACCGCCGGCCCTGCAGTCCCGACCGAGACTCTTGAGCGAGATCACTCCCTCTTCGTCAATAGTGTAGATGAGTGGACGCCCCCAGCTATCGGTAATTCGGTTCGCGTAGCCGTCCCGTTTCGGAAGGACGGACAAGTCCTTGGGATAGTCGCGTTGTTGTGCCATATACATGTGGATTCTGACGGTCGTTTCGGTAATGGCGGTATGCGTCATATCGCGCGGCGGAATCGTCGTGACGCAGAATGCGGCGATGGCGACGCCAAGCAGTAGAATAACGGCAATGTAAACGAGTCGCGATTTCATGATTATAGTGGGGCCCACATCACCGGGCGACCGCTCCAGTGCATGTGATGTTATCCAGCGTTTTCGGCACTGGTTAGTTTCGCGTGCAAATCTGCCCACGCTGAATCAACATGCCGTTGGTCAGCCATTTCTCGACAATACTGTGAAAGATTATTACGCACATGGGTAATCAGGTCGAGAACGCGTGTTCGGAGAGATTCGACGTGCTGTGTGTTTCGATAGTCAAATTGCTGCTTTATGCAGTGGGCGAGAATCCACATCGCTTCGACATCGTAGCCATTGTCGGCATGTGCGTGTGACTCGCGAACATATCGTTCAATTACTGGAAAGTAATATGAAAAGGCGGCGCCACCCATGAACATGAAATCTTCCTGGTAGATTTCGGGCCGATCACAGAACTTGGTGAAAGCTTCAGTGACGGAAAGGCCGCCAAAATTCTTCCAGGCGCACTGAGCATCCAGACATCCGTTATACGGATCGAAATCCGATTCTTTTGGGCGTGAATCCAGAGTGTCGTTGTGATCAGCCATTTTGTGATTGGACCTTCGGGATTGCCTTTGCTGGATAATGGATTGTTATCCCAGGAGTAACTCCTGGCATTACCGGGCTGCCACGGTTGATGCTCTATTTGAAAACATGTGTTCGGCGGCTCCGCGTTCATGCCATTGTTAGGCATTTATTCAGTGGGCACAGCAATCATTGTGTTTGCATCCCGGACAACAACCCAACCCTTGCCATGCCTCTCCAGGATGGAGAGTCCATCGCCTTTCATCAGGGTCTTCGAGTCCGTTTTTTTGTCCGTCATTTCGAGCGAGATCGTAGACAGCAACTATGCGTTATCACCGAAGATTTGAACTTCTTGAACCTCGCAATCAAGCTGGAACTCTGTATTTGGATCAGTTGCAGTGGCAGCTTCGGCAAAGCTTTGTTTGTCCATTTGACCTGCACCGGGTACGAGAAAAATCGCATCGTCCGCAATGAGCGATTTGGCCAACTCCAGATCGCCTTCCTTTGTTGCTGTCATCCAGTCCTCGAACCATTCACGGATAATCTTTTCGTCTTGATCCACTTTCGTTACTCCAGTTGCGGGTTGGTGTTGACAGCCAACCGTTGCCGTAAGTGCGATGGCAGGAAACAGTATCCATTTCGTCATTGTCAGAGTTTCCGCCTTCAGGTGCATAACGCTATGCGTAACCAGGCACGCGGCCCGATGCGATTAACGTTTGAACAACCAAAACTTCAAACGAAGCAAACGGCCTGGAAAAACCGAGAGGCGAGCCAACTCCGGTTCACCGATTTGTTCTACCGCATGTTCGTTGTGGGCGTTCTATCTGGCGCGGCCTAGTTTCTCTTGACTGTCGTCGAGGTTCTTGTCAATTACGGACTCATCAGATTGCACGCGTTCCGGTCCTGCGTCAGGTGCATCAAACCGCGATTGAAACAACATGCCTTTGGTAATCGTGCATAAGTCATGCCCGGATGGCCCCGTGCCCGTCGGTGACTTCGTTCCGTTTTTGTCAAAGTGACACGATCCATTCACCGCGTAGTGATCAGGACGAGTGCCTCCGCCCCGCGCGTAGCTTGTGCGGTCTAGATATAGTTTTTCAGTCCACTCTTTGCCGTTGAGTTCAAACAACCACAGTTTGTAACTCCAGTTGTCAATCCCATTCCGTGCATCGCTCTTTAGGTAAATGTCCCAACTGATGTTTTCGCCGAGTTCGTCATTCGTGAAGTAGTAAAAATCCCAATCTTTCTGTTCGTGGGAATCACCCGGACTATCACACGAGCGCCAGTATGTACGCGCACGTGATCCAGCGAACGAGAAGAAGATATCCCCATCCGTTCCTCCGGCACCAGACGGTTTCGTGTAAATCTGGATCTTGTACCATTTCCTAACGCCGGCTTCTTTAAGGAGCTTGAGCTCGTTCTTCGTTTGATCAAGTTCCTTCTGGAGCTGTTTGATCTGCTCCGCAAGTACTTTTTCTTGTGCAAATGCAGAATTCGGCAAGAGCGAAAACAATGTGATGACCAGCAAAGCCGCAATAGCATGCCTCATGGTGCGATCTCCCAGTGGTGTTAGTGTGGCCTTGTGCTTGAATGACCAGGTTATCCCGCATTTCGCGCAACGTCACGATTTAGCCGTTTCAACGCCTTGGTCTTTTCGCTTGCGCGTAGTCTTAGTCGGTTTGGGTTCTTCATCGGTGAATGCCGCAGATTGAACCTCCATTTCGAATTCGTCATCGGGTGAGAATTCGGCGGCCTGCGCAACAAGATTTGGCCAATTGATCGGTTCATCACCAGCAATGTTGCTGCTTCGGCGAAATTCCTCAGCGATCTTTTGTGGTGGTGTATCGACCACGTTTACGCCTTTGATTTCGTACAAGGCGGTCATGTTGACGCGCGGCACGAAATGGGCCACAAGCGGCAGTGTGCGTTTGCTAGAAGGCGAATTGTTGAACACGATATTGAGATTCTCGATTCCAAGGTGTAAGTATTTCTTGATGATGCGATTCCCCACGCACGCAAGAATCCTGAAGTCGTGGTCATCCATTTCGAGAATATCAAACTTGTCGTTGAAGTATAATTCCAGCGCAAATTGTCCTTTCGGTGTCCATGGGGCAACGACTTTGACCCGTTCATCTTGAAATATGATCAGTTCTTTCGATTCGAGTTCTTCGAAGTAAGCAGCGAGCTTCTTTGAGGTAATCGCACGTTTGTCTAGGACCACTTCCCAGCCATATTGAGCATGGAAGTGTGGAATGGATTGTCCAGCGAGTTTGCCAAGGTTAAACCCCACAACCATACGCATTAGATTCAGGGTTGTGTCTGGGACTTCGTATTTATTGCCAAGTTCGAAGCAACCCCGAACGAGCCAATACAATTCGGTTTTGCCGAAGTCGGACAATTCGAAACGATGTAAGCACGATTCGCGGACCTTTTGGTCGGAGTGCCAAAGAAAAACGACTTGCTGGTCGCCCGGCAAATATGGAAAGTCGTTTTCAAAATATGCGACACGATCTCTGATCAATACTTGGTGCGTGCTAGTGCCCTTGGGTTTTTGTGTTGGGTCGCAAAGGATGCAGCGCTGGGGTCCCTTGGGGTCGTCCATTCGCACTTGAGCTGCGGAGCCAACTTTGAGAGCACGTTTTCGCGAAAGGGCCGACGGCATGATGGAGAGTGGATCGGAGTGAATGGCGATTTCTCCAGGCAGATCATCGGTTTGGAGCAGGTGAAGGTTGTTGTGCATTGTCGGTCTCCATCGGTGAGTTTGGAAAACGGTGACTGTTTGCTGGCGAATGGGGCCGCGGATCACCGATTGTCCGTGGCGTGTTTATTATACATGACGCGGACATGCGGTGCATCCGCGTGTTCGGGACGCGCTTCGCGTCACGAACAGGAGGACTTGTCCGCGGCCCCATTCAGGCGACGCGAAGCGTCGCCTGAACTCAGCGATCACCGGGCGGTGACGAGAAATTTTCCATTGGCAATTCGCCTGACTTCGCCGCTCCGGTGCATCGGCTTGTTCTTCGTATTTCCAAGATGCGACGTCCAGAATCACGTTGACGTTTACGCAAAGCATCGGCAAGTCCCTTGATTGTCCCGCCCGCTTCCGCAAGCAGTTTTCTTCGGGTTTCGTGTAGTTCGTCAAGAATTGGATTAGATGTCATCGTCACGCGATCCCAGAAATTCGGTCGGAGTACAAATCAGCAATTGCCCAAGGCCTTCTGCGTCAAGCAATTTGTAAATTCGCGGAAGTTCGTGGGCGTTCGCAATATGTCGGCAGTTCAGCGTCAACAGATATTTTACGCCACCCAGTGCGGCAGCGGCAACGTGAAACGCATCAGCGGTCGCCTTTTCCGGCATCGTGTGGGCTTCGATCAGTCGCCGAGCAAGCGATTCGACGTTCTCGTCAATATCCACGAGTGGTAGGCCATCGAGCAATTTCAGTCGATCTGCCGCTGCCGTTGGGTCACCATCGGCTGCCTCGTCGAAAGCGAGCTGTGACGTGACCAACTCAAAAGCGTGCCGTTCGTTTGCCCACCAATCACGGGCCTGTTGCTGAAGCCCCGCAATGGTGATGTCGCGACTTGAATGCGACGTAATCGCCCACGGCATCAGCGGTTGCTGAAGCCCCGCAATGGTGATGTCGCGACTTGGCCAAGCTGTCGCGTAGCTGACAATCGATGTTTCAATGTAAAGTTTGTCCATCGCAGTATCCTGTCACGACGAACGGGGCCGCGGATCACCGGTTGTCCGTGGCGTGTTTATTGTATACGACGCGGACATACGGTGCAGCCCGCCAAAGTGCGGAATACTGACGCCCGAACGATGAAATCATTCCCGCAGAGAGTGCTGTGATCGGCCCAAAGAGACTCCACAGAGCGTGAAAAAGAGCAATGGTTCTTTTTCAGAAAATCAACCACGCGCTCTTGATTCACCAAGCCATATACGTGTTAGCTGCGTGTTGCATTTCTGGATCTCATGTGAATGCATCAAGTTCATGCGGGAAAGGCGAAGCTGTGTGTACGGCGCGTTGGGCAATCTCGTTGAAGGATTGGCGATAATCGCTACCAACTCGCTTTTGGGCAGCCCGAATATCGGGGTCGTCGCTCAACCGAGGGTGAGTGAAGCCTTGGGCATGGAGCAGTTCATGCAGGATAACTGAACCCGTCAGCCACATGAGTATTTCTTTGCTTTCTACAGTTTCTCCGTGATCGTCGCGCACTCGATCGGCCAGCTTTCGCGAGTTTAGCCTGATTGCGTTCCCGCCGAGTGGCGCCTCACCCCAACTGTCGGGATCGGAGAGATTGTCGACGGTCAATGGGTGGCCCGCGTGAAACTTCCATTCATTACGCAATAGGTACTTCTTGAGTTGCGCAATAGTGAATCCATACTTTCCGTGCGTGTCGACGTTGTCCTTTGCCAAAGGATAAAGGGAACCAGAAGACGCGATGCCAAGGACGCCTATCTCGTCAGCAAACAACGTGCGCCATGCAGCTTGAAAGTACTCTCTAAATGGCTTGCCGCCAAAACGCACCTGACCCATTACCGTGCTGGCGGCATGAGTCAGAACGCGTGACTCCCAATACATGAATGGCATGGCGTGACCTTGTGTTGTTGAGTGGCTGGCGTAGCAGCTAATGGGGCCGCGGATCACCGCTTGTCCGTGGCGTGTTTATTGTATACGACGCGAAGCGTCGCCTGAACTTGTTTATCTCTCAACAATCAACCGTGAGAATACTCTGGGGCATGGTTCCCGTCAACCACCTTGGTGGAATAGAGATACATCGAATCTTCTGCGAGAATTGCCTAACCAATTCTTGCGCGGCAAACTGTAGGAATGAAGCTCATCGAACAGTACAGGGCTGCCTGCGAAGTTCGGCGACTTGCACCCCGAACCATTCAGATTTATCGCTGCTGGGTCGAAGAGTTTCTGACAGCGGGCATCAATAAGCGAGTGGCATGCCATACGCTGCAGCACACCTTCGCCACACATCTGCTGGAGAATGGCTACGACATCCGCACGGTGCAGCAATTGCCGGGGCATAAGAATGCCGAATACCTGGCTGCTTGAGCAGAGGCTGCCAGTGGCAACCGGATGGTGCTGAAATGGAATGCTCCAACACTACGGAACGGCGAAAAACAGGCCGGTCATCACACCTGCCTGAACCGCAGCGGCTTCGGCATTCAGGCCGATCTGATGCCACTTCTTCGGCGCACATTCCCCCGGTCGATAATACCCCAACGGATAGCGTTTCTTGCAAACCGGATCGATCGTCATCTGGTATGGCAACCCGATGAGTTGAACACCAAACCGACCGACCGATTTGAACGGCTGCAAAGCCGGGTAAATGGTATGACCATATCGTTCCAGTTGCGGGTCTTCAAAATAGAGCGGATTGTAGAACAGATTGGATGAGTTCCAGCAGAGCATCGAATCGGCGAAGCTACGATGTTCAAAGCCCTCTTCACCCAGCGGTTTTTCCACCGGGCAGACGGGGATTTTTTTGCCGGGATTAGTGGCACACGGCGCGCTGTCGGGTCGCGGACAAAGATAAAGACAGGCGTCGTCATCCTCACTGCCGGGGGGAACATAATCATCAAACGGCAAAATCGTGCTGATGCTGCGTGGTTCCCATTCCCTGATCGCTGAGCGTTTAGGAGCCGGTTCCGATTTCAGCTGATGGAACGTTTTGGGAGCTGGATCGCCGGGTGAAGGCAGGTCGGGCATCGGAATTGGATCGACTACTGGAGACTCTGGAGTCGTATCGGTTGGAGATGGTGGCATCGGAAAGATTGGCGTTTCCGTTTCCGGTTGCAGGACGACTCCTGTTTGAGCAGCGTCCGAATCGGAATAGAAGGGATCGGCTTGCGGCGGCGTTAAAGAACGCTCGATCTGCACCGGCACCTCTGCGGTTTTGACCCGCTCGCGCCAGTTGGCTTTCGCCTTTTCCCATCGATTCGAGGCTGAACGGTTGCGTAACGAATCGAGTGGATCGTCCGCCTGTACGGTGAGACCACTGAGTATCAACGTCATTGCCAGGCACCACACGGTGATAACCATACGACGATAGGATGCAGAACCTGCGCGGGGATCAGTTCGATTCCACGGGCGAATGTTCGGCTGTGTAGTTGGGTGCTTCCTGCGTGATGGCAATGTCATGGGGATGGTTCTCCCTTACCGATGCCGGTGAGATTTGAATGAACCGCGCTTCCGTGCGCAGTTTGGCAATGTTGCAGACGCCGAGATATCCCATCCCTGCCCGCAGCCCGCCGATGAGTTGATACAAGAATTGATGCAGATACCCTTTGTAGGGGACACGGCCTTCTACCCCTTCGGGAACCAGTTTGGACGAGGGTTTGCCCGATTCACTGTTGGCCTTCTGCCGATAGCGTTCACTGCTGCCATGCACCATCGCGCCGAGTGAGCCCATGCCCCGATACCGTTTGAAACTTCGGCCCTGATACAGAATCATTTCACCCGGACTTTCGTGCAGGCCGGCGAGCAGGCCCCCCAGCATGACAGTGTTCGCGCCGGCTGCCAATGCCTTGGTGATGTCACCGCTATATCGAATGCCTCCGTCGGCAATGATGGGCACACCCGCTTCCGCCGTGGCTTTGGCCGCATGTGCGATGGCAGAAAGCTGAGGCACACCAACCCCGGAAATGATCCGCGTTGTACATATGGAGCCGGGACCAATACCCACCTTAACGGCATCGACACCGGCGCGAACAAGATCGCGAGCACCTTCCGTCGTGGCGACGTTGCCGGCAATGACATCGATGTCCCAGTTCTGCTTCACGTCTTTGACCGTGTCGATTACATTTTTTGTATGGCCGTGGGCGCTGTCGACAACGAGAACATCGACCCCCTTTTCGATCAACGCAGCGACACGTTCGCTGTCATTCACACCGACGGCTGCTCCCACTCGCAATCGCCCCCGGGAATCCTTGGAAGCCAGCGGGAACTGCAGGTTCTTGTCGATGTCCTTGATCGTGATTAATCCCTTCAATTGATTTAATTCGTCAACCAGGAGCAGTTTCTCTACCTTATTTTCCAGCAGGATTCGCTGGGCCTCGGCGAGATCCGTATCCTCCTTTGCCGTAACGAGGTTATCGCGAGTCATCACCTCCGAAATCCGTGTCTCGCGCGACTCCAGAAATCGCAGATCACGCCGGGTCAGGATGCCCCTAAGTTTCCCATTTTCCGTGATCGGCACACCGCCGATATTCCGCTCGTCCATAATCTCTGCCGCCTGACCGACGGTTGCATCGGGCGGAAGCGTCACAGGATCGACGATCACACCATGTTCGCTCCGCTTTACGCGGTCGACTTCCAACGCCTGACGGTCGATCGACATATTCTTGTGAATGATGCCGATGCCCCCTTCCTGGGCCATCGCGACAGCCATTTCACTCTCTGTCACCGTATCCATCGGACTGCTGATAATCGGCACATTCAGCGGAATGTTGCGTGTTAGTTGACTACTGGTTTCGACATCCGACGGCAGCAGTTCGCTGAACGCCGGCTCCAACAACACATCATCAAAAGTCCATCCCCGGTAAGCGATCCGCTCTTCCATCGTTGGCACTCCTTCTTATTTGTTATTTACGATTTGATATTTGTGTAGGGCACGCATCGCGTGCCGATTTTTTTCTTTGCAGGCGTAGGGTGGGTGAAGCGAAGCGTTACTCACCGATCACGTAATTTCTTTTTCCAAATTGGCGAGTTTCATTTCATTCCACCCTCGCTACTTTTTCTCCGCCGTTCGTTCTGTAATCTCCGTCTGAAATCGGTTTCCCAAATCAACCAGTGTTTTCACATCCAATGTTTCGGCTCGTGCGTTTTCCGGCAATTCGGCTTGCGAGAGAATCGCATCGACTTCTGGTTTTTCCAACTGTTTGCGGTACATGCCGACCAAAACCGAACGCAGCAGTTTTCTTCGCTGATGAAACAGTCGCCGCAGGAAGTCCTGGAAAAACGGGCGATCGTTGATCTCTTTTTTCTTCTCGATATTGGGTAGCAATCGCACAACAGATGAGGTGACCTTCGGTCGCGGCCAGAAGACAGTCGGCGGAACTTTTTTCAACAGTTTCACATCGCATTGTGCCTGAAGCCAGACCGAAAGCGAGCCGTAATCGCTGCTGCCCGGTTTAGCTGTCATCCGCTCGGCCAGTTCGAGTTGAATCATCACGACCATCGCTGCCCAGTCGTATTCGGTAGCAACCAGATTGGAAACCACCGGCGTCGCGACACTGTACGGCAAGTTGGCAATCAATTTCAGACGTCGATCCGGATCAACGGCCAAAGCACGATCGACCTCAGCCATTACGTCAGGATTGAGATTGTTCTTGTTCTTCAGAGCATCGGCCTGAAGCAGGGTCACATTGTCACACATCGCAACCGCAAACCCGGCAAGGCGATGCATGTTGGTATCGAGTTCGACCGAGACAATCTCCGCCGCCTGTTCGGAGAGAAAGGTCGTCATTCCCCCGGTTCCCGCGCCGACTTCCAGCACGACATCCTGCTGATCGATGCGTCCCCGCTCGACAACGAATTCCAGAATGTTAAGGTCAATCAGAAAATTCTGTCCGAGGTCCGTGCGAGGGTTGAAGCCATGATGTTTGAACATGGCCATCAGGTAGGAGCGGGTCTGGCGGACGGAGTTCTTCATTCCTCGTTTGTTTCGTCGAACGAACCATCATCGAAAATGGTGTCGCCGGCCTGTGGTCCAAATCCCTGCAGATTGGTGGCCTGAATCATTTTTAACACGTATTTGCCGAGAATGTCGGTTTCGATATTCACCGCATGCCCCTCTTTTCGCACACCGAGCGTGGTGATTTCCAGTGTGTGCGGAATCAACGCGACACTGAAGCGGTTTGTTTCGACCTCGACGACTGTAAGGCTGACACCATCGACAGTGACCGACCCTTTGGGCACCATCTGCATGGCAAGATGCTCATCCACCTTGAACCAGATGTTGACCCATTCGCCATCATGTTCAATGGCATCGACCGTGCCGACACCATCGACATGCCCCTGCACGAAATGGCCTCCAAAGCGACCATCGACCGGCAGCGAACGTTCGAGGTTGACCGGATCACCAATTTTGAGTTGGCCCAGATTGGTCTTGGCAAGCGTTTCGGCCCCTGCCTGAAAGTCCCATCGCGGCCCGTCGATTTCAACAACGGTAAGGCAGCAGCCATTGATGGCGACGCTATCGCCAGGTTGAACACTGTCGATGATTTGCGGTTGATTTCGCGCGGCGCGAGAAGAATCGGACTCTGGCCCGGATTGAAGTTCGTCCGGTACTTTAACAGTCAAACGAATAGCAGAGTCTTCGGTGCGAATATCAGCGACGGTCCCCCGTCCTTCAACAATCCCCGTGAACATCTTCCTGACCCGGGGTTCGCGATTGTTGGATGCGTTTTTGGAGAATATCCATCTTCCAAGTATGTCAAATCAGGGGTGATTTGGGTAGTGATGCATTTTCAGGGCGAGAAAATTTTTCTGGAAAATAAATTTCTCGCAAAGTGTTTCTGCACCATCGTTTCCTAGAAGTCATCGAGGATTTCGTCAGAATAGAGGTTTTCCGGAATAGAAGTAGGCAGTTCCGGAGCCTCCATTATCGTTCTCGCCAGTTTTCGGCACTTGCTATCGGCGGAGTAAAACTTCGCGGCACCTGCAACCTTTGCTGATGCAATGATCATGGCATCAGCCTTTAGGATGTGGCGATCCCTTTTTGCGTAGCGATCTTTCGAGGGTTGAGATTTATTCCTCGCCACCAAAGATGAAGCGATCGATGCGGCCCGAATGTTAAACTCCGGACAAATGAACTTGTTCGTCAATTCGTTGATGAGTTTCGGTTTTCGGCTCTCTTCGATGGGAACGAGCACTTCTCCAATCGCAACAGTCGGCAATACGAACGTGTCGTCCCTGTGTATATAGAAGATGATCTTGGCGCTTTTCCTTAGCCTTTTGATCTCTTCGCCTTCATCACCTTCCTTTTTGTTGGAATCTTTCGGCGCGTGTCCAGCATAAATCAAGATGTTCGAGTCTATTGCAACAATCATCGCCCCATCTCCTCGGCGATCTCTTTGCTAGACGAGAACTGATCCCACGCATCTAGTCCTGCATCCCGTAACTCGCTCATTGCCGATGAGAATCTACCTATTTTGGGTTGGGTGAAGTCAATGATATTGAACTTGTAAACCCTCCATGATGGCTGAATCCATGTAGCTTCACCCTGTGCTGCGATTGTCTGGTACAGTTGCTCACCCAAGCGACGCACAACAGCCTTCGATGCTACATCACAATACAGCAATGTTCTGCGACCGGTAATGCGCATCGCGCACTTCATTTCTGTTGACCCACCAGCCCTTTCAATTCTGCCCACAAGCGTCGTTGGCCCTTGAACAAATACCCGCTCTGAAATCCTTGAGAACATCTCCTTATCGACTTGAAATAGCGGTTTTTTTGTTCCAAACTCCCGAATTTCGATTTTGCAATCCAACGATTTCGCAACATCACTAAGTGACTGGATTGGGTTAAGAAGCGTTTCGATATCTTCCAAGTGTTCATCCCCATTGGGATGAACAAGTGACTTCACTCGTCGGAGGTTTTTCAGGGCGAGGACGGGATCTCGTGAAGCGCAGCGATAGACCGCAGAACCCTTTAATACTCTGACCAGTCCAATTCCTTTGTCGTAGTCAACTCGCCGTTCCTCGTATGGATCGCGACCACTTGACAAATCTTGGACAGCGTTCAATGCGTCACTGACAGCACGAACCGTTACTTTTTCTGGCGTAACATCTCCGCCGAAAAAACGTAGTTCAAATGTTGCCTCCTGCTTTTTCTTAGCCATATTTCAACAACTCGCGGGTAGTGATGCATTTTCAGGATAAGGAAAATCTTTGAAAAAACATTTGCTCAACAGGCGCCTGTTATTGCGTTTGATTGTGAATCTCTTTCTCAACCGAGTCAACGACCTTGTCATACTGTCTCCGTAAGACCGGTATGTGTTCTGGTTTGGTGCGCAAGCACCAGTAGCGTGAGAGGCGAGAGAAACGGTAGAGCCGCGAATACCAACGCCATACCTTTTCGTATGAGTGCGGAGTGTCTGGTTGCGGGCATTGTGAGAACCCGTATTTCCACCACAGGTTTCAATCAGCGTCTGAACCCGGTGGACGGCAGCGTAAAAAATCACTGTTGCCGCCCAGTCGGGATACAACTCTACGTCGATCGTTGCCAGAAAGGTCTCGTTATGTATTGCTTGTCTGCGATGTTCTTCCGCCGTCGCCATAGACCCATAATGCCTCTTTCGGCAATTCCTTTGTCAACGCCGCTTGATTCGGTATCTGCAATAGCTCAGCGATACAAAGCGGAAATTTCTCAGATAAGCTAACGTCCAGATTGACGATCGCATCATCGAATTCAAAGTCGTAATCGACGCCGTGAGTGCAAATGAGAATGTTGAGTGACGAATCACCAATCGATACAAAGCACGATCGAACCTTTGCCGACCGAACTTCACACCAATCGTGAATCTCTGTCAGGAAGGCGTTGAATTGTTCTTTAAACATTTCTCTGTTTGACCACTGCTTGCACGCGATTGCGGCTTCGCCCTCGGTCGTCACGAACCGGTCTTCGTCATCAGGAGATACCACAACCTGACGCTTCGACTGGAAATCCAATCGAATCGGATCAATTTTCGTTGTGTCCATAGCTTACCTCGCAGACGCTGAGTGCGCAATTTCCTGATCGTGGTTGCTCAGCCGCCATCGGCGTATTCTATTTCTTGACTATACTTCACCCCCAAACCCTTGTCGAGCCGAGATGTGTGCACTGTTGAACAACAGCTTCGTCTCGATTAATCGAATGTTTGGCGAACAAGTCGACAACATCACGCCTCGCCAGGATTTTCCTTCTTCCGCTGTACGACTTCGGTCCATAGCGACTTCAGCGGTGCGCCGAACGCGAAGTAGCAGAAGATCAGCGGGACGGCGAGTTCTCTCACGATGAACACCACCGCCAATGTGAAGACCAGTTGGATGAGATGCTGCCTCGGTCGTTTCCCCTGAAACAACTGGTTGAACACATGCGGATACCGAATTCGCGAAACCATCAGGCAGGCGACAATCAGCGTTACCAGAGGCAGGGCGACGATTAGAATCGGCACGCCATACTCGGCAATCAAAGTCGTCCGTGTTGTCGGTTCCAAAGACAAATCCGCCAGGCCATGCATGGCGATGGGAAAAGCGGCGACCGTGCCAGCTGCAGCTGGTGAAGGGAGGCCGCTGAATTCTGCGTGCGAATCTTCCTCGTCCGTTTCGACATTGAACCGTGCCAAACGCAACAACACGCAAACGACAAACAACACGCCAATCACCCACAACAATCGGGCCGGGTAATCAAACGGCGTCGACAAAGCGCCGACGATATTATGGTCGTGCCGGACGAACTGAATCATCAGAAATGCCGGAGCCACGCCGAAGGTAATCGCGTCGCACAAACTGTCGAGCTGGCCGCCGAACTCGGTTGTCTGGTTCGTCCAGCGGGCGGCACTGCCATCGAGCATGTCAAACACCATGCCCAGGAAAATCAGCCCGGCCGCAATGAACAGAAAATCTCGTTCCATCGGCTCGGGACCAACTTTGGCGGCGTATGTGATTGCACCAAACCCGCAGGCGGCATTCCCCAGCGTCAATAGCGTGGGAAGAACGGCAAACATTTTCGGAGGACGCATGGTGGTGGGCCAGGATGAATTTCATCACAGAGACACGGAGATCACTGAGAGGCAAAACAGCTTGTTTCCGCGATCGACAACTGCTGGGTTCGCCGGCAGTGGTACACAGAACCGAGACCTTGAACTGGCAAAGCGAAACGCGATCGCCAATACGAACTCTGTGTCCTCTGTCGTTCTTGATTTCGTTGAATTCAGTTTCATGGTGAACTCAATTATAATCGTTTCGCGGGTGGAGCGGGTGAAAATCCATTGAATCGACGAGTTTTATTCATCCGAATCGAGCGGTTCGTCGCGATATTCCGCCAACAACGTGGAGCCAGCTTTTACTTTGTCACCCACTTGCGCGTGGATCACCAGAAGCTGATCCCGCGGCAGAACCAATTCGGTTCGCGAGCCGAGTTTAATCATGCCGAATTGCTCGCCCGCTTCCAGACTGTCGCCCGGTTTGAGCCAGCAGACAATTCGGCGGGCAATGGCTCCGGTGATTTGCCGGACAATCATTCGACGATGTGGCACGGCGTTGCCTTCCAGAAAGACGGCCAATTGTTCGTTCTCACGCGCCGATTCCGGACGCAACGCATTGAGGTATTTCCCCGGCTTGTATTTCAGCCCGATTACGCGAGCGTTGTGCGGCGATCGATTGATGTGCACGTTGAAAATCGACAGGAAGATGCCGATGAGGACGGCTGGCCCGCCGATAAATTCGTCATACTCGATTTCCTCGATCAACACGACTTTGCCATCTGCCGGGCAGATGACGTCCCCTTCTCCGGCTGGAATTGTTCGCCGCGGATCGCGAAAGAACCAGACGATCAAACTGCCGATAACACCAAAAGTCGCGACCACCAGCCAGGCGATCCACGCCAGAGGTCCGGTCCATTTGAGAGTTGTCGCAGCGATGGCGATACCGATCGCGGGTCCAGAAGTGATGAGCGAGAAGACGAACAGTTCCGCCAGACCGGTACGCGCGAAGGGGATCTTATCCCGCCAGGAGAAGGGATTGTCTTCGGACTTCCAATACCAGCCACCCTGATTTTGATGAAATTTGAGATCGCGGGGATCGAGGACTTCGTGCGGGCAGCGGTTTTCCTCACCCTGCCGACAGGCCTCCATCTTTTTAATATAGCCACGTCGGAATATCTTCAGGTACGCCCGGCGGATTTTGCCCCAGAACATTTCGAGGTGAACGATCACACCGCCACCTGGCTGGATTGTCGTCAACGCGGGGTCCATTTCCATCAGCGGTAAACGCTTGCCGATCGCGTCGACGTTTGCCGGGCCGGTCGTAATGGGAGTGTCGGCGGTTTCGGAGTCTGGTTTGGACATGCGGTTAACTGCAAGGTGGGGAAGGCAGGCGGGAACCTGTCCTGCGGGAAAAAAAGAAGTGGAACATCGATCGCACATCGTAAATGATGGTGCTGGAATTGTCTAATCGGCCGGACTTCGGCCTGCGAATTGCTCAATCGTACGTAATGTGATTGTACGTTGCGTTCCAGTATTTTTCGATTTCCGGGTCCAGCGTATCGGGATTGAAACGACAGACAAATACGCCACGGTCCGGATAGTACCGCCGGAACAGGAATCGGACCAATTGTGGACAGACGCGCTGAGCCGAATTCACAATCGCTCCCAGCCAAAAGCGGAGATTGGTATGGGGCAGGCGGAAGGCGTTCAATCCGAACAACCGGCTACTTTTGATCACCTCAAATCCAAACGCATTGAGTGTGGCGATCATGCCTCGTTGATTGAAAAACGTCACGCTGGTTTTTTCGTAGGGACTCTCATGCGGGGCGGGGCAGTACATCAGTGGCGTCGACTCATGGATCCGCAGGGTGGCCGTTTCGAGCAAAAACGTGCCGCCCGGTTTCACCAGATCGCGAATGATCTTGAGTGCCTGAAACGGGTAACGCAGGTGGTACAGCACACCGGGAAAGTTGACGACGTCAAACGTGCCGAAATGATCCGGCGTCAAATCCATCAGATTTATTTCGTACAGCTGGACGTCGGATTGAAAATGCGGAATCAATAATTCCCGCATGCCGTTAGAGAGGAAGTTGTCGACCGCGATGACCTCAGCCGCTCCGCGCTCTTCCGCTTTGAAAGAATACATTCCGTCGCGACAACCGAGATCGAGAACACGCTTGCCGTTAAAATCAATGTTGTCCCAATGTGACAGGACAAGCTGCTGACCTGGGCGAGCCAGTTTCCAGCCATCTGTTTCCACACCACTACCGAGGTCAATGCAGTGGTAGAACTCATGCCCGGCTAACTTTCGCAGGAATTCGGGGGATGGGGGATCTGTCGGGCGAGTAAAGGGCATTGTCGGGGTTCTGTTCTCAAATTCGCACGCTACTGGTGTGTGTTCATGACTTGAACAGTTAAACCACGCTCATTTACAGAAAGTGGAACAGCGTTTTCAAGGAAGCCAAATAAGCAAGATTAGGTCATTCCTAAAAATGTGCCTCATTCTCAGAAAGGAATTCTACGATCGTCCGACGTTGCACACCTAATTCATCGCAAACGTTTGGAATCTTCGGTGGCTTTGTAGGCCGTTGCTTCTCGGCGAAGTGCTCGTCTGTAACGACAATCGCACCTCGGAGTTTTGCGTGAGCGATCACCCAGGGATCGGCAGCATTTTTTGATCCACCGACTGCTGCGAAGTTTGGATACTTGTTCATCAGTGATACCATTTCAATCGTTGTTTCTTCGCTTGGTTTTTCAAATATTGCTTTGCGATCCTTACACCAATCGAACAGATTGTCTCGTTGGCGTTCGATTTCCTTGTAGACTTCCCAGCACGACACAACAGCTTCCGCATCAATTAACTGATCCAGGAATTGCCAATACGTGATAAAGACTGAAGGAGGGTAGTATTTGTGCCAAGAATTTATGAAAACACTTGTGTCGAATAGATAGCAGCGTGTGGCACTCATCATCCCTCAGACTTTCCAGTTGCCTGAGCGGAGAAAAGCGATGATTCTAACTTTGGCAAATGTCGTAATGACATGCCTAGAAGTGAAGTAAGCTCACCTCCGTGCAATTCTCCTGATTGAAATGCGGAAACTGCGAATCTTGCGAACGATTCTCCGGTACGTGAAATTGTCAAGGTGTGTTGAGGAATCATCGCAGGTTCACTGGGAACGCGCTTTGAAGGCTTTAGATCGTAAAGTTTGTTATGAAGCCACTCGCGATTTGCGAAACCACACTCGAACATTCGAAATGCAACAACTGCTCGACTTACCCAAAAACGTCGGGACAATGTGGACAACGCCTGCTCTTCGACGTTTTTCCACTGTTTGGGTACGTTGTTACTCAATTCCGTTCTGGGAACCAAGGTCGCCCCCGCAACTCGATTGCAAAACTTTTCCGTCACGACACGTGTATCCGGTTTGAACGACAACTCGCCAGCCCCCGTTACGGCTGGTTCGTTCAACATTACATGAACAATTTCGTGTATTAATGTAAATATCCTTGCCTGGTACGAATCTTTCGAATTGATTACCAATGTTGGCGCATACGGATCAGGCAAAGCAAAGCCTCTCATCTCGGTTACATCGACACGACTGACCTGAAATACAAATATGCCATTCGACTCTGCTAACCGACGCCAATATCGAAAAGCGGAGGGCGCGTTTGTGATTGAGGACAGTTGCTCAAACGATGCCCCCAATATTTCCACTATGCTTTGCCCCACTTCGTCAGGATCGTCCTTCACGGAAATAGACCCCACCAAGGGCGACTCCGGAATGCCATTGTCGCGAAGAACTCCAGACGCCCACGCCTGTCGTTCTTGAGCAACTTGTATCGCCTTTCGAAGAGTGATAGAAAACTCGCCCTTCTTGTCTTTTGGTAACTGCCGAAAATCCTTGACAATTGAGAAATCTTTAGGAGGTTCCTTCAAATAAAAAACCATAAGAGGCCGACCATATCGGGTGGCCAATGATCGCAACTTTGCAAGAGAAGGAGTGCCCTCGCCCATCTCCCAATTTGCCAACGTACCAGTTTCAATCTTTTCAAGTTGTTCAACTGTATTGACGTCGAATCCAGCGCGTACTCTAGCCCACTTCAACATCGTGGCAGATGCATGAGAGGGTACAGAACGTGCCATGATCTTCAAACTGCGTTATTGAATTGTGGTTTGAAAAGAACAATTACGAAAGAGATGAGCAAAGCATATCATCTGTAAGTATCGAACCAATAGTGGCCAAATTCAAGTAACGTTTACTCATGGGAAAACACAAAAAACACCCGCCAGGAATTCCAGCGGGTGTTCGTCGTTCCATTGGAATGTGTTGTCTCGGCAAATCCTGGAGCGTATTACGCTCTTCTGTGCGCGATGGACGTCGTTCGCCCTGTAAACATAGGCCTCCATGAGCCAGAGGCGTCACACGAAAGGGTAAGCTGCTCTAATACCGGTATCCCTCGGGCTTATACGGACCATCAACCGGAATACCCAGGTATTCCGACTGCTCGGGAGTCAGTTTTGTCAGTTTGACACCCAACTTGTCCAGGTGCAACCGAGCCACTTTTTCATCCAGATGCTTGGGCAACACGTACACGTTCTTGCCGTACTTGTCGCTGCTTTGAGCCAGTTCGATCTGGGCGATCGTCTGATTGGTGAAACTGTTGGACATCACAAAGCTCGGATGCCCGGTCGCACAACCGAGATTCAATAACCGGCCTTCCGCAAGAATCAAAACGCTGTGGCCGTCATGGAAAGCCCATTTGTCATACTGCGGTTTGATGTTGATCCGTTCGACTTCCCCGGCATCAGCCATCTTTTGCAGGCCAGCCATTTCAATTTCATTGTCGAAATGGCCAATGTTGCCGACGATCGCACCATCCTTCATGCGAGCCATGTGATCAGCCGTGATGATGTCTTTATTTCCAGTCGTTGTAATGTAGATGTCAGCGTAATCGAGAACATCTTCGAGTGTGAGGACTTCAAATCCCTCCATCGACGCCTGCAGCGCACAGATCGGATCGATTTCCGTGACAATCACCCGGGCACCCTGGCCTTTGAGTGACTGAGCACAACCTTTGCCGACATCTCCATAACCACAAACAACCGCGACCTTGCCTGAGACCATCACGTCACTGGCGCGGAAGATGCCATCGATGAGCGAATGTCGGCAGCCATACAGGTTGTCGAATTTGCTTTTTGTCACGCTGTCGTTGACGTTGATCGCCGGGAAGAGCAGTTTACCCTGTTCGGCCATCTGGCGGAGACGGATCACACCAGTCGTCGTTTCCTCACTTACACCCTTCACATTCTCCGCCACTTTATGCCAGCGTTGCGGATCGTTTTCCAGACATTTCGTGAGAACCTTGAGGACTTCCTGAAATTCTTCGTTGTCGGCTGATTCCGGCGGGGGAACAGCGCCGACATCTTCGTACTCGACACCCTTGTGAATCAGCAGTGTTGCGTCTCCGCCGTCATCAACGATCTGCGTCGGGCCTTCACCATCACCGAAATCCAAAGCCCGTTCAGTGCACCACCAGTACTCTTCCAGTGTCTCGCCCTTCCAGGCGAAAACAGGAATTCCCTGTGGATCGTCCGGAGTGCCATTTTTGCCGACGGCAACCGCAGCGGCGGCCTGATCCTGAGTGCTGAAAATGTTGCAGGAACACCAGCGGACTTCCGCGCCGAGTTCAACCAGCGTCTCGATCAGCACTGCAGTCTGAATTGTCATGTGCAGCGAACCCATGATCTTCTGACCGGCCAGCGGTTTGCTCGCACCATATTCTTCTCGGCAGGCGATCAGACCGGGCATCTCCTTTTCGGCCAGCTCAATTTCCTTCCGTCCCCATTCGGCCAGCGAGAGATCCTTAACCTTGTACTCCAGTATTGTCGTGGTCGACATACGTTTTGCTCCTTGTGTAAACCGCAGTCTACGGTCGATGACCGACCCGAACATCAATTGCATCCGAGCAACCGAAATTCCGGCCAATCGCGTTATCATCTGATTGGAATGGGTCAACCTGTCTTGTGGGTCAACCTGTTTTGGTGGCGAAGCTTGAACCAACAGTTAATTCATGTCGTGTTATGAGATGCGGGCCGTTCAGGTGGATAACATAGGGAAAACCGGGCACACCGACAAGCTCGGCTTGCCGTTACCGACAACCGAACCCATGAATATCATACGATCTATGGCAATGGAAACCGCTCTTGGGCAGACTTCGCAAACTGTGCTAAATTACCTCAACCAACAAACTGTTTACCCAATTCCATAGGCAGTGAGTGATGTTCCTGCGAACTTCCTCGTGTCGTTTGTCATCTGAATTTGAGAATGCTGCATCGACATTAACCGTCAAGAGAACCTGGAATGAGTACAGCCTCGCCAACCAAGCAAAGTACGATTTTCGAACAACTGGAAAAGCATATCCTGCTGCTGGATGGTGCAATGGGTACGATGATTCAGGCCCACCAGTTGGACGAAACCGCTTTCCGGGGATCGCAATATGCCGATCATCCCTGCGATCTCAAAGGCTGCAACGACCTCCTCTGTGTCACCCAACCGCAGATCATCGAGGAGATTCACCGAAAATATCTCGAAGCCGGCAGCGACATCATCGAGACGAACACCTTCAACTCGACTTCGATTTCAATGGCCGACTATCAGCTCGAATCCGAAATTCATGTGATCAACAAGTCCGCGGCGGAAGTGGCACGCAAAGCGGCTGATGATTTCACAGCTCTCACGCCGGATCGTCCCCGGTTTGTTGCCGGCAGCATCGGTCCGATGAATCGCACTTTGTCGCTTTCACCGGATGTCAACGATCCTGGCTATCGGGCAGTGACATTTGACCAACTGGTCGAAAGCTACACCGAGCAGATCGCCGGCTTGATTGACGGCGGTGTCGATCTGCTGATGCCCGAAACGACCTTCGACACACTTAACCTCAAAGCCTGTCTGTTTGCGATTGATCAATACGTCGAGCAGCACGATATCGACATTCCGGTGATGGTTTCCGTCACCATTACCGATGCCAGTGGTCGTACGCTATCGGGGCAAACTGTCGAAGCGTTCTGGAATTCGATCTCGCACGCCAACATTATGAGCGTCGGCATTAACTGCGCACTCGGCGCGGAAGAGATGCGGCCTTACATTGCGGAGTTGTCCCGCATTTCGCCGACGCACATCAGTTGCCATCCCAACGCCGGCCTGCCGAATGAATTCGGAGCCTACGATCAGACGCCCAACCAGATGGCCGAGTTGTTGAAAGGCTTCGCTGACAATGGCTGGGTGAATATCATCGGTGGATGCTGTGGCACCACGCCGGAGCATATTCGTGCATTAGCGGAGATGGCGAAAGATTTGCGGCCACGCACGCATCCCGACGTGCCGCACGACTCCCGTTACAGCGGACTTGAACCGCTGACGATCCGTGAAGACAGCAACTTCATCATGGTGGGCGAGCGGACGAATGTCACCGGTTCGCGCAAGTTTGCCCGTTTGATTCGCGAAGAAAAGTACGATGAAGCGCTCGCCGTCGCCCGTGATCAGGTCGAAGGGGGGGCAAACATCATCGATGTGAACATGGACGAAGGTCTGCTCGACAGTGAGCAGGCAATGCAAACATTTCTCAATCTCATCGCCTCGGAGCCAGACATCTGTCGCGTGCCGATCATGATCGACAGCTCGAAATGGTCGGTCATCGAAGCCGGGCTAAAATGTGTACAGGGCAAGGCGGTCGTCAATTCCATCAGCCTCAAAGAAGGAGAAGAGGAATTCCTGCGGCAGGCGAAGCTGATTCGCCGGTATGGTGCCGCCGTGATTGTGATGGCCTTCGATGAGGAAGGGCAGGCGGTTGACTGCGATCACAAAGTCGAAATCAGCAAGCGCGCGTTCCAACTGCTTACAGAAGAGGTTGGATTTCCGGCTGAGGACATCATTTTCGACCCGAACATTCTGACCGTCGGCACCGGAATGGAAGAGCATTCCAATTACGCGGTGGAATTTATCGAAGCGGTTCGTCGCATCAAACAGGAATGTCCGGGCGCGAAAACGTCCGGCGGCGTGAGCAACATTTCGTTCTCCTTCCGGGGCAACAATGTCGTTCGCGAAGCGATGAACGCTGCGTTCCTCTACCACGCCATCGAAGCTGGTCTGGATATGGGGATCGTCAACGCGGGTCAACTGGAAGTTTATGAGGAAATCGACAAGATACTGCTGGAATACGTGGAAGATGTTCTGCTCAATCGCCGGGAAGACGCGACCGAGCGACTGATTGACTATGCTGAAACGGTCAAGGATCAGGCGAAAACGAAAGACAATTCGCAAGTGTTGGCCTGGCGTGAAGCATCCGTCGAAGAACGCCTGAAGTATGCGTTGCTCAAAGGGATTACCGAATTTATTGACGAGGACACCGAAGAAGCGCGGCTGAAATATGATCGGCCCTTAAATGTCATTCAGGGGCCGCTCATGGATGGCATGAATGTCGTCGGTGAACTGTTTGGTGCCGGAAAAATGTTCCTGCCGCAAGTGGTGAAGTCCGCCCGCGTGATGAAAAAATCCGTCGCCTGGCTCACCCCCTTCATGGAAGAGGAAGATGTCGCCGAAGCGGAATCCAGCAATCGTGGTGTGATCGTTCTCGCTACGGTCAAAGGGGACGTGCATGACATCGGCAAGAACATTGTCGCGGTGGTGCTGCGATGCAACAACTTTAACGTCATCGATCTGGGCGTGATGGTTCCGGCTGAGGACATTCTGGCGACTGCGAAAAAAGAAGGAGCGGATGTCATCGGACTCAGCGGTCTGATTACCCCCTCGCTGGATGAAATGGTACATATCGCCAAAGAGATGAAGCGGCAGGATTTCCACATTCCTCTTCTCATCGGAGGAGCTACGACAAGCGCCAGGCATACCGCTGTGAAGATTGCTCCGGAATACGACCAGTCCGTCGTGCATGTACTCGATGCTTCGCTCTCAGTGCCGGTGGTGGAACAGTTGCTCGACGATGATCAGAAAACCGCCTTTGACGAAAAGAACCGGGCGGCACAGGAGAAAGACCGAGCGGCATTCGGCGAGCGTCAGCAGAAAAACCTCGTCGACTTCGCGACCGCCTGCAGCAGACGTTGGGCAACCGATTGGGACTCTGTCCAGATCGACAAACCCTCGTTTCTCGGTCTGCACACACTCGAAGACGTCTCATTGAAAGAAATTGCCGAATACATCGACTGGTCCCCCTTCTTCCAGACCTGGGAGTTGCGCGGCAAGTTCCCGAAGATTTTCGATGATCCCGATGTCGGAGCCGAAGCAAAAAAACTGTACGACGATGCACGCGATCTGCTCGAAGAGATCATTACCGGTCAAAAACTGACGGCCAAAGGCGTGTATGGTTTCTGGCCTGCCAACAGTGTTGGCGAGGATATCGTGCTGTTCGCTGATGAATGCCGGGAGAAAGCACTAACCCGGTTCCCCATGCTGCGGCAACAGTGGGAACGGAAAGGGCAGGACGATTTCAGATCATTGGCTGACTACATCGCCCCCAGCGATTCCGGTCGGGCCGATTACATTGGCGCTTTCGCCGTGACAACCGGTCTTGGTTGCGATGAACTGGTCAGACAATATGACGATCAACATGATGACTACAAAAGCATCATGGCCAAGGCAATTGCCGATCGACTGGCCGAGGCCTTTGCAGAAATGCTGCATCAGCAGGCCCGCAAGGATTGGGGCTTCGGTCGGGGAGAACACCTCAGCAACGAAGAGTTGATCGCCGAGAAATACCGTGGCATCCGCCCGGCGTTCGGCTACCCCGCCTGTCCCGACCACACCTGCAAGGCCGAACTTTTCGATCTGCTCATGGCGACTGACAATGCGGGGATCTCATTGACCGAGTCCTTTGCCATGTTGCCGGCAGCGTCGGTCAGCGGATTGTATTTCGGGCATCCCGAATCACGTTACTTCTCAGTTGATCGAATTACGAAAGACCAGGTGGGAGATTACGCCCGCCGAAAGGGCATGACGGTCGAGCAGGTGGAACGCTGGCTTGCCCCCAATCTGGCGTATTGAAGAGTGCGTTTGCCGACTGATCATCAAACATGAATCCCATTCAGAATTCAAATGAATTGACTACGGCTGATTATAGAACAGTTTCCTTATTCGTGTGACGTTTCTGGCTCGTGGGAGGCCTCTACCAGCCGACGTGCTACGCACAGCGTACCGTGACTTCATCCTGTAATCCTGTCTGAATCTCTTTGCCAATTTCGTGTGTCTGGTTTATTTCGCAGTGAAAATCAAAGCCGTGAAAATCAAAATTGCAAAGAACCATGTCTGACGATATGAAAGAGCGCTCCGTCCAGAACATGGTTTTATCAGGAACATTGCTTCCGGCGCCTCGACTGTGTCAAGCCTCGCTCAGAAAGAACATCAATCGCCATGCCTCGCTACGACGCCAAACGTATTGAACCTCGCTGGCAGAAATACTGGGAAGAAAACAAAATTTTCGCTGCCCCCGAAATGCCCACCGGCAAAAAACTATACGTGCTGGATATGTTCCCGTACCCCTCCGGCAGTGGATTGCATGTGGGCCATCCCGAGGGTTACACTGCGACCGATATCGTCTGCCGCTACAGCCGGATGAAGGGCAAAAGTGTGTTGCATCCGATGGGTTGGGACGCCTTCGGACTGCCCGCCGAACAACACGCGATCAAGACCGGCACGCATCCCCGCATCACAACGTACCAGAATATCGACACATTCCGTCGACAGTTGAAAATGCTGGGGTTCAGTTACGACTGGGACCGTGAGTTTTCCACAACCGATGAAGACTACTTCCGCTGGACGCAGTGGATCTTTCTGGAACTGTTCGACACCTGGTACGATCCGGAACATCTCTGGACGGGGCCGGATGGCGTCGAGCGGATGGGCAAAGGGAGGCCGATTGCGGAGTTGCCGATTCCGGATGACGTCGCGAATGATGGAGAAGAAGCCGTCCGCCGATATCAGGATCGACATCGCCTGGCGTATCAGCACGAAGCGCCGGTCAACTGGTGTCCCGCGTTGGGCACGGTCTTGGCAAACGAGGAAGTCACAGCCGAGGGGCTGAGCGAACGGGGTGCGCATCCGGTTGAGCGAATTCCGTTGCGGCAATGGATGTTGCGAATCACGGCGTATGCCGAACGTCTGCTGGACGAACTGGAGGACGTCGACTGGTCGGAATCGATCAAACTGTTGCAGCGCAACTGGATTGGCAAAAGTACCGGTGCGGAAGTCGACTTCTTCATTGGCGACAAGGAAAGCGATCGGACGACTGATGGTTTTGACGTTTGGAAGTCGTCACGTAGAGATTCTGGTTTGCCTTCCGAGCCGGGCGAGGAAGTTTTGCGCGTCTACACGACCCGACCCGACACGCTGTTCGGTGCAACCTATATGGTGCTGGCACCGGAGCATCCCTACGTCGAACGTCTGACGACTGCTGAACAGGCGGAAGAAGTCGCGAAGTATCAGCGACAGGCGTCGTTGAAAAGCGATCTGGACCGGACCGATCTGGCAAAGGAAAAAACGGGCGTCTTCACCGGCTCCTACGCCTTCAACCCGGTCAATGGTGAGCAGGTGCCGATCTGGATCGCCGACTACGTGCTGATCAGTTACGGCACAGGGGCGATCATGGCGGTTCCTGCGCACGATGAAAGAGATTTTGAATTCGCTAAAGAGTTCCAACTGCCGATAAAGACGGTTGTGAGCGCAAACGATCAATGGCTGTGGGAGAATCACCAATTCGCTTATGAAGATGACGCCGTAACATCGGCGAAAGAATTCATCGACCGGCCGATGGGAGAAATTTCTTCGGATATTAGTAATTCTCCAATCGAAGAGTTGGCGAACTCGATAATCGACAATGATGCTTTAGCATTGGCCGATTTACACGCGACATATCCGTACCTGTTCTTCAAATCTTTTGCCGGTCAGGGAACGGCCATCAACTCCGGCGATTACAATGGTCTGTCGACAGCCGACTTCAAGGCGAAGATCACGAGTGATCTGGCCGAAAACGGTCTGGGCAAACAGGCTGTCAATTACAAATTGCGGGACTGGTTGTTCAGCCGTCAGCATTTCTGGGGCGAACCGTTTCCGATCTGGCATGAACTGGATAAAAACGGCAATCGCACCGGTTTGTTGCGCACTGACGATGTTGCCAATTTACCGGTGACATTGCCGGAGGATTTCGAGTTCAAAGGACATGGTGAAGGTTCAAAGTCGGGGGGATCACCCGAACCACCGTTGGCCGAGTCGCCCGATGAGTGGTTGTACAGGACCGCGGCCGACGGCACGAAATTGCTGCGCGAAACCAACACGATGCCCCAATGGGCCGGTTCCTGCTGGTACTACATCCGCTTTGCAGATCCAAAGAACGACTCCGTCTTCATCGACCCTGAAAAAGAGAGGGCGTGGCTGCCGGTCGACTTGTACATCGGCGGTGCGGAACATGCCGTGTTGCATCTGTTGTATTCGCGGTTCTGGCACAAGGTGCTGTTCGATCGCGGGCATGTCACTATTGCCGAGCCGTTTCAGAAACTGGTCAACCAGGGAATGATTCTGGGTGAACCAACTTATTATGTTAATCTGCGTGTCGACAAGAATGGGAATAACACCGAAGTAATGGTGAGCGCAGATGTCGTCGATGATGAAAGCAATGAGGGGTTGATTGCTGATGAGGCAACTGGTCTCACATTCAAAAGTGGCGAATTTGGACAAAAAGAAATCCCTCGCGACCAAGTCGATTTGAAAAAGGGAGTCCCGTATTTCAGTGATGAACATGGCGAATATCGGTTGGATGCCCACACGGAAAAGATGTCCAAATCACGCGGGAATGTCGTCAACCCTGACGACGTCGTGAACCTGTACGGAGCCGACTCGTTGCGGATGTACGAGATGTTCATGGGGCCGCTGGAACAGGTGAAGCCCTGGAGCATGTCGGGCGTGGATGGCGTTGCGCGATTCCTGGGGCGGGTCTGGCGGATGTTCATCGACGAACGGGCCAATGAAATTCAGTTGAATGTCGCCGTGCAGGATGTCAAACCGAACGAAGATCAGTTGCGAACGCTGCACAAGACAATCAAGGCGGTCACTGAAGACATCGAAAAGCTGAGCTTCAACACGGCCATCAGCCGGATGATGGAGTTTACGAATGAATTCAGCCAGCAGGAACCGCGTCCGAAGTCGGCTCTGGAATCGTTCATTCTGTTGCTGTCACCGTTTGCGCCACACATTGCCGAGGAACTGTGGCACATCTGCGGGCATGACGACACGCTGGCGTATGAGCCGTGGCCCGAGTTTGACGAAAGCAAAATCGTGGAATCGACGGTGGAGATTCCGGTTCAGGTCAACGGAAAACTGCGATCGAAGGTGAGTGTGGCTGCGGATGCGGATCAGGCGACAATTGAAGCCGCTGCCCGCGCCGATGGAACGGTTGCGAAGCAGTTGGAAGGCAGGAATGTGGTGAAGGTGATTGTTGTCCCGGGCCGACTGGTGAATTTCGTCGTGAAGGGTTAGAGCATATTACGCTCTTCTGTGCCGCGATGAGCATCGATTGGACTGCAATACAGGCCCCACGAGCCAGTGGCGACACCAGAAGGTTAAACTCTCTATAGCGGCAAACGGATAAGTGTGGCGTCTTTCGATCGGCTGTTATCGTTCCAAATGGGGCGTAAGCCGCCACAGATAAAAGTCCGTACTGCCTAATCCTGTCGAAAGCTCTTTCCTGAAGAGGACGGACAGGATTACAGGATGAGTTCGGAAAGATTTTGGCCTTCTCCCGTCATACCCGCGAAGGCGGGTATGAATCACCCTGGTAGCCGCCTGTCACTGACACACCTTAACTCAAAGGTGGCCCTGTTTGCCAAAAAGGGAGACGAAGTCATCAAGAGGCTGTAATCGAGGAGAGGGGAGCCCAACTATGTCCTCCATCGAGGAGTTTGGATGGTCATCAGGCAGGGTGATCACCGATTTGTGTGGCGAGGTAATTTTCGATCCCCACCGTTTCAATCAATTCGAGTTGCGCTTCCAGCCAGTCGACATGCTCTTCCGATTCCACAAGAATCTTTTCGATCATCTCCCGGCTGCCGCCATCATTTTCGGCAATGCACAACGTTACCGCTTCGTTGTAGGTGTTGACACCCTTTGTTTCCAGTTCCAGATCGTGCTCAAACTGCTCTTTCACGCTCGTGCCGGCACGAATGACATCGTACCGGGCGATTTCCGGAACACCTTCCAGAAACAGAATGCGGTCGATTAACTGCTCGGCATGTTTCATTTCGCCAATCGATTCTTCGTAATGTTTCGCGCTCAACTTGCGAAATCCCCAGTTTTCGCACATTTTCGCCTGAATGAAGTATTGATTGATAGCCGTCAATTCGATTGTCAGCCCGGCATTCAGGGCATCGATGACCTTTTGGCTGCCTTGCATGGTATTCCTCTTACTGCTCGTGAAATGTGTTTTTTGTGGTTGATGGGGCGAACAATTCCCGCCGCGTGGGTTGGATTGTAATGTTGTGACAGCCAGTCGACTACTGTGAACTTCGCCATCGGGAATGATCTTCGCTGATTGATATGGTGTCTCGGCCTGGAGTTGAAAATGAGTCTCGATTCCACATCGAAAGTGTGTTGAGAACGAATCCTCAATTCTTCAGATCTGACTCCTCCAGACTGGCGATGTAGGGCAAGTGGCGAAAATCGTCGTCGTAATCGAGCCCATACCCGACAACGAATCGGTCTGGAATCTTGAAGCAGTGATAATCGGGCGTCAGTTCCACCTCTTGTCGACCATCTTTCCAAAGCAAAACGGCCGATTTGAGGCTGCTGGGATTCAACCCGCGCACCTCATTCGTCAACCTGGCCAGTGTGTGGCCCGTGTCAAAGATGTCGTCGATTAACACAATGTCCCGTCCCTCGATATCAGGTACCAACCCGGTATTGACGTGGAGTTTGCCACGGGTGGTGGTGGCACCGCGGTAACTCGAAGCCTGTATTAATCCGACCCGCAAAGGCATGTCGAGTTTCCGGATCAGATCCGAAAGTAAAACGATGCTGCCGGTCAGGACACCAAGAATCGTCAATGGTCGATCGCGATGGTCACGGGCGATCGAAGTCGCCAACTGGCTGACCGCTTCCTGAATCTTCGTTTCTTCAATCAGAATTTGCACCGCTCGGGTTCCTGCCAGGAGATTTCGTGTCGGAGGGCTCCAGCTTATCCTCCAGAGTGCATAGAATACCGTGATCGGAAACGTCGGTCGACAGAGCCGTCATCTCCGAAAGCAGGCTCTCGAAATTCATAACCATGCAGAAGTGAATCGAATATGGCAGGAACATGGAGCCAGATCGACGTCGGCGGGCAGACAATTGAACTGTTCAAACCAGACCGGCCAGACGAATTGCGGCGAGGCGTTCTCTATCTGCACGACCAGCACGAAACCACGTTGCGCGGTCAGACTGTATACGAAAAGCAGCTCAATGACCGTGGACTCTGGGCCGCCTGTCCCAGGGCAGGTGCGACCTGGTGGCTTGATCAGCGTGTAGAAGAATTTGACGCGGCGATTTCGCCCTTATCTTTCGTGATGGGACCATTGGCGGAATGGTTCCAGGAACAGACCGCCGGTCAGTCGCGTCGCGTGGGATTGCTGGGCCACGAAATGGGTGGTCAAGGCGTGTTGCAACTGGCTTACCGCCGAGCCAGAGAGTTCCCGGTGGTCGCTGCGATCTCACCCGCCGTCGATTTTCAGGTTCTTCACGGTCGAGGCACGGTGTTGGATTCCCTGTTCAACTCTCCGGAAGCAGTCCGACAAGCGACAGTGACATTGCAGATTCATCCGCTTGATTGGCCCCGACATCAATGGTTGGCCTGCGAAACGAATTCGGTCTGGTTTGACGGCGTGGAACGCCTGACGAGCAAGCTTTCATCGATGGGTGTGCCATTTGAGTCACGGTGGCAACCCACACAGCAGGAAGAGGACGCACCGCTCTTTGATCGCATGGCGGAAGAGGCGATCGAGTTCATCGCCTCACGTCTGGAACAGGAATCCCGCCGCGTGTAGCGCGGCAGTTAGACTACGTCTAGTTTTATCGTAGCGGCTGGCGGACCATTTGGAACTGAAATACCCGTTCGGATGATGTTACGGTTATCTCGGACGCGCTCTAAAGGAAGACGGCTGGCAGAGCAAGGCCCTGCATCATCCTGTTGATCCTGTCATCACGTCCCATTCTCTTCCTCACAGACAAACGGCAGGCAGGAGCGATGCCCTGCAAAAACTTCCTGCGCGAGGATGACCTGGATGGGCACCGGACTTGGAGCAGTGTCAGGCTTTGTCGTTTGTCAGACTTGCGGGTTGCGGGACTCTCAGCGATGATTCGGACCTTGTGTTTGAAACTTTTCTGATCCGTTTTTATCGAAGTTGATGCAGCCATGGGATTGTTTGACAAGCTCAAGAAGGGTCTTACGAAAACAAAGGAATTCCTGAACAAAGATGTTCGCGACGTTTTCAAAGCGGGCGAGATTCTTACAGAGGAAAAACTGAACCAGTTTGAAGCTGGTTTGCTGCGAACAGATATGGGAGTGGTTGCTGTCGATGCCATCATTACCGATCTGCGAAAGGAGCATGGTGGACGAACGGTCGTTATTGACGAGATTTGGGAAACGGTCAAAGTAACTTTAAAGGACCTGCTGAAAGGTGACGGTTCCGTTCAGTACGATCTCGATGATCCGCTTTCGCCCATCACTCAGGCGGAGCAGGGGCCAACCGTGATTCTGGTGGCGGGAGTCAACGGCGTTGGTAAAACGACATCGATCGCTAAACTGGCCAACTTCATTCAGAAGCAGGGCAAAAAGGTCGTGCTGGCGGCGGGCGACACTTTCCGGGCGGCAGCCGTCGAACAATTGACCATGTGGAGTGAGCGGCTTGGTTGCGACATTGTTACGAAGCCGAGTGGCACCGACCCGGCGAGTGTGGCCTACTCGGGCTGCGAGCGTGCTGTCGAAACCGGTGCGGATTTCGTGATTATCGACACAGCCGGACGTTTGCAGACACAGAAGAATCTGATGGAAGAACTGGAAAAGATTCACCGTGTGATTCAGAAGGTGATTCCCGAAGGCCCACATGAAAGCCTGCTCGTGCTGGACGCCACGACCGGACAAAACGGAATCAGCCAGGCGACGAATTTCTCAAATGCAGTGAACTGCACCGGGTTGATTCTCGCCAAGTTAGATGGAACGGCGAAGGGTGGGGTTGTTCTGCCGATTTGTCAGCAACTGGGGATCCCCGTGAAATACGTGGGTGTCGGGGAGCAAATCGATGATTTGCAACTCTTCGACCCGGACAGTTTCGTCGATGTGTTGATTGACGAGTGATTAGAGCCGTTTCCTTTTCGTGTGACGATTGGGACTCGTGGGAGTTCACTATTACAGACCGCAAGATATTCTTCGCGGCCACAAGAAAGCGTAATACACTTTAATCCAGGTCAAGCCGGAAACTCACTGCCTGAAAGACTGTTAGAACGAGAAAAACCGATTCGAGACGTCTTTTACAAAAAATTCTTTGATTATTTTAGGCTGGTAGTCGTTTGGAGGGCTGTTGGATTACTGCTGATTGTTCAGTTCGTCGCTGATCATCCAGTTTCGCCAGCAATGCTTTTTGCCATGGTGAAATCGCTCGTTCCGGCATTCACATCACCTTAACACATCTGGCTTCCAGTGAGTTAGGTTGGATATTGGCGCGCAAATGACCTGCTGGCCCACATTTGTATCTGTACCTCAGCAACATCAGTATCTCGATACCTTTTACACATAACCTGAGCTGCAAGAGTTTGTTTGCGTGGTTTGGGTAAAGTTTGCGGGCAGGGTTTGAATCGGTGATTCGCAACGTTTCTGCTTCCGATACCGAAATGTAGGCCAATTCCAGATCCAACAGCGCCTTAGGGTTTGAGCGGTCTGTAAATCCCGAATGGGTGGTATCAGCCCATTATCAAGGATTATGAAGTGATCTGTTTTTCCCGCACCAAACGGTAAACCCACGACGCGCCGTACCAGCGGGATGGACTCCCCCCGGTTTCAGGACGAATTTTCAGGAGTAAATCATGCGGAAGAGTGAAACACAGCAGGCGTTGCGGATGACCGCCGCTTTTGCCCTGCTTTTCGGTGGAAGCCTTTATTTGGCTTCCTCGGCTGACGCCCAGACCTTCGGTCCCCAGGCGAAATGTCAACCGGTTAGTTTTTTTAAATCAAAAGATTGCTGCGATACCGGGTGTGATACCACCTGCGCCGCACCCATCGAATGTTGCGAAATTGACAAGCACACCTGTGCTGCACCCGAAGAATGCTGCGACAAAGGTTGCGAAGACAACACTTGCGACGATGGTTGCTGCGGAAGCATTTGCGACTGGTGCAATCTGGGTGAGCCTTGGACGCTCCAGAGCATTTTCGACAAAGACAAAGGTTGCTGCGACGATGACATCTGCGGTGGCAAAGACAACTGGCTGACTATCGGTGGCTGGACCCAATGGGGCTACCACAGCGAAAACAACGGCCTCTTCAACGACCATGAAGGTCGCTTCAACAACCACCAATCATGGCTGTACGCCGAAAAGGTTGCTGATGCCAGCGATCCCTGTACCGACTGGGATTGGGGTTTCCGCGTTGATGTTGTGTATGGTGTGGATGCTCAAGATACGCAAGCTTTCGGTCAGCCGAATCCCGAAACACACTGGGACAACGCATGGGATCACGGTATCTACGGCTGGGCAATACCTCAGTTGTACGGTGAAGTTGCCTTCGGCGACTGGGCCATCAAAATTGGCCATTTCTATACCCTCGCCGGGTACGAAGTTGTGGCTGCTCCGGATAATTTCTTCTACAGCCACGCTTACACTATGTACAACAGTGAACCGTTCACCCATACCGGTGCATTGGCAACTTACACTGGTCTGGAAAATGTGACCCTGTACGGTGGCTGGACTGCTGGCTGGGACACTGGTTTTGACAGCTTCACCGATGGTGACAGTTCCCGTGGGAGTAACTTCCATGGTGGTTTCAGCGTACCGGTTGGTTGCGATGCAACACTGACCTACATCACCTCCATTGGTGACTTCGGCGAACGAGGTGAAGGCTACTCACACAGTATTGTGCTGGATGTTGCCTTGACTGAAAAACTGAACTACGTGTTGCAGAGTGATCTCACGCAGACGAATAGCAGTAACGTCATCGACGGTATTACATTTGATGATTACCAAATCGGCCTCAACAACTACCTGATCTACACGATCAACGATTGCCTTGGCATTGGTGCTCGTGCCGAATGGTGGAAACTGGATGGAACTTCGTTCTACGAAGCAACGTTTGGTGTCAACTATCGTCCACATGCGAATCTCGTGATTCGTCCCGAAGTTCGTCACGACTGGATTCCAGGTTTGGATTCCGAGGAAACGACCTTCGGTATCGATGCCATCCTGACCTTCTAGAACCGTTTCCCTTTTCGTGTGATGATGTGGCTCGCAGGAGTCTGCCATTGTAAATCGAAAGACAGACTTCGTGGCCACAGGAAAGCGTAATACGCTTTAAGTTCAGGAGAACGAAAAACTGGCATGATCTGAACGAAATCGAGCAGATCATGAAGGGCAAAAGCCCTGGTCAGACCGACTGACTCCTTGATGAGAAAGCCACTGTCCCACCTGCGGGGCAGTGGCTTTCGCTCTTTTTGTGGCCAAAATGTTGAGCTTGGCTTGCCAGCAGCAGACAGATGTCTAACATTTTCCATCGCAAACCTTTTTGGGAGATGTCATGTTCAAACCATTCCTGGTCTCAATTGCTTCACTCCTCTTGATCACCGCAACAAACCTTCTCGCCAATGACCCGATGAACACACCCGACATCTGGACGCAATGGCGGGGACCGCTTCGCACGGGCAAAGTCAGTTCAGCTCAGAGTCCCTGGCCGAGAAAACTGGATAATGATCATCTGCAACAAACGTGGCGGGTCAAATTGGGGCCGAGTTATTCCGGGCCTGTTGTGGACGAAAAACAGATCTATGTAACTGAAACGGTTGATCGGAAAAAGGAAGTCGTTCGCGCTCTGGATCGAGTCACCGGCGAGGAGATCTGGAAAACCGAGTGGGCCGGCACCATGACCGTTCCCTTTTTCGCATGGGCCAATGGAAGCTGGATTCGCTCCACGCCCGCTTTAAGTGAGGGCCGGCTGTACGTGGCGGGTATGCGTGACGTGCTGGTCTGTCTTGATGCATCAACTGGAAAAGAGATCTGGCGGGTCGATTTTATGAAGACTTTCAAGTCTCAACTTCCGGCTTTTGGATTCGTCGCATCTCCTCTGATTGACGGGAATGACATCTACGTGCAGGCCGGTGGCGGTGTTGTGAAACTGAACAGAATCAATGGCGAAGTTCATTGGCGGGGTGCGGTTGATGGTGGAGGGATGATGGGCAGTGCCTTCTCTTCTCCCATCATCGCGACAATTGCGAACACGCGGCAACTCGTGGCTCAGTCCCGGAAAAGTCTGATGGGACTCGATCTGGAAAATGGAGAAACGCTCTGGTCGGTTGATGTGCCAGCCTTTCGGGGAATGAACATTCACACGCCGACTGTTGTGGGCGATCGAGTTTTCACCAGCAGTTACGGCGGTGGTTCGTTCATGTATGCCGTCGAAAAAACTCTGGATCGGTTTTCAGTGAAGGCACTCTGGCGAAATAAACTGCAGGGCTACATGTCCAGCCCCATCGTGATTGACGGTCACGCCTACATGCATCTGCGAAATCAGCGTTTCGCCTGCCTCGATCTGAAAACGGGCAAGGAGACATGGATCACGACGCCTCATGGTAAGTACTGGAGTCTTGTGTCTCAGAACGACCACATTCTTGCGTTGGATGAGCGAGGCGAACTATTTCTACTACGGGCGAATCCCAGGAAATTTGAATTGATTGATCAGAGAAAAATAAGCGACGAACCGACCTGGGCTCATCTGGCGGTTTGCGGTGGAGAGGTTTTCATTCGCGAACTCAATGCCATGGCTGTTTACTCGTGGGACGAACCGGAAAAAGAATGAAGTTGCGAGGCAATGCAGCTGGAGCGTGTTACGCTCTTCCGTGCCTCGATGGGCATCGTTTGGCTTACAAATATAGAGACTCCCACGAGCCAGGAACGTCACGTCAACAGGTAAACTGCTCTGATGCGGCCCAGATTTTGATGTCACTCCCTGGGCGGTTGCCATTCACCCCAATTGTCGAGGTAGTTCTGAATCGCAGGGTTTTCCCGCCGGTCCTCCAGCCAGGTGCGCGTCTCGTCGACGATTTTCTGCTCCTGTTCCAGTGTGATTTGTCCCGTCAGGATGCGGCTGCGGAGGAAAACGAAATAGGTATCGAGGACATCGGCCTGACAGTAATCGTTAATCTGCTGTGCCTGTCCATCGTTGTAGGCATCTTGCACCATTGAGCCATCCATTCCCGACTTGCCCGGCTTGCCGATCAGGTTGGCCAACAGGTTCAGTCCGCCAGTCATTCTCGTGGCGTTGAAATTCGAGAACAGATCCATCAGGTCGATATGCGCAGAAATGTTGTACCGATTTCGTGACTGATCGTACGAGCGGGCATCGATATTAAACCAGTCCGGCAGACTTAATCCGAAACGAAACGCGGCGAGTTCGAGAACGGGAAGATCGTACCCACGACCATTGAAGGTGACGAGTGTCGGTTTCTCATAATGCTTCCAGCCGCGCCAGAATCCGGAAGTGATCTCAAAGGGGCGGAATACGGGTTCATCGAGGACTGCCAGATCGAGAAGGTAAAACTGAGCATCGACTTTGGCCACTGCAACGGAAATCGGAAGCATGAAGGTGGGCGGAATCACATCCTTTCCGGTCGCATCGATCAGGTCAGCTCGATAGCGCACAATGGCTTCTGCTGAATCGATGCTTTCATCGGGATAGCGGATTTTCGCAATCAGATCACCATCGGCGATCGCTTCGACATCGAAGATGAGATATGAGACTTTGTTCCGCGTTTGCTCCATCAGTCTTTCGTTCTGTCGAAGATTCCGTCAATTTGAGGTCTCTGTTGACGGGGCGATGAATTTTTCTTCCGGATCACCAGCTGCGTCTTCGGATGGCGGTGCGTTGCCATTTTCACTGGGAGTTTCGTCCGGTGATTGTCCGCGTGCTGCAACAGCCGGATCGTCTGCAATTTTCGCTGTCTTGATGAAATCGAGTTCGGGAAAATGTTTGGCGAGGAAAGCATTGCCACCCTCGCCAATTTGACCCTGCAGACCGGTCGGACGCTCGTTGTATCCACCATAAAACGATTCCACAACGTTCATTCCTTCGACAACTTCGCCAAACGGCGTGAAGCCTTGAGAGTCTAACCCGGTGTTATCGCGCAGATTGATAAACACCTGCGTGGTGCGGGAATGTTTGCCGGAAGTAGCGAACGTAATTGTGCCGCGGCGATTCGATTGCTGTGGTGGGTCATCGCCGATCATTCGCCCAACAACCTGACGCTGGACGTCAGGATTGCCGTGGATGCCCCATTGCACGACGAAGCCTTTCACCACTCGAAAAAAACGGGTTTCGTCGTAGAACTTGCTGTTCACGAGAGTGTAAAAACGATCCGCTCCTTTGGGTGACCAGGCTCGCATCACTTTGACGATGAGCGGACCTTTGGATGTTTCGACGCGAACGAAATACTCGTCCGGTGCCCGGCTGTCATTGGGCACTTCAACGTAAGGGGTATTGTTCTGCAGAGCCTCACCGGGCGCAACATTGCCGGTCTGAATGTTCTCCGAACAACTTGCCCCGATGAAACAGAGACAGAACAACGAAAAGAGACAGGGTAGCCGCGACATACAAATCATCCTGGAATTGAGGAATTGGACAACGTTCATCAATTGACGGTCAAGAACAGACGCAGCATACTTTGCACGCGGGAAGATTGCCAAGTCGATCCCGGAATGATTCCGTTCCTCCCCCTTTTTTTCGAGGTCAAATGATGTCCATTTCCACGATTTATGTGACAACACAAGACAGGCAGGAAGCGGAAACGATCGCCAGATTGCTTGTTCAGGAGCGGCTGATTGCCTGTGCCAATATCCACTCCACAATGATCTCGATATACCGGTGGGAGGGTAAGGTCCAACAGGATGACGAGGCAGTGCTGATGATGAAGACCCATTCCGATTTGGTAGATTCGGTCATCGACCGGGTGAAAGAGTTACACAGTTACGACTGTCCCTGTGTCGTTTCGTGGCCCGTTGCACAGGGAAACGAAGATTACCTGAAATGGGTTGACGAACAGGTGACTTCGCCGGATCAATGATTCGTCAGTTCTGTTTTCGGGGTCTGGGAACTTTTTTCCGGCTGCCACCCCGTCCCCGTTTTCTTCCACGCCTTTGGCGGACGGAAGCAGTGAATCCGGGTGTGCTCTCCGTGCCCTCGGGGATCTCCTGGCCAATCTGCTGTTTGAGTGTGACGACGCGATCGCGTAATTGAGCCGCCCGCTCAAACTCCAACTGCTCGGCCGCAGCCAGCATTTCTTTTTCGAGTTCGTTGATAAACTCCTGCGTCACAAACTCGGTTTCCTCCCTGCTGCCAGAGGCCTGTTGTGCCACACGTCGGGCGCTGATTTCCTCTTCGATTCCCTTGCGAATTGCCTTTCGGATTGTCTCCGGGGTGATGTCATGTTCTTCGTTGTATTTCAATTGCAGTTCTCGGCGTCGATTTGTCTCGTCGATGGCTCGTTGCATACTGTCGGTCATTTGATCGGCGTAGAGAAAGACTTCCGCGTTGACGTTCCGAGCGGAGCGGCCAATCGTTTGAATCAAACTCGTTTCGCTCCGGAGAAAACCTTCTTTGTCGGCATCAAGAATTGCCACCATCGAGACCTCGGGGAGGTCGAGTCCTTCGCGCAACAGATTCACGCCGACGACGACATCAAATTTGCCCTCGCGCAGTTCACGAAGTATCTCCACCCGTTCGATGGCATCGAGTTCGGAATGCAGCCATTGGCAACGCAGACCTTCTTCCTGGAAGAAATGGCTCAGGTCTTCCGCCAGTCGCTTTGTCAATGTCGTGACGAGTGACCGCTCGCCTTTTTCGGTTCGCAGTTGAATTTGTTCCATCAGATGTTGAACCTGCCCTCGCGCAGGAACGACATGAATCACCGGATCGACAAGACCGGTCGGTCGAATGACCTGCTCCACGACTTCACCCTGCGTCTGATCCAGTTCCCAATCGGCTGGCGTGGCAGAGACGAAAACGGTTTGTTTTCGCCGCTCATTCCATTCCTCAAACTTCAGCGGACGATTGTCGATCGCCATCGGCAGGCGAAAACCATGTTCGACGAGTGTTGTTTTTCGCGAATGATCTCCCGCATACATGCCCCGTACCTGCGGCACAGTCACATGAGACTCATCCACAATCATCAAAAAGTCATCCGGGAAAAAGTCGAGAAGCGTATCGGGCGGAGAACCGGGTTTACGTCCGGCGAGTGCCCGGCTGTAGTTTTCGATGCCGGGACAGAAACCGGCCTCCTTCAACAACTCCATGTCGTAACGTGTCCTCGCTCCCAAACGCTGCGCCTCCAGCAATTTACCGTCACGCCGCAACTCTTCCAGTCGGGTCTCCAACTCCGCCTGAATTTCTTCCATCGCAGCGTCAATCCGGCTTTGCGGCAACACAAAATGTTTCGCCGGGTAGAGATAAAGATCGGACATCGAGTGGATGACCTCGCCAGACGTCGGGGTGATGATTGCCAGACTTTCGATGTCGTCGCCCCAGAATTCAATGCGGTAGGCGAATTCCTCGTATGCGGGCCAGACTTCGACGACATCGCCCCGCACGCGAAATTTTCCCCTCGCGGGGTCCCAATCGTTCCGTTCGTAATGAATGTCGACCAGTTTGATCAGTAACGCATCGCGGTCGATCGTGTCACCAACGCGCATGGGAATCATCATTTCCAGATAATCTTTCGGCGATCCCAATCCGTAAATGCAACTGACACTCGCAACCACAATGACATCACGTCGGCTGACCAGTGCGGATGTGGCTTGAAGCCGCAGACGATCGATCTCTTCATTGATCGATGCGTCTTTCTCGATGTAGATATCGCGCTGAGGGATGTACGCTTCGGGTTGGTAGTAGTCGTAATAGCTGACAAAATAACTGACAGCGTTGTGCGGGAAAAACTCTTTGAATTCTCCATAAAGTTGCGCGGCCAGAGTTTTGTTGTGCGAGAGGACCAGCGTCGGGCGTTGCACCTGCTGGATAACATTCGCCATCGTAAACGTTTTGCCCGAACCGGTGACGCCGAGCAGAATTTGTTCGTTCTTTTTCGCGTTGATGCCACGCACCAGCGACTCGATCGCTCTGGGTTGATCTCCTGCCGGGGCAAATTCACTCACAAGTTGAAAATCGGGCATGATATGCGTGGCCTGACGACGATGAGGAACTCCTGAATACGCAATACAACATACAACAATGCCATTATAGGCCAGTTTACCTTTTTGTGTGACGTCTCTGGCTCGTGGGGAACGATTGGACCGTCAAGACGAAAAGTTGGGGCTGATGAAGTTGCAGGGAACGACAACGGAGCGGGATGTGTTAATCCGTATCCCAAAACAAAGCCTTGACGAGGCACTGTGTTTGCAGGCCGGACAACGTTCATCGCGGCACAGAAGAGCGTAATATGCTCCAGTCGCGTTGTCGACCAGGTTAATCGTTGTCATCCAATTGCCGCTGCATTTCTTCAAGAAGGGCTGACGATGTGAATGCCGGGCCATCTCCCCGGTCGTTTTCCGGCAGCGGAGGCATGATCCAGATTTCACCATCCAGCACGGGTTGCTCGGCTCGGAAGTGATGGTGGCGAATCAGTTCGAGAATGCCCAGGAACACACCCACAATCTGGTTCCGGGTGACCAGTTCGCGGAAGAACGAACTGAATGTTGAGCGGCCCTCATCTCGGACAGTGCGGGCAATACGCTCCATGTGAACGGAAATCGGCGTGTCGCTGTATTTGATCCGCCCTTCGCTTTCGACCGTTTTGTGGCGCAGGACACGTCCCAGAGCGCTTACGAGATCCCAGAGTTCGACCTCTTTGATGTGGTCGATCGCCGGATTTTTGCCAGTCTGAGGTCGTTCTGCAGAGAGCCGTGGAAAACGCTCCTGCCATTCGGCGGCCCGATCTTCGAGCATTTGGGCGGCATCTTTGTATTTCTTGTATTCCAGCAGCTTTTGAATCAGTTCGCCGTGTGGCCCATCGGTGGGCAGGTCATCCGGTATTTCATCTTCCGCCTGCGGAAGTACAAGTCGACTCTTGATCTCGATCAACGTGCTGGCCATCACAAGAAAATCACCGATCAAGTCGAGGTCAATGAATTCGAGAACCTCAATAAACTCGACAAACTGGGAGGTGATGCGGGCAATTGGGATCTCGACGACATCCACTTCGCTGCGACGGACAAGATACAGCAGCAGGTCGAGCGGGCCTTCAAACAGATCAAGATGAATACGATAATCCGACAACGACGCGGGCATGATGTTCATGGATTTGCAAAAAGGAGAGGCGGTGTTTTCGACCGGAGCAAAATCATACCAGATCACCACATTTCTGCCCAAGAGGAATTCTTAACACAATGCAGTTGAATCGCTTAGAGCAGTTTACCTTTTTGTGTGACGTCTCTGGCCCGTGGGGGGGCTATTGGACCGTCAAGACGAAAAGTTGGGTTTGATGAAGTTGCAGGGAGCGACAACGGAGCGGGATATATGTTAAGCCGTACCCCAAAACAAAGCTTTGACAAGGCACTCTGTTTGCAGGCCGAACGACGCCCATCGCGGCACGGAAGAGTGGAATACGATCTGTCGCATCAAAAACGATGCCATTCGGTTTCTCAGAGACTGGCAAACGGAGACGGTTTGTGATACATACTTCCGTTCATTTCGGGTGGAAGCGTTCGTATGCCCGGATTGTGTCCGTTCAAGCTGGGAATTTCTTATGGAAGCCTTCCTTAATCTTATTTACAGTTTCGTCGATTTGCTCGACGCGTTGCTCACCTTTCTGGTCTCAATTTGTGCCATCGTCTGGCCGAAAGTGCCACTGCTGGCCTGGATTGCGTTTTGGATGCTTGCCGTGAATTGGATTTCACTGAGAAAGATTCTCTTGCAGGGAGGGTGGATCGGACTCGCACTGCTTGGTTTCAGTGCTATTCTGATCTGGGGGACAGTCGCGCCTCCTGCGGGTGGACAGCATTATATTTTCGGGCTTACAGTTGACAACTTCACCGGGAAAACGGTCTATGTGACCTCACTGATCTGCATTATGTTGCTCAGCGGGGCGGTTCAACTCTCCGGTTGCTGCAACCAGTTCCTGAAATTTCCTGAGGAAATCGAGCCTGAGAGCCAGGACACACACGCCTCGGCTCACTGAACCCTGGCTGATTGATGCCAATGCACCATCTGATGGTCTGCTATGGAATGAGTGCAGACAGCGCGTTGACCAGTTCCATTGATTCTGGGCCGGTGCCGCTGATCGTGAATTGACGCTCTGTCTCACCCGTGCTGTGGATTTCGATGCAGACTCTGTCTCGCGGAAGGGCCTCTTCAACCCGGTCCGCCCATTCAATGAGACAAATGCCACCTGCATACAGCATCTCCTCGGCCCCCAATTCGAGGAATTCATCGATGTCTTTCAATCGATAGGCATCGAAATGAAAAATGTGGATGGAGCGGCACCCCTCTTCGCTTGATAGCTGGCCTTCATATTCCTGAACCAGGACGAAGGTTGGGCTGGTCACTTCGGCTGTATCGCCCCCCATTGCGATGGTCAGCATCTGAACGAATCGGGTTTTTCCCGCGCCCAGGTTTCCGATGAGTCCCACATTCGTCCCTGGTCGCAAAACCTGCGTCATGATGCTGGCCAGTCGTTGCGTGTCAGTTTCATCTTTGGCCGTAAAAATCAGCGGCCTGAAGGTTGGTCTGAGTGGAGCCGGCATCCGGCATGTCCTGAAGAAAATTGAATTTCCAGTGAAAGCGCAAGAGAAAACCCACGGAAGACAGTTTCCGTGGGAATTTCTCAATCTGTTTCACCAACACTTCGACCTCGTGCAATCATTCGAGATCAGTGCGATGACATCGGCGCGGGAAGAACTTCATCCTTGAGTCAACGATGAGTTCGTTTCGCACAGAAGTGATGCTACGGGGTGGTTTCGCATTCACCAGTTTCGCATTCACCAGTTTCGCATTCACCAGTTTCGCATTCACCAGTTTCGCATTCACCAGTTTCGCATTCACCAGTTT